>NZ_JADWDC010000015.1 GCF_020640915.1 Waterburya agarophytonicola KI4 | reverse complement strand
GAGAACTCATATGACATTTTATCTGTTAATCAACCTCAAAATCAACACCCTACGTATAGGGTGGTCTAAGCAAAGGTGCAAGTCTTTTATTATCAGTCGTTACGGGAAGATTTCACGACTCGTTATGACTGACGAGCAGTTACTAGATTTACTCGATTTCCTTCGTAGTCTTGCCACCAAGACTACTACCACAGAAAAGTTAAGAAGTCAGAAAGTACGTAAGAAAAGAAAGCGTAAGTAGAGAACGTATTAGACAGTATATTACACTTTCCAGAAACACCAAGGAGTAAGCGTTGTGACAACCAAAAAGAACAGAGTCCGCATGAGCATATCAATCAGTCCCGAAACCAGGGCAATAGTAGAGGAAACAGCAATAGACCTGGATACTACTATCAGCACAACAGTAGACACGATTGTCTCGGAATGGTACGAATTGAGCAATGCTAGCACATTAGACGCTAGAGCTACCCACCACAGACTAACGGAGTTAACCGAGCGTATTATACGCCTAGAGAGGACAAACGCGAATGTCTGCAAAGCAGTTAGAGAGCTAATTCGTCTAGAGCGAGTTAAGACTGACTCAACAGAAATCAAAAGAACCGCTTAACTAAGTTTACCAGCTTAGTTACCCATCACTATAACCGCCCATTTTAAGGGAAAAAATGAGACGCTTAAAAGAGCCTATTTTCACTTATTTTCGGCGATATCAAGAAAACTAAAATCGAGGCATATAAAGATATGAACACACAGGAAAATGCTTGTCCTTATTACTTGTCAGCCAGTGCTTATCAGGTAGTCGCTAGCTTGTCATTAGAGGCTGGCGTTACTCAAGGGCAAGCTTTAGAGTTTATCGTTCAAGATTGGCAAAACTATCGAGAAGTAGAGGAAGAGGAAAGGAATGCCAATCCATCCCCCCTTGATGTCTTAGTGGGCAAAATAGACGAAGTAGATAGCCTTGTTGATGAAGTCATCAGAAAGTTAAAAGTAGCTAGCCTCTGAGGGCTAAAAACAGGGTTAAAAGTCAGTTTGACAAAAAAACGGTTAAGCGGTAAAATGCCTAGCCGTTTTTTGTGCTTAGATAAAGCGGTTAATTAATTGGGGTAAGTTTGTACCCCGTTTTTTTTATTTCTTACTTCAGTTATGCTCGTAAGTGAGCAAGTTTTGAGCAAGAAGCTTGAGCGTCGGCTACGTCTTGCGAGTGAAAGTCAAGCCACACAAAGGCGCGCTAGCGATGCGGATGGCGAGATTCGAACTCGCAAGGCGTGAGCCACACGCCCCTCAAGCGTGCGTGTCTACCAATTCCACCACATCCGCGTGTTGAGCTAGAAGAGTAGTAGCTCAGATTTTAAGTTACTCTATTTCTGCCATTGGCAATATATAACTTATCATATATTTTGCCATCTTGTTGAGACGATTATTGAGCCACTTGTGATTCTATAATTTCTCTGAACTTTTGACGTTGTTGGGGAGTTAGTATTTCTCGGGTGGCTAGCATACTTTCAAATCTTAATTCTCCTATTTCTTGACGTAAAGTTATTAATTGTTGATTTTTCGCTCTAATTAATTCAACGGATTCTGTCCCTACCATCAAGTCTGACAATTGTTGCTGTAGGATAGTCAGATTGTTTTTTTTCTTCAGGATTTGTTGCTTATATTGCTGGTGAATTTGTTTAATCCGATCTTTTTGCTGGTTAGTTAGGTTGAGTTGGTTAAGCAAGCTTGATGAGTGTTGTTGCTTTACTGTGGTTAGGGAATTATCAGCGATCGCACTGCTTTTCTGAAAATGAAAATCGTTATTTTGTCTGGGAAAAGATATTTTAGAATGGGCGATCGCAGGGGAAATATGAATAATTAAAATAAGAACAACAGTTGTAGCTGTAATTGATAATAAACCTTGCCATCTCGTAGTTACCATCTTAAAAATTGACCAACAATAAAATAAAAATATAAGTTGTATTAAAAAAGATTAAAGTATTAAATTTAGTTACTGTGCAGAAACAGATAAAGCTTGCTTCGATTCGGAGACTGTAGGTAACAGCCAATAAGCTTCGCTATCGCTCATAACATTATTATTGCGAGCATTTAGAGTATCTTGCCAATTATTGACCAAAAAGTTTTCTAAATCCTTGGGTTCGATCGCAATACGGGGAGTGCGAACTCCAAAGCTAACAGTAGTAAACAAAAATCCTGTAGCGATCGCGCTGGGAATAGACCAAGTAACCGTTCGATAACGTTTTCTATTATGACGGGGTTCGAGGGAGTCAATAATTTGCTGTTCTAAATCAGGGCTAGGTTGGGGGGTAATTGGTTGGTTGTGTCGCAAAAAAGTGACGAGATTGTTTTTATTATGGTTGTGGTTGTGTGAGTTAGTCATGGGAAAATTGTTTGGGGTTTAAAAAGATATTCCTTGTTGCTGCAAAAATTTTTTAAATAAATTTCTAGCATGAAATAAACGCGATTTAACCGTTCCTACGGGTATGTCTAAAATTTGAGCTACTTCTTTTTGCGGCAAATCTTCTAGGTCGTGAAGAACAAGCACGGAACGATGCTCGAAACTCAAATTGTCCAAACCTCGTTGAACTAAGTCTTGGTAGTGCAGGTGCATCAAATCTGGTGCATCTTGAGTATTGGAGAGATCTTTGTCATACTCTAGCCGATCTTTGTCGGCATATTGTTCGTTAAAACTAGTTTTATCTCTTACTTTAGCCAACTTACGCCGTCTATCTGTCGCCACATTCCAACTAATGCGATATAGCCAGGTAGAAAAATATTTGGTTTTTTTAAGTTTAGGTAATCCTTTCCAAACTCGCAAAAAAACTTCTTGTACCAGGTCGTCCAACAATGCTTTACCACACAGTTGATAGAGGGTAGAACGTACTCGTTGTTGATAGCGTTGATAGAGCAAACGAAAACATTCGCGATCGCCTTGCTGACAAAGCAAAATTAATTCTTGTTCTGTCTGCACGCCTGTTTCTGATTCTGTATCTGCTTTACTAGCCTGTTTGCTGGCTAACATTTCGCTCATTTTCTAGAAATATTTAGTTCTTTTATATAGACTGACAAAAGATCCTATCGGTTCAATTTTTAAAAAGTTATTTATAAAAATATATTTGATAACTAAAACGATATCGCAAAATATTTTTGTACTAGTACAAAAGCGATCGCTCCCTACAACTCACCAAACGGGATCTTCGTAAATATTGATGGTTAATTCTGGCTTATCTCCAGGTATGGAACTAATACAAGCACAGACAGCCTGCCCTTCATCTAGTTCCACTTCACAGGCATGACAAGAACCCATCAAACAACCAGTGGCAATAAATACTCCCGCTCTTTCTGCCACCTGTAATATTGGTTCTCCTGGTTCTGCTTCCACAGTAATATTATCTGGTTGAAAACAAACCTTAATACTCATATCAATAGATGTTTAGTAATGGTTAGACAGAATTGTGGTTAAATCCAAATTCTTTTCCACGATATCTGCCAAAATATTGAGGGTAGCTTCTCTTTGATCGCGATAATTAGAAATACCCGTTGCTAAAGATGACATTCCTCGTTGTTTCCGTAAATGATTTAGCCAAGAACGTCGCCAAGCACCATTATCAAATAAACCATGAATATAGCAACCCCAGATCGCCTGGCTTTTATCTACTAATCCTAAAGCTGGATCGTCAAAAATAGGTTGATAATCGTCGTTCTCTTCTCTCAAACGGCGATTGATGCGAGTACGACCTTGATGGATTTCATAGCCATCAACTGGCAAACCTGCTTGGGGAAATTCAGAAATCACTTGTCTTTGACGAGCAATTTTATTGGGAGAAAGGATAGTTGTCACGGGTAATAAATTCAAAGCTGTAAATTCTCCCGACTCTCCTTCAAATCCTTCTGGATCGATAATACGTTGTCCCAAAATTTGATAACCACCACAAATACCCAAGACTGTACCTCCAGCAGCAGCATAGTTTCTAATCTGTTCTGCCATACCACTCCTTTCCATCGCTAAGAGATCGGGAATAGTGGTTTTTGTTCCAGGGACGATAACTGCATCGGGATGTCCCAAAGAATCTTGAATATCAACATAATTGACCGATACAGATGATTCCGCTTCTAGAGGATCGAAATCGGTAAAGTTAGCGATTCTCGGTAGTTTAACAACGCTAATATTAATATCTTGACTGCTGCGACGACGATTTCTTTCCAATAAATCTAAAGAGTCTTCCGCGGGAAACATTTGATGACTCCAGGGAATTACTCCCAACACGGGTACTTTAGTTTTTTCTTCCAGCCAAGTAATACCCGAATCTAATAATTCTTTTTGTCCTCTAAACTTGTTGATCACAATTCCTTTCACAAGCGATCGCTCTTGAGGATCTAATAGCTCTAAAGTTCCTACCACATGGGCAAATGCGCCACCTCGTTCGATATCTACTATTAAAATAGTTGGAGCGTTGAGGTGCTTTGCCACTCGCATATTGGTCAAATCGCGATGTTTGAGGTTAATTTCTGCTGGACTCCCCGCACCCTCGCAAACGACCATATCAAATTCGAGAGAAAGACGATATAAAGATTCTTGAACGACTTCCCAGCCTAATTCAAAATATTTTTCATAATATTCTGTGGCTTGAACCGTACCGACGGCTTTACCTTTAATAATGATCTGAGAAGTCATATTCCCTTGGGGCTTGAGTAGAATGGGATTCATTTCTACTCTAGGGGTTACTCCCGCAGCCCAAGCCTGAACTGCTTGAGCGTGACCTATTTCTCCCCCGGTAGAGGTAACATAAGCATTTAATGCCATGTTTTGCCCTTTAAAAGGCGTAACTCGCCAGCCACGTCTGGCTAAGATACGGCACAACGCAGCAGTCAGGAAAGATTTTCCTGCATGAGATGTTGTCCCGACCACCATAATCGCTTTCATCGATAGCTCCTGTGCTGGAATAGATAAATATACACTGTTATAACAGTCATGCAGTATTTAGAGCGATAATTGTAACCAACGATTGAGCCAATTTGTTGCTTTATCCCCGAAAGATGGAGCTGGAATCTGATTTTCTCCTTGTTCCCACTCCCTGACAATCTCTCTACCTAAAGGAGTTAGGCGAAAACTATCGGTTAAACCCTGTCCGTCTACCTCCCGACGTAATAAGCCGACATTAATCAGCCAGAGCAGTTTGTCTTCTATTCTTGGTTCGCTATATGCCCGATCTGCATAGCCTAATTTTATCCCAGTTGTTCCTGCAATTTTTTGAATTGGCACACTTTGATTGCGCATATTCTGAAATAGTTTCAAACAAAAAGGAGAACAGGATAGGGCTTGTTTGGCTCTGGTAATAGTTTTTTGCTCGTATGTATATGCTTTAATTGAATCGTTCATTAATTTCGTTGTTTGTTGATTATCTTTCGTATCGCTCGTAAGCAGCGACAATTTTCTGGACCAATGGATGTCTGACTACATCCGCTTGAGTCAACTCACAAAAAGCAATTCCTTCTACATTACGCAAAATTTGGCGGGAAACAACCAAACCCGAATCTTGACGAGATGGCAAATCTGTCTGAGTTATATCTCCTGTGACTACCATTTTAGAACCAAAACCCAGGCGAGTTAGTACCATTTTTAATTGGGAGGGAGTAGTGTTTTGCGCTTCATCTACAATTACAAACGCATTAGACAAAGTGCGTCCCCGCATATAAGCTAAAGGTGCAACTTCGATTTTGCCTCGTTCCATAAGATCGGGAATTTTCTCAGGGTCAATGAATTCATACAAAGCATCGTATAGAGGGCGCAAAAAAGGATTGACTTTTTCTTGTAGATCTCCTGGTAAAAATCCTAGTTTTTCTCCTGCTTCTACAGCAGGACGAGTTAAGATAATTCTTTCGCATTCATCATTCAGCAATGCTTTGACGGCTAAAACCGCAGCTAGGAAGGTTTTCCCCGTTCCCGCAGGACCAATTGCAAAAGTAATATCGTGTTTTTGAATCGCTTTGATGTATTGCTTTTGCTTAAATGTTTTGGCGCGAATTATTTCACCTTTTTTGGTTCGAGCTAAAACGTTTTTTTGTAGTTCGTTATATTCGTCCGTTCTACCAGTATCGATCGCTTGAAATGCGGTCAAAATATCGGGTTCATGTAGGGGTTTCCCCGCAGACCACAATGGTTCTAGAGTTCCGATCGCCCTGATACACCTAGCTACTGCTTTTTCTTGTCCCTTAATTAATAAATCTTGTCCCCGCAATACTAAACTCACTCCTGTATGGCGAGAAAGTAATTTAAGATTTTGCTCGTTACTCCCCGCTAAGGCGATCGCGCTTTCGCTATTGGGTAATTGAATAGTCTGGGACAATTCGCTCATGCTATAGATTTTGAATTTTAAGTTTTATCATATAAGCTCTATATATTCTACTGATTATTGTAAATAAAATATTGATTAAAAAACTCCTGGCTTGAATTAACCAGAAGTTTCGGTAATCTTTAATTTTGTACTGGCGATCGACAATTATTTATTACTTAATAGCACTATAACTAGGGTTTTCTCTAATAGAAGTATCATAAGGATTAGCCAAATCTCTAGTTACCATGCGCTCTCCCAGAGAAGATTGTTGGACGGTTCCTGCTTGATATAAGTTATCTATTGCTTTTCCATCTTTAGTGATATGTTGGTCGGGAAAGCCTGTAAAACCAAAAATAGTATCGAGTTGGCTGATAATATTACTTTGAACAAAAGCGTCTTGAGCTTTAGTGAAATAAGCTTCTGTGAATTTCTCATTCAGAGATTGCATTTCTGCCTTAGCTGGTAGAGAAAATATACTAGCAGTACTACCTACTAATAAGATTGTGGTTAATTTAGCAAACTTAATAGACATTACTTTATTGATTGATAAACTTCTGCTCAATCCTAGCTGAATATTTTGGGAAACAACAGTCTGTAATTTTCTTTTAGACTCTATTTTTCGCGCTTAATTTAGAATATTTTGTTCAGATTTAATTCATCTTCATAACTATCAATCTTTACTTTTGTAGTTTGTTTGACTCACATTTAAACAACGAATAAATTGGGGAAAGCTATACAATAAATTTTGCCTCATTTATTAAATTAACGAGTTTACTCACTAGTATGAATACAGATCGGATTGATAGCACTTCTTTAGGTACGGCTAAAACTGACACCCTCAGACAAGTATTATTAGATTTAATTGTCGAATATGCCTACGTAGAGGGGGACTTTCTGCTTTCTTCTGGGGCAAAAAGTTCTTACTATATAAACTGCAAGGAAGTAACCTTAAGAGCAGAAGGAGCATTAGCTCTAGGTCGTCTTTTGTTTCAGATATTACCTTCAGATACCATAGCAGTAGCTGGTCTAACTCTGGGTGCAGATCCGATGGTTTCTGCGGTAAGTGTGGTTTCTGCTTATGAAGGCAAACCTATTCCCGCTTTGATTATTCGTAAAAAGCCCAAAGGACACGGAACAAAAGCTTATATAGAAGGACCATCTTTAGCATCGGGAGCAAAGATAGTAGTTTTAGAAGATGTAGTGACTACAGGAGGTTCGGCATTAACTGCGGTGGAAAGATTGCAAACTGCGGGATATGAAGTGACGCAAATTCTTTCTTTGGTAGATAGAGAACAAGGCGGAAAAGAACTTTATCAATCGAAAGGAATTGATTTTCAAGCTCTATTTTCTATTAGAGAGATTCAAGAATATTAACCCATGGCACTTATAGCTTGTTAAAAAGACTTTACCTTTCGTTATACGAGATGGAATAGTTGTTAGTTAAGCTGAAAGAGTAATTATCTTTTTCTTACTTTCTTATGCAAACTATTTCTCCTCGCTCCCCTAAATCCCCAAACTGGTCGACCATTATTATGTTTGCCTTAGGATTTTGGCTTAGTGGTAGTCTAGTTTTTGATTTTCTGGTTGTTCCAGGAATGTTAACTACTGGAATGATGAATGAGCCTGGTTTTGCTAGTGCTGGCTACGTAATTTTTGGCACGTTCAATCATCTAGAGTTATTGTGTGCTGCTATTATTTTGGCTGGATGCTTGGTTTATCGTTTTGGCGATCTCTTCAATCAACAAGTCAGCTATAAGTCTGTTTTGACAGCAGCGACATTACTCGCGATCGCTTTGGTTTATACTTATTTCTTTACTCCCCAGATGAGTAGTGCGGGAATGTCTTTGGATCTGTTTGCTACCACTACAGAAAAAACTTCTACAACTATGACAGTGATGCACTTGGGTTATTGGAGTTTGGAAGTAACTAAACTATTTTGCGCGACTGCTTTATTACGCACCTTCTTCCGCAATTCTTGCAGTTTAGTTTAATCCAGCAATGAATAAGCTTATTGCTCGGATATTATGGTTAAAATCAAAATAATACCCGAGCATATTCCAAGCTTTATTGACAACTGGTGCTAATCTTAATTTCTCCCGCTAAAACCCTCGATTTTACAACTCCCGCAGAGTGCGATCGCTTTTCTCAACCTGCTTTTCTATCCGATACTGAAATATTAGTCAAGCAACTGCGTCAATTATCGGCAAACGAAATTTCGACCTTAATGAAGGTTAGCGATAAGTTAGGGGAATTAAATGCTGAACGCTATCAAGCTTGGCAACCTAGTTTTGATAATACTAATGCCAAACAAGCTTTACTGGCTTTTCAAGGGGATGTGTATCAAGGATTGAATGCAGATAGCTTCTCGCGATCGGATTTTGAGTTTGCTCAAGAACATTTAATAATATTATCGGGCTTATATGGTGTACTCAGACCATTAGATTTGATTCAACCCTATCGTTTGGAAATGGGGACAAAACTAACTCATGTTAAGTTAAAGGATTTATCGGCAAATACTCTCTACGAATTTTGGCAAGATAAATTAACTCAAGCAATCAACCAACAGTTAGACAAGTTAGGTAATCCTATCATAGTTAACTTGGCTTCTAACGAGTATTTTAAGGCTGTTCAACCCAAGTTGTTAACAAGAGAAATTATTACTCCCATCTTTAAGGATTGGAAAAATGGGAAGTATAAAATAATTAGTTTTTATGCAAAAAAAGCTCGTGGAATGATGTCGGCTTATATTATTAAAAACCGTCTTGAAAAGACAGAAGATATTAAAAGTTTTAGGGAAGCTGAATATAGTTTTAATGATGAATTGTCCGATGGAAATAATTTGGTGTTTACTCGCGGTTGATAGTAGATTTAGAACAAAGAGATCTCAAGATAAAACGATCGAGTAAGCAAATAAGAGGAGAAATTAATAGTAGAGTCGATCGCATTATCTCAAGATAGAATTATTAATTCAATTCGATTCTAATTTGTGATTCAATCCATTGAATCTCTTTCTTATTACACTGATGTTTGTGATAGCCATCAGTAGGAATGCGATCGCGAGTAGTAAACTTAGAATGAGTCAAAGTTTTTTTTCTGCAATACGTTTCTAGAAACTGGGTATTGCAAACTGGGTATTGCGTATAGATGCAATACCCAGTTTCTAATTATTAGATTAGATGACTTGTATTCTGAAACAATTACTGAATTCTCTAAGCAAAAACTCGTTCTTTTCTTGAATACCAGACATTGTAAATTTCCCCTTCTTACGTATCGTTAATGATGAAACACTTTAATTTAAGTGGTTAATGTATTATTGCATTTTATTGCATTAATACTACAAAAAAACAAGTGATTTTCTAATCAACCTTAATAAGTTCTTACTAGCTTCATATTACGAATATATTTGTTTAAAGAAATCATTTGATGATTAATTTAGATTTAAAATATGTACTTATTGCATCTAATGTTAGGTATAATTCCCTAGAATTTAATAATTTATATTGATTCCAAATTAAAAAGATAAGTTCAATTATGAAAAAATACATTGCAGAATTAATCGGAACATTTTGGTTAGTCGTGGGAGGTTGTGGTAGTGCGGTTTTAGCAGCCGTTTACACGGGAAATGCTGAAGATTTGGGTTTCTTTAACATTGGTCTGGGATTTCTTGGGGTATCCCTTGCTTTTGGTTTGACTGTAGTAACAATGGCATATGCGATCGGACATATCTCTGGATGCCATCTTAACCCCGCAGTGTCTTTTGGTTTGTGGGCGGGAAAACGCTTTTCTGGTAAAGAATTGCTGCCTTATATTATCGCTCAGGTGATAGGAGCGATCTTAGCTGGTGGATTTATTTATTTAATTGCCAGTGGTAATGGGAGCTTTAGCTTGTCTGGTTCAAATCCTTTGGCAACTAATGGTTTCGGAGAACATTCCCCTGGTGGTTATAATCTGCTCACCTGTTTGATTACAGAAGTAGTTATGACTTTTATGTTCTTGCTGATTATTTTAGGAGCGACAGATCTGCGCGCACCTGCTGGATTTGCACCTATTGCTATTGGCTTGGGACTAACTTTGATTCACTTGATTAGTATTCCCGTTACTAATACTTCTGTTAACCCCGCCCGCAGCACGGGGGTTGCTTTATGGGCTGGGAAAGAGCTATTTGCTCAGGTTTGGCTTTTCTGGTTAGCTCCCATTGTAGGCGCGGTTTTAGCAGGATTCACTTATCACAACGTTTTTGCCGAAGAAATTGCCGAACAAGATCAATTAGAAGCATTAACTGATAGTGATTTTGATCGCTCTCAACTAGACGAGGAACAAACTCCTCTCAACTAATAGCTTAATTAAGTTAGCAGACAGTAAGGTGGATTTTTTCACCTTACTTTTATAATTCGTCGGTCTACATATTCAAGAGACTTGCGATCGCACTAGGCAGAGGTAAAATCATCATAACCAGTAAAGCGAGGGAGAACAAACCTAAGAAATCTCTCGTATTATCTAGCTCGGTAACATCATTAAGAGCGGGTTGATCGATTAGGGGAATTAACCACATAATAATCGCCCAAATCCAAAAATAAGGATGAATTACGGCAAATAATACAGCTAAAATGCGAGTAATTTGCCCTACTGCGATCGCCATTTTTTGTCCGAATACAGCGTGGACGATATGTCCGCCATCTAGCTGTCCGATAGGCATCAGATTAATAGCAGTAATAAATAAGCCCACGCACCCCGCTACAGCTATGGGATGGAGTTGAATGCCCATATCTGGTGTCAAAGAAGAACCCAAGACTATTTTGGCAATTAAAGAAAAGAACAAGGATAAACGAGGATCTTGAGCCTGAAGATTGAAAATGGAAGATTCTTCTAAGGGTGTAATCTCGGAAAGAGAAAGTCCCCAAAACAAAACAGGAATAATTAACAATAAACCAGATAAAGAACTAATAATTGCCAGGTCAAACAGTCCTTTACGGTGAGGTATGGGAGATCTTCTTTGACTAAAAGCACCCAATGTACCCACGGCAAAATTATCTAGCAAGAAAGGAAAAGGCATAAAGTAGGGTAGAGTAGTCCGAATTTTATAATAAGCAGCCACAAAGTAATGACTAAATTTTTGTACTGCAATAATCAGTAACAATGGCAGACTATAGCTCAATCCTTTCAATAATAAACTAGGATTAGAAAACAATTCCTCTGACAGCGTGGCATCAATACTCACTCCTGCAATAGTAGTAGTTAAGAGGGTAATAAAGAACATTACTAAAGCAAAAACAACTCGCAGATCGTTTTCTGCTTCTCCTTTTTCGGCTGCTTTAGCTTGAGGATTGGGGACGAGAGCAAAAAAGGGCTTTCCGCGAAAACTTTCTTGAAAAATCAGAAAAAAGCGATCGCCGAAAGCTTTTTCTACATTGCTTTTAATTTCTTGATAAGCTTCTTCTGGGATGGTTTTTAGTTTACCCCGACAGAATATTGCTTGGGGGCGATAATCAATATTTTGCAGATAATAAACATTCCAGGGAAAACAGTTACGTAAAGTAGTTTCTTCGAGGTCGTTAATCGGACGAGGGGCGGAAGTAGATTCAGTAGCAGTTTTAGCCATAGCTAGGGGTTTAGGTTCAGTTTTTGTTGCGGTTGTTACGGTTGTTTCTCTGGTGTTTTCTATTTTCCCTCGCTGGACAAGCCATCCGTATAATAAAGGACAGACAATCAGAGGAAGTAAAAATACAGCTAGGGGTAAAGGTTGTTCTTCGCCAAAAATATAAGTCCAAACAGTCCAAATGCAAGATGGCAACATAATGACCAGCCAACACAGCCAGACGGGAGTGGTGGTTTTATGTCTCACGCTTCGATCGACAACGAGATAAGTAATGGGACTTAATATAACTAAAATCAACCAGAGTTTCATAAAAAGGCATTCTGAATCTGTATTTTGAATTCTCTTGCTAAATAACTATTTTGAACTAGAAATAGATCGGGTAAAGATAAAATTAAAATGTAATTAGACAGTATAAACTAAGGATCTCTATTTTTAGAATGCCCCAAAACTCCACCAAAATTAATCATGGAAGCTCCCTCAACATCAAATCTCCTCGGCTTATTTTGCCAGGAATTTTTGCGTTTGCTCCTAATCGAGATACCTTAGGTGCTACTTCTTATTTTATTGTAGATAAAATTGGCAACATTCTTCTTGATTGCCCTGCTTGGAATGAAACCAATCAAAAGTTCTTAATCGAGCAAGGTGGAGTCAGTTCGTTGATTATTACCCATCGAGGTGGTATCGGCAAAAATGTCATAGAGATGCAAAAAGCCCTCTCGTGTGAAGTAATATTACAAGAACAAGAAGCTTATCTATTGCCCGAAATTGAAGTAAATTCTTTTGCGGAAAATTTAACTATAGGATCGGATTTAGAGCTTATTTGGACTTGTGGACATTCTCCTGGTTCATCTTGTCTGTATTCACCACAGCAGGGAGGAATATTATTTACTGGGAGACATTTATTACCCAAATCGCCTACTGAAATTGTTCCTTTGCGTACTGCCAAAACTTTTCATTGGTGGCGACAACTAAATAGTATCAATAAATTATGCGATCGCTTTACTCCCGATACTCTTCAATATATTCTTCCTGGAGCAAATACGGGTTATCTCAGAGGAAAAGGTTATATCGATCTCGCTTACGAAAAATTATCCTCCCTCGATTTGACCGCCCTACATGGGACTACTGAATAATGCTTGCTGAAGAAAATCTTTGAGCTTTTTTAATTGACAAGTTTGAGCTAAATGAATAATTTTTTGGGTGAAAGGACTCAATTGAGGTTGGTCTTGGTTTAATTTTTCTGCTACAGATAAAGTGCTGCGAATATCTCCCTGCATAACCAAGGAAAGAAGCCGATCTAGTTCCTCTGGAGAGGGTAAAACCAGAGGTGTAGATTCAGTCTCTATTTGAGGGATCGATGTTGAAGGAGAAACAAAAGACTGAGCTAGATTGAGATATCGCCTTTCCCCTTGGGAATCTACCCATTCTAGATGGAGATATAGTTCGATGGTGTGTAATAATTGCTCGAAACTCAGTGGTTTTGCCAAAAATTGACTTGCCCCTACTTGATAACAATAAGATTCGTCTGCGGGAAGAGTGCTAGCAGAAACAATCACAATGGGAATGTCAGCAAATTGAGATTCTCGACGCAGATTTTGAGTAACTTCCCAACCATCCATTTGAGGCATAATCAAGTCCAGAATAATTAGATCGGGACGATGTTGTCGCGTTAAAGCGATCGCTTTTTCCCCAGAATTGGCTTCTAAAACATCAAAACCCAAGGGTACGAGAAAGTTAACCAGAATCTCCCGATTATTATCGAGGTCATCTACTACTAATATTTGGCGTTTTTTCCCCGTATATCCTGCAATATCAAAATCTAGAGCGGGAGACATTATAGGTATGGTGTTGTTGTTAACCGCCAAAAGATCGAGATCGAACCAAAAAATACTACCTTCATTTAACCTGCTGCGGACTTGAATCTCGCTTCCCATTTGCTCGACAAGATTCTTGCTAATAGTTAAACCTAATCCCGTACCTTCTTGGGATGATTGATGGGAATCTAATTGATAAAAAGGCAAAAATATATCTGTCAAACGATCTTCGGGTATACCACTGCCTGTATCTTGAACATAAAATCGAATGCGATCGCCCTTTTCCTGGCTCAAATCTAGGTTGTCGGGAAAATCTCGGACATAGCCCACCGTAAACTTAACTTTTCCTCTAGTGGTGAACTTTACAGCATTACTCAACAAATTAAGCAAGAGTTGACGCAATCTAGTTTCATCTCCTCTAATAGTTATTGGTAGATCGGATAAAACCTTGTGTTCAAATTCGATTGCCTTTTGTTGACAGCGGATGCGCATAATTGCAGCCAAATTATCTAGAAACGAAGGAAGAACAAAATCTCTAAACTCCAAATTCAGCTTTCCTGCTTCAATTTTGGCTATGTGGAGAATATCATTGATTAGAGTCAATAAATGTTGACCTGATTGCCCAATTACCTCAATACCCCGCTCTAGGGTAGCAGCATCAATATTATCTCGCTGGAGGATTTGAGCAAAACCCAAAATTGCATTGAGAGGAGTACGTAATTCGTGACTGGTATTGGCAATGAAAGCACTTTTAGCTTGGTTGGCTGCTTCGGCGGTTTCTTTAGCTTTTTTTAGTTGCCTGGTTTGGTTTTGAATTTGAAGGAATAGATCGACTTGAGCAATGGAAATACCTACTTGAATTCCTGTCTGGGTAAGCAAACGGATTTCTCCTTCTGTCCAGTGGCGAGGAATATGATTTTGATAAGCAGCTAATAATCCCCAAAGTTTATTCCCCTGAAAAATAGAAATGATACAAAAAGCTTTGGCTTGAATCTGTCTGTATACGTCTCGGTGACATTCAGTTAAATTAGCTAGGTCGACATCATTGATAATAAAGGTTTTGTGGGTATGAGAATAACCCCCTTTGGTTGCTTGCAAGCAAGTATCTGTCCAGCCAGTTTGTAAAAAACTACCCATTACGGGGGTATAGCCTTCTGCTACGGACTCGGCGACAAATTCCCCACTCCAATCGGGGTTAAAACGATAAATAGCAACGCGATCGCATTTGAGATTTTCTTTGAGTTTATCGGTGGTAGCCTGAAATATTTCTGAGAGATCGAGGCTTTGACGAATGGTTTCGACTATTTCGAGGACGGTACTTTCTCTTTTGGCACTGGCTCTTAATTCTGTCTCGGTTTGCTTTTGTTGGCTGATATCCGTAGCAATACCGCAGATGGCATAAACTCCACCGTCTTCGTCTATTAAGGGTGCTTTGGTAGAAATATAGGTATGAATGCAATCGTCAGCCAGTTTAATTTCTTCTTCAAATTGCAGTACGGATCTGGTAGCCAAAACCTGATTATCGTTGGCAATCATGGCTCTAGCATTTTGTTCGGGAAATAAGTCGCGATCGCTTTGACCCAATACGGCGGATTCTTCTAAGCCCAGAATAGCTAGATACTGGTTGTTAACCAAAAGATAACGTCCTTCAATATCTTTGAGATAAATTATTGAAGAAGTTGTGGCTAAAATTGCCCTCAGTCTAGCTTCAGATTTTTGCAAAGCTTGAGTGCGCTCTGCTACTCTTTTTTCTAAGCCTTGATTTAGTTGGCGCAGTTGCAGTTGAGACTTCTGCAAATCTTGATTGACTAAACGAAGTTGTTCTTGAATCTTTTTAAGCTCGTCAATATCAATAAAAGAAATTACGACTCCATCGAGACTTCCATCTTCTAATAAATAGGGATTGATCCGCATCAGGAAATATAAGTCTTGTTTGACGAGCTTGACTTCTCGATCTACAATTTTTTGACTGATAATTACTTGTTGTAGTTGCTCGATCAGATTGCCACAGTCTAGATTGTGAGTGATATGTTCTAGGGGGCGATCGATGTCTGCTTCTAATAAATTAATCGCCACCGTAGCAGCGGGGGTAAACTTACGTATTTTTAACTCTCGATCTAGAAAAACCACTCCAATATCGGTGCTGCGCAAGAGATTATCAATATCATTATTTACCTCCGTCAATTCTTCTATTTTGGATTGATATTCTGCATTAACCGTATAAAGTTCTTCATTAACTGAATGCAATTCCTCGTTGGTGCTTTGCAACTCCTCATTAGAAGCAATCAACTCTTCATTCGTCGCCTGTTGTTCTTCGTTGGTAGCTTCCAACTCTTCGATTACTGCTTGCAAGTTTTCGCGAGTTTGCTGCAATTCATCTTCTAGGTTAACAATGCGGTGAGATGCTTGAGTGTCGGCTTTAAACCTTTCTCCAGAAAAGAGTTGGATTGTTTCATCGTTTTGAATGACGATGGTAAAAAAATCGTCTGCTACAGTATTGCTTTCTTGATAAGTAACTTCTACCTTGAGGTTATATCTTCTGGTTTCATTTTCAGTTTTGATACCCAAATATGAAATAGGCGATCGCTCTCTTTTGGCGCGATGTAAGGCAGTAATCAGAGGTAGTTGCAAATCTCCAACAATTAGCTTAGTAATATCTGTTGTCGCTCTACCCGAGGGCATTTTAATCAGTTTCATACTATCGTTAAAAGTATGAAAAAGACGATATTCTCGATCTACTAAAAAACAAGTAGCTTTATATTTAGCCAGAAACAGACTAAAAGCTTTATTTAATATCGGTTCGAGATGATTTGATCGAATAGTTGGAGTTTGGTTGGCAGACAATAGGAAGTGAGAGTTTTTGTCTATTCCTCTAATGGAGGTATTTAATTTAATATCTCGCAGTTTTTGGTAGATTTTACCTTTTTGATACAAAGTTTCAAACTCAGACTCGATATAGCCCAAGCTTTCTGCTTCTCCCAATAATAAAATTCCTCTAGATACTAAAGAGAAGTGAAGATTGCGCAAAACATACTGTTGCAATTCTGACTGTAAATAAATCAAAACATTGCGACAACTAATAAAATTCATGCGGGTAAATCCTGCATCTTTAGTCAGATCGTGGGGAGCAAATAACAGTTTCTCTCGTAATTTTCGGGCTATTTGCCAAGAATTATCTTTAGACACAAAATACTGTTTCAATCGTTCTGGGCTAATATCATTCACAATGGACTGAGAGTATATACCCTGATTGGCTTTTTCTAAGGCTGTTTTGTTAATATCTGTAGCAAAAATTTTAAATCGAACTGGTTTATCAGATTTATCTACCGCTTCATCGAGTAAGATTGCCAAAGAATAGGCTTCTTCTCCCGTAGCGCAAGCAGTTACCCAACAGCGTATTTCCTCGTAGGGTTCGGCTTGGGCGATTAGCTGGGGAATAATGGTATTTTCGATAAAATTCCAAACAGGGCGATCGCGAAAAAATTGAGTTACACCAATTAATAGATCCCCTCGCAAAATTGCTCTTTCTTGGGTGGAATTTTTTAAAAGCCCAATAAAATCTTCTATATTTTCACAACCACTAATTAGATAACGGCGATAAACTCGACGAGCAAGAGTAGTCGTTTTATAGTGAGAAAAATCTATCTGTTCTTGTTGGGCTAAAATTTCGATAATACGTTGCAAGTTACTATTATTAGATAAATTCAGCAAGTCTGTGCTGTCTTTCTCTAGTGATGAAGGGGAGTTTACCAATTGATAGACTGTTCTAGCTAGTTGGGCGGGAGGCAGGACTCGATCCACTATTCCCGTGGCGATCGCCGTTTGGGGCATACCATCAAATTCAGCAGTTTTGGGTTCTTGTACCATTGTCATTCCTCCCGCTTCATAAATCGCCCTCAATCCATTTGTACCATCGCTTCCCGTCCCCGATAAAATGATACCAATCGCTCTTGCCGATTGATTTCCCGCTAGAGATTTGAAAAAGATATCGATGGGAAAATTTAAACCATTGCGGGTTCTTGTTTCTTGTTCTAACAAACGTAATTGCCTCTCTTCCAAAACCAAATTTTTACCAGGAGGAATCAAATAAATAGAATGAGGCTGTAGCGTCATGCCTTCTGTCACTCGATAAATTGCCATGGAGGTGCGTCTTTCTAACAACTCTTTCATCAGACTTTTAAAATCTGGCGAAAGATGTTGAATCACCACAAAAGCAGCATTGCTATCCGTTGGTATATGCTCGAAAAACTTTTCTAAAGCCCTTAGCCCACCCGCAGATGCGCCAATACCCACTACAAAAAAATCTGGTTGTGGAGAAACGGACTTTCCCATGGACTCTTTGTCTGACATTAGAGCGATCGCCTGGAGTATCGACTATGGTTTAAATCATATTATATTGTTAGATCTTGAGCAGCATTGCCAAAGTATCTCGGCTGCATGAACAAATAGCTAATACCAGAAAAGATTTTCATTACAAGCTGGCTAACCAATTGTGCGATGAAGCTGGGATGGTATTTGTTGAAGATTTAAACCTCAAGGCTATGTCTAGAGGAATGTTAAGAAAACACACCTTAGATGCAGGTTTTGGGCAATTTTTAAACATTCTTGAGTTTGTATGTCATAAGCGAGGAGTGTACTTTGAGGGTGTGGATTCAAATCTAACAAGTCAAACTTGTCCTAGATGCAAAACCATAACAGGAAAAAAACTACTATCCGAAAGAGTGCATTTTTGTGGTAGCTGCGGGTATACAACGGATCGAGATGTAGCAGCAGCACAAATAGTCGAGCAACGAGGATTAAAAGCTGCCCTAAAGGATACAGCTTCGCATATGGCGGTGGGGCGCACCGTCCAAGCCTCTGAAGGGGAAAGGTCTTAGAAGATCCCGCTCGCAGGAGGAATCCCCCGTCATTTATGCGGGGGAGCGTCAATGAAATGCAGCTGAGAATGTAGCTAAAAATAATTTTTAGTCAGTAATTATGAACTAAAAAAGCGATAGAATGAACAACGGCAAAGTTGTTCTACCCCATTTTAACCAGTTACTAATGTCCGATTTAATTCTTTTTTGGCATCGTCGCGATCTACGAATTTTAGATAATTTAGGATTAACTGCCGCAACAGAGCAAACTACTAAAGTAGTAGGCTTATTTTGTTTAGATCCCAACATCCTAGATCGCGATGATGTTGCCCCAGCTAGAGTTACTTACATGATTGGCTGTCTGCAAGAGTTACAGGAAAGTTATCAAAACCTAGGCAGCCAATTAATTATTATTCAAGGCGAACCCGAAAAGGCCATTCCTCAACTAGCTCAAGCACTAAAAGCCAAAGCAGTATATTGGAATCGAGACGTCGAACCCTATAGCAAAAATCGCGATCGCAATGTTACCGCAACTTTAAACGAAAAGGGTATAGAAATTAGCACTGTTTGGGATCAATTATTACACGCTCCAGGGGAGATCCTGACCAAATCTTCTGACTCTCCCTATAAGGTGTATACACCTTTTTGGCGTAGCTGGATTGGACAAGATAAACAAAGTGTCACCCCAGAAATTAAACAGCTAGCAGGGTTAAATAAGACCGAACTAGAAACGGCAAGTCAAGTAGGTGCGATCGCTTTACCTACGGCAAAAGAGTTAGGCTATGAATGGGAATATCCTTTGCTTCTTGCCCCTGGAGAAACCTCTGCCAAAGAGAAACTAGAAGAATTTTGTGACCGAACTATTTATAGTTACGACGAAGAACGCAATTTCCCCTATGTCGATGGTACATCACAATTAAGTGCCGCCCTAAAATTTGGTGTAATTGGCATTCGTACAGTCTGGCAAGCCACCGTCGATCTTGCTGAAAACTGTCGCAGCGATGAAGCCAAAAATGGAGTCGTGACTTGGCAAAAAGAACTAGCTTGGCGCGAATTTTATCAACACTGTTTATTTTTCTTTCCCGAACTAGCTGAAGGGGCATATCGCGATGAATTCAAAGACTTTCCTTGGGAAAACGACAAAACCAAATTTCAAGCCTGGTGCGAAGGAAAAACAGGTTATCCCATTGTTGATGCAGCCATGCGTCAGCTAAATGAAAGCGGATGGATGCACAATCGTTGTCGCATGATTGTTGCCAGTTTTTTAACCAAAGATTTAATTATTGACTGGCGTTGGGGGGAAAAATACTTCATGCAAAAACTCTTTGATGGTGATTTATCAGCGAATAACGGCGGTTGGCAATGGAGTGCTTCTAGCGGTATGGATCCCAAACCTTTACGTATTTTTAATCCCGCATCCCAAACTGCTAAATTTGACCAGGATGGGGATTATATTCGTCAATGGTTGCCCGAAATAAGCTCAATGGATACGGAGTATTTGGTTACAGGCAAAATACCAGAATTAGAAAGGGCTAGTTACGATTATCCCCAGCCTATTGTGGATCACAAAGTGCAGCAGCGTAAGTTTAAAGAGCTTTATAAACAACAGAAGAATTAAGTGTTGTTTATAATTTTTATAATTTATTTCTTAGGAGTAATTTAGGAGTAATTTAATTTAGCCGACATCTTGGCATCATAAATACCTTCAGACCAATTTTTGGCATCTTTTATTTGTGCTGCGGTTAAATTTTCTACGCCAAAAAATTTGGTTTTGTGTAGGTTTGCATTCGTTAACAAGCACTGATTAAAATCAACATCGCCAAAATAAGCCCGAGTTAAATTTGCGCGGACAAAGTTTGTCCCTAAAATATTCGCGCCTACAAAGTCTACATCCTGCAAATCGGCTTCAATTAAATCCGTATAGCTCAAATTTGCCCCAGTTAGCTGACTATTACTCAAATTAGCATTGGTTAACTTGGTTTCTACTAAATTAGCGTGGCTTAGATTAGCATTACTTAGATTGGCATTGCTGAGATCTGCCCCCGACAGGTAAGCATTGCTGAGATCTGCCCCTTCTAAGTTGATTCCTCGTAAATCTGCTTCAGGGGCTGTGAAACCTCTTAAGGGTATGCGATCGTCGTTTAAATCTTGGAGAGCTTGTAACCTGGCATAACTATTTCTCAAACCATGAGCAGAATCAATGGTTTTCCAGGCTTCATAGTGGGCTTGCTTATCTCTTTCTGGTGCTTCTAAGAAAAACAGCCATACTGCCACTAAGATGCTAAAACCTTCAACAATATTTAACAAAACCGATTCTCTAATCTGGCAAAATAACCAAGATTCTGTTGGTTGACAGGTTTTTTCTGCACCAAATGTAGTTTCGATCGCCAGAATTAAAACAATTAACATAGAAGTACCCCCAACAGCCAACAAAATACGATAAAAAGAACGTTGTAATTTTTTATTGCCAATTTTCATCGAGATTTCTCCTGCGGGGGATTAAAAAAACAGTTTGCTGTTATTTTCTACACTTCTACTGATTGTGCTGGTGGGCGAACCAATAGTGTTGAGAATACTAGTAAATAAGCTCATTGAAAACAGATGGATATTATGGTAATTTAACCTACTAAGTAGATGTACTAAGCATATATACGTTAATTATTTTAGTAAACATATAAATTTTAATATTTATTTAGCCGTCAAAATCTAAAGCTGGCAACCCTGTTTAACGAGCAAACACTATTTTGTAAATTTAAAATCAATTAATTAAGATGCTTCACAGTTCCAAAAAGAGTAGGTTAAATTCAAGCAGCAGAAAGGTTTTAGAATTAAAATTTCCAGTCCAAGATATTCGTTCGGCTAAAAATTATAGCTTTCTCATCAAGCGTATTTTTGATGTTGTAGTAGCAAGCTCAATGTTAATAGTATTAGCATTACCAATGTTGGTTGTGATGGCAGCAATTAAACTAGATTCGACTGGTTCGGTTTTTTTTAGCCAACCTCGTATTGGGCTTGGAGGTAAAGAGTTTAACTTACTTAAGTTAAGAACTATGGTGGAAAATGCTTCTAATATGCAAGTCGATTTAGAAAGCAATAATGAAGTGGAAGGTGGTGTTTTATTCAAAATAAAAGATGACCCCAGAATCACTAAAGTTGGTAAATATTTACGTCGTTATAGTGTTGACGAGATACCACAATTAATTAATGTAATTAAAGGTGAAATGAGCTTAGTAGGGCCTCGTCCTCTTACTTTAAGAGATTCTTCAAAACTGTCCCCAGAAAAATTTTCTCGTTATCAAGTCTTGCCAGGAATTACGGGAATGTGGCAAGTATACGGTAGATCTGATTCTAGCTCAAAACAACTTCATCTATACGATCGCTTTTATATCAATAGATGGTCTTTATTGTTAGATTTTACGATCGTAATTAAAACTGTTTTGGTAGTGGTTGCGGGTAGGGGTGCATATTAGATGGGTTTGGCGAAATTCACAGTAGTAAAGATTAGTTTTCGGACTGTTTGAGTAATAAGTAATAAGTAATTATAGTTTTTTCCAAAAGAGCGAAAAATAATAAATAATCTTTCAACTTGAGGTCATTCAAACATTATTATTTTTGTCATCTATTGCAAGATATAAAAAAATAAAAGATGCAAACTTTAAAAATATGTCCTATAGTAGATGAAATATTTTTCGACTATAAATTTAATCTAGAGTTAATCGATTTATGGAAAGAAAACTTAAAGAACTCATTGGTCAATCAGATATATGGCTTTTTATACAAAGTAGTAATGGCTGGGTTAAGAATGTAGAAATTCTTGATGTAGATTCAAAAACAGTGTCTTTTCGCTATCAACATGAGTCTGCTGTTGAGACAAGAATATGGGAAAAAACAACTAGACTAGAAAATATTTTGGAAATCGATCTTCGAGTTGCTGCTGTTCCTAAATGCGAGCAAAAGCTACAGGATATGCGGGATAAATTTACTCGTTTACTAGAAGAATAAGTTTATTTCCTCAGAAGCGATCGCTTTGGTGAATTTAAGACTGGACTGCTTTCCTAGTCTCCCCCAAATAGATTAAAGTAAAAGGTCTAGGTCTTATAACCCACAAAGGAATCAGAAAAAGCGATCGCCATGTCTGCTGTAACTACTGCACCCAAAAATATCAACTTCCCCCTAACCGCTATTGTCGGACAGGAGACAATTAAGCTGGCTTTACTCTTAGCTGCCATCGATCCAGAACTAGGCGGAGTAGCGATCGCTGGTCGTCGAGGAACGGCTAAATCAGTAATGGCAAGGGCAGTCTATAATCTTTTGCCACCTATAGAAATTATCAAGGGTTCTCTCTACAATTGCGACCCCAATAAGCCCCAAAATTGGGATGATGATACTGTTGTTCGGTATGGAGATATTCCCATGGAAAATATCCCCACCCAAATTATTCCCGCGCCTTTTGTGCAAATACCATTGGGAGTTACAGAAGATAGATTACTCGGTTCGGTAGATGTAGAAGAGTCGGTTAAGCGTGGCGAACCGATCTTTCAACCAGGATTACTGGCGCAAGCCCACCGTGGGGTTTTATATATTGATGAGATCAATCTTTTGGACGACCAAATTGCCAACCAGTTACTGACAGTCTTAACCGATGGACGAAATGTAATCGAACGGGAAGGTATTAGTTTTCAGCATCCTTGCAAACCAATTTTAATTGCTACCTATAACCCCGAAGAGGGGGTATTGCGGGAACACCTTTTAGACCGTATTGCGATCGCTCTTTCCGCTGATGGAGTATTATCTCTAGAACAACGGGTAGAAGCAGTAAATCAAGTAATTGATTTTACCAACTCCCCCCAAGAGTTTATCAATGCTTATGAAGGAGATATCGACAGCCTGAGGACAGATATCATTCTGGCGCGGGAATGGCTCAAGGAAGTTAAAATAAGTCACGATCAGGTTTTATATTTGGTACAAGAAGCTGTTCGGGGAACAGTAGAAGGACATCGCGCCGAACTATTTGCGGTTCGGGTAGCCAAAGCCTGCGCAGCCTTAGATGGTAGAGATAACGTAATTGCTGAGGATCTCCGCAAAGCAGTAGAACTTGTAATTATTCCCCGCGCTACGACGATCGAAACACCTCCAGAAGACGCACCCCCACCACCCCCACCACCACCACAGCAGCAGCAAGACGAACCAGATTCAGACCAAGAACAAGACGAAGACGAACAAGAAGAACAAGAAGAACAAGAAGAACAAGAACAAGAGCCTCCTGCTATTCCCGACGAGTTTATCTTTGATATTGAAGGGGTAATATTAGATCCTGAAGTATTAACCTTTGCTCAAACCATGCAACGTCAGGGCAAATCTGGGGCGCGCAGTCTGATTTTCTCCGATGATAGGGGAAGATATATTAAGCCCATGATTCCCAAAGGGAAAGTAAAAAGAATTGCAGTAGATGCAACTTTACGAAATGCTGCACCCTATCAAAAAGCACGTAGAGAACGCAACCCTGGGCGTAATGTAATTGTCGAACAAAGCGATATCCGTTCTAAACGGATGGCGCGCAAAGCAGGTTCGTTAATTATTTTTGTGGTAGATGCTTCTGGTTCGATGGCATTAAATAGAATGCAGTCGGCGAAAGGTGCGGTAATGCGATTATTAACCGAAGCCTATGAAAATCGAGATCAAATTTCCTTGATTCCTTTTAGAGGCGAACGAGCAGATGTTCTCTTGCCTCCCACGCGATCGATTACCATGGCAAAAGGTAGATTAGAAACTTTACCCTGTGGTGGAGGTTCTCCCTTATCTCATGGCTTAACTCAAGCGGTAAATGTGGGCATCAACGCTCAAATGTCTGGAGATATAGGACAAGTGGTAATTGTGGCCATTACCGATGGTAGAGGTAATATTCCCCTATCTCGTTCTTTAGGAGAAATGCCCGAAGAAGGAGCAGAAAAACCCAATATTAAAGAGGAATTGCTCGATATTGCAGGAAAAGTGCGGGCCACAGGCATGAAACTGCTAATGATCGATACGGAAAGCCGTTTTGTCTCTACTGGTTTTGCTAAAGAGCTAGCCAAACAAGCAGGGGGTACTTATTATCATTTACCTAAAGCTAACGATAAAGCGATCGCAGATATGGCGAGAGGGGCGATTTCTGTTTAAGTATCTGTTTCATGCTTACAAGCGATCGCTTTATAATATTTCTAACTTTTGTAATGAATTGTAATAAATAATAAACCTGTTTATTGCCCAACCAACATAAATGCAGCCCATTGGTAGGGTTTAGGATATTCTTTAATGGTATTTAACATTGCCTGACGTAGAGCCTGGGGTTGATTGGGGTTTTTGGCTAATTGACGATAAAAATCTGTCATTAGTGCGGAGGTGGGGAGATCGGGGACATACCACAGGGAAACGATAGTACTTTGCGCCCCTGCTAAAAGAAACGAACGGGACAAACCAACCACCCCATCCCCTGTAATTCTTCCCCGCCCAGTATTACAAGCACTCAGTACAACTAATTCTGCATCAAGATTGAGATCGAGTATTTCTTCGGCGGTTAAAAAGCCTTCTGTATGATCGCTAGTCGAAAGTGCGAGGGAGCTTTGTAAGCCTTGATTTTCATCGAATAAACCGTGGGTGGCAAAATGAATTAGATCTGCTTGTGGCATCTTCTCCACGATAGTGGTTTCGGTGGCTGCTGAACCAATTATAGGAGCTGCATTTAAAATATCGGCGATTGCTTTTGCCTCGATTTCTGCTCCTGGTAAATTTGCCAATGATTCGGGCATGGGTGCGGGATTGCCCACAATTAATGCTTGAGAAGAATCTAAAGTCGATTTGCTGGGTTTTATTGCCAAGGTTTGGATCGAAGGAGCAATTTGCATAGTGTGTTCCTCAATTAAGAATTTTCCCTGATCGTTTTGTAAGGCGGGAAAAGGAACGAGAAATAATGAGTCTTGGGGAATAAAAACAACTAATGCTTCGGGATCTTCGGGTAATAGATCTTTGATTGGTTCGATGAGTAATTTGTAGCCATCTCTAGGAAAACTAAGCTTGCGATGATTCTCCGTCGTATCCGAGCTATTTTCGCCACGGAATGAAACCACGTAGTCTTGCAGTCTGGGCTTTTGGCGATCGCGTCCCCCCGATGCAGCATTGCGAGATTCCCGAGATACCCTAGCAACAGAAGTGTTGAATTGCTCTTTAATAACTGTCAAATCTAGAGCGCGAAAATCAATTTTTCCTTGGGGATTAACTACCCAGATATAAAATTGTGATTCCTCTCCCTTTCGATCTTGAATAATGGAATAGTTAACTATAGTTGCTCGACGATTTTTGGCGATGGCTTTGATTGCTTGGATGTTGGGAGGAGTCAGATCGATTTCTGTAGTAGATTTCCCAGACGATCTTTGTGCTAATAATTCAATAAAAGCTCTGGCTCGACTGCGCTCGGCTATAGTTAAAGCTTTCATCGGTTTATTTTGGGCTATATAAGCCTCTTGCAACAAGTCGTAAGTCAGTCTTTGACTTTCTGCTAGGGAAATCTTTTGTTCGTCTCGCAAACCAGGGCGTAGAGATTCAAAGATTTTAATACTAGACTCTAAAGTCTGACTTGCACCTTGATAGTCTGCCAATTCCATCTCGATCGCCCCCAAACCGCTGAGGGCTTTTGCTTCGCCTAGGCGATCTCCATTACTTTTCGCCCAACTTAAAGCTTGTTCTAAATAATCTCTGGCTAAATCGTATTTTTTTCTCTGAGTGTAGTAATAACCTAAATTAGTCAAGGTAATTACTCGCCCCACTCCCCCCGAATTAGACAGCGTACCTTCGGCATTTTGCAGGTATTCTAAAGCGCGGTTACTTAAGCCTAGTTCGGTAGCCAATAAACCCAGATTATTCAAAACGTATACCTGTCTGCTCCACGCCCCCGCACTCCTCAATTGTCCCAATGCCTCTTGATATTGCTTGAGAGCCTTATTTCTATCCCCCGTAAGCTGATAGGCTCTACCCAGATTTTCCAGGGTTTTGGCTTTCCCCACGCGATCGCCTATAGTGTTGGAAACAGAATGAGCTTGCTCGAATGTCTTAAGAGCCTCGTCATATTGTCCTATTTCTAGTTGAATCGAGCCTAAGGCGTTAAAGGTGCGTCGTCGCAAATGAGAATCGCTATAGGGGGAATTGACTGTCTGGGCTAAATAGTTTTCTGCTTGTTTATATAGCCCTTGGTGAGTAAAGACTTCTCCCAAACCAATTTTCGCTTCATTCAATTCTTGTCTTGCCAGGCGATCGCTCAATCCAGCTATTTGTAGTTCGTGGACTCCTACCCTGAGCTTACTTAGTGCTTCGTTATAATCTCCCAACTCCAAAGCAATTAAACCCGCCAAAGTTTTGGCTTTACCATCATTGGTACTGTAATTGACAACTTGTAAGGCTTGTCTTTGTTTGATTTGTGCTTGTTGGTAATTGGCTTCTTTATAATCAATGCGAGCCAGTTCGATCAGACAATTATACTGTCCAGTGCGATCTCCTAGAGTTTGATATATCTTTAAAGCATTGTGCAATTTAGGTTTAGCTGCAAACAAACTACCCGAAGCAATTGTTTCTCTAGCTGCTTGATAGTCCCGATCTGCTGTCTGTTTACTAGCAGTTTGAGCTTGTACTACTTCTGGATTAACTCCCATGGCGATCGTTATGGCAGGAATCAACAGACACCACAATAATAAAGATCGACAGACAGAATATCCCAGGCTAAAACCCTTTAAATATCTCATAAAGAACTATTTTTCACTCCGACTAATAACTATACTTTCTTAGCCTCTAGGAGTGAAATTGCGAAACAGTAGTCTTACTTACGAGATAAACTATTTTAACTTTTAGACGTCTGAAAGGCTAATTCACATCAGGCGTATTAGACTAAAATTAACGCCCTAGATATCAAACCAAGCAATGACTAGTACCAAATCTCTTGATAATGCGATCGACCTAAATGACCCTCAATATTATTTCAATCGAGAATTAAGCTGGTTAGAATTTAACCGAAGGGTTTTAGCAGAAGCATTAGATAAAAGAACTCCCTTGCTAGAGCGTCTCAAGTTTATGGCAATATTTAGTTCTAATTTAGATGAATTCTTTATGGTTAGG
Source organism: Waterburya agarophytonicola KI4 (assembly GCF_020640915.1). Taxonomy (GTDB): domain Bacteria; phylum Cyanobacteriota; class Cyanobacteriia; order Cyanobacteriales; family Xenococcaceae; genus Waterburya; species Waterburya agarophytonicola. The sequence goes on along the minus strand of NZ_JADWDC010000015.1, from coordinate 53,538 downwards.
GTGGCTGCACTCAAAAAACAAGTAGCAGCAGGGGTAACAAAACTATCGGCAGATGGTCGAACTTCCAAACAACAGTTAGAAGCGATCGCTAACATGCTGACACCAATAATTAAAAAACAACATCAGCATTTTGAAAAGATTTTAAAAAAAGAATTAAATCAATCTGGAGTTCATATCCTCAATTATGTCGATTTGAATCAAGAACAAAGAGCTTATCTTAACGAGTTTTTTGAAGAATATATTTTTCCTGTTTTAACGCCCTTAGCAGTAGATCCTTCCCATCCATTTCCCTATATTTCTAACCTTAGTTTAAATTTAGCAGTAGTTTTAAAAGATCCTCAGATTGATAACGAGCTATTCGCCCGAGTTAAAATCCCTCAAGTGCTTTCTCGTTTTATCGCCCTACCCGAAGAATTAAGACAAACTCACCAAAAAAAGCCAGGAGTTTGGACTGGCGTACCTATAGAACAAATTGTGACTCACAATTTAGAATATCTATTTCCTGGGATGAGCATTTTAGAGTCTTATGCCTTTCGAGTCACCCGTAACGCAGACTTATCGGTAGAAGAAGACGAAGCAGACGATCTACTACTAGCGATCGAAAAAGAACTCCAAAAACGACGCATGGGGGGTTCTTCGGTGAGATTAGAAATTGAAGCCTCTGTTTCGCCTGAAATTCGTTCGACTATTATTCGTGAGATGACTTTAGAGGAAAGTGATGTCTACGATATTGATGGTTTATTGAGCTTGGGAGATTTAATGTCATTTATGGCACTACCCCTAGCCGAACTCAAAGATAAACCCTGGAATGCCGTACTGCCTCCTCGTCTTAGCTGGCTGCAAGAAAATGATGGAGACAGTAGTGGAGAAGGAGAAAGCTTTTTTAACGTAATTCGTCATGGAGATTTGTTAGTCCATCATCCCTATCATTCTTTTACCAGCACCGTACTCCGTTTTATCAGCGAAGCAGCCTCCGATCCTCACGTATTGGCGATCAAAATGACTTTGTATCGTACTTCAGGAGACTCGCCTATTATTAAATCCTTGATTGCAGCAGCCCAAAATGGCAAGCAGGTAGTGGTATTAGTCGAGCTTAAGGCGCGTTTTGATGAAGAGAATAATATTCTCTGGGCGAAGAAACTGGAAAAGTCAGGAGTTCACGTAGTTTATGGCGTTACGGGGTTAAAAACCCATACTAAAATTACTCTGGTAGTGCGCCAAGAAAAAGAACGCATACGTCGCTACGTTCATATTGGTACGGGGAACTACAATCCGAAAACTGCCAAAATATATACCGATCTAGGTCTTTTAAGCTGTAATCCAGAATTGGGTGCGGATTTAACCGATTTATTCAATTTTTTGACTGGTTATTCCCAACAAAAGTCTTATCGCAAATTGCTGGTTGCTCCTGTAAGCTTGCGCGATCGCATTATCGCTATGATTAAACGAGAAATAGAACATTGTCGTCAGGGTAAAACTGGTCGCATTGTGGCTAAAATGAACTCTCTAGTAGACCAAGAAGTAATTCAAACTATATATCTAGCTTCCCAAGCGGGAGTGGAAATAGATTTGATTGTGCGGGGCATCTGTTGCTTGCGTCCTGGCATTCCTGACTTTAGCGATAAAATTCGCGTTATTAGTATCATCGGTCGTTTTCTGGAACACTCTCGTATTTTCTATTTTCACAATAATGGTGATGAAGAAATTTATATTGGTAGTGCAGACTGGATGACTCGGAACCTCAGTCGTCGCGTGGAAGCAGTTACTCCCATTGACTCTCCTGAAATATTTGGGGATTTACAAGAGATTTTGGGGGTAATGTTAGCGGACAATCGTAAAGCTTGGGAATTGCAGTCCGATGGTACATTTGTGCAGCGAAAACCCAGAAAAGATGAAGAAGTCAGAAATACTCACCAAACCTTTATGGAAATGGCTTTGCAATCAGCAGGGATTGTTGATAGTTAATTTTGCTAAATAAATGATTGAGCCGATTAATTTGCTAGTGCCGTTATTTTTGCTAGGTTTAATTGTAATAGCTGCTGTTTTTTTTTCTAAGCAAACTTGATGTCAGAAATTCGTGGAGTTTGGATTGCGAATCGCCCCCATAGTCAGGTTTTAGAGTCCCAGGATAATATTTCCGAGGCGATCGCTTTTTTGGATTCCTATGGGTTTAATTATATTTTTCCCGTAGTTTGGACGAGGGGTTATACTATTTATCCTTCTGGGGTAATGAGTCGATATTACTTACCCGCGATCGATCCATTTTATGCCCAACAGCAGCGCGATCCTCTTGGGGAAATTATTACCGCAGCCTACCAACGAGATATGAAAGTTATTCCCTGGTTAGAATATGGTTTTGCTGCTTCTCATCTTTTGAATGGGGGGCATATCCTCAAACAATATCCCCATTGGCAAGCTGTAGATCGAAATGGCGATCGCGTAAGATACGGTAGTTTAACCTGGATGAATGGTTTCAATCCCCAAGTACAGCAGTTTATGTTAGATCTAGTTGCTGAAATTGTTACTAATTATGATGTAGATGGTATTCAGGGATGCGATCGCCTTCCAGCATTACCTAACAGCGCGGGTTATGACCCCGATACCGTCGATCTATATAAAAATACTTTTAGCAAACATCCCCCTCAAAATCCTCAAGATAAACATTGGATACAATGGCGCGCCGATCTTTTAACTGACTTTTTGGCTGAATTATATCAACAGGTAAAAACTATTAAGCCTGATGCTATTGTGTCCTTATCCCCTGGGGTATATCCTTTTTGTTTGCAATATCTATTGCAAGATTCTCCTGCATGGATCGCCAAAGGTTTGGCAGACATAATTCACCCCCAGATATATCGCTCGAATCACTTTAGCTATAACCAAGAAGTCAAAAAAATAATCAAAACCTTTGATCGCCATTCTCTCTCTAAATTTGCCCCAGGGATTGCTTTCACTGCTAATGGCAAAGATATTACGCCAAAAGATCTAATTAAATGTATCGAAACCAATCGCGATCGCTCTTTTGGCGGACAAGTATTCTTTCACTATGAAGGGTTGCGGAAAAACAATGACCGACTGGCGATCGCTTTAGCCGATGTTTTATGGGCAAATGGCAAATAAAAAATAATCAATTAAGAATTAGGATAGCCAAACCAAGTCGGATCGATATAATTGATGCGGGCGAAAGGTTCGAGGGTAGAGAGAATAGCCTTACCATAGCTGCGGGAATTGACGCGATTATCTAATAAAGCAATGATGCTTTGAGACTCTCGCAATGGCACTACTGTTTGTTCCAAAGTTTTGAGGGCTGTTGGTAACAGATATAGCCTAAACCAATCTTTACGACGATTTTTATAATAAGCGACGCGGTTAGCTATCAAAGGGTTTTCCAAGGAAGGTATAGGCAATGTCGCCACAATTAATAATCGAGGAATGGGTAAATTTTCTTGGTGTTGTTGCCAAAAAGACCAACTGCAAATTAGAATCCCGTCGTCATTTACCTTTGCTGTTTCAACTTTAACCCGCGAACCAAATTCCGCAGCCAAAGCCGAACCTACTTTTCCTTGCAAGGGTACATCATCAGAAATCAAAACAATTAATTCTTTAATCTTGCTGCTGAGACTGACTAATAACAAACTTTGTTCGATTAAGGCTGACTGAAAATCTGGAGTATTGGGAAGGGGGAGGCGATCTGGCAGATATAGTTGAATATGATTGTTTTGTCGGTGGGGAGTAAACTTAAGACTCAAAATATCCCGATCTAAACCCAATCTTTGTTTATAGGTTGCAGCAGTCGATTCAATATCTAAAAAACCACCTAGAATGACCACTGGTTGGTCTTTCCAAATAGGTTGCAGATAATTTCTCACCTCTCCTGGAGCAACATCGATCGCAAACCATTCGGGAACTATTGCACTCTGCTTGTATCCCGTAGGTGGGCGAGATATCCAAGATATAGTATGTTTTTGAGATATTTGGTGCCAAAATTCTTGAAATTTACCCGTTAATCGTTGTTTATCTGCTAAAGTCTGGCAGAGATAGCTAATCAGCCCCAATTCCGATTGGAGCAAAGTATGATTGCCGTAGGGATTTTGAGGACGAGTTAAGATAGACTGAGTTAATTTGATGCTGGTATCGGCAATCAAATCTTGATAATCGGGACTTGCCCGAATTAAATTATCCCAATCTGAAGCGTCGAGTCTAATTGTGAGTAAGTTTCTCGTCCATTCTTCTAAATTATCCGCTCGTTCGATAATTGTGGGGATGTTGGGGGGAAATTTAGCTTGACTTTCCAAGCGATCGCTCAACCAATTTTGAGGAGTAGTCAGTAATAAGCGATCGCCTTGTTGCCAACAATTTCCACTACGAACTTTTTTATCCGAACCCAACCATTCTTGTAATTTAGCTATTTCTACTAGTAAATACTGTTGTGTTGCGGAGGGAGCAACAATAATTACCGACCAGTCTCCCAAAAGTATGGGCATCAAATAACTAAGACAATACTTACTGACGCTACTGCCAGTCTGCATCAAAGCAGGACGATCCAAACGCAAAGTTCTGGCAATGAGCCGTGCCATGGTCAAGTGGTGGGGAAAACTTCTATCTCCATGTTCCCGCAAAAAATCTCTCAAAGATGAGTGGACTTCTACTTCAATCACATTCAAACTATCTCAAAACAAAGACTGTAGTAGTATCCACTATTACTTAAATTCGTTCTTAGGGAAAGGTGTCGGTACAACTTTAAGGGTTTTTAGCTTGCCGTTTCTCAAAATTTCTACCTGCAAACCAGAGCCTATTGCGCTTAGATCTACTTGCTCTTGTACCTGTAGAGAGGTTTTAACGGGACTATTACCGACCTTATTAATAATGTCTCCTGGTTTTAAGCCACTTTTGGCAGCAGGCGAGTCAGAAATTACTCGCACGACCAACACGCCATCATTTTGGGGAATTATAAAATCAAAGTCCGCGCTTTGATTAATTTCTTCTCTGGTCTGTTCGGTAATATTAACCATGTGAATCCCTAAATAGGGATGATCTGCTTCCCCTTTGGCAAATAATTGATTCGCTATGCGTTGGGCTGTTTCAATGGGAATGGCAAAGCCCAAACCCTGAGCATCAGCCCGAATTGCTGTATTAATGCCGATTACTTGTCCTTGAGAGTTTAATAAAGGGCCCCCTGAGTTTCCTGGGTTGATGGCTGCATCAGTTTGAATAAACCGAACTCGTTTATCGGGAACGCCAACTTGAGAGCTAGAACGACCCAAAGCACTGATAATACCTACGGTAACAGTATTATCTAATCCTAAAGGATTGCCAATGGCGATCGCCCATTCTCCAGGAGTCAAGCTTTCCCCATCGCCTAAATCCGCAGTAGGCAAGTCTTTTGCCTCGATTTTAACTACTGCCACATCAGTAAAAGAATCTGTCCCCAATACCTTGCCTTCATAGGTTTTGCCATCTTTGAGGGTTACTAAGACTTTTTCCGCTCCATCGACTACATGAGCATTGGTTATCAGACGACCATTCGAGCCAATGATAAAACCAGATCCCGTACCCCGCTCGAATTTATCTGGTGCGGGGTCTAAAGAGTTTTCTCCATCATCGCCAAAAAAACGTCTCAATAAAGGATGTTTTAAATTTTCAGGTAAGGTGCTAGAAATCTGTCGCGAAGCATCAATTCTGACTACCGCAGGGCCTACCTTTTGCACGGCAGTAGCAATAAAGTTAATATTCTGAGTGTCTTCTCCTATGGGAGACGGACTGGACTTGGCAGGAATAACCGCAGGATAAACTTGCGCTTGACTAATCTCTGGTGGTTGTCTGAGGGCGCGACTGACTAAAAAGCCCATACCACAGCCAAGGGTTAAAATGCTTAAATAGACACTCAGTTTATTAGATAAAAATTTCATATTATTGATTAACTTTAAGCTAGGTTGAACCCCATATGAGTAATTATTACAAACAAAATTCGATCTTCTCTTTTAGTCGTTAAACTTTATATCTAGCAGGCAGATGGAAAACTCAAACTCCTTCAATTGTAGTTGATTGTTGAATACTGATTAAAAACCCACTACATCTTACCCAAAGCACTTAAAAAACTCAGTAAATTCACTGACATTTCACGGCGATTAGTACTCGTTTTGTGTTATGTATGAAGTTAGGAACTAGATGTTGTTTTCTATATTTCATGAGTTTGTTAAAGTCATTGTTTGTCAGCCCATCTATATCGTTATCGTTAACTCAGGATTTATTAACAACCGCAGTTATTGGCGATCGCGCGATTCAAATAGAACAAGCAAACCCAGGAGACAACCCCGCTTTCGACCTCATTGGTTTGACTCGACTGCGTAACGATCCTAACTTTGCGGGGATAGATGGCAGTGGTTTTAGCGTAGTCGCCATCGATACGGGGATTGATGTCAATCACCCTTTACTCGCACCCAATTATCTGACTGGTTATGACTTTCTCGACGACGATAACGATCCTAGCGATCCTGACGGACACGGCACTCATGTAGCGGGGACAATTGGCGCGACAGATGAGAGTATTGGTGTCGCTCCTGGTGTGGGTTTGATCTCTCTACGAGTATTAGATGGTAATGGCGGATCTTTATTAGAAGTAGAAGATGCTCTAGAGTGGGTCTTTGCCCATCGCGAACAATACAATATTACTGCGGTTAATTTATCTTTAGGACTGGGGTTTTTTACTCCAGAAACGGGACTGCGGGGAGATATTATCTCAGACGATATTCGACGTTTAGAAAATGCTGGCGTGACCGTAGTTGGGGCTGCGGGGAACGAATATTTTACCAATTCAGGAGAATCAAATCGAGAAAATTTAGCTTTTCCTGCTATTGCTAGTACGATCGCCGTGGGAGCAGTTTGGCAAGATGGATCGCAATCCAATATCGCTTGGCAGAGTGGCAGTATTGATTACACCACGGGGGCAGATCGCATCACCAGTTTTAGTCAGCGTCTCAATGTATCGAACGTTGTATTTGCCCCAGGAGCATTAATTACTAGTACCATTCCAGGGGCAGGTAGGGGCCTTTTGGCGGGGACTAGTCAAGCCTCACCCCACGTCGCGGGTTCGGTAGCTTTGCTTCAACAAGCATCTTTGCAATTTAACGGGCGTTTGCTAGCTCCTGAAGAAGTGCGAGAGATTTTGTTTAATACGGGGGATCGGATCGTCGATGGAGATGACGAAGATGATAATATTATTAATTCTGGAAGTTCTTATGTCCGAATCAACATTTACAATGCGATCGCCCAAGTAAAAACAGGAGCAGATAATTTTGCTCCTCCTCCTGAGAATAATCCCGATAATATTGTCTCTGGAGACTCTAACGGTACGATCACAGGAGCTTTTATCGCCCCAACCATTGATGGTTCTCCAGTTTCCCCTATTGTGGGTAATATCGGACAAGACGGTCAGAATATTCGCCCTAATGATGTTGATATTTATCGCTTCGAGCTAGTTTCCCCAGGGACAGTGAGAATAGAAACCGCATCCGATCTCAACAATCCTGCTGACTTTGATAGTTATATCAGATTGTTTGATGTCAATGGCAATGAAATAGGCAACAATGACGATATTGCTACGGGAAATCTGTTTTCTCGTCTCGATATGAATTTAGAGCCTGGAACGTATTATGTTGGAGTCAGTGGTTTTAGAAATATTAGCTACAATCCTAATATTCCTGGGAGTGGCATTGCAGCAGATACGGGGAATTATACCCTACAGTTTAGTCTGAGGAATCAAGATCCCAATGGTTTGATTAGCGGGGCAGTCGAAGTTAATTTGGGTAGCGGACTCGAACCCTTAGTTTTTCCTGGTGTGATTGGGACGGACTATGGGGAAGAGGTAGGCGTGTCTGATGTCGATCTGTTTCGAATTGTCGCTCCTGACAACGGGGTTTTGTTTATTGATATTGATACGCCCTTTGCCAACAATTTTGTTAATTCTTATCTCAGATTGTTTGATGAAAACGGCAATGAAATAGTTTCTCCCAGCGATGACAATCTGGCGATCGCCAGAGATGGTAGAGCGATCGAATTTCTTCAAGATAATAATTCGGGCATAGTCTTAGAAAATCCCGAACAAACTGATTTAGTAGACAGCAGCCTCGATCCAGAAGGGAACTATCAATCGGGTAATTATGGTCATACTACCGACAGTTTTATTAATACTAGAGTCGAACGGGGTAAGGTTTATTATGTTGGGGTATCTGACTTTTTCAATCAGGAATATAATGCCAATAATCTCAGCAATCGTCCTGAAAATACTGCGGGGGGTCAATACGAATTAATTACTACCTTTGTTAATAACGACCTCGATGGTAGTATTACCCAAACCGATGGAGCGATCGCTCTGCCGATTGGCGATCGCCTTGGGGTAATTGGCGTGGATGGAGAACAAGAAGTAGGCGATCGCGATGTGGACTTTTATCAAATCAATTCTGGTAGTTCGGGAATTCTCGAAATATCCGTCACATCCAGTAATGACGATCCTGTTAACACCGTCGCTCTTATTTTCGATGCAGAAGGCAACCGCTTGGGCTTGAGCGATCCTAACAACAGTCTTGATTCCTTATTGCGCTACCAAATTGCCCCCAATACCGACTATTATGTTGCTGTTACGGGTTTTGGCAATCAAAATTTTAATCCCTTCGCCTTGGGTAGTGGTACGGGAGGAGATACAGGGACCTATACAATTAACGGAAATCTCATTCCTCTAGAAGAAGCAGGAAATTTAGTCGACAACACCATCGGCAGCAGTGCAGTACAAAACCTCACTTCAGGAGAAACTGTCTTTGGTAACGTGGGCAACGATAGTGGTTTTATTGTTGGCGATACGGATATTGATATTTATCGTTTTATCCCCAATATTGACAGTACGGTAAATATCAAAACCATTGCTAACGAAGAATTTAGTGCCGATACTTATTTAAGAGTTTTTGACGGGGAAGGTAACGAAATTGCAGCCAATGATAATGAAAACGATCTCAATCAGGGTAGCCTGATTCAGTTGGACGTTACCGCAGGGACGCAATACTATATCGGTGTTAATGGCAGTAGCCCTCAAGGACAACAATACAATCCCGTTACGGGGGAAGGTGCTGCACCAGGAAACCAAGGCAATTATAATCTCAGTATTAGTAGCGGTAACGATCTAGTTACGGGTTCGACTGTCTATCGTTTTTTCCGTCCCGACATAGGGACTCACTTCTATACTGCGTCAAACTTTGAGCGAGATTCAATTATTACTAACTTGCCCAACTATAGTTACGAAGGAGAATCTTATCTTGCTGCATCAGAAACCGCAGATCCCTTAACGGGAGCAAGACCAGTATATCGCTTTTTTAATACCTCCACGGGGGCGCATCTATACACTATGTCCGAAGCCGAACGAGATACTATCGATGGCAATTTAGCTAATTATAATTACGAAGGAATAGCTTATTATGGCTACCAAAGCGATCGCCCAGGGGCAACTGCCTTATATCGTTTTTATAATGCCGCGATCGACGCCCATTTTTATACCCCCTCGGCAGTGGAAAGAGATGCCATTTTAACCAATCTTCCCGACTATCAATTGGAAGGTAATGATGGAATTGCTTTTTATGTCGAACCAATTAGGGATATTTAGCCCCAAAAAATATCCAGATCGAACTTATTTGGCTTGTCCGATAAAAGATGAAATGACCAATCACCAATGACTAATAACTAATAACTAATGACTAATAGAATTAACTTTCTGACGTATAGCAGGATTGTATAACCGCAAATAATTCCAGTAATTACCAAAAACCCCCTCAACATAATCCTTAGTTTCAGGAAAAGGTATTTGCTCGACAAACAAATCGGGATCGCTAGTATTATAACTGTCTAACCAAGAACTAACATTCCCCGTACCAGCGTTATAACTTGCTACCGCATATAAAGAATTATCCTCATAGCGATCGTGATTGTGCTTGAGATACCAAGTCCCAATTTTGATATTATCTTCGGGATTTGTGAGGGAATATTCTGCTAAATCTAGTTGTTCTGCTACCCATTTAGCTGTAGGAGGAACAATCTGCATCAAGCCAACTGCACCAACCACCGAATCGATCTCGGGATTAAAGGTAGATTCTTTACGCATGACAGAAAGAACTAACAAAGGATTAATCTCATCTTGTCGAGCAAAGTCAAGAATTTCTGTTTGATAGGGAAAAGGAAATAAACCCCGCCAATAAGCGGTAGTTTGGCGCAAGGCTTTCCATTCTTTTAATTCTTGAGGAGTTTCTCGTTTGGTTAAATCCCAAATTTCTTGCATTCCTGCGCTATATTCTCCTACCCCAATTCTTAGTATACCTTCGCTAAACTGCTCGTTCACAGAAAGCTGTTGGGGTCGTTCGAGCTGCGATCGCAACATTAGCCCTGCATCGTAATATTGCCCTAATAAATAGAGTTCTTGGAGGGCTGAAGATCTTACTGGTAAGGGGCTATAGGTGGCGGATAAGTTTAAGGGCGGAGAGAGAGAGCGCAATCGATCGAAGTCTCCCACATCCCAACCTAACATAACTGCCGATCGCCATGCCCAGTAGGATTGAGGATATTGCTTGATGATTTTTTTGAACGTTGTTTCTGCCTCGGCTAATTTACCAATCTCTTTTGCCCATTTTCCCGTCCAATAAAGAGCTTTAGGCGCAAAACCTTGTTCGAGGGTGGAGTTGGATTTAACCAAAGGCTGCATCCACTGCCAAGCATCTTTTTTGCTACCGCTGGCTGCTAATTTTTGGGCTATTTTCCAACGATATTCCCCCGCAGCGGAGGAATCATTATATTGATTTAATAAGTTCTGGCGGGCTTCATCGGCTGCGACGTTTTTATCAAAACGTTCGTGAACGATCGCTTTAGAACGATAAGCTTCTGGGGCATTGTTGGGAAATTTGGCGATCGCTTTTTCAAGATATACCACCGCTTCATCACCGCTAGAAATGTTAGCTAAGTAGATTAAAGCTTCACCTGCTTCTCTAGAGTCATGATATTCTTGTAATAGTCTTTGATAGGCTCGTTTGGCAGTATCTAAATTACCATTGCGATGAAAACCTCTGGCAGCACGATATAAATTTTGAGGGGTAGAAGAGGCATAGGTATAAGCATCCGCAGCTTTGCGGTGTTCTTCTTCTCGCCAATAGCCATCAGCAATAGCTTGCCAGTCTTCAGGAGTGAGTTTAGCTGGATATTTTAATACCAGGCGATCGCGAATTGGGTTTAAATCGGAGTCTCGACTGTATTTTGCCAGCAACAATAGTAATTGAAATTGTTGGGGATTTTTACTCAGACGTTGGCGGGCAATTTTTTGAGCGATGGGATGATAGGGGAACTTTTTAATGATTTGAGCTTCATTTTGGACTCGATCTTCATCCAGCAGGGACAGTGCATTTGCTGTCAGAGAAGAGTCGGGATAGCTTTTAATTAAATACTTTAAGGTTCTTTGGGCAGCGTTGGTTTGTTGGTTTTGTTGATGTGCTTGAGCAATTTTCCAGAGAATTTGAGGGCGCAGCAAAGGATAGTCTTGTCCCAAGCCTTGGAGATAAGTTAAAGCCAGCTTGCCTTGTTGTTGTTGCACCAAATCCGAACCCAATAAATAACGGGCGCGATGGCGATCGAGTATTCTTTGTTTGTCATTTCTTCTAGGATTCCCTTCTGCCATAACTTTCAACTGAGATGCCCTAGCAGAAGGCGTTATTTGGCGTAATTCTATCAGAGAAGATGATTCGGGGGCTGATGATAATTTTTTGTTCGATTGGTCAGATAAATTACGGCTTTGTAAAATCAAACAACCAAAGCCACTTAACAGCATTAGTAAAATTAACTTTTTGTTGTTAGCCAACAAAGTTATTGCTCGATCTTTTAGTTTTTTTTGTAAGGTTTTTCTGGGGCGCACGCGGGATTCTAGCATGAGTAATATTGCTCTGTCTTACCAAAAAATAGGGAATTTTAGGAATGATAAATGAGTTGGATTTGGAACTAGGATCGAAATGTCTGCGTCAATGGGTCATAACTAATATTTCTATGAGAAAAATTTTTGTCTAGTTATGTTTAACGCAAAATACTCTAAAGTAACCACTTCTATCTCCATAACTTTGACTGCTTTAACAGCAGCGATCGCACCATTTGCTAATATAACCCCTGCCCAAGCGCAGCTTTTTCCCAGTCAACCCAATCGAGAAAGAATCTACAATCCTCCCCAACAACCCAGACGCACTATAGATCTGCTCCCCAATACCGTTCCTCGGGGGTTCGTCATTCCCGTAGAATATGATGAAGAAAAAATTCTCCTTACTCCAGAAGAAACTATTCCCCTAAGTCTTTATGTCGCAGCAGATGTCAAAGATAGTCGGCGCAACATTCTCATCCCCTATGGTAGTGAAATAATCGGCGAAATTAGACCGAATGAAGATCAATCTGGTTCTTTTTTCTTAGCCGAAGAACTAGTCTTTCCTAACGGCACGACTCGATCGATTGATGCTATTTCTGATGTGGTAACTCGGAGAGAAACCATTAAAAAAGGAGCGAATGCAGGAGAAATTATCAAAGGGGCAGCGATTGGTGCTGCTGCTGCCACTGTATTGTCGGAAATCTTTGGTGATATCGAATTTTTAGAAGTTTTGGGCGGGGCTGGTGCTGGTGCGATCGCTGGATTGCTTCTGGGAGGCAACGAAGCAGAATTGGTTTCCATCGATCCGAACAATGACCTGCACCTCACCCTCCAAACTAACTTGGCTTTGCGCTAAAATTTTACAAATTTTTTAGCTGGTCGTAACATTTTGTTATCTAACCCAGTTGGAAGATAAAAGTTACCAAATCGCCTTTACCTAAGGCAATGCGATCGCCAGCCCGCAGCCGATGACGGTTTCCTTTGAGTAAAGGAGTATGGTTGACATAAGTTCCATTAGAACTACCCACATCCTCAATATAATAAATATCTCCTTCGATTCTAATATCAGCATGAAGTCTAGATACTACCTCTGAGTCGGGAAAACCCGCCACATCAATATCTGGGGGTATTTGACCGTTGGGTTTGCCAATATGAACTACATTTAAGTTAGCAGGAATTTCAATAGTAGTGTTGCTTTGCAGATGCAGCAGACTTGCTGTTTGCAACTGTAATTGGGTCATGCCACTAATATTTCCCATCCCAGCACGATCGGGGTCGGCAGTCGAACTAAAACTACTATTACTGGGGCTTGCGGGGACTTCTGGAACTTCTAACTCTTCTGGTTTAATCTCGGCTTTTTCCTCTATTGGAACTTCATCGAAATTCAAATCTAGGTCAGTCGATTCTGTCGACACAGGCATATTATTGTTTGTATCAGAGTTTGATGTGATAAATTCTGGAGGTAGCTCTAGATCTACAGGGGAAGAATCAATTTCTGTACTATCAAGATTGGATGCAGCTTTTGGCTGTCCGATGGTCAAATCTTCTTCTTCATCCCAAGGACTAGTAATGGGAGAAGACATAGTAGTTTCGGGTAAAATATCTGATTCTACTTCTGCTACAGAGACTTCGGGTATTTCAACGGTGGGAGATAACTCTTCTAGGGGCAGATCAGGCAATGAGCCAATTGCTGTCTCTTCGACAGTTTTTTCAGGAGCAGTTTCCACAACTGGATTTTCTGCTTGTAAATTGAAACCACACTGACCGCAAAAAGTCGCATCGGTTTGTACTGATGTTCCACAATTGGGGCAGCTAGTACTCGCTGGCAGAGGAGTATAACAATTTTCGCATTGCAAAGATCCTTCTGGATTTTGGTGATTGCAACTGGGGCAAGTAATCATAGGTATTTTAAAATTTCACTAAAATCTAAACTATTACACTACTACCGACATAGGTGTTTTTTTTCCCCACTATACTATTTATTATTGATTATTGACGGTCGAGGGATAATTCTGCTGCTGCGCTGCGATCCAATAACCACAAAAGTTCTCCTTGGGGTTGAATTAATCGAGAGGGATAATTCATCTCATCAGCTTCAGGAGCAAATACTTCTTTAAGAGCAGGACGCTTATTTGCTCCTGCTACTACAAATAAAACACAACGAGCTTGATTAATCAACGGTACGGTAAAAGTAATTCTAGGTTGACCGTCTTTATTACCCACGGTAATTAAGCGATCGCAAACTGTTAAAGCCTCGGTATGAGGAAACAAAGAAGCAGTGTGTCCATCATCTCCCATACCCAATAGGATTAAGTCAAACGCGGGGAATTCTCCTGGCTGAGTCTGGAAAAAGGAGTGAAGTTCTTGTTCCTGTTGTTGGGCATCTTGGAGGGGATTTTCGGCATTAGTACTCATCGGATGAATATTGGCAGCAGGAATTTCTATACGATCTAGCCAAGCCTGACGCGCCATCAATTGATTGCTGTCTCGATCGCTGGCGGGGACATAACGCTCGTCACCCCAAAAAATATGTACTTTTGACCATGGTAGAGACTCTTTGCCTAAAGCTTCGTAGAGTGGTTTGGGGGTGCTTCCTCCAGACAAAGCAATGGTAAACTTACCTCTTGATTCTATGGCTTGATGTAAGCGAGCCAGAATAATTTCTCGCGATCGCTCAATTAGTGCGGGTTTATCGCTTAAAACTTCAATATTTCTGTTCATAGTGGTTTAAATTACCGTTTTCAGGGTAATGAGAGCGGGGTTCAACTAAATTTTAAAACTTCCTGTTAGAGGCTCGTCCAAACTTAAGTATATTTATTATTTTTGAAACCTATTTTGTGGAGAGACTAGCTTTTTCTCTTGATAGAACCCACCGCATTACGCGGTAGAATATGCTATTAGTACGATATTTGCGAGACAGTTCGTCCTAAAGGATACCGCTCCGCATATTGCCGGGGTTCCCCCCGTTGTAGAAATTGTCGAGGTTGCGATCGCAATCCTGTTTATGCTCATAAAAATAGCCTAATATCAATACTTGCAACAATTATTTATAAGCTTTAAAACTTATACTAGAACCAAATTAATATAATACAAATTTTAGTTGTAAGGAGAGTAATAGCTCTGTGCTGCAACGTTTAAAACAAGATTTAAAGAACGACTTAATTGCTGGATTGCTGGTGGTGATTCCCCTGGCGACAACTATCTGGCTATCGGTGTCTATTGCTAAATGGACAATTGATTTATTTACCCGTATACCCAAACAAATTAATCCTTTTGATGGGTTAGATCCTTTTTTAACCAATATTCTTAATTTTACAGTAGGGTTGGCAGTACCTCTGTTGAGCATTTTAGCCATAGGTTTGATGGCTCGTAATATTGTCGGTCGTTGGTTGCTCGATTTTGGCGAACAATTCCTTCAAGCGATTCCTTTGGCAGGTTCGGTATATAAAACTTTAAAACAGATTTTAGAAACCTTATTAGGAGATTCCAAAACAAAATTTAGAAGGGTTATTTTGATTGAGTATCCCCGTAAAGGAATTTGGACGATGGGATTTGTGACGGGAAAAGCTAGTCCTTCTTTGCAAAAGCATCTTCCCGAAGAAATGATTAATGTTTTTATTCCTACTACCCCCAATCCTACTTCGGGATGGTATGCTATTGTTCCTCAATCGGAAGCGATCGATGTGGACATTTCCATTGAAGATGCGTTTAAAGTTCTGATCTCAGGAGGAATTGTTAGTCCTGAAAATCCTAGCATCAAACCACCCGTTGCTGTGCCAAAATCTTCTTCAAAACTTCCCTTAGACGCGGGTTTAGCTGCCAACACATCTGGACTAATTCCCAAGGAATCAGAAAGTTAGGCAAAACTAAGCTGTATAATGGTTTGGCTGGAAATTTATCTTTGAGTATCTATTATTCATTTAATTTTAAAATGGCTCTTCGGAAACAACCTCGTAGTATTGCTCGCGAACTTGCACTACTAAGTATTAGTCAAATCAAAACCAAAAAAAATCAACTCAACCCAGAAGACTTAGATAGTTTGATTTTGGCTGCTATTCGTACTTTGATTATGGAAGTCCAAGATAATCTAGAGACTGCTTCTGCGGAGATTAAAAGGGGCGAAGAGCGTCTGTTAAACAGTGAAACTAGAGCCAGTGACCTCGATAGTGCTAAAGTGATGCTGCAAGAAGCTTTAGAAATATCTCAAACAGCAGTCAATCGTTTGGGGATGGCAATAGAATTTCCTGAATTTTTGCAACTTACTAGTAGAGAGCAAGTAAGAGAATATGCTGCGGAATTGATTATAACGGTTAACGATCGCCATCTTGAAATCGAACAGTCGATTGAGAATGTCTTAGTGGCTTGGCAACTCAGTCGTTTACCCCAGGTCGATCGCGATATTTTACGGATTGCCGTCGCTGAAATATTATACCTTGACGTTCCAGAAAGAGTTGCGATTAACGAGTCGGTAGAATTAGCCAAAAGATATTCTGATGAGGACGGATTTAGGTTTATTAATGGTGTGTTACGGAGATTGAGCGATCGCATTAAAGAACAGGGACTAGAAGCAATTACCACGATTGAAGAAGAAGTGAAAACAGAGATTAAGAGTGAAACGGAAGATATATTGCCCGAAGAAATCGCAACATCTCAAACAGAAAAAACCCCCGATATAGAGGAAGTATCGCAAATAGAGCGAGAAGCAGAGCGAAAATCTTTGCGCATTTTTAAACAAACTTTTGCAGACATAGATTAATATCTTTTAGTTTGAATATTGATTTTTAACTATAGCTAACTTATTACTAAAATCGTTAGTTATAGTTGTTTTTACTGTAATCTAAAATACGTTTTGAATATTTTTATGTTTCTCGGTAATTTAAGCGACATTGTTTAGCAATTTTATGCTTGATTTATGTTGCGATCTGCAATTATACGACAGGAAAAGCAATGATTTACGTTATTCAAAAGAATTGCTACCGTGGAGTTGTGCCACGTATTTTTTGCGAGTTATTTTTTAAAGTGGCAATAAGCTATCTGAAACTGGGTACAATATTTTCTAATAAAAGATTATGAGTAAAATTAATATTTTAATAGTAGAAGATGAACTGATAATTGCCAAAAATACAGCTAAAAAACTCGAAAAAAGTGGTTATCATGTTGATAAAATAGTCTCTTCAGGGCAAGCTGCGATCGATTATATTAATACTAATCAACCAGACTTGATTCTAATGGACATTGCTATCAAAGGAGAAATTGATGGCATCGAAACTGCTGCAAAAATCAAATTGATTTCTGATATTCCAATTATTTTTCTAACAGCCTATGCTAATGACGAAACTTTAGAAAGAGCTTCACAAACAGGTTGCTATGGTTATTTAATTAAACCATTTCGGGACAGAGAATTACAGGCTACAATCAAAATGAGTCTGAGTAAATATAAAGAACAATCAGTTATTCAAAAATCTTTACAGGATACTATTAAAGAATATTCATCCAATTTTGATAATATTTATGTCAATAACTTGACTAATTTGCCCAATAAACTTTTTTTAAGGGATTCTTTCGATTATTTAATTTCATCCCTATCTAATGATGACGAACAAGAATTAAAATTAGTAGCATTTTTCAATATTCACATAGATAGATTTAGTAAAATAAATAATTGTCTAGATTCAACTCAAAAAAATATTTTTATTAAAGAAATAGCAGAAAGACTAAATCAATACATTAACAATCTTAGTTTTCAAGGCATTACTATTCATTTACAAGAAGATAATTTCTTCGTAATGATCCCCTTAGACAGGCAAATAAAAGCTAGTCGCTACGGTCAAGAAATCTTGGATCTTCTCCAGCAAGCTTTTTATATTGACTACCATGAAATATTTCTGTCTGCCAGTATTGGAATTTCTTTTTATCCCAACGACCATCAAGACATCGAAATATTATTAGAACAAGCCGTTAAAGCTACCCAATACGCACAAAAACAGGGTGGAAATCGTTGTCAGTTGTTTACATTTGCTTTTAATATTAAAAGTTCGCAAGCAACAGAAAGCTTGACTATGGAAGCCCAATTACACCATGCTTTAGAAAAAAAAGAACTAGAATTATATTATCAACCAAAAATTGACCTACAAACAAATTTAGTAGCGGGTACGGAAGCACTATTGCGTTGGAATCATCCCACATTAGGTAGAATTCCTGCCGAAAAATTCATCTCCATCGCCGAAGAAAGTGGTTTAATGAAACCAATTGGAGCATGGGTTTTACAAGAAGCTTGTCAACAAGCTCAAATCTGGCACGATGAAGGATTGGATTTTCTTAAAATCGGCATTAATTTATCTGGATTTCAGTTTAAGCAAACAGATCTGTTTCACCAAATAACTCAAGTTTTATTTAATACCTCTTTAAATCCTCAATCTTTAGAGTTGGAATTAACTGAAACAATATTAGTAGATAATATCAAAGCTAATATTCAAAGACTACATCTGATCAAAAAACTGGGAATCCAAATAGCATTAGATGATTTTGGGACTGGATATGCTTCTCTAGGTTATCTACAACAGTTTCCTTTTGATTTATTGAAAATAGATGCTTGTTTTATTCATAACATTCATAATAACGAGATTAATGCTGTAATTACTCAAAATATTATTAGGATGGCACATCAATTGAATTTGAAAGTTGTAGCTGAAGGAGTGGAAACAGAAGCAGAATTAAAATTTCTGCAAACACATAAATGCGATTTAGTTCAAGGATTTTTGTATAGTCGTCCCCTTGAAGCATCACAAATCAAAAGTTTAGTCCATAAAATTGCTAATTCATCAAGGGCGAGAATTAAATGATGGCTAATTTTTTGGTATGAATGTAGTTTTGCTTCGGTCGAAAAAAAATTTATCAGGAAAAAATCATGTCGCTAACGAACAAGTCAGCCAGAATTTTAGTAGTAGATGATAATAATCTCAATTTAGATTTACTATGTAAAATTTTATCTAAAGCTAATTTTAGAACTATCACAGCAGTAGATGGAATAGATGCTATTAAAATAACTGACGTTGAACTTCCTCATCTGATTTTGCTAGATGCGATAATGCCTAATCTTGATGGTTTTGAAGCTTGTAAAATACTCAAAAAAAATCCTAAAACCCAGGATATTCCAATTATATTTATGACTAGTGTGACAGACACAGAAAAAAAAGTGAAAGCTTTTGAGTTGGGTGCTAATGATTATATTACCAAGCCTTTTCATAAACCAGAACTGTTAGCTAGAGTAAAATCTCATTTACAGGTATTTGATTTGAGCAAAACTTTAAAATATCGTAACCATGTTTTGCAAAATGAAGTTGAGCAGAGATATGAAGCAGAAATTTCGTTGTTAGATATTAATGAACGTTTGGCGGATGTCAATCAATCTCTTAAAGCTGAAATTGAAAATCGCAAACTAATGGCATTACGCTTACAGGCCGAAATTTTAGAGCGCAAAAAAGCAGAAAAAGAAGTAAAAAAATCTTTGAAAGAGAAAAATTTGCTGTTAAAAGAAATTCATCATCGAGTTAAAAATAATTTGTTTATTGTTTCTAGTCTTTTAGAATCTCAAGGAGATTATATAGATAATCCAGAAATAATTAAAGTTCTATCGGATAGCCAAAATCGTATTACGACCATGGCATTGATTCACGAACAGCTTCATTATAGTACTGGATTATGTGAAATTGATTTTCAGCAATATTTAACTGCTTTAATCGAGCATATTACTAACTCTTACCTGACTCAAGAAATTAATTTTAAAGCGGATATTCAACAGGCTTATCTAAACATTGAAACCGCTCATCCCTGTGGATTAATTATCAACGAACTTATTTCTAATGCTGTAGAACACGCTTTTCCTGAAAAAAAGCAAGGAAATATCATTTTAAAATTTTGCCAAGATAAGCCTGGAAACTATAATTTATGGTTTAAAGATGATGGCATTGGTTTCCCCGATGATAAAGACTTTTACCATAGCGAATCATTAGGATTAGAACTCGTGGTTACTTTAGTAGAACAACTAGAGGGAAAAATAGAAATGAACAATAATAATGGTACAGAAATTAGCATTACTTTTGCGGAACTAGATTATAAAAGTAGAATGAACGCGGGATAAAACGCCCATTCTCACAATATATTAACCTCCAAACAAAGCACCGATCGCTTTACCCATATTTTCGGGTTGCATCGCTACGGTAGCTGCGGTAGGTTCGTAGCCGCAATGCACCATACAGTCAGCACATTCGGGGTTGCCACTTTTCTTTCCATAGTTACTCCATTGAGTCTGATCAATCAATTCTCGATAGCTAGAAAAATGTCCTTCATTTAAGAGATAACAAGGTTTTTGCCAGCCCAAGACACTATAGCTGGGACTACCCCAAGGAGTACAGTCAAAATCTTGGTCTCCCATCAAAAATTCTAGAAACAAAGGATTGTGGTTGAAATTCCATTTTTTTGCGCCAGATTTCCACGGAGACAGTATTTCTCTAAATAAAGCTTTGGTTTGTTCCCGCTTGAGAAAATTATCTTTATCGGGAGCCCAGTCATAACTATAACCAGGAGAAACCATCATGCCATCTAAATTCAAAGTTTCTAGATAGTCAAAAAATTCTTGTATCTCTTGAGGGTTGGCATCTTGAAAGACAGTAGTATTGGTAGTAACCCGAAAGCCTTGCTGTTTTGCCGTCTTAATCGCTGCGATCGCTTTTTCAAATACTCCCTCGCGATCGACGCATTTATCGTGTTGTTCCTGCAAGCCATCCAAATGTACGCTAAAAGTCAAATAAGGGGAAGGCTCAAACTTATTCAGGCTCTTTTCTAATAAAATCCCGTTAGTGCAAAGATAAACAAACTTTTTGCGCTGTACCAAACCCCGCACAATTTCATCAATTTGAGGATGTAACAACGGCTCTCCCCCAGGAATAGAAACCACGGGCGCGCCACATTCTTCGACGGCATCAAAACACTGTTGGGGACTAAGATTTTGCTTTAATACCTCTGTAGGATGCTGAATTTTACCACAGCCAGAACAAGCCAAATTACAGCGAAATAGAGGCTCTAGCATCAATACTAGGGGAACGTGCTTGCGTCCCATCAGACGCTGGGTAACTAAGTATTTTCCGACTGTAACTGCTTGTTGAAGTTGAATTCCCATGTTGTATCTCCTCAAACACACCTATATTCTTTCTCTCTAATTAGTTGTACCATTTATTCCCCGAATAAAACCCTCGACACCAAAGCCGAACGCGCGGGGATGGTTTAATTGTCGAGCAAACTTTAACACAGCATCGCGACCTATTTCTGTTTCCAAAACAGAAGAAAAAACTATATCTAGTGAATGCTGTTGACAATATTCGATCAGCCGACTGGGAAAACCCATAATAGCAGCCTTGATCGTAAATATTCCTTGCCATCCTTGCCGATCGGCTTGTTGTAGTTGGAGGAAACTGGCGACAGATTCATCTAAAGCTAAAGGGGTTGAATATTCTTGGCTGAGTCGAATCATTTCCCTCAAACAGTCTCTAGCTAAAGGTTGCTCGATAAATTCGATCGCCGTTAAATTATCCGTTACTGCAAGGAGTTGTTGAGCTTGAGTTAAATTCAATCCCTCGTTAGCATCTAATCTCAATTTAACTTGGCTTGGTAGGGTGGCAACCAACTGTTGTAAAATTTCTATCTCTTGGGCTAAAGGATAAACGCCAATTTTCCATTTAAAGGTAGTATTGTGTTGTTGTTGATAAATTTTTTGCCAAGCATTTAAGGCTGTTGCTCCCGCAGGTAATAAATAACAAAAATCTAAATTATCTAAAGCAATATTTACTTGAGGTTGAGTTAAATTCAACCAAGCAGATTCAAAGGCAAATTGACAGGCAGGAAGGCGATCAGGAATTTTGGCAATATCTTCTGTACTGATATTGTCTCCCCAATGCTGACAAAATTCTAACGCTTGAGACATGGTTTCTGAGCCAAACCAAGATAGAGGAGCGATTTCTCCCCGAGCAAAATCGATTCCATTACTCAGACTAATAATAATACCCTCACGTATTTGCCAAATTCCATGACTGGTACGTAAGGGTTGTTTAAAACGACGTTGATAAATATCAAAATTTAATTTTAACTTCAATTTCAAGCAAGCTGAGGTTGGAAAGTTTTAATTAAGACTTGTGAAAACGGATGCCTATCAAAATATCATATAAGAAATTAATCAAGTTTTTACTCTCTAAAAGACCTAATGATTGCTCGCAACCCTTGGCATCTAATAAAGGCTTGGTTTCATAATAAGCTGATTGATATTTATACCAAGGAATCGAAGGCCAAAGATGATGCACTAGATGGTAGTTTTGTCCTAAGATAAGCAAATTCAAAATAGGACTGGGGTACACTCTAGAGCTTTTCCAGCGATCGCGTTCTTTAAAAGGACGATGGGGTAAATAATCAAAAAATAATCCTAATGCCATGCCCACTACCATAGCGGGGACAAACCAAAAATTCATTACATAACCAATAAAGTCATAATGAATCCCCAAAACAACAATGGAAATTAATACTAGTCTGCTGAGAAACCATTCTAGCAACTCATATTTACGCCACAAGCGTCGTTGGAAGAAAAAATACTCATGATAGAAAAAACGAGCTGCAATCAGCCACAAAGGACCACCTGTCGAGACAAAATGGTCGGGATCGTTTTCAGGATCGTTAACGTGGGCGTGATGTTGCAAATGAACTCGCGTAAAAACAGGAAAAGCAAAGCCTAACATTAAGGCGCTGCAATGTCCCAATATAGAATTTATAATACGATTGCTGTGGGCGCTATTGTGGGAAGCGTCATGAATAACAGTTCCTGACAAATGTAATGCCAGAACATTGGCAGTAAAAGAACACCAAGCAGGAAAATCCCAGAGGAAATAGCCAGTGGTTGATATCGTCAGCAACAAGATCGCTGCGATCGTCATCAACACATTGGGATTGATTCCGCCAGGAGCTTTTAAATATTCTCTTGGTACTGTTCGCAGTGTCTGAGCCGACTGCATCTTTTCGTTCGCTCCTCTTACTTTAGATATATAGATATACTAGTTTCCTCGGTTAGTTTACACTAATTTTAAGTTGAGGTAAAGAAATGTAACGCGATCGCCAGAATTTTCTAATTTAATAATTAATTGGTTTTAGTTATTAACTATTAGAGTTGTTTATAGCTCGATCTAGACGATTCACCCCTAAGAATCAATATTTTCTACATTTGAGCTATATAAGATTGATAACCTAATTTATCAAGTCGATCTTGTTTGTCAAGTACCATTTGTAATAAATCTTGTCTGTATTGTTCTACTTTACTTTGTAAAGTGCGATCGCTTGTAGCTAAGATTTGTACTGCTAATAGTCCTGCATTTTGGGCGTTACCAATCGCTACCGTAGCCACAGGAATTCCTCTAGGCATCTGGACGATTGAATATAGAGAGTCTACTCCATTTAGTTGACGAGTCGTGACGGGTACGCCAATTACGGGCAAGGGAGTCAAGGAAGCTACCATTCCTGGTAAATGTGCTGCTCCCCCCGCACCAGCAATAATTACTTTAATACCTTGTTGATGAGCATTACGGGCATACTCGACCATTCTTTCTGGGGTACGATGGGCAGAAATAATCGCTACTTCGTGGGGGACATCAAAATCTTCGCAGACTGCGATCGCTTTTTCCATAGTGGGCAGATCGGAATCGCTGCCCATAATAATTCCAATTAAGGGGTTAGTTTGACTCAAAGCATTTTCATATATTCGGGATTCTGTATTTTATCAGCATATAGTAATCATAATGGTAGATTTATCGATCGTTAATGCCAAGGTTGTGGGGTATGAAGGTTTACAGCAAGTTGCGATCGCATCGGGCAAAATAATAGCAATTTCATCTAAATTGAATGTTATAGATGCAAAATCGACTATTGACTTGAATGGAGACTGGCTTTCTTTGGGGGGAATAGATCTACAAATCAATGGCGGTTTGGGTTTGGCTTTTCCCGACTTGGAGTTAACAGACTTACCCAAACTGAAAAAAATTGGCGATTTTCTTTACGCCAGAGGAGTAGATGGCTTTTTGCCCACAATAGTTACTACTTCCGTCGATAAGATACAGCGATCGCTTTTTGTGCTTGCTCAATTCATTTCAACTCAAGAGAAGACAGAAAGAACAGCCCAAGTTTTAGGAGTACATTTAGAAGGGCCATTCTTAAATTACCAAAAAAGAGGCGCGCACCCCCCACAACATTTATTACCTTTAACTATCGAAAATATTAAAAGGGTATTAGGAAACTATAGCGAGATAGTGAAAGTAATCACTCTTGCCCCAGAATTAGATGGCAGTGGTCAAGCAGTTAGTTATTTAAAAGAGCAAAATATTACCGTTAGTTTGGGACATTCCCTGGCAACAGCAAAAGAAGCAAAAGAAGCTTTCAAGCAGGGCGCATCAATGGTAACTCATGCTTTTAATGCTATGCCTAGCTTGCACCATCGCCAACCAGGATTGTTGGGAGAAGCCATTGTCAATCCTGATGTTCGTTGTGGTTTAATTGCCGATGGCAATCATGTCTGCCCTACTATGTTAGAAATTATTCTCAAAGCGAGTAATTACGACAAGGGAATATTTATAGTTAGCGATGCCTTATCTCCTATAGGTTTACCCGATGGAGTATATCCTTGGGACGATCGAGAAATTACTGTGATAGAAGGTACGGCTAGATTAGCTGACGGTACATTGTCAGGTACAACTTTGCCTTTATTAGTCGGGGTAGAGAATTTGGTTAAGTGGGGTTGCGATCTAGAAAAAGCGATCGCCATGGCGACAGAATCTCCTCGTAAAGCGATCGCTTTAACCGCTATTGATATCGGACAACCTGCTAGTTTTTTGCGCTGGCATTGGAACGAAAAAAAACACAATTTATCTTGGACGAGGATTAACTAATACTGTTAAGTATTTAACTTTTATATAGGATAAAACTCTCATTAGTTATTACTTATTACTTTGTCAATTAACAAGTAGTATTCAGTGATTTTACTGATGAAATAATTAATTTAAGAATCTAAGTTTAGAGTTAGATGAAAAAAATGCTTAATCAAACTTTTAAATAACTGAATCTCTGCTGCTATTAATTAGTGTCAAATCCTAGCTTGATTTGTCTATCTCATGCAAATAAAAAATTAATAAATCCAAAGTAATGGAGAAAAGTATTATTTTAATCTGCCCTTAAATAGATAAAAGTATAGGAAATTTATCCTAATTATAGAGAGAGTAAAAATCCTCGCCTTGGTCTTATCTAGACCAAAGAGAAATGAAAACTCTTTGTCCCATTTGTTCTGATATTTTGCTCCGTCACCTTAGTAAAACTAGGATTTTGTGGTTTTGTCTTAGATGCCATCAAGAAATGCCTAATTTTGATTTGGCGAAATTTAATGCTATTCCAGAAAAATGTCTTAGTTTCAGCGATCGCAAAAATTCAGGAGATCGCACGAATTATCAAAATCAAACCTCTAATATTGTTCGACTTGCTAAATCTAGATCCTTGACCATCAGATTCCTTTTTAAAGAAGATAAAAAAAGATTGAAAGTTGTTAGTTTTATTTTGAATCAAATTAATATAATTCTCTTGAATACATTTGCCGATCACCAAAATTATCCCCTCGGTCAAAAATTCGCTCCAAACCAGCTAGAAACTCAAAATATCCCCACAAGTTCCTTGATAAAAGCTAGTTTTTTACAAGACAGTGAAATTATTTTATTATGTATTTGTCAAGCAATTTTAATTGCCGATAAATCTATCCTAAAGAACTCAAAATCACCAGAATTCCAAGCCGACCTAAGCGAGTTTGAACTTCCAGTCGAACAAAGTTGCTTGATTGACTTAATTAAAACATCGGTAATTGAATTCATCTATTCTATTACTTTAGATTCATCTCAAAATATCAATACTTTTGCTTCAGAAGTAGCTAGCTATTTTGAAATGGCAATTACCTTAATGAATCAACTCCCACAATCATAAGCAGAATAAAAATAACTCACAATTACTGAACTACAAGGGATAAAATTATTCCAAAAGCTAATTCATACCAAACATCTAGATGAAACAAATTCTGGCTCGAATCAAACCTTATATACGCTGGTTTATTTGGGGAGGGGTTATATTTTTTCTGATTAAAACTGTTAAAGATCGCTTGGGAGAAGTTGCAACTATTAGCATCGATCACCAAGGTTGGTTAATATTAAGCGGAGCATTAATGATTACCATTTGCGCTCATATTTGGTCTGGTTGGGTGTGGACGTGGATTTTGCAACTGTTTAAACAACCCTTAGGAGTCAAAGAAGGTATTCGGGTTTATTTAATAACCAACATTGCTAAATATTCTCCTGGCAATATCTGGCATTTTTACGGCAGAATTACGGCGGTTTCTGGGGTAGGAGGATCGAAAGGCGCAGCTACCTTGAGCGTATTATTAGAGCCTTTACTAATGGCATCCGCAGCACTTTTGATTGGCTTAATTAGTAGTGGTTTGGGTGTGCTAGAAACTGACTTTAACCCGATAATTGTTGCATTGCAATTATTTAGCTTAGTTGCGGTATTAATCGGCATACATCCTCGCATTCTTAACCCTTTGATGCACCGTCTGAGTAAGAGTAAAAATAAAGCCGATCCTACCGCAGCCCAACTGATTAAATTAGAAACTTATCCCCTGATGCCATTTTTGGGAGAGATTGGATTTGTTATCTTGCGGGGAATTGGTTTTATACTCACTTTCCTAGCATTACAGCCTATTTCCGCACCACAAATACCCCAGTTAATTGGTGCTTTTAGTTTCGCTTGGTTGCTTGGTTTAGTTGTACCAGGCGCGCCAGGAGGCTTGGGCGTATTTGAAGTCACTGCATACAGTTTGTTGGACGATGCCTTATTTCCTGCCGAAATCGCTGCGGTTGCTTTATACCGACTTATCAGTATTTTAGCCGAAGCGATCGCAGCAGTAGGCAGCTTTAAAAAAACAAAAAATCAATAATGAGTTCCTGATTTGCGATGATGAATAGCAGTAACTGCATCAGATTCAAATACCTTACCTTGTTGAGCAACGGCATATAATAACCAATGATCGCCACACTCCATACGGTTAGCTACCTGACATTCTACATAAGCTAAAGAATCCGTCAAAATAGGACAGCCGTTTTCCGCTTCTTCGGTTGATATCCCTTCAAAACGATCTTCACCAGGGGCAAAAGGTTTTAAGAAATGCTTCATCATACCAAGATGATTGCCTTCGGGTAAGACATTTAACACAAAACTATTGCCTTTATATAACAAAGATTCGATCGCTCTTTCTTTCGCCACCGCCACAGTCAAACCAGGAGGACTAAAAGTTGCTTGAGATACCCAAGAAGCCAACATCGCCCCCGATACTTCTTCTTTTTTGGTAGTGACAATACACATCGAACCTACCAATCTTCCTACAGCTTGCGCCGTGCGATCTACATTGGAAGTAATTCCTTGGGCTTGTCTGACTTTTTTGCTTTTACGTTTGGCTTTTTTCAATTCTTGAGCAAAATCTGTTCCTGCTTCTTCGCAGGTTTTTAATACCGCATCGGTAGGAGTAAACTTAACCCGAATTGGTTCAAAACCCATCTTATATCCTGCATTGCGGAATTTATTTTCTAGCAAGTCTACCGCTTCCCCACTCCAACCAAACGAACCAAATACCCCCGATAATTGAGTTTTGGCTGCATTTGCCAAAACAATCCCTAAAGCTGCCTGAATCTGGGTTGGAGCGTGTCCTCCCAAGGTTGGCGAACCCATGATGAAGCCCGCAGATTTTTTAATCGCACTTTCTATTTCTTCGGGTTTGGCAGATTCCGCATTAATCGATTCGACTGCCACCCCTGCTTTCGTGATTCCCCTCGCGATCGCCTGGGCAATAGTTGCAGTATTACCATAAGCAGAAGCATAAATTAAAGCTACGCTCAAATCGCGATCGCTTTGTTGTTTTGCCCAATTACGATAATCGGCTGTTAATTCGATTAAACTATATCTAACTAAAGAACCGTGTCCCGTACCATAGATACGGGCTGGTTTATCTTTGATTTTGTCTAAACTATTGATAATTTGGCGCGCATGGGGTGCCATCAAACAATCAAAATAATAGCGACGATCTTCTAGATCGATCGTCCAACCTTCATCAAAAACGCGATCGCCACATACATGACAGCCAAACAGTTTATCGGTATAAAGTACGGCAGTTTTGCGATCGTAAGTGCAAAGATGATCGGGATAGCGGGGATTTGCTGTCGGGGTAAATTCTAATACATGTCCCTGTCCCAAATCGAGGGTTTCTTCTCCTTTAATTACCTGGATGTTTAATTCTGTTTCTGCCAAAATTTTACGCAGAGATATTGCCCCAGGATTAGTACAGACAATTGTGATATTCGGTGCAATTTCTAGTAGAGCTTGAAGAGTTTTTGCTCGATTGGGGTTAATGTGTCCCAAAATAACATAATCAATAGTTTGAGGATCTATTCTTTCTTTGAGTGCGTCGAGAAAGATGTCCGTGAAAGATTCCCCAGGCGGATCGAATAAAGCTGTTTTATCTCCTTCTATTAAATAAGAATTAGCGGTAGTTCCTTTTTGCAAGGCATATTCTATTTCAAACTTGAGTCTATCCCAAGTACGCGATCGCAATACGCGAGTATTAGCTGCAACGGGAAATACCTGAACATCCTTGGCTTTGTTTACAGGAGACATAGTTGATTTATAGCATCTTTATTATTCTTAATTTTAGTTTACTGAATAATTGTCCAGTCTCTATCAATCTTCTGATAATAACTCTTCTAAAATTGGCATCAAATCGTCTTGATCGGGGGATACCAATTCTAAGCGATTTTGCGCGTCGTATCGAGCAAAAAATAATAGAGGAGTTAGGGGAGTATAGATGCCATATTTTTGCCCTGCATGATAAAAATGCGCTAAAGACTGTAATTCTTCCTCTTCAATATCATCATCTATTCCATCCGCATCAAGAGTTAATATTTGATCCTCTTCAATAGGAGGAAGTTCCCCTATAGCGGTTAAAGTATATCCAGTGTGATGTAGTAAAAGATTTTGCTCTGCTAAGACTGCTTTAGCATTATCAAAAATCAGGGCGATCGCTTCTTCATCATCTAGCATAGATGCTTCCATTTCATCTTCACTATCGCTATTGATGCTCATAATGACTACAGGAATATCTACTGGTACTAATAACAAGTAGGTCATGTTGTCGATCTCTAAAGACTGTTCGATATAACAAGGAAGCGATCGCCCACTTTCATCAACAATCGTCAGAGTTTCCTCTTCATATTGTTCATCTGGATTAAATTTAGATGATGGCATAATTTCAAATTATCAAATATTTTTGATTAATCAATCTTGCTATATTTTGACTTTAAAGAATTTTATTTAGATTTTAGAATACCATTTTTTGAGGAACGAGGAGTTTATCGATCTCCCCGTCACCCAGTCACCTAGTCACCTAGTCACCTAGTCTTAAGCATCTTTTTTCGGTTTAAAAGTCGAGGCTATTTCCAATTCCTTAAGCTGTCTGGGATTAACCGCACTGGGTGCATCGGTCAATAAGCAGCTAGCTTGTTGGGTTTTGGGGAAGGCAATTACATCGCGAATTGATTCTTCCCCTGCGAGTAACATTACTAATCTATCTAAACCGAAGGCGATCCCACCGTGGGGAGGCGTACCATATTCAAACGCTTCTAAGAGGAAGCCAAATTTTTCATTAGCTTCTGCTTCCGATAGTCCGATCTCTTTAAAGACTTCTGATTGGAGTTCTTTTTGATAGATTCTCAGGCTTCCTCCACCTATTTCGATCCCGTTATAGATCATGTCATAGGCTTGCGCTCTCGCAGTGGTTAGATCGTCTCTATCTTCGGGATAGGGTGCGGTGAAGGGATGGTGGAGTGCTTCATAGCGTTTCTCATCACCATTCCACTCAAACATCGGAAATTCTGTCACCCAAAGTAGGTTTACTTTCTCGTTGTCGATTAATCCCATTTCCTGAGCGACAAATAAACGCAAGCGATCGAGGGATTTATTGACTGTGGCAGTGTCTCCCGCACCAAATAAGAGTAAGTGTCCTGGTTTTGCTCCAGTACGGCTTAATAGATCTTGTTTTTGCTCTTCGCTGAGATTTTCTTTAATTGCACCAATAGTATCGATTTCGTTATTTTCTCGGACTCGAATGTAAGCAATTCCTTTAGCCCCAGCGGTGACAGCTTCGTTAAAGATATCTCCTTTGGGTTTGATCCGAACATTAGAAATCGCATCATTACCGTTGGGGATGGGTAATACTTTTACTTGTCCGCCGTTTTTAATCGCACCAGAAAAGACTTTAAATCCAGAGTCTGCAAAGATATCGGATACATCGACTAATTGGAGATCGAAACGGGTATCTGGTCGATCTGTACCGTAGCGCGCCATGGCATCAGCATAGGTAATACGAGGTAGAGGTAGAAAAATATCAATATTTTTTACAGTCTTAAAGATGTGAGCGATTAAAGCCTCATTGAGAGCAATAATTTCATCTTGAGATAGGAAACTCATTTCCATATCTAGCTGAGTGAATTCTGGCTGTCTGTCGGCGCGCAAATCTTCATCGCGGAAACAACGGGCTATTTGATAATAGCGATCGCATCCTGATACCATTAATAATTGTTTGAATAGTTGGGGAGATTGGGGCAAAGCATACCAATCCCCAGGATTAACCCGCGATGGTACGAGATAATCCCTTGCTCCTTCGGGAGTCGAACGAGTTAAGATCGGAGTCTCTACTTCGATGAAGTTTTCTGTATCTTCTAGGAATCTCCGCATTGCTTTGACGACTTCATGGCGCAATCTTAAATTCTTCGCCATGCGATCTCGTCTTAGATCTAAGTAGCGATGTTTGAGTCGTAACTTTTCCCCGACATTTTCTGTATCGGCGGTAGAAACTGGAAACGGCAATTGTTTGCTTACTGCATTTAGTACTTCAATGGATTCGGCATAGATTTCTATTTGTCCTGTGGGTAGTTTATCGTTTAATGATTCGGTTGGACGTTGACTGACTTTTCCTATGGCTTTAATGACATATTCACTGCGGAGAGATTCTGCATCGGCATAAGATTGTGGAGTGCGTTGGGGATCGCTAACAATTTGTACTGTTCCCGTGCGATCGCGTAAGTCGATAAAAATAACTCCTCCATGATCGCGACGACGATCGATCCAGCCATAAATAGTAACGGTTTGGTCTATATGTTCGGCTCGCAATTCGCCACAGTAATTAGTTCTCATGCTTGCTAGCTAAATGAATATGATTTGAAATACAGCGTCTTCAAGAGTAACAAAATCTGTACCCTTGTTGTAGACTCTTTTTTTGTTTACCTAGAGACGTTTCCCATGGCGGGTTATACAATATGGTTAAGTTTTATTGAAAAAAATGTGTCAGAGCGATCGCAATTACCGCAAAATCTTTTTTTAATCTTTATAATTTACGAGCATCATCTGCTGGTATAAATTAAAGCTAACCGAAGCTCGACAGCCTATGTTTTTAAGTTTCCAATCTAGAGATGAATCCAAGCTAGTTGTAGTTAACCCCATCGGCAAACTAAGAAGGTTAATACTATTATCTGTTGTTGCAACATCTCTCTGTGTTGGATTCAAACCAATCCATAATTCTGTTAACAATAATCCTGAAGCTTTATTAGTTTTAGGCGGACATGAAGAAAGAGAACGTTTTGCAGCCAAACTAGCTCAAGAGTATCCCGATTTACCTATTTGGATTTCCTCGGGAAGTCCCCAAGAATACGCCCAAAAAATCTTTGCCAAAGCAGGCATAGAAAGCGATCGCTTACATTTTGATTATCGTGCAAGAGATACTGTCACCAACTTTACTACTTTAGTTGACGAACTAAAAGCTCAGGGCATAGACAGCGTGTATCTAATTACCTCAGAAAATCATATGACAAGAGCCAAGATTATCGGCGATATTGTCTTTGGCAGTCAAGGTATTGACTTTAAACCTATTGCCGTACCTTCTAAAAATCCACCCGAACCTTTAGAAAAGTGTCTGCGGGATGGTGCGAGGTCGATTATATGGACGATCACAGGACATACGGGAGTTATTTTGTTGCAATCTGGCGATAAAAGCCTTAAGTTTCTTTAACTATTCTAACTATTAGAACCAGGTACTTAATATTAAGCAGATAGATCTGTTTAACTAAAGACAACTATGTCAATTTAATGTACTGAGGTAAGAAATGGATATTTTTGCATCATCTAATCATATTGCTCAAGCTGCGATCGCGGGAGGGATAATTAGTGCTGGATTAAATTCAGTTATCGGCGATTATGTAAACAGATCTATTCGTCAAGCCAGAGAATTCGATTTCAAGGTAGTGTTGGTCAAAACTTTGGTATCTTGTCTTACCTTGGGACTCTTGTTAAGCGTGATTTTTTATGTTTCTGCGGTTTATGCCTATCCCAACGCCAGTATTACCCCAGTACAAATCATTGCCCTTTTTACCCTCTGCTTTGGCGTAGGCTATCCTATATTAGATATGCTAATAGCAACAATCCGCAATAAAATATTTGCCTAATCTTAATTTCAATCTAAACCTAGGGTTTAACCTACAAAGTCTAAAATAATCCCTGCGGTGAGTTGGGGCTTTTCTAGATGGGGAACATGACCGCAATTATCGATCCAAACTAGCTTACTGTTAGGAATTGCTTTGGCAAACTTTCCCGCACCTTTAGTTCCGACAATATTGTCTTGTTTTCCCCATATAATTAGAGTCTGCTGTTTTATATCTGAGATTAGACTAGCAAAAGAGCCATAACCGCCACTTTTGGTGAAAGCAATCAATGATTTGTTCCAATTTAAGCATTTAAGGTGTAACGCAGCACAAGTTCGAGCGTCTAAACTGGCAAAGCTTTTATCAAAATAGGCAGTTTCACTAATACTTTGACGTACTTTGGGATTGCGTAAAAATTCTGTCGCCAAATAATCTATGGGGGGAAACATAAATTTGCCGATGCTTGGCTGCTTGACTAACCCCGCACTATCCAAAAGAATTAGCTTTTCTACCGCTTCGGGATAAGTAAGGGTAAAATCAATGGCTGCTGCGCCTCCCATGGATGCACCTGCTAGAATTACAGGCTGTTTAATTAGAGTCTTCCAGAAATGATAAAGGTGGGTTTTAATATTCTCAGGATTTAGAGGAATATCTAAGTTGCGCTGAGAAAAGCCAAACCCGAATAAGTCTAATGCCCAGGTAGACTGTTTTTCTTTTAAGAGAGGAATCAAACGCCTAAATTCTAGGAGAGAACTATCAAATCCATGGATTAATAAAATTGGCGTATTGCCTTCCCCTTGATGAATATAGGTGGTTGCAATTTCTAATTGACTTAATGGTGTAGATATAGATGCGAGTTTAATCTCTTGGGCTAAAGCGATGGAAGTAGATTCAGTCAGAGTAGCGACTTCGGCAGGAAGATAACTAGGAAACATAAATGATAAATAATATTTATAACCATTAAACAAGTTATCGCAAAATGCCATTTCAATATTCACGGCGAATATATTTAGCAGACACCGACGCTGCGGGAGTAATCTATTTTGCTAAAGGGATGGAAATCTGTCACGAAGCCTATGAAGAGTCTTTGGCAAGTTCGAGAATTAATCTTAAGCAAATTATAGAAGAAAAAAAAATCGCTTTACCAATTGTTCGTGGGGAAATAGACTTTTTGCGTCCGTTGTTTTGTGGCGATCGCATTACTATCAATCTAACAACCAAGCTAATCAACAGCAGGGAATTTGCCGTCAATTACCAAATATTTCATGTCGCCAACTCAGATAAAATTCTCGTTAAAGCTAAAACTAACCACGTTTCCATCGATCCAGCTAAAAGAATCAGAATAGATTTACCAACCGCCATACTCAATTGGCTAGAAGCATATGAGATTGAGAATTGAGAGGTTTATTAAGGGCAAACAACCGTCCGCCCCCATAACAGTATTATTTATTTATTACTTATTACCTAATCCTGATGCCAATCAGAAATTTCTTTCTGACGCGATCGCGCTACTACCAAAGCATTATCTTTTACATCTTGAGTCACCACTGAACCCGCAGCAACGGTGACGTTTTTACCTATAGTTACTGGAGCAACTAAAACGCTATTCGAGCCTGTTTTAGTACCTTCTTTGATGGTTGTAGAGTGTTTATTTTTGCCATCATAGTTAGCGGTAATCGTCCCCGCACCAATATTAACGTTTTCTTCGAGAGTTGCATTACCAATATAGGATAAGTGTGCCACTTTAGTATTCGAGCCAATATTGCTTTTTTTCATCTCGACAAAGTTACCCACGCGACAGCCTTCTCCTAAAACCACGTCTCCCCGCAAGTGTGCGTAAGGGCCTACCGTAGTATTGTGAGATACCCGTGAACCTAAGACCACAGAATATGCCACTGTGACATTATTACCAATAATGCTATCTTCAATCAGACTACCAGGACCAATACGACTACCCGTGGCAATTTTAGTATTGCCTCTCAAGTGAGTTTGGGGTTCTAAAATAACATCGGGTTCTAGTTCGACAGTTTCATCAATGGTAATGCTGTCGGGATTAACCATAGTCACCCCTGCTTTCATCCAATTATCTTTAATTCTTGCCTGTAAAATATCGTAAGCTGCTGATAGTTGTTGGCGATCGTTGATGCCGTTAGTTTCCCGATAGTCTTCCGCATCAAATGCCATCACGCGATCGAGATAATCTACTACTTCTGTTAGATAGTACTCCTTTTGATCGTTATTGGTTGATAGTTGAGGTAGTGCGCCCGCTAATTTTTCCCAATTGAAACAATAGATTCCTGCATTAACTCGACGATTCTGTTTTTGGGCTAGATTACAATCGCGATCCTCAATAATATGACTGACTAAATTATCTCCATTACAAAAAACCCTGCCATAACCTTGGGGATTAGGTAAGTTTGCTGTCAAAAGGGTTGCTGCATTGTTGTTTGTTTGATGGGTTTCTACTAATTTTTGGAGGGTTTCAGGACGAAGTAAAGGTGCATCGCCGTTTAATATCAGTAAATCTCCCCTATAATCTTGGAGACTGGGAATTACTTGCTGTACCGCATGACCCGTACCTAACTGTTCTGTTTGTTCGACAAATTTTACTTCATGACGATGACTCAAGGCTTGTTTAACTTTTTCCCCTTGATAGCCAATAATGACAATTTGTTTATCTAAATCTAATAAACTACAACTATCCAGTACCCGTTCGACCAGCGATCGCCCTGCAACCAAATGTAGAACTTTTGGTAAATCGGACTTCATTCGAGTGCCACGCCCTGCTGCTAAAATTGCTACCGCTACCATGCTTTTTAAGGTTAGTTACTACTACTAATTCGATTGGAGTATAGCTTTTAACAGTAGTTAAGTGCAAAGTAAAAATCGAAGAGACAAGGCAAATCTAATTTTACGCGCTAATTGTTAATTAATTCAATTCATGGAAAAACTATGCTTAACTTCAAATACTCTAGTCTAATCGATGCACCTGTAGAAACAGTGTGGCAGTTTCACGAGCGATCGGATATCCTCGATCTCCTGACTCCTCCTTGGCAACCTGTGAAGATAATCCGTCGCGAAGGTGGTTTGGGTGTAGGGGCAATTAGTGAATTTAGGCTTTCTTTGGCGGGAATTCCGATCCGCTGGGTGGCAACTCATATTGAATGCGAACCTAACCGTTTATTTGTGGATAAGCAAACTGAAGGCCCGATGGAATCTTGGGTACATCGTCATGAATTTGTCGCCGAAAATGGTCGAACTAGATTGACAGATGCGATCGCCTATGAAATTCCTGGGGGTATGCTTGCTGAATTGATCTTAGGCTGGTGGGTAGATGCCAGGTTAACTGATATGTTTCGCTATCGTCACCAAGTAACTCAAGAGAAATGCGAACCATTAAAAACTTGCCTTGAAATCGATAATTAGCAGCAAGACAAGTTAATTTTTATTTAATTCTCGAAAAAATTAAAATCGAGTTCATGTATCTGAGTTAAAGCTACTGCCAAACATATCAGACTCTTTGACAAAACCATGATAGGCTTCCATTTCATGTTCGCTAATATCTAAGCCATCTAATTCCGCTTTTTCTGGCACTCTCAAACCAAAAACTAGTTTGATGAAAAACCAAGCAGCAATACTAAAAATGAGCGTGAATGCCCCGACAGACAAAATCCCTGTCATTTGAGCGATTAATTGGTCTAAGTTGCCGCTATAAACTAGTCCCGATATGGGGTTTTCCGAACTTTTTTGGAGTAAGTTTTTTGGGTTGGCGATTAGTCCTACCGCTAAAGTTCCCCAAATACCGCAAATCAAATGTACCGAAATTGCCCCTACAGGGTCGTCAACCTTGAGACTTTCCAACAAACTAATAGCGAAAACCACTAAGATTCCTGAGATCAAACCAATCATTACCGCGCCAAAATAATCTACTACATAGCAACTTGCGGTAATAGCTACAAAACCTGCCAAAATACCGTTGATTATCATCGATAAGTCGGGTTTGTCGTCTCGCAACCAACTAGTGATGGTCGCACTTAAAGCCCCGCTCATCGCAGCAAGGTTACTAGTTAAAACAATATAAGGAACAGCTTCGTTGGCTGCCAATTCCGAACCACCATTAAAACCAAACCAACCAATCCAAAGAATAAAGCATCCTAGAGTAGCCATACTCATATTGTGACCGGGCATGGGGTTAACTCTTCCATCCTCTTGGTATTTTCCTTTCCTCGCCCCTAAAATTATTGCCCCCACTAAAGCTGCCCAACCCCCAACGGAGTGAACTACCGTCGAACCAGCAAAGTCATAAAAACCTTGAGCGGTAAGCCAGCCGTTTTCAGTGAATACCCAATGTCCGACAATCGGATAAGCGATCGCCGTAAGTAGTAAACTAAACATGGCATAACTAACAAATTGAATTCTTTCTGCCACTGCACCCGATACAATTGTTGCTGCCGTACCCGCAAAAGCAGCTTGGAATAAAAAGAAAACTGCTATGGGTAATCCTTGGGGATAAGGCTCTAGTCCATAGACAGCAGGATTGGAACTACTCAAGAAAAAGCCTTCATTACCAGCAAAGGGACTATCAACTCCGCTAAACATGATCGAAAAGCCAATCGACCAAAATGACATTGTTGCTAGGGCAAAGACGAGCAAGTTTTTGGCGAGGACGTTGACGACGTTTTTACGACGACAAAATCCACTCTCCAACATGGCAAACCCTGCATTCATAAAGATTACTAGAATTGCTGCCACCAACACCCAGGTTGAATTTAACGCACCCTGAACGCTCTCTAAAGTTAAAGGTTGAGCATCTTGAGCCATTGCTGCTGTATTCCAAGTAATTAAAATAATTGCAACTAAAGGTATACAAGCAATCCAATATGGAGAAAAAGGCAATCTAGCTGATTTTTTTTTCTTACTGTTGAGATTCGGTTTAGATTGAAAGATAGAAGCAAACATATAAAAACAGAATTGAGATATTACTCAAATTATTTGATGACTAAACACACTCAAAGTTGTGCTAAAAATTACTTATTGAAGTTGCTTAAGTAATTTATTTGAGTTTTTAAAGTCACCAAAAGTTGACAAGTCCGTTTTAACCTACAAAAATTTTTTCTAGTAGAGAAAAAATACTATGTTTGCTTCTGTAGTATCTAGTAAATTAATGTTAATTTACTAGATACTACGTTTAGTTTTCACTAACTTTGAGCTGAGTGATCTCAGTTTTGCAGTAAGTAAAAATACTCAGTAAAAAGTGAGTATTCAAGAACTATTCTTAGAGAAAAGAAAGAATAGTGAAAATGAAAATAGACAAACTAAAACAAATCAAAGCTCATGCAAATGTGATCGCGATTTTTAAATTTATTCGCGATCGCTTTATAGACTGCATTTTCACTGCCCACATCAGCAAAATTAAGCCTGTCATCGTAATAACTAAATTTTTAGTCAATAGACTAAACAGGAAATATTACTTTTATTTCAAATTCTTGGTTCTCTCGATCATAAAGCCCTGTTAGTCTATTGATTTAACGCTCAAAGCTAGGATAATTAAGGATATAATTTGTAACGAAAGCCCTTTTAAAACTTTGTCTCAATGAGTAATCCCGTTACCGATGCCTTCTTTTTTGGTCGAGCATTAGCTGAAGTCTTC
This sequence comes from Waterburya agarophytonicola KI4, assembly GCF_020640915.1. Lineage (GTDB taxonomy): Bacteria > Cyanobacteriota > Cyanobacteriia > Cyanobacteriales > Xenococcaceae > Waterburya > Waterburya agarophytonicola. The sequence goes on along the minus strand of NZ_JADWDC010000015.1, from coordinate 15,320 downwards.
AGCGAAAAACTTGAAGAATCTTTCACCAACGCTATGAGCGATTTGGGAAAATTTGATGCAGAGCAGAGAGAAAACCTCAGACAGTTCGTTGAAGAAGTGCAGTTACGAGCCGAAAAAGCTGCTGGAGGCACTTCTACCCCCCAAACTTCTAGTAATAGTGCTTCAGATAGTGTAAATATCAACATAGATATTCACTCAGACGATTTACAAGCAATGTTAGATCAACTGAGAGCCGAAATTGCCACCTTAAGAGCAGAATTGAAAAAATATCAAGACTGAAGATAAATCTTAAAATTTAGCAGATTGAAACACCGCCAATCTGCTTTGCTCTGTTGTTTGGTCACAGTTAACTTCTTTGGAAGTAAGCCAAAGTTAATACAACAAGATTTTTTCTACCAAGTTTTTTTGACAATAAGTCGCTAAGATTTAGATTAGTTAATTTAACTTAACCAAATATCATCACACTTTAATATCTGTTAATAAACTCTGTGTCTCCTGCTTTTCCTCATAAAAACTCAATCGATTACGAGTCTAGTAAGTCTGACCCATCCCAGACTGCTTTAGAAGTTGTTAATTCAACCTCTAAACAACCAGAAGTTGGAATGACAGTATCAAATAAATCTTATCGTTGGAATCGTCCCAAATATTCTCGGAATCGTCGCCGAATAGATATTTGGCTGTTTGTATTTTCTTTCCTCTTCAAAAACTGGCTAAATAATCGGAAATGGACTTATAGGGGTGGTTTGACCCCAGAAAAACAAGCAGTCAGACGCAGAGGACAAGCCATTTGGATTAGGGAAAACTTTTTAGAATTAGGACCTACTTTCATCAAATTAGGGCAGCTATTTTCTACTCGTGCGGACTTGTTTCCCACCGAATATGTTGAGGAACTTTCCAAGCTACAGGATAGAGTTCCTGCTTTTTCCTACGACCAAATCGAAGAAATTATCGAATCCGACTTTGGGAAACCCGCAAACAAGCTCTTTTCTACTCTAGATCCCATTCCTCTGGCTGCTGCTAGCTTGGGTCAGGTACACAGGGCCAAACTACACGGTGGAGAAGAAGTAGTCGTCAAAGTACAGCGACCGGGATTAAAACAGCTATTCACCGTAGATTTAGTAATTTTGCGTCAGATTGCTCGCTATTTCCAAAATCATCCTAAATGGGGTAAAAATAGGGATTGGATGGGAATATATGAAGAATGCTGTCGAATTTTATGGGAAGAAACCGATTATCTCAATGAAGGTCGCAATGCAGATACCTTTCGTCGCAATTTTAGAGATGAAGACTGGGTGTGCGTTCCCCGCGTCTATTGGAAATATGCTTCTCCTAGAGTATTGACTTTGGAATATATGCCAGGAATCAAAATCAGCCACTATGAAGCTATTGAAGCTGCTGGTTTAGACCGCAAATTATTAGCAAGATTGGGAGCGAAAGCCTATTTACAACAAATCCTTAATGGTGGCTTTTTTCATGCCGATCCCCATCCAGGTAATCTTGCAGTCAATACCGATGGAGCATTAATCTTCTATGATTTTGGCATGATGGGTCAAATTGAAAATAATATCCGCGAAGGTTTGATGGATACTTTGATGGGTATTAGCCAAAAAAATGGAGACATGGTAGTCAGATCTCTAATAAATTTGGGAGCATTAGTTCCTACGGGGGATATGACAAGCGTCAGTCGTTCGATTCAGTTTATGCTGGATAACTTTATGGATAAGCCATTTGAGGAACAGTCTGTTGATGCAATCAGTGAAGACCTATACGATATAGCTTACGGTCAACCATTCCGTTTCCCTGCCACCTTTACTTTTGTCATGCGAGCTTTTTCTACTCTAGAAGGAGTTGGCAAGGGTTTAGACCCTGAATTCAATTTTATGGAAGTCGCTCAACCTTATGCAATGCAGCTTATGACTAACACTAGTTCTAATGGAAATACAATTTTCGATGAATTGGGCAGACAAGCAGCCCAAGTAGGTACAACCGCCTTGGGGTTGCCTGGACGAATCGACGATACAATAGGTAAATTAGAAAGAGGAGACTTGCGAGTCCGTGTCCGTTCGATAGAATCAGAACGGGTTATACGTCGTTTAAGTGCGATTCAGCTTGGTACAAACTATACTGTGTTGTTGAGTGCGTTATTAATTTGCGCCACTCTCCTCTTGGTCAATGAATACAAGATTGTTGCAGCGATCGCTGCTATTATCGCTTTAATCCCTGGTTGGGCATTGTTGCGAATATTAAAACGTCTCGATCGCATTGACCGCATGTTCTAAAAGAAAGATCATAGACCACAAGTCAAAAGGGCGGTGTCATCTATAATCTTCGATCTTTTCCAGTTTACCGACTAACTGTTTATGAAGCGTCACTTTATAGGTCTTACGGATACAGGGGTTGTACGAACAGCCAACCAGGATAGTTTTTTTGTCGATGAAGAGTTGGGGCGTTTTTTCATTGTAGCGGATGGTATGGGGGGGCATGCTGGCGGACAGGAAGCTAGCAAGATTGCCACAGAAGTTATCCGAAACTACTTGGAACAACATTGGGAGCTTCCTCTCTCTTCAGAAGTACTGCTTAAAGAAGCAGTAGAAAAGGCTAACCTGGGTATTATTGAAGACCAACAAAATCATCCCGAACGACGAGATATGGGAACTACTGTCGTAGTACTGATATTTCGAGACGAAAAACCTTGGTGCGCTCACGTGGGGGATTCTCGTTTATATCGTTTACGTAGCTCTAATTTAGAGCAAATTACTGGCGACCATACTTGGGTGGGTATGGCACTTAAAAAAGGAGAAATTGATGCCGAACAAGCTAAATTTCACCCCTGGAGGCATGTTTTATCTCAATGTTTGGGAAGGGAAGATTTACAGCAAATAGATATTCAAGAATTTGACGTCCAATCTGGCGATCGCCTATTAATTTGTAGTGATGGTTTGACTGAAGAAGTTTCTGACACTCAAATTCAAGATGCCCTAATAAATCTGAATTCTTGTGATGCAACCGCAAGAGAATTAATTGATACGGCGAAGATAGCAGGAGGGTCTGATAATATTACTGTAGTGGTAGTAGAACAAGAATAAATTTCTCAAATTGAAAAGGAAGATCGGTGGTAAGCGAATCTACATGGTGGGCTTATCGTCACAAAAACTAAATGCTCTCTCAAATTAAAAAAATTGCTCTAGATTTTGCTCAGCGACTAATTGAGATTCGTCGTCATATCCACGCTCATCCCGAACTTAGTGGAGAAGAATATCAGACCTCTGCCTATATTGCAGGGGTACTATCTTCTTGTGGTCTGAGTGTTACCGAAGCGGTTGGAAAAACAGGTGTTTTGGGAGAATTAACGGGTTCAGGGAGCGATCCCCGCACTTTGGCAATTCGTACCGATATGGATGCTTTACCAATTCAGGAATCGGCAAAGTTGGATTTTGTTTCCCGCAACCCAGGAGTCATGCACGCTTGCGGACATGACGTTCACTCAACTTTAGGATTGGGTACGGCAATGGTGCTATCTCAACTTTCTGATAAGCTTCCTGGCAATGTGCGCTTTTTGTTTCAACCAGCAGAAGAAATCGCTCAGGGTGCAAAGTGGATGGTCAAAGATGGGGCAATGGAAGGAGTAGATGCCATCTATGGCGTTCATGTCTTTCCTTCTATTCCCGCCCGTCGAGTGGGCATACGCTATGGTGCATTAACCTCGGCTGCGGATGAACTAGAGATTGTTATTCAGGGAGAGTCGGGACACGGCGCGCGTCCCCATCAAGCGATCGATGCCATTTGGATTGCGGCTCAAGTTATTACCACCCTCCAACAAGCTATTAGTCGCACTCAGAACCCCCTTCATCCGATTGTGTTGTCTATCGGTCAAATAGAAGGAGGAAGGGCGCACAACGTGATTGCCGATCGCGTACGTATGGTTGGTACAGTGCGATCGCTTCATCCAGAAAGTCATGCTAACTTACCGCAATGGATTGAAAATATAGTTCGAGGGACTTGTCAGACTTTTGGGGCAAAATGCCAAGTAGACTATCGTCGTGGCGTTCCTTCCGTACATAATGACGAGAAACTAACAAAAATCGTCGAAACAGCTACCCGCGAAGCATGGGGTGATGAAAGCGTCCAACTATTACCCGAACCTTCTTTGGGTGCAGAAGATTTTTCAGTTTATTTAGACAAAGTTCCTGGTTGTATGTTTCGTTTGGGAGTAGGACACGGTGGTGAAACTAACTATCCTCTCCATCATCCCAGATTTGAAATAGATGAAGATGCCATTATTACTGGAGTTGTAACAATGGCTTACGCAGCCTGTAAATATTGGGAAGCAAACTAATTGCACTAGATCCTAACTTGTTACTTGTTACTTATTACTTACGAACAAGCAAGCAAGCAAACAAGCCAATCTTAGCCGATCAATTTACTACGATCTCTACTGCGGTGTCTTCTGTAAATCGGGTCTTTCATCGGGAACGATCGCGCCCTCTACAGGGCATACTTGTAGACAAATTCCACAATCAATGCAGGTAGAGAAATGTTATCTAAGCTAAGAAGTCGCCTTCTTAACTCGACTACAGAACGCAGCATGACAATTTCTCGTCACTGCGCTCCTCAATGAGATGATTCCTATCATGAATACTTCTGTTTATGCCATTCAAGATAATCTCGACGGTTTTTATTGTCGTGGCAGTGTTGATGTAGTAGTTGCAGATTTTTTTAAGTATCATTTCCACCTTGGCTTCTAGGTTTGATATGGTCTACTTCTAGAATGTCTTGGCTTGTGAATGATAACTTGCAAATTGTACATATACCTTTTTCCTTCTTAAGTAATGTCCTTACTCTTGTAGAAGTTTCTGGATATGTGCCTAATCTTTGACTCCAGTAAACGAAATCACCGTCATAAGGAGACTTTTTTCCTTTGACCTTAACGTGACGAATAATTTTAGTATCCGAGTGGTTAATTAGTGTATAGGTAACTTCATTTTTATAGGTTTCCGAGAATACCCAATTTCGATTTTCTATGGATTTCCAGTATTTACTCTTAACCCATTTCTTACCTTTATTGGGGTGTCTTTTGTTAGCCCATCTTCTGAGTTTTAGATATGTTAAATGGTCTAGAAGTTTAAATGTCTCACTGCTGATTACTCCTCTAAAGTAATTGCACCACCCTCTGATAATCGGATTAAGCAGACCAATAACTTTCTCAGTCTTAGATGCCCGATGTTTATCAATTACATCTTCAATTTTCGTTAGGTGTTTTTTAATACTTTGTTTTGAGGGTTTTATTAGAAGTTTGTGACCCAGCGGTTTCCTTTGTGAGCTACGTCCTGATTTGTACTTTCCTGCACGGTAATGCTGGATGTGAAAACCTAAGAAATCAAATCCTGTGTTTCCTTCGTATTCTTCGAGACTGTGGCTTATTCGAGTTTTTTCTGGTTTTAACTCTAGTCCTATATCTTTTAGCCATGTTTCTATTAAAGATTTACACTGTCTGACCACTTCGATGTCTTTATGTAAGACTACAAAGTCTTCCGCATATCGTATTAGGTTTGGTGTTGGAATACTCCAATACTTTCCATTTTTGTAGCCATTTCTATCAGGGAACGATTTCCTAATGAGGTCTTCCATTCCGTGTAATGCTATATTGGCTAACAAAGTGGAAACTACGCCACCTTGGGGCGTTCCTTCCTTAGTTGGAAATAATGTACCCTTGTCGATTACTCCCGACTTGAACCAAGCTTTAATTTGCCGAGTTATCGTGGGAGATGTGTTTATTTTCTCTAATAGTTTTTGATGGTCAATTTTATCAAAGCATTTAGATATATCCGCATCTAAGATATATTTTGCTTTTTGCGCCAGTGATTTATGGATTGCTCCAATTGCGTCATGACAGGAACGTCCTGGTCTAAATCCATACGAGTTGCTCTCAAATTTTGCTTCCCATTCTGGTTCTAGAGCCATTTTTACCAGAGCCTGTTTAGCTCTTTCATAAATGCTAGGTATTTCTAAAGGGCGTGCTTGGTGCGCGTACATGCGGCTAAAGCCTTTGTCTTGCGCCTTACGTCGGCACGGGGTCGTATCCGCTTTTTCGGTTTTTCCTGGTTTTGGTATCCAAATTCTACGGGTAGGTTTAGATTTATCTTCAATTTGAAGATTTTTGACCAGTTTCATCCTTTTGTAAGGAGTGAGGGCTTTAATTCCATCAACTCCAGCAGTTTTCTTTCCTTGGTTATCCTGTGTGACTTTCCTGACTGCGACTGCTTTGGCTGACCATGAGCTAATCAGAAGTTTTTGGAGTCTGCGTACTACTTTGACTTCTCCACGTTCAGAAGCTTGATAAATTCTTTTTTGAAGCTTGAATACCTGCTTGTCTAGCTGATGCCAGGGGAGGGTATTCCATTCATACATCGGTTTTGCCGTGTTCATGACTTTTTTACTTTTACTACAGACTTTATCTTTCATCTCATCGTGAGTCTGTCAGCATATCCTGGGCATTACCCCAGACATTCGCTTCTGACTCTATCCTTCCCTTGTAAGGCTTGCGCTGGTTACTACTCAACTTATTCGACCAAGATGAGAGCCTTACAGAGGTTACACCGTTCCTAAGATTCGTTGGTTTCTAACTTTAGAGTCTTTCTATTCGCCGAAGGTTTTGTTATGGATGCCAGGAAACAAGGATAGATCTGTTTCCCTTGAAAATAAGTAAGTTCGAGTACTTATTCTTTAACCTTGTGAACTTTTGTTCCCAGCCTAACAACCTGTTTTGGCTGGTCTGGTATTACGACGATTCAAACGAAAGTTCGTCTTCTACTCATAGTTAGCTGCTTCGATGGGATTCCCAATCAGGTTTTGAGTTACCACCTTTTAACATCCCGCTTCATCAATTAGAGATACCACCTTAATTAATGGGGATGCGCTTTCACCCTTGCATCCAGGGGGTTGGACTTGGGTGTTACCCTCACCAACACGAACCTTAAGTTGTCTAACTGTTAATTCTTGTTACGTTCGTAATATTTTTTTACAGTTAGCAGTCTTTCCCTGGGTACTTAGACCCATTTAAGACTAACGGTTCGCACCTATCCAATACCATTCTGTTCCCTTGGTGTTTTTTCCTGGTCCATCATGAATACAAGCAACGGGACAAGCATCAACGCAATCTGCTACTCCTTCACAGATATCAGTGGCAATAGTATGAGACAAAGTATGGTTCTCCTTTAAGTTTTGTTAAGAGCAATATATGTTTGAAATTCTACCAGAATTTCATGAAAACCTAGAGCTTAAAGCTTTTTATTTATGGCTCTTCTAAAATAAGTATGACTACAAATAGTAGATCGCCTTGAGCAAATCATCTTTGAATTAGAGGATGAAAGATATGAAGCGGTTTTTTCAGAGAGAAGTTAAACTAGACACTTCAATTATTAAATTAAGTTTAATTTAGGCTCTATATCCTATAGCAATATGTCGTCTAAACGGTTGAGCGATCGCGAGAATAAATCAAGTAAATCATCGGCTAATTCCCAATTAAAATCTAGTATTGTTCACAAACCATTTGCCACGGGAACAATTAATATATTTAATCCCTATCGAAATAAGGGAAAAAGCAAATTAAGTCCGTCAAAATTATTTTTAAATGCCCAATTAGAACGAGATCTAGATAAACGCAAAACCGAATTAGAATTATCCGAATTAAATCTAGAACCTGATGAAATAGAATATCGAGACAGAAGTTGGATAGACAGTATCTTTAGCCCTTGGGGTATTAGCGCGATCTCAATTTTGTTTTTAGTTAACCTAATTGCTGCGGGGTTTATTTTCCGTAATACTAGTAACCCTCCTCAAGTCGAGTCTTCTGTTACTAAAATAGGTAACAATCATTTTGGCGATCGCGAATTTATGCCTCTCAATCTCAGCACATTAGGGGCGATCAAAACGATAGAAGAAGATCTAGTCGAATCAACCCCAGATATTATACCGATTCCTCCCGCACTTGCTCCTTTAAATAACATTGCCAGCTTATCTTCTTTCAATACTCCCTATCATTACGTACTGACTGAATATACTGGCGAACAATCTTTATCTCTAGCAAGACAAAAAGTTAAACAGGTTTCTTTAGTGAATTTTCCCCAAGGAGTCTTTGTTTACCTGGGTGCGTTTAAAAATAGAGAAGATGCCGACAAATTTGTCTCTCAATTAAAACAAAACAATTTTTCAGCCCATATTTACCCTTTAAATTAAATTAGGGCGAGTTATCATTCGCCCCTAATATACCTAATCCTAGTTTCGATCCACTTGAGAATCGATACCTTTATCTAATTGCCAGGCGATCGCGTTTAAAACTAAACTTCCATTACCCGTACAAGTTTCTTGAAATTCTTCTTGTGCTGCTACTACCGAGCCTAGTTTTTCAATAGTTTTGCCATATTTTTTATCTTTGGCTAATTCTTTTTCTTCACTAGTTAGAGGACGCGATCGCTCTAAAACAACCTTAATAATAGGTACATATTGCTCTGCTTGTTCCGATGCGTCTTGGACTTCTAGCTGCAACTTAGTTAGCTGAATAATTTCTTGCGCGCCTTGGACAATGGGCAACAATTCCTGACTATCTGACACTGCTTTGTTCGATTTTACTTTAGGACTATCCGATGGTACATAAAAAATATGATCTTGGGTTAAACCATCGGGAAAACGGTTGACATCAATTTCTTCTTTCTCCCACATTTCTTGCACAATATCTAATGCTTTAGCGCGATTTTTTTTGCTATCACCTCCTGTTGCTGACACTTCGACTAAAATTCCTTCTTGCTCTGTTGCTGGCTTGGAAAGATCGCTGACGGCAACAAAATGAGAAACTGCTGAGGTTTTTGCCATTTTGAAAAATACTTGGTAATTTTAATATTATTGTACTACTTATATTTTATTTAAAATCAGCTCTTTGATAAGATTTTAGATATTTTTGTACTAGAGCGTATTGTCAATTATTTACCAATTTTCCAGTCTCACCAGTAATTGGGATGTTCCTCCAGTCTGTCACTGTCTCCAACTCCAGGTTCGGTTTTAAAGTTATAGATCGTGATAACTCTGATAACCTTAGAGTCGTGGTTAATTGTAGCAATAGGATGAGCCACTGAGTTATATTCATTGCCTCGCTTTTGGGGAAAATGTCTTATTTTGGGAAGAAGACTTGCTGTCTTAAGAAGAATACTTCTTCTACTCAACCGGGATATAAAGCTAGTTTAAAATGATAGTCTCTTTTAATTGGTAATCAAAAATACAAATTAATCTGTAGGAAGAACAACTATTAGCTTATTGAGAGTTTGCTATTTTTTCAATCTATAAGTTCTATGAAAATAACAGTTGAAACTTTTACTGTGCGTAAAAAGTTTGCCCTGAAAATTAGTCGCGGTACAACTTCAAAAAGTACCAATATTTGGTTGCGTCTAAAGCAAGAAGGTGTTGAAGGTTGGGGAGAAGCTTCACCTTTTTCGATTATAGAAAGTCAAACAAAAGATATTTCCGATCGATTGCTAGTAGAGTTAACCGCTATTATTCCCCAGTTAGAACCATATCACCCCCTACAAAGACAGGAAATCGGTATAAAATTACAACAAGCAAATATATCAACCGCAGCACAAGCAGCAATTGATATGGCTCTTTATGATTGGTTGGGCAAAAAAGCAGGTTTACCCCTGTGGCAAATCTGGGGATTAAATCGCGATCGCATTGTACCTATTTCCGTCACCATTGGAATCAGCTCTCCAGAAGAGGCAATTAAAAGACTCAAAGCTTGGCAAGATACTTTGGATGTTAAAACAATCAAACTCAAGCTGGGTAGCCCAGAGGGTATCGCAGCAGATCGAGCCATGTTAGAAGCTATTCGCGCCTTTGCACCCGAAACCAATCTGATGATAGATGCTAATGGTGGGTGGAATTTTGATGATGCTGTAGCTATGGCTGAGTGGTTGGCCCAACAAGGAGTGGAATATATCGAGCAACCTCTAGCTGTCGCTGACGATGGCAAACTTAAAGCTTTGTCAGAGCGGTCGCCTTTACCTATATTTGTTGATGAAAGTTGTTTTAATAGTGCTGATGTTCTCCGATTGGCAACTTCTGTGGCGGGAGTTAACCTGAAAATCATGAAGACAGGGGGATTAACAGAAGTCATGCAAGCAATTAAAATTGCTAGAGCCTGTAACTTAAAAATTATGTTTGGTTGCTATTCTGATAGTAGTTTGGCTAATACTGCTATGGCTCATCTTGCAGCCTATGCGGATTATTTAGATCTAGATAGTCATTTGAATCTGATTGACGATCCTTTCACGGGCGCAGCTATAGAAGGAGGACGTTTGTTACCCAATAATAGATCGGGACTAGGAGTAAAACATCATGCTGACGGCTAAGACTCGCGTAGCAATTTTATTAGAAGATGGTATCAAAGGCAATCATGGTAAAACTGGATTAGCTTTTTTACGCTACAGCGATACGGATATTGTGGCGATAATAGATCGCTCTTGTGCGGGAGAGTCTTTAGCCCAATTAACTCAAATCGATCGCCATATCCCAATTGTCGCCGATACAAAGGCAGCTTTAGTATATCAACCAGATGTGTTGTTAATTGGCATTGCCCCCTCAGGAGGAAAATTACCTGCCAGTCTAGAAAAAGAAATTAAAATTGCAGTTGATGCAGGAGTATCGATTATCAATGGTTTGCATACTTTACTTGAGCCAAAATATCCTAATTTGCAACCCCAACAATGGATTTGGGATATTCGCCAAGAGCCTCCTGGTTTGAGTATTGGTACAGCTAAAGTGCGATCGCTTTTGGCTCGAAGAATTTTAACCGTAGGTACGGATATGGCTATTGGCAAGATGTCTACCAGCCTAGAAATACACCGCGCAGCAAAAATAGCAGGAATTAAAGCGAACTTTGTTGCTACAGGACAAGCAGGTATTGCGATCGCAGGAAAAGGTATTGCTTTGGATGCGGTTAGGGTTGATTTTGCAGCAGGTGCAGTAGAAAAAACGGTTATGAATGCAGCAGAAGATAACGAACTAATTATTATTGAAGGACAAGGCTCTTTACTACATCCAGGTTCAACAGCTACCTTGCCTTTAATCAGAGGAAGCCAACCAACAGGTTTAATCTTAGTTCATCGTGCAGGAGCAAAGCACATTCGCGATCTACCCGATGTTTCAATTCCACCTTTACCAGAAGTAATCAAACTCTACGAAACCGTGGCTAGTGCGGGGGGGACTTTTGGCGAAGTCAAAGTAAAAGCGATCGCTCTTAATACTTTTGGTATGGATGAGGATGCTGCTAATCAAGTAATTCAATCTACACAAGAATTAACTGGTTTGCCTTGTAGTGATGTGGTTAGATTTGGAGGGAAAACTTTATTATCGGCAATTACAGCAAATTAACTTCTAAGAAACAAATTAATTAAATTTAGTAGATTAATTTGAATTAAAGTTTTAATTTTGTTGTGCGATCACATAATTTCAAGCATCAATGGCGATCGCTAAATCCTTTAATATGTAGGCTTTTTAGAGTATAGATCGATCAATTATTGTAGTAATATCAGTTGGACGTTGCTTTTTTTCTGTAAAGCGTGTTACTCTAATTAAGTCGACGCGGGATAGAGCAGTCTGGTAGCTCGTCGGGCTCATAACCCGAAGGTCGGTGGTTCAAATCCGCCTCCCGCCATTTTAAAAGAATCAATCAACAGGCAAGTAAAACGATATAGCCCAAGACTCTATATCTCACTTGTTTATTGTATTTAAGTATTGATGTTAGGTAAAATTTTTGCGCCTAGTTTGGTAATCTGACATAACCGGTAAATCTTTATTGTCGATTATTAATACAATGCGAAAACCAGACACCAACTATATATTGAGATTGCTGCCTTTCTTTACTGGAGGAATAGCTGGAACGCTGTTGTTAGTTAATCGCTTATTAACAGCGCAAATTACCGAGTCTCAGGCTAGATCCGATGCTTTGGGCGTAATTGAAGGTGCAATCTTAATTTTAGTCGGTTTGTTGTGGCAACAAATTCAAGCAAGAACTCCCGATACAGTTGTTTTAGTCGGAGAAACAGGTTTAGAAATCGACCCAGAACTTACAGATACAGTTAAGACAGAGTTAGCCTGGGCATCCCATTTACTATTAACCAATACCGTAACGCGATCGCTTGTTGTCTATTATGATGGCAAAACGATACTTAGGCGTGGTGTATTGGGCGAAAATCCTCAAGTAAAACCAGGGGCAATTGTCGAACGAGTATTATCTAAAAATCAGCCTGTCTATTTGGTAAATCTTAATTTATATCCAGGTAAATTCGAGTTTGATTATTTACCAGAAAATACTCAAGGAGTTATTTGTCAACCGATTGAGGACAAAGGAGTATTAATTTTAGGCGCAAATGCACCCCGCAGCTATACCAAACAAGATGAAAAATGGATTGAAGGTATTGCGGATAAATTGGCAGTCACCTTAAATAGTGCCAATAAATAAGTATTCGTTTCAAATCTATGTAAGATTAACTAGAAATCATAGTCTACGATTGCACAAAATGATGTGGTTAACAGGACAGCAGTTACAGGGTGGAAAGTATCTTATCCAAAGATTAATCGGCGTCGGTGGCTTTGGAGTAACCTACCAAGCCAAAGATAATCGCGATCGCCTAGTTGTTATTAAAACTCTCAAAGATAGTTTCGACAGTCATCCCTCATTTGCCAAATTACAACAAGACTTTTTGAATGAAGCTTTGCGATTGGCTAAATGCAACCATCGTTATATTCCAGAAGTCTATGAAGTAATTCAAGAAGACAATCTATGGGCGATGGTGATGGAATATATTGAAGGAGAAGACTTAGGCAGTAGATTAGAAAAACAAGGCATTCTAACAGAATCTGCAATATTAAAGTACGTATATCAAATCGGTGCAGCATTAAAAATAGTTCACGGTCGAGATATATTGCATAGAGATATCAAACCACAAAATATTATGCTGAGGTGCGATCGCGACGAAGCAGTATTAATCGATTTTGGTATAGCCCGCGAGTTTATCCCCAACCTAACTCAAACGCATACTCAGATGTTAACTCCTGGTTTTGCACCCATCGAACAATACGATCTACAAGCAAAAAGGGGTGCATATACGGATGTTTATGCTCTGGCTGCAACTGCTTATGCAGCAATTACGGCTACTAGACCAGAATCAGTCACAACTAGAGGTCATCGAATCTTAAAATCTCAACCAGATCCTTTACTTCCTCCAAAACAGCTAAATAGCAATATAAGCGATCGCTTTAACTCCGCTATTCTAGAAGGGATGAAAATCGAACCAGAAGATCGTCCCCAGTCTATTCAAGAATGGCTATCTTTATTGCCGCCAGTTATTCCACCGACTCGTATTATTAACCCTAAAGTTCAATTAAATTCAGAGGTTGGAGTTGACTATAGTAAATTACAAGATTTATTAGCCCGACAAGAATGGCAACAAGCCGATGCCGAAACTGCTGCGGTCATGTTGAAAGCTGCCAATCGAGAACAAGCAGGTTTTTTAAGAGATGAAGACCTCGAATGTTTTCCTTTGAGTGACTTGGTAACAATCGATCGCCTTTGGACGAGTTACAGTCAAAATCTTTTTGGTTTTAGCGTCCAAGGAAACATCTGGTTAGAAGTTGGCGGAGAACTTCGCCCAGATTATAAAGTCTATTGTCGCTTTGGCGATCGAGTAGGCTGGAGATCTAACGAGCAATGGGTATCCTATAATAATTTTGTTTTTGATCGCGATTCTGCCCCCGCAGGACATTTACCCGCAGTTTTGGGCTGTCGTATTGGGGTTTTTTGCTGTATTCAATCTATTGGAAGTCGTTTGTTTTGGCGAATTCAACAATGCCAATTTAATTCACAATTGAAAAATAAAAAAACCGTTCAATTGACTTCTACTTCGGGTATTGAATACAAAAAACTAGATAATTTGCTTGTCAATCAACAATGGCGTGCAGCCGATTTGGAAACTGCTAACCTGATTTTAAAGATCGCAGGTAAAAAACAAACAGATACTTACCTCTCTCAAAACGATCTCCAAAAGCTTCCCTGTCAAGATTTAAGAATCATTGATGCTCTTTGGGCAAATTATAGTGGCGATCGCTTTGGCTTCAGCGCGCAAACCCGTATTTGGATCGATAGTGGATTGGATCTTAAAGATCGTGACCAATGGTCTATTTTTAGTCAAGCAGTTGGATGGCTGGGATCTTATAACCAATGTATTTTTTCTCGCGATGCTCCTTTGGGTCATTTTCCGATCTGGGGCGGTGGTCGTGGCGTACTATTGTTTTGGGCTGGTAATATTCAAGGTATTAATTATCTTTTTAGTCGTTTTACAGATTGCGGTATCGTTCATATACCTGAATAGTAGCTCATCGACTATTCCATTTTAAATTAATTAAATGAAAATTTTAATTGTTGAAGACGAGCAAGAAATAGCTCAATTAATCGAGCAAACTTTAGTCAGGGAAGGCTTTAAATGCGATATCGCTAATAATGGCTTGAAGGCATTAAAAATTTTTCAACAACAACAGCCAGATGTAGTTATTCTCGACTTGATGCTTCCTGGTTTGGATGGTCTAGAGGTATGCACTCGTATTCGTCAACAACCTTATAATAAAGATCCTTATATATTGATGCTTACCGCTAGAGGAGAAGAAATAGATCGGGTAATTGGGCTTTCTACGGGGGCTGACGATTATTTAGTCAAACCCTTTAGCCCCCGGGAGTTGGTTGCTAGAGTTCGAGCTTTGTTACGCCGTAGTTTGCGCCACGAGATACAAGATACTTCTCAAACTTATCGTACGAAACATTTTACGGTTAATTTAGACCAGCACACTGCCACAAGAGAGATAAACAACTCTAGTGATGAATTGGATCTAACTACTCTGGAATTTAGCTTGTTAGCCACCTTCCTTAGCTATCCTGGTCGAGTTTGGAGTCGTACCCAATTGATTGATAAGCTTTGGGGTAATGACTTTTTTGGCGACGAGAGAGTCGTAGACACTCATATTAGAAGGTTGCGGAAGAAAATCGAGCCAGATTCGGCAAATCCCACCTTTATTAAAACTGTAGTTGGTGTGGGTTATAAGTTTGAAGACGAAGGATAGTTAGGGTTGATAGATTTTTTTGAACTCCAAAATTCTGTATAATCAGCTAATCCTTAAAAGGAACTTATAAAGTTTTGAAACAGATAAAAACCCTGTCTAAGTTTTTGGGGTGACAATCATCTGAAAAGCCCTTTTAAACTAAGGTCTACAAGTTGAGAGGG
>NZ_JADWDC010000111.1 GCF_020640915.1 Waterburya agarophytonicola KI4 | reverse complement strand
TGACTGATTTTATGAAACTCTAAATAATACATTTTGACGTGCGGAAGGTGGGTTTTATTATCTGTAACTAAAACAGGTACAGTTGTCCCACCATAAGGGGATGTATATTGACGATGAAAGGGCGGTGCGTGGTTTTCTTCGATGTAATCAATATTAAAATAATCTAACGCCCAACGGACTTTTTCACAATAATGACTAATCGCGATCGCGATTAAACGCGGTTTTTGCTTTTTCATAGTTACGTTTGGATTAACTTCTAAAGGTTTTTGGTTCATTGGTGTCATGTATATCAAAAAGACCGATCGGTCTTTTTGATTGCAAAAAAATTAAGCTTCAAACCAGACTAGTTTTAATATAGCTTTGTAAATGTGCGATCGCTCTCCTCATATGGATCGGATTTTTGGCTAATTTACTCATCATCATTGCACCTTCAATATTGCAGATAATAATCGTCGCCACAGTATCGGGTTCAACAGTCGATCTCACTTCTCCTTTTTTAATTCCTTTTTCAATTATGCGAATAATTAGATCTCGCCAAGAATTAATCGCTTGCAAAGCGCGATCTCGCAGTGGGGAATCTAGATCGTCAGTTTCGATCGCTGTATTTAAAATCGGACAACCACCTACGATCGGCGGATTATCGATATAAGTTAGATAACTAGATACCAACGCTAATAGTCTGTCGATCGCATTACGTTTAGTTTTCACCACACTCCATACTCTCTGTGTTAAAAGACTCACTGCATAATCAAATGCTGCTAAAGCTAATTCTTCTTTGCTAGCAAAATGGTTATATATCCCTCCTTTCTTTAATCCCGTAGCTTGCATAATATCCGACATAGAAGAACCTGCGTAACCCTTAAGGTTAAACAATTCTGCTGATTGACGAATGATACGGGTTTTGGTTTCTTGTGCTTTGGACATTAATCAAAAGACCGATCGGTCTTGAATATAGGATAGCATTAAAATCGCCCGATGCTAAACAATCGAGGATTATAAAATATTTGTTGACTTTTAGATCAATTAATACTATATTACTAATAAGGTTGGCAATTGCGAAACAGCCCGTTGCGCGGGGTTCCCGCGTTGAAGGGACTGTTGAAGTTCCTATCAGACGACTTTAATTGGGGAACAAGGGCATTGTTTACTTAATGACTATTGCCCTTTTTATTCTTTATTTATATTAAATACAGCTTAACAATTATGAGTACAATCACTGCGTCGAGGGTACTAGATACCTGCACGCTTATATATGTAGAAGTAGGAGAAAATTCTAACAAAGTATGGCGAGGAAGCCTATTTAATGATGGAAGTTTTTTAGCTGAATGGGGGAGAGTAGGTAATACTTTACAGTGCAAACATCACTGCTTGGGTTCGATCGCTCTAGCCCAGAGTAAGTTTGAGCGTACCAAACGTCAAAAAATCAGGAAAGGATATACTCAAGCACAGCTTGTAGAGGGGGAGACAAAACAAACTGACACCATTAAACCAGAAGAATTAGAAGAGATCGCTTCCAAACAAATCAAACACGGTAGAGATCCGCGATCGAAAGAATTAATTAGATACCTAGTAAAAAGCAACATTCACGCCTTTACTTCCCAAACAGATATTACTTATAATCCTGCTACGGGGGGATTTAAAACACCTTTAGGTATTGTAACGACCAAGGCGATCGCCGAAGCCAGAGAATATTTAATTCAAATTGCTGCAACTCGCAAAAGCAACAGCTACAAACTGCGTCAGTTACTGAGTAAATATCTGCGTCTCATTCCCCAAAATTTGGGACACAAACTAGATGAGTCACAATTTGCCTCTCTTCAAGAAATACAGCGTCAGTACGAAATCTTAAACGCCCTTGATGCTGCGATCGCAATTGATCGCGATCGACAACAAGTATTTGAATGTGCGATCGAGCGAGTACCAGGAAGCACCGTTGAAGGAAAGAAAACCTTTCGCCAAATCAATCAACTATATAAATCTACTAGCAATCAAAACCACCTTGCTGCTAAATACAAACTCCGACGGTTATACAAACTAGATATCCCTTCCATGAGAGAAGCATTTACCGCCCAAGAAAGAACTATTGGCAACGTCAAACAACATTGGCACGGTACAAAAGCCAGTAACCTCTTGAGTATCCTCAGACAAGGTTTAATTATACCCCCTGCTAGTGCGGTTCAATGTACGGGGAGAATGTTTGGCAATGGCATCTATGGATCTCAACAATCTACCAAAGCTCTCAACTACGCCACTAATTATTGGAATGCTTCGGGAGAAGATGAAGATCGTGTATTTATGTTACTGTGTGATTTTGCTATGGGTAAAGAATATTGTCCCCAATCCTATAGTCGTAACTTCCCCGTCACAGGATATGACAGCACTTATGTTGCTCCTGGTGCAGCTAGTATAATCAATCAAGAAAGTATCGTTTATCGTACCGAACAAGTGAATATTAAATATCTCTGCGAATTTAGTTAGAACTTTAAACAATCAAAAATTTAATAGAATAAAGACATGCAAATATCTCATTGTCCAGTTTGTGGTTTACCTTGGTCACAATCAATCGATGAAAAAGAAGTAAGTTTTCGATTGGTGTCTGTAATTGTTGTGGATGCGAATATGGTTATGATGACACTTCTATTTATCGCAAATACTGGATTAGCGAAGGTGCGCCTTGGTTGAATAAAAAACAACAACCAAAAGATTGGAGTTTAGAAAACCAATTAAAAAATATTATTATTGATTGGGATAGTCGTAGAGTAAGTAATTTTTATTGATTCTTCAACTTGGTATTCCTCAATTATGTTATTGACTAAAGCTTTAAAAGAATGGGCGATCGCCGTAGATGCTTTAACCACAGGAAAGACTGTTATTTTGCTGCGAAAGGGAGGTATCAAAGAAAGCAAATTTCAAGTTAAGAGCGATCGCTTTTGGCTGTATCCTACCTACGAACATCAAAAACCCAATTTATTCAAATCAGAATACGCTCAAGGAGTAGAGTTAGTAGAGTCGGGATGGCATCCCAAGACAGTAGAAATAAGAAGTTATGCCGAAATTAGCAATATTTTACCTATTGAGGATCTAAATCAAATAAAAGCATTGCTACCTTATCATATTTGGAACGAACAAATGATAAGCGATCGCCTTAAATGGAAACCCCAGCAACCTTTAATAGTTTTACTACTTCGGGTATATCGCCTTGCTTCCCCTGTTATTATTCCTTATCACGATAATTATGGTGGATGTAAGTCGTGGATCGATTTAGTCGAACCAATCTCAACCGAAGATTCTCGTGTAGTGATAGAAGATAGTCGATATACTCAAACAGTTCGAGAAATCCAAGAATCAACCTCAAACTAGTAGGCTATATATTGAGAATTTAATACTTAGGATAATTTTATTAGGGAGATTTAATAGTTACCCTCAAAGTCAATCCTGTCATGCGCCAAGTAGCAAAGCAATTTTCAAATAATACTTCACTGGCTACTTCTAAATCTCCATCTTCCCCAACAAATCCGCCCTCAATTAATTTTCCTCCTCTAGTTTCCAAATTAAGCCGAGTTCGATCTTCTTCTTGTTTTAAAACTAACTTTCCTTTGGCTAATACTTGTCCCGCACGACTAATAATTTCACATTCCATCGAAATTTTTTATTGCTAATTATATATTAAAAAAACGTTGCTAATCTCAAGTATCAAACTGATGTTTAAATAATCAATAAACTGATTACATCAGAGTCATCATACCGCGATCACGCAACGTTAATTCTATTATCTAATCGATCTCGCTCAATTAATCAAAAGATCGAGCATTTTTTTAGACTTTTTTGAATTGACAGATTTTCAAAATAATATGAATGCTCAATAAATAAATTCCGCTCAGGCAAGGAATGAGAAGTGGGGGAGAAATGTCCATATCGATCCTACAGTTTGACTATTTTACATCTAGTTTGGGCATAAAAAATACGCCAAACTTTCTAACAACCGAATTCCACCAAAGACAATCTGGATAAAATTATGCAACTCAGTTTAGTATTGATATAGCTTAAAAACCAGATCCATACTTAGACTGCCATTTTTACATTACATAATATTTGTCAGGGTCAGACTCAATACTCGACTTGCTTTTATTGCTTTCTTTGCCAAGAACGAGTATCTGTGTAGCAAGACTTAACTTTTTACACTGCTGCTTTAATGGTTTTTCGTCAGTATTGATAACCATACTAATTGTTTTTTATTAGTTTGGCAACTTAAAATTGTGTAGAGTTTTACATTCATCGAGTATTCAAGAAAATCTTCTGAAGTAAACCCTCGATGGTGTCGATCAAAGTTCCTTAGAAAAGACTTTTCAAGCGATCTCCTTATAAATCATTAAGGGTTCTCAAATATAAGTTTTGCTTGGTATCTAATCATTCGGATAAATTCATCAAATAATAACTCCAATCGCGAGAAAACTTTTCCAAGTCTCGATCGCAATAGTGTTCTTCCCCAGCACAGTTCAAACATTGAAATCCGAACTTCATTATTGTTTTGAATTCATGATATTTAATTGACTTAGAATAACAATAGGGACAGCATCCCTTGAGAATAGAAAATTCAAGCTCTTGTCGATGATTGTTATTGATAATTTTTGATTCCCATATTTCACATATCTTCGATAAAGTTGTCTCACAAAACAAAAATTTTATCTGTACGATAGGGGACTCAAACTATTTCGTTAAAATTTAATTTTATCTTCTGTGTGTTTATATCTGCTTAATCTTCAACATAGCGATCGCCAATATTCCCAGAACGAAAACCGATCTTGCTCGAAAAAAAAGGAGAATAGCCTTGCGGACATCCCCCAAAATACGATCTTGATTGTTAATGATTTACGCAACTTGCTCTAAAGAAGCCAAAGGGTGGGGAATAAAATCAGAAGGAGCTTCAAATTGTCCTGAAATTACATATTCCAATCTTAGCTTGAGCCAAGTACATAGCTGCTTGTTGGTAGTAATCACCCCAGCACAGGGTTGAGGAATTTTTGCTTTGACTTGCGCCATTTCTGGAGCATCCAAAAAAGCAGGTTGTTTGATAAACCAGAAATCAATTTCCTTATTTCTTTCTTGATAGTTGCGAATACGTTCTTCAATCACTTCTTCAAAAGGCTCTTCTTCCAGTAAAAACTTTTGGCTGGCTGCAACATAATAGTAAGTAGTCATGATTAATTATTTGGCGAACTCAATCTTTAATAAAAATAATATTTTAAATATTTCCCTTAATTCTTTCATATCAGGGACGAGTGCGATCTCGCGATCAATGGCAATCAAGTCAATTTATGAGCGAGTATTCCTCCCAATCCTCGGTCAACAAGTGTTTTCTACCTTTTGTTAAATTCTGTAAATTATATTTCGATCTACTGAAAGTAGTTAAAATTAATAAGCATAAAGTTAGCAATTATCAAGACTTGATGCTAAATTCAATGCGGTCAGCATTAATCTAACTATAGAAAAGCTATTATGATTAGCCCAATTTCCACTTTAGAAGAAGACAATACTCAAGCTATTGATAACTTGATTGAAGAAAACCCCAGCCATCAGGAAATCATAGAAACAGTGATTTCTAGTCTCGACCAAGACAATACTGCCATGGTAAACCATACCGAGCAAGGAAGCCTGTGGAAATTTCAGTATGGCAGTGTAAAAGTTTTTGTTCAGCTTACAGGAGAAAGCGATGACGATCTACTGACTGTATGGTCTAGTTTGCTTCACTTACCAGCCAAAGACGAAAATGGGTTGATGCGTCGCTTGTTGGAGATGAATTGGTCGGGAACTTTTGAAACCTGCTTTAGTATTAAAGATAATCAGGTGATGATTTCTTCTCAGCGCACCGTTGCGGATATGTATCCAGGGGAGATTTCTCGTTTAGTTACTTTGGTGGCAAACATTGCTGATGACAACGACGAGCTTCTTAAAGAAGAGTTTGGCGGATCGTAATTATTAATTACTTCCTACTTATTGACGGGCATTGAATATCATTAACAGTTAGGACATTACTCATGTACGGGTGTTTCATGAAATGTCCTCTGCCATAATTTAAAATAACTTATCCTAACCAGATAATTTACTGCAATATATAATGTGGCGTGAAATTGAGTAAAGGAAATTATTGGCTTTGGGTTTACTAAACTCTCGGAGAATTCTAATTACTAGATTGTTGATGCTAGTTTTGGTCGGAATGTCCTTGGCATTTACCACTGCCTGTAACCCTAGTAGCCTGTTGGCAAATCCAGATCTTCCTCCTCAACTAGTCCAAGCAATTCTGGAAGATCCTAAAACTTTTAATTTTGTAATTGCCACAGACGCAACTACTAGTCTTGTAGAAAGTAAAATTTTTGATGGTTTGGTAACTCAAAATCCTCTTACAGGAAAAATCGAACCTGCCCTAGCGGAATCTTGGGATATTTCAGAAGATAAACTGCGAGTAGTATTTACTTTAAGACAAAATCTCCAATGGTCTGACGGTCATCCTCTAACAGCAGAAGATGTAGATTTTACTTATAATCAACTTTATTTTAATCCAGAGATTCCTGCTAGTTCGCGAGATGGTTTTAAAATTGGTGAAAGTAAATCTTTGCCTCAAGTTCGTCAACTTAATGATTTACAGATTGAGTTTATTCTGCCCGAACCTTTCGCCCCATTTTTAGGTATTACGGGAACATCTATTTTACCCAAACATATTTTAGAAGATACTGTTAAACAAAAAGATCGAGATGGAAAATTAAAGTTTCTTTCGACTTGGACAGTAGATACTCCTCCCGAACAAATTATTGCTAGTAGTGCTTATAAATTAAAAAGTTATGATACTGCTCAAAGAGTTATTTTTGAAGCCAATCCTTACTATTGGAAAAAAGCATTAGTCAACAGAGATATTCCCTACATTAAAAGAGTTATTTTTGAAATTATAAAATCTAGCGATACATTTTTAATTCAGTTTCGTTCTGGTAGTTTAGATTCTGTTGATGTCGCCCCTGAATATTTTTCTTTACTGAAAAAAGAAGAAAAAAAAGGTAATTTTACTATTTATAATGGTGGTCCTGATTATGGAACGAACTATATTACCTTTAACCTCAACACTGGCAAAAGAAATGGCAAGCCTTTAATAGATCCTCAAAAATCTCGCTGGTTTAACAATCTTAAATTTAGACAAGCCGTAGCTTATGCGATCGATCGCCCTAGAATGGTAAAAAATATTTATCGAGGTCTAGGACAACCCCAGCATTCGTTTATTTCTGTGCAATCTCCTTTTGCCGATGAAAATTTAAAGGCTTATGATTACGATCCAGAAAAAGCCAAACAGCTATTAAGAGAAGGTGGGTTTAAATATAATAATAAAAATCAATTATTTGATGCAGAGGGGAATCGAGTTAAGTTTACTTTGAATACTAATTCAGGTAATAAAATCAGAGAAAATATGGGCAATCAAGTAGAAGAAGATCTTGAAGCTATTGGCATGGATGTAAACTTTAGAACTGTCAATTTTAACGTTCTAATTGGAAAATTGAGTAGCTCTCTAGATTGGGAATGTATTATGCTAGGTTTAACAGGAGGAAACGAACCAAATAATGGTGCAAATGTTTGGTTTACTGATGGAAACTTGCATATGTTTAATCAAAAGCCAGCACCAGGACAACAACCCATCGAAGATAGAAAAGTTTCTGACTGGGAAAAGGAAATAGACCGATTATTTATTCAAGGTGCAAGGGAATTGAATGAAGAGAAACGCAAGCTTATTTATGCAGAAATACAGCAATTAGTATCGGATAATGTTCCATTTATTTATCTGGTTAATCCTAAATCTTTTGGTGCAGTGCGGAATAAAATAAAAGGCATAGAATATACTCCATTAGGTGGTGCTTTTTGGAATCTAGAAGAGTTGAAAATTACCGAATAACTATAATCAAATGCACTATATTTATTTACACGGTTTCGCTTCTAGTCCTAAATCTAGTAAAGCACAATATTTGCGCGATCGCTTTGCCGAAAAAAACCTCTACCTCAATATTTTAGACCTGAATCAAGGAGACTTTAGTAACCTCACCCTCTCCCGACAAATAGAACAAACTATTGCAGCTTTTCCCGACTCCCATTCTCCCATTACTTTGATCGGTTCTAGTTTTGGTGCTTTAACTTCTGCTTGGGTAGCCCAGAAATGCGATCGCGTTAAGGGTTTAATACTTCTGGCACCTGCTTTTGGCTTTCCTCAAAGTTGGTATTCTAGACTCGAACCAAATCAAATAGAACAGTGGCAAAAAACTGGCTTTTTACCGATCTATCATTATGGAGAAGACAAACAAATACCCCTCAAATACCAATTTCTAGAAGATGCAGAAAACTATCCTATTGAGGAATTGAAGCGCAATCTTCCTACTTTAATTATTCACGGGATTAATGATGATGTCGTACCCATTCAAGTTAGTCGAGATTATGTAGATCGACATTCTCAAGTAAGATTAATCGAACTAGATAGCGACCACGGTTTAAATGATTCTCAAGCAACAATTTGGCAAGAAATCGCCAGATTAATCGACTTTAGAGAACCTACGATCTAGAAAAATTGTTTTTTTTACCTGGACGTATTTTATGCACTCCGTAAAAGCGTTTCCAAAATTCATCTCTGACCCAAGTAGGTAATACTTTATTCATCATAAACACTAAAGTATTTCCCCCTGTGGCTAATATATAGCGGGGTTTAGGATTAGATTTTCCCATCACCCTGGCAATTTTCTGCGCGGTTTTATCCGCACTCCAGCCAAGCAAATCTAGTTGTTTATCGACAGCTTCAATATTTTTAAAAATAGGTGCGTAGACAGTGCTATCGTAATCAGGAATTATTTCCAAAACTTTTTCCCAGGCTACTTTAAAAAAGTCAGTCACTACTCAATACTTCTCGGTTAAGCACTAAACAGAGTTAAAAATCGCAAAATTAGGTTTTTTTGAGCTAACTGAGGTTTCTCGATGAATCGGTTTTTTATTCGGAAATTCAGAACGAGTTTTCTTAACTACTCTGGGGTTATGTCTGCCTTGTCTGGGAGGAATTTTTTCAGCAATAATATCTTGAATCAACCTTGAGAAAAAAAGGTAACTGCTCATTTTTGAGGTCTTGGAAATCGGGAATAGCTCGTCGAATAACTT
>NZ_JADWDC010000110.1 GCF_020640915.1 Waterburya agarophytonicola KI4 | reverse complement strand
ATCGCTCTTTTTTTTCCCTGATTATAACCTAAACTAGGTGCGTCTAAGCTTACCAGCCTTGGTTAGTTTGTAAATTTCTTTTCGGTCGGGGGACACGGCAATTCCCGTTTGAGGACGAATATATTTGCTTCTAGCAATTGCTCCTCGTGACATCCATTTAACTGACTCGTAATTGCAGTTAGAGAAATCGAATTGGGAATTAGTTGTTGATTTTTCAATCGGATATCCTGCTAAAGTAAGGGCGGGATCGATCGGGTCTAATTCTGAAATTGAAATCACGCCAGGCAAAGCATAACTTCCGCGAAACGCATCAATTTTATCAACCTCAAACCATCGATTTAACTGCTCTAAGGCGGCTACAAAATTTTTATTTTCTATTTCATACGAATAAGGAAAATCGGCAGTATATACTTCTCTTGAGTTTGTATTGGCTACTATTGTAGAAGAACGATTTGAACCCAAAACAATGCCCGTTATATTTGTATTTGGAGAAGCTTCTACATCCCAATTAACTCGATCGTAGCTACTCAAAACAAGTAATACATTTTTATAGGGGCGATCGATATTAACTTTAACTTTATCCGAATTAAGATTTCGCTCCGATTTATAACCAGATACAAATATTATTTCCGCATCATCTGCTAGTCTTTGAGGAGGTTGATGTTGGCTTTCAAACTGCTCTGGCGAATTATTTTGTTCTGTTTCTTTGGGTATTTCCCAGCCTACCTTTAGTTGCTCTTGGGAAGATCGAATATAGAGTTTATATATATGCCTGTAAATAGGAAAACATAGTTTTAATCCAGCAAGCAAAATTAATAGAGCTAACAACCTTTGTTTGATTCTCGACATAGTACTCTTTAAAAATATGATTTATATCGATCGCGGATAATTAATATTTACCTTACTATCGCTCTAGTTCAAAATATGCATCAACAAAACATTAAATAGCTTATCAAAACGATCTATTTCAAGATTACTATGCAAGATTAATTGCTTGATACTTAATGTTTACAGAGGTTGCTTTTCAGGAATACCGACAGGGCGGGGATATTCTTTAGATGTACCAGAATGTTTGCGTAGATAAATACAGTGGCGCACTCCCTGAGAAAGGGGAGTTTCCCAAGGATAAATCAACTCAACTTTTGCTCCCAATTTTCCTGCTGCCGATCGCAAATTAACCGTATCTTCGTTACTCCAATGTCCGCGATAGAGAATTGCCAAACCACCAACTTTAACCAAAGGCAAGGCATATTCGGCACAGACAGAGGCTTTACTAACTGCCCGAACCATGGCAATATCATAACTTTGACGATCGCCTGGAATTCTGCCCAATGCTTCGGCGCGGGCGATTATTCCCGTAGCATTATTCAATTTTAATTTAGCGATCGTATCGTTGACAAAGGTAATTTTCTTGCGGGTAGAATCTAATAGAGTAAGTTTCCAATGAGGAAACGCGATCGCCAAAGGAATCCCTGGAAATCCCGCTCCCGTACCGATATCTATTATTTCTAAATTATTTTGCAGATCTGGTTCTTCCAAACCGACTATTCCCGACAGGGAATCCCAAAGATGTTTTTCCCAAAAGTCTTCTGGGCTAGTAATGCGAGTTAGATTTTGGATTTCATTCCCCACCAAAATCTCTTGATAAACTTGCTGAAATAGTTGCTCTTGATTTGCATTGGGTTGCCAGTTGAGGGTTTGTTGCCATATTTGATTCATCTGGGGCAACTGATTGGTTTCGATCTGACTCATAGGCTTTTAGATTATCTATTCAATGCGCTTGGCTCAATAGGTTGGAGATCTCCGCGATCAATTGTCCAACAGCGATCGGCTATTCCAATCAACTCTCCAGGGTCGTGAGTTACTACCAACAGCGTCCAGTGCTTTTTTAGATTGGCTAGCAACTTAGCTAGTTGAATTCGCATTGACCAGTCTAGACCCGCTGTAGGCTCATCTAGCATCAGCACATTAGGCTGACGAATTAACTGCACTGCTAAGGCTAAACGACGCTGTTGTCCGCCACTGAGAACGTGAGGAGACGTTTTTAGAGATATATCTTCTAATCCTACCTCGCTTAAGGCATCTTTAACTCTTTTTAGATCTAACTCAGGATGACCCAAGCGCAATTCTTCTAATACCGTACCACCGCAAAAGTGTCGTTCGGGAAATTGAAACACCAATCCCGCCAGTTGCTGTAACTCCAAATCGCTTAGTTTTTTAGTACGCCAAAATATTTCCCCCTTAGTGGGTTCGGCTAATCCTGCTAATATTTCTAGAATCGTAGTCTTTCCCGATCCGCTTGCGCCCACAATCAAACCTAA
Source organism: Waterburya agarophytonicola KI4 (assembly GCF_020640915.1). GTDB lineage: Bacteria > Cyanobacteriota > Cyanobacteriia > Cyanobacteriales > Xenococcaceae > Waterburya > Waterburya agarophytonicola. Next base: position 6,881 of record NZ_JADWDC010000110.1, on the reverse strand, counting down.
ATTTTGTGGCGGAAGTTCTAGGTTGATACTTTTCAGAATTGGTTCGGGGGTGGCAGCGGGATGATAGATTAAATTTTGCAAACGAAGCATTATCTACGCCTGATGTGAATTAACTTCGTTTATCTTAGCTTTTCGTTTCTTAATCATGATGGGAATATTTTTAATTTCCCAAAAGACGACTAATTCCTTGGTGTATCTGTCTTTGGACGAGAAATTCTACCTTTTTCTGACAAGAGGACCATATAATAAATAATACTTAACTTAAATTAACCTGTCGATCGGCAGTCGCCAGCAATGGACAACCTTTTTTTAAATCGTCTTAAAAGCCCAGAACGCCCAGTATTAGTATTTGACGGGGCAATGGGTACAAATCTCCAAGTTCAAAACCTCACCGCCGAAGATTTTGGTGGTGCGGAATATGAAGGATGCAACGAATATCTCGTCCACACCAAACCCGAAGCAGTAGCCCAAGTACATCGGGGTTTTCTCGAAGCTGGGGCGGATGTAATTGAAACCGATACCTTTGGTGGAACTAAGTTAGTCTTAGCGGAATACGATCTGGCAGATAAAGCTTACTATCTCAATAAAACCGCAGCCCAGTTAGCCAAAAAAGTCGCTACAGAATATTCTACCCCTGAAAAACCTCGCTTTGTTGCTGGATCGATGGGACCTGGTACTAAGTTACCAACTTTAGGACATATAGATTTTGATAGCCTCAAAGATGCCTACGTCGAACAAGCATCAGCACTCTATGACGGTGGAGTAGATTTATTATTAGTTGAAACCTGTCAAGATGTATTGCAGATCAAGGCGGCATTAAATGCGATCGCAGAAGTATTTGAGAAGAAAGGCGCAAAACTCCCCTTGATGGTTTCTGTAACGATGGAACAAATGGGGACAATGCTTGTAGGTACAGAAATAGATGCAGCTTTGGCGATCTTAGAACGCTATCCTATTGATATCTTAGGGCTAAACTGTGCTACAGGCCCCGATTTAATGAAAGATCATATCAAATATCTTTCGGAACACTCTCCCTTTATTGTTTCTTGCGTACCTAATGCGGGTTTACCCGAAAACGTTGGCGGACAAGCGCACTACAAGCTTACGCCGATGGAACTTCGTATGTCTTTGATGCACTTCGTTGAAGATTTAGGAGTCCAGATAGTTGGTGGTTGTTGCGGTACTCGTTACGATCACATTGCCCAACTAGCAGAGATGACTCATGACTTAAAGCCCAAAGAACGTCATCCCCATTACGAACCTTCGGCAGCTTCTATATATAGTACTCAACCTTATATCCAAGATAATTCTTTCCTGATTGTGGGAGAAAGATTGAACGCCAGTGGTTCTAAAAAATGCCGAGAATTGCTGAATGAGGAAGACTGGGATAGTTTGGTTTCCCTAGCCAAATCTCAAGTAAAAGAAGGGGCGCACGTTCTCGATGTCAATGTAGACTATGTCGGGCGAGACGGGGAAAGAGATATGCACGAACTAGCATCCCGTCTAGTCAACAATGTCACCCTTCCTTTAATGCTTGACTCCACCGAACATACCAAGATGGAAGCGGGATTAAAAGTAGCTGGTGGGAAATGCATCCTCAATTCTACCAACTATGAAGATGGAGAAGAGAGATTTTACCAGGTATTAAATCTAGCAAAGAGATACGGCGCGGGTATCGTAATTGGTACTATCGATGAAGATGGTATGGGGCGTACTGCGGATAAGAAGTTTGAGATTGCTAAGCGTGCATATAATGCAGCGATCAAATATGGTATTCCCGCAACGGAAATCTTTTTCGATCCTTTGGCTTTACCTGTTTCTACAGGTATTGAAGAAGATCGCGAAAATGGCAAAGCAACGGTAGAAGCAACCAAAAGAATTAGAGAAGAGTTACCAGGATGTCATGTTCTCTTGGGCGTGTCTAACGTTTCCTTTGGTTTAAACCTCGCTTCGCGACAAGTATTAAACTCTGTTTTCTTACATGAATGTATGCAAGTTGGGTTAGACGCAGCTATTGTTAATGCCAGCAAAATTTTACCCCTCTCGAAAATAGATCCCAAACACCAAAAAATTTGTCATGACTTAATTTATGACAAGCGGGAATTTGATGGGGATATCTGTACCTACGATCCTCTAGGTGAACTTACTACTTTATTTGCGGGCAAAAAAGTTAAAAAATCTGAAGCAGTCGATAAAAATCTACCTATCGAAGAACGTCTTAAACAACATATTATTGATGGGGAACGCATTGGTTTAGACGAAGCTTTAGATGAAGCCTTGCAAGAGTATCCACCATTAGATATTGTTAACATTTTTCTGTTAGATGGTATGAAGGTTGTCGGAGAACTATTTGGTTCGGGACAAATGCAGCTACCTTTTGTACTCCAATCAGCCCAGACGATGAAAGCTGCGGTAGCCCATCTAGAACCCCACATGGATAAAGCTGAAACAGACGACAGAGGGAAAGGTAAGTTTGTTATTGCTACAGTCAAAGGCGACGTTCACGATATTGGTAAAAACCTAGTTGATATTATTCTTTCTAACAATGGTTATAAGGTAATTAACCTGGGCATTAAACAGCCAGTGGAAACTATTATTCAGGCATACGAAGAACATCAGCCAGATTGTATTGCCATGAGTGGCTTGTTGGTAAAATCTACGGCGTTCATGAAAGATAATCTGGAAACTTTCAACGAGAAAGGTATTACCGTTCCTGTTATCTTAGGTGGTGCAGCCTTAACCCCCAAATTCGTCCATCAAGATTGTCAGAATGTTTACAACGGCAAGGTTATCTATGGTAAAGATGCCTTTGCAGATTTGCATTTTATGGATAAATTGATGCCAGCCAAGGCTAATGAGAATTGGGACGATCTTCAAGGATTTTTGGATGAATCTCTCCCCCAAACCCTTTCCTACGAGGAGAGGGGGGCTGAATTGCCTTTTGAGGGTGAAGATCGGGATAAAATCTTTGTGGATGAGGTCAGTAAACCAGCCGAACCAAAGGTTATTGATACTAAGCGTTCTGAATCAGTAGCTTTGGATATAGATCGTCCGACTCCTCCTTTCTGGGGTACTAAGATCTTAAAATCTGAAGATATCCCTATTGAAGAAGTATTCCCCTATCTAGATTTGCAAGCACTATTTGTCGGACAATGGCAATTCCGCAAGCCTAAAGAACAATCTAGAGAAGACTATGATGAGTTTTTAGCAAAAAAAGTTCATCCTGTTTTAGAAAAATGGAAACAAAGAATTATCGCAGATAATTTATTAAATCCTACGGTAATTTATGGTTATTTCCCTTGTAATGCGGAAAGAAATACACTATATGTTTACGATCCTGAAATGATAGAGGCAAATAGCCATTTGCCCCTACAGCCCATCACATCTTTTGAATTTCCTCGTCAGGGTTCGGGCAAACGCCTTTGTATTGCAGACTTCTTTGCAAGTAAAGAATCGGGTCAATTTGATGTTTTCCCCATGCAAGCGGTAACGGTGGGAGAAGTTGCCACAGAATACGCCCAGAAGTTATTTAAAGCAGATAATTACACCGACTATCTTTATTATCACGGGATGGCGGTACAGATGGCAGAAGCTTTGGCTGAATGGACGCATACTAAAATCCGCCTTGAATTAGGTTTTGCAGCAGAAGAGTCGGAAAACATCCGCGATATTCTGCAACAACGTTATCGAGGTTCGCGTTATAGTTTTGGATATCCTGCTTGTCCTAATATTTCAGATCAATACAAGCAATTGGATTTGTTGGATACTAAACGCATCGGTATGTACATGGATGAAAGCGAACAGCTATATCCAGAACAGTCTACTACAGCGATTATTACTTATCATCCTGAAGCAAGATATTTTAGTACTTAATTTATTTTTTGGTGGGCAATAGATAATTGAATTGCAAACTTGAAGTCTGATTATTTGCCCACCCTACAACTCACTGCTATTCTCGATTTGACAGAAATTACTCACTTAATTTCAGATTAAGCACTATAACTATATTCTGCTTTTTTGAAAACTAGTCAGTGTAACAAAAACCTTAAATAGTAGATATTTATTCGGCAACAAATCTATAATCACCGTAGTGTGAATAATGATCACAATATGTTTATCTAGAATTTTCTGTCAAAGATGCAAATATTTACTTGGATTTTTCTGGCTGTCTTGTGTAGCGAAACTCTTTTAGTTTCATCTCTCCATTTAATTCCCAGACTCGGTGGGTTTGGCAAAGATATGACGCTGATATTAACCAAAGCACCTGGATTAGATGTCATTGTATCCCTTTTTTTGTGGATTCCTTGGCTTGCAGGAGGCATAATTGACGGCTGGTTGGGAATAGTAGCTGCTTTATTAGCTCAATTTTTAGTTATGGAATTGTGGATTTTGGTTCATGAATTTGTCCACCGTAAAACAATACAAGGTTCTCGTATTCATGGTTTCCTTAATCAAAAGTTCGGTTGGTGGAGAAATAATGTGGCACTATGGGCAACTGCCTTGGCTGTACCAGTCTTCTTTGTAATTCGATTTGCGGAAGCTCTTGTATATCCAGTCTTAGTTTGGGTTCTGGATTTCCCTAATTACAAACACAGTGAGTGGGTTAATGTTAGCCGCCAAAAATTTGCAGGATTGATTGGCAAAGATTTGATTTGGTGTCTTTATTGCGACTGGATGACGGGAGTATATTCTTTAGGGGCAGAAATGTTACGCAATGTTGAATCATTTTGGTGTCCTATTCGTTTTTATGACGGCAAAAAATGTGATAATTGTAAACTAGATTTTCCCGATATAGAAGGCGGTTGGGTAGCTGCTGACAGCAATATGGATGATGTAGAACAAGTTCTTCAAGAAAAATATGGAGAGGAAGAACGTTCTTGGTTTGGTCATCCTGATAGGCAAAAGAAATAGTATTTAAACTACAGCGATTTGCATATCAATGTGAGACAATCATTCTCAGATATTCAAAGTGCGATCGCTAATACTTCAATCAAGTGAAACCCTACTCATCGGATCTAAGACAAAAAATAATTGTTATTCATCAACAAAGGCTTTAAACTCATATAGAAGTATCGATACGGAAATTAGCCAATCAGTTTAGCCGTCAACACACCAAATGTTCTTAAATTTATACCAAATCCTGTTCTCAAAACCAACTTTAATTAGCAATTTTTTAACCAATGATAGTTAGTTAAATCTCTAATTTCTTTCTGCATATTATTAAGAATATTGCAACGCTTTGCTAGAATATTTTCAATCTCATCAATATTTTCAAAACTTTGATTAACTAATGGTTCATCTAATAATGACCATAATCTTTCAGCAGGCTGTAATTCAGGAGAATAAGGAGGAAGAAACTCTACTCTAAGTCCTTCGATTTCTTTGATCTTCTTACTTCGATTGGATTCATCCTCAAGTTCATTTGGCTAATTTTGTTTGAATCAAACCTAAACCCAGGATTCTACTATTAATGCTTTTTCTACTTCCTTAATTCTTTGAAAATCACTATCTGAAGACACTACTATCAGATTATGTTGTAAGGCTGTTGCTGCTATCCACAAGTCATTTTCTCCAAATCCAAGATTTATCATTTTCGTCTTTCTTCTTTTACTTTTTTCCTTTGGCGCAAATTGCTTAAATATTGATGCTTTTATCTCTCCATATTTTATGGCTGTTTCTTCATCTATTGGATAAATCTGTATCCCCTCCAAAAAGTTTTGTACTAACGCTAAATTACTTTTATTTCGCTGAGAACGTTCTGCCATATCTACTAGCTCTCCTTGAGTAAGCTGTTAAGCATTTAGATTGGGTATAATAACAAAGCCAAAAAAGAGCGATCGCGAACAAAGATGCCAGCTAAAAACTATTTGACATCAGAACAACAAGAAAAACTGCAAAAAGCTCTAAAAAGAGAAGAAAATGGAGACATTAGAGAGAGAATACTGATTTTGTTATTGTTGAATGATGGAAAAACGCAGCAAGAAATTGCAGATTTTATTGGTTGTTCAAAAAATAAAGTATGTTATTGGTGCGTACACGCAGACCCAGATAATCTAGAGAGCCTTAAAGATGAAAGAATGAAAGGTAATCACCAAAAAGCTACAGAACAATATATAGAAATATTATTAAAGACGATTGAAATAGAACCACAAGAATTAGGATATGAATTTGGCAGATGGTCGGCACAAAGGTTAGCAACATAAGTATCTGAGCAAAATTATTTGTATATTTTGAAATAAATTTGAGAAAGAAAATAGAATGAAAGAGCAATCGCGCCAAATTAATCGATTAAATGAGATACATAAAAGGCTTAAATAAAGATACGATTAGACTGTTACAGAGAATTAATCGACAGAGTCAATATTATCAAGTCAGACAAAGAAGCCATTGCATTTTGCTTTCTCATCAAAAATATAAAATTGCCGAATTAATAAGAATCTTTCAGGTAAGTCGTAACACAATTTATAATTGGCTCAATAACTGGGAAAAGTTAGGACTGGTAGGACTTTATAATCGTTCGGGGCAAGGAAGAGCCAAAATTTTTGATGCCACTCAACAACAAAAAATCAGAGAATGGGTCAAAGAAAACCCCAAAAATCTAGGATTAGTTCAAGAAAAAATCAAGCAAGAGTGGGATATTGTTAGCAGCAAAGATACGATTAAAAGAGTTTTAAAATGTCTGGGAATGAGATGGAAAAGAATCAGAAAGGTAGTAGGAGGACAACCAGATACAGAATTATATGAGAGTAAAAAACAGATAATTAGTGCATTGAAAAAATTATCAGATTTAGGAGCTATAGATTTAAGATATTTAGATGAGACTGGTTTTTGTCTAACTCCTTATGTACCCTACGGTTGGCAAGATAAAGAAGTTAAGGAGG
>NZ_JADWDC010000109.1 GCF_020640915.1 Waterburya agarophytonicola KI4 | reverse complement strand
TCTAATGGTAGAATGCACAAGTCATAGAGATCTCAACCACTACGTTCTTAAGGAGGACGTTTCCTGTGGGTTTCTCGCAGGCTTTATCGTCCGTTTCGCTTTCATCCCCATCTTCTTAGGTCACACGGTTAAAAAATTAGCCGTGACGTTTTGTACGTCATCGAGAGATTCCAAAGTATCGATTAATTTAAACAGTGATCGTTCTTGTTCGGAGTCGGTTATTTCAATATTATTATTGGGTATCCAGCGTAATTCTATTTCTTGAATGGGAAAGTCGTGTTTTTGGAGAGTTTGATTGAGATGTTCTAAATTAGTAACACTAGTAAATACCTCTGCACCTTCTTCTTCATACATTTCATAACTATCTGCCTCCCCCTCCAAAGAAGCTTCTAATAATTTTTCTTCGTCCACTACATCGAGGGTAATTACTCCTTTTTGCTCGAACATCCAACTAACACAACCAATTTCCCCCAGGTTGCCATCATTTTTAGTAAATGCCGATCTCAAGTATGCAGCCGTACGATTGCGATTATCCGTTAAAGCTTCAATCAAAATTGCCACTCCCCCCGCACCATAACCTTCATAGCGAATTTCTTCGAGGATAGCATCATCATCTTGATATGTCCCCGCACCTTTGGCCAGCGATCTCTCTATACTTTCATTAGATACCCCCGCAGCTTTTGCTTTGTCAATAGCCGTGCGGAGTTGAAAATTACCATCGGGATCTGCCACGCCATTACGCGCAGCCACAATTATAGCTCGCGACAACTGAGTAAATGTTTTTCCCTTTTTGGCATCTACCCTAGCTTTTTGCCGTTTGATATTTGCCCACTTACTATGTCCCGCCACTTTTTCCTACTACCTCTTATTTCAGCTACTTAATTATTTTACAAGTACAGACGAGGGATGCTTTGTCTCTAGCCAAAACGATCGTAAATTACGATTCTTGTTCAAATATCCTGACGCACCTCCAAGACAGCTAGGATGATTAATGACGTTTATCCAAACTACAATTATGGCTGACAACAACACCCCTCTAGAACATCAAAATGTTCCCGTCGCACATCAAGGGTTACATAGCTTTTTATATAGTTCGGATGACGAGCATAACGTAGATAATTCTCCTATTGCGATCGCTTTTGATGGAACGACTATTGCTAAAATATCGGAATGGTCGCAACAAACATCAAATACTAAAGTTGCGGGGGTTTATGCGGTTTTAGATAGCGGTCGCACCTATCAGTATATTGGCTATTCGCGAGATGTTTTGCGATCGGTTGAAGGGCATATCATGCAAAACGGAACAGACACTTGTACTTATATTCGAGTCAAAACATTTAAGTTTCCCAAGCGTCAAGCAATGGAAGCAATGAAAAAGGAATGGATGGCAGAGTTAGACTATACACCTGCTGGTAATTCTGAGGGTGGGAATACTTGGGCGCGTACTATTGGAGAAACCGCTAAAGCAAGCATGACTCAAGAAGAAAGAGAAGCCTACGAAGAGAAAAAACTCAAGCTACGCAAAGCAATGGCAGATCCGACTCTAGTTGATGAATTAACGGCTAATAACAGTCCAAGTGAAGCAGAAGTAGAGCGTCGACAAAAATTGGAAGCAGCGGTTAAAAATGATGATTGGAGTTCGGTAATAGAATCTCAAAAATCATCACAACCGTAGAAGCAAGGTACGTCTTGTCTCTAATAAACAACATCTTTTTGTTAAGATATAGTCTTGTGGTTATCACTGCATCTGTCAATCTTCAATTAAAGAGTATCGCTTTTAATGCAAAGAAAAAGTTCTTTCGACTCCGCCCACATCATGTATCGCTCAGAAGAGTTAGTGTCGGCTGCTTCCAACCGCTATCGTATTACCGTTCAAGTAGCCAATCGTGCTAAACGCCGTCGTTATGAAGAACTAGAAAGCTTTGACGATCCTACTATGAAACCCGTGATTAGAGCGATTATTGAAATGTCAGATGAATTGACTCAACCAGAAATCATCGGCGACTAGACTAACCTAACTAACTTAAAATATTAGATAGGAATAAAAAGTTGGAACGTTTGACGAAAAGTGGGGCTGGATGGCGAATTGGCTGGCATCCCCACGGGGTAAAATATCAAGGGTTGATCGGCGGAGAAGATTGGGCAATCGAATTAACCAAAGCCGAACTTAATGACTTTTGTCGTCTGCTAAATCAACTTGTAGATACCATGAGTCAAATGTCAGCAGAATTGATGGATGAAGAAAAGATTAATTGCGAAGCAGAAACAGATCTTTTATGGATGGAAGTAGAGGGTTATTGTCGTAGTTATTCCCTCCGTTTGATTTTAAATTGCGATCGCCGTTGTGAAGGAAATTGGCAAGAAGGTGTTGCTCCACAAATCGCCCTTGGCTTTGATTCTATTGGCTTTCTCTACGAAAATAATTAAGTTTTTTAATAGATTACAAAGCTTGACCTATTTTTGGCTCGATACCAGCAACCAAACGCTGAATGTTGGTTTTGTGACGTAAAATTACATATAAACCTGCTAAAACAGCAAAAACTGAGTAGGCTGGGGGTTGATTTAGGGCAACTATCAAAACATTTACGGCGATCGCACCACAAATTGAACTCAAAGAAACTATTCGAGAAATTCCCAAAGTTACAGCGAAAGTCATCACAGTGCCCAAAGCGACTAAAGGATTCATCACTAGCAATATGCCCAAAGTAGTAGCAACGGATTTACCTCCTGTAAAGTTGAGCCAAATCGACTTACTGTGTCCGATAATAGCACTCAGGGCTGCTGCTGTAATCAACCAAGGATGCCAATCAGGAGGTAAAAACCCACTAGGAGCAAGAGAATAAACTAAATTAACTACAGCTAAAGCGATCGCACCTTTGAGTAAATCAATTGCTAATACTACTAAGGCAGCAGGCTTTCCTACTGTACGTAAAACATTGGTTGCACCTGTTGAACCCGAACCGTGTTCTCTGATGTCAATACCTTTTAAGTAACGTCCGACCGCGTATCCCGTAGGAATCGATCCCAGTAGGTAAGCTGCCAATATGAGTAGTCCACCTACAATAAAATCAAATCTCATAATTTATCACTGCATTAATATATAGTCACAGTTTAACGGCTTTTTGCAATTTAAAAAATACCCAGACAAATTTAATTTACTAATATAAATAATTAGTAGATGTTGGTTTGGCACTCGAAGCAAAAGCCAGCCAGATGGGGAATTTTAAAACTGATAAGTTCAATAATTCTTCTGTTTCATCAATTATAATGACAGGTAATAATTTTTCTTCAATCAGACGCTCGGCTCTCTGCACAGCAACTTCAGGAGAATCAAATAGAGTAACGCCGCGATTTGAACCAAAATTACTGCGAGAAATTCCTAGACAATCTTGTAAACCCCTGCGCCATTCCCCCAAATTTTCGGGAGTATCGGTCAATACCAACACTCTACAGCGATCGCCATAGATGTTATGCAAAATGGAAACCGCAGCCGAAGCTACCAAAATATTTTGCAAACGACTCCCCATACTATCGATCGCTCCTCGTCCTCCTTGGACAAAAAACCAGTCTTGGACTTTTTTAGCGTGTATTGGTTCAAAAGTACGTCTCAACTGCCAAGGAGAACCATAATAATCGGGGTTATTACGATATTGATCGATCAGCTGACGAATCCGTCTGCTTTGATCGGCAAAAGTTGACTCGGAAAATTGACCTTGGGATGGAGATGGTGCAGAACCCCTATCTATGTTCCTCCTGCTATCTCTGCCACTTCTAGAGTCTCTATTATTCCTATATTCAATGTTACCAGTGTCTATATTTTCTCTACTAGTTCTTCCTCTATCTCTTATTTTTCTCCTATCTCTATTTGTCGCCATCTCTTCATCTCGATTTGCGATCCTAGATGGAGTACGAGGAGGAGTTTCAGTTTTAGCCAAATCTAATTTATCCGCTGCGCGAGCGAGATCCTGCAAGCTACCAACTAAATATTCTTTGAAACCCTGAACTTTGACCGCCAACTCTTGAGATGAACCAGCAAAATTAGCTCGCATCTCTTGATTAATTCTGTCTTTGCGACGTTCTAGTTTCTCAATTTCGATTTGAAGACTAGTTTTGCGCTCTTTTAGCTCCCTAGTACCTTCTTCGATCATCTGCGCCATATTTTCTTGAACTTCTCTCACCTGCTGCAAAAGCATTTGTTCTTTTTGGGTTTTGAGAGCTTCTATTTCATCTTCTAGACTGGCTTTTTGTTCTTGCAAGCGATCTATTTCTTCGTCTCGAACACTCGTAGGAGTATCTTCGATGGCTAAAGGCGCATCGGCTTTGGGTTCATCCAACCAGCTATCGACAAACAATTCTGATTCGCTCAAATTATCAACTATTTCTGTATTTTGTTGCCTATCAGTTTCTACAGGAGTTAATTCTTCGATGGTGTTAGTTGCTGATAAATCTAGTTCGGTATTGGAAGAGTTGGTTAATTGTAATTGGCTTGATTCAATTTCGGTTTCAGGCTCAACACTAACGTCAATAATATCGTCCACGCCATCCTCTAACCAAGCATCATCAATATCTGATGTAGATTCAACTTTTGATTCTTCTAATGGCAGATCTCCTGACTCAGTAGAGTTTGATTTAGAGTTTTCAGATTCGGGGATAGGAGGAATTTCAGAATTCATTGGTTATTGGTTATTGTTGGGGATAGTATTTGTTTAGACAATCTAAAAGAGTTTTAGGATCGAAAATAATTGGTAAAAAATGGATGCTATTAACTTCGCGGAAATAAAACAAAATGGGAATAGGCGACCAAAAAATTTTCCAATTCAACCATTCACTATAAGGAAAAGTTTTAAGTATTTTTCCAGAGCGCAATACAACTAGAGCTTGAGTGGTAAATTGTAGTCTAATTAAAACTGTTTGTATGGTTAAAAACAAACCGAACAAAGCTACTATGCCTCCTGCCCAAATAGAAAAAAAACATAATGGGATTGCGATCGCGATTAAAACTAGGGGAATTTTGTAGTTGGGAGCAAGTTCTACAACTTCGAGCGAATTATTTATCTGAATATTAGTAGCCATTATAGATAATATATTTTTAAACGATCCCTTACCTTGGAAACAAGATCCATTTTACAACGACCCAAATTTTAGCTTAATTTTTGGCTAATTCAGAAACTGACGACCTAAACCTTGGAACATGAGCCACGATAAAAAGAAGTTGGAAATAAAAATAGTAATTAAAGCCATAACTACTGCTGTAGTAGTAGATTGACCGACTCCTTTTGCTCCTCCTGTGGTGGTGAGTCCCCAGCTGCAACCAATAATGGCAATTAATCCACCGAAAATTACGGCTTTAATCATCGCACTGATAATATCCCAAATCTGTAAAAAGTCTTGGATCGATTCGATAAAAGTTGCTTGAGAAATATTGTAAATTGTGCTAGAGACAATGATGCCACCAATTGTTCCCGTGACTAGAGAAATGATGGTCAAAATTGGTAACATAACGCAACAGGCAATTGTACGGGGGACTACTAAATAGTCAATCGGATCGCTTTTTAGGACGTAAAGGGCATCAATTTGTTCGGTAACTTTCATCGTGCCAATTTCGGCTGCAAATGCCGAACCGACTCTCGCTGCAATGACTACTGCGGTTAAGACAGGAGCGAGTTCTCGACTGAGAGCTAAGACTAAAACCCCTCCGATCGCCTGTACTGCACCAAAATTAAGAAATTCTCGGGCAACTTGAATAGTAAAAACTGCACCCACAAAAATGGCTGTAATTAAAGCGATCGCCAAAGAGTCTGGCCCGACTATTCCCATTTGTTCGAGGGTATTACGGCGATTTATTTTTCCTTGTAGGATGTGAACGATCACTTGTCCCATCAGCAACAATGCTGACAGCATACGTTCCAACCAGATTTGAATCTTATTATCTATGGTTTTACCAGTCATTAAGCAAGAGGGTGTTAAGAAAAATGAGACAATCTATTTTATTTGTTGACTATGGTATGACTTAAAATTCGATTCCTGGTTGTGCTTTAATTCCTTGTTCGCGGAAAGGGTGTTTGATTAAAGACATTTCGGTTACTAAATCGGCGATCGCAATTAATTCTGTTGGCGCGTCTCTCCCTGTCAAAATGACGTGGGAGTCTTTTGGTTTTTGTTTTAGTCCTTCTATGACGGTATTAACATCTAAATATCCTAGTTTTAGAGCAATGTTAACCTCATCTAGCAAAACTAGTCTATATTCAGGATTGAGAATATATTCTAAGCTTTGCACCCAAGCAGCTTCAGCTTTTTCGATATCCCTTTCTCTGTCTTGGGTTTCCCAAGTAAATCCTTCTCCCATTGCATGAAAGTTTAATTGTTCTGAATATTTTTCTAAAACTGCTTTCTCGGCGGGTTCCCACGCACCTTTAATAAACTGCACGATCGCTACTTTATAACCGTGACCGAGGGATCGCATGACCATTCCCAAGGCTGCGGTAGTTTTTCCTTTACCATTGCCTGTATTGACAATAATCAAGCCTTTATCAGCTTTTTTGTCCGCTAGACGTTCTTCTTGAACCTCTTTACGACGCTGCATTTTCTTTTTATGCTGTTCGCTACTAATTTCACTCATAATTATTAATTGTTGATTCTTCGTAGGCTCGTATCATAGCTTGTGTGCCTTGTTCTTTGCCTTGACCGTTATCCATTGCTTGTACTATTTTGAATAAGCGATCGGCTAGTTCTGTACCAGGAAGATTATCCCCCGAAGTTTGATTGATTGCCCGAACTAAGCGCAAATCTTTAACAATATGTTTGATGGCGAAACCAGGATCGCGATCTCCCTCGATTATCTTTGTACCCAGGTTTGATAATGCCCAAGAACCTGCTGCTCCTGTACCGCAAACATCCACAATCAGGTTAGGATCGATGCCTTGATGTTTAGCTAGTTGCATTGCTTCGCATATTCCCACCATGTAAAGGGAACAAAGAATTTGGTTGCACATTTTAACTCCTTGTCCGCTACCAACATCACCACATAGGGTAATATTATTGCCCATCGCTGCAAATAGAGGCTTGCATTCGGCAAAGTCTGATTCGCTCCCCCCAACCATAATCGTGAGCGTACCGTTTTTTGCGCCTATATCTCCCCCAGAAACAGGCGCATCCATAAACCTTAGTTGGTTTGCTTGCAACCTTTGTCCGATTTCCTTGGCTGCATCGCTACCAATAGTACTCATGTCAACTATTAAAGTACCAGGTTGGCCATGGTGAATTACCCCTGCATCTCCTAACAAGACTTCTTCTACATCGGGAACATCTCCCACGCAACTAAAAATAATTTTTGCATCTTCTACTGCTGCTTTAATTGAGTCGGCTATAGTTGCACCATTTTCTCGTGCGATAGTTACTCCAGGGCGATCGCTCGTTCGATTCCAGGCTTTTACTTTATAGCCATAACGCGCTAGATTTCCCGCCATCGCACCACCCATCAAACCCAATCCTAAAAAAGCTACTGATTTTGTCATTTTTCTTGGCTAAAAGCTTTTAAATCCCAGCTTTTTTATCTTCACACAACATCGGAATTAAATAGCAGGTATTTGCAGAGTGATCGCCGTTGATTTCCCGATAAATTACTCCAAGGTTCGATGAAACTAGAAACAGTCCAGAAATTCCTCAAAATGGGTCTTCCTTGGGTAAAAAGAATTGAAAAGATTACCAAACCTCGCCTAGCTTATCTTTGCACCAGTATTCCAGGTAAAATTATCCTGGGTTGCGCGATCGCTTTAATGTCGATTTCCATGATGATTCCTATCCCTGGAACCAATACTTTACCTGCGATCGGCATTTTTGTCACTGCTTTTGGTTTACTCGAATGAGTCACACATAAAACTTCATTGGCACTATGAATACTTTCAAGTAAAATAACAAACTCGTCTCCTCCCAAACGAGCTACTGTGTCCATAGGACGTACTGATTCTCTCAGTCTGGAAGCAACAGCCATCAAAAGGCGATCGCCAAATTCATGTCCTAAGGTATCGTTAACAATTTTAAAACGGTCGAGATCGAGTAATAAAACAGCAAATAAATAATCTGGATTTCTTTGAATTCTGGCGATCGCATCAGTTAGTCTTTCTCTAAACCAAGCACGATTAGCTAAGTTGGTCAGATCGTCATAAAATGCTTGACGATGCAATTGTTTGAGCATCAACTTTTGCTGGCTAATATCTCGAAAAACATATACTACACCTAAAAAGTTGTTATTAATAGTTGGATCTAAGTCTAAATTATTCGAGCGATCATAAATCGGAGCAATCGAATCTTCAATTTGTAGTTCTTGTCCGTTTTTTTTTAATCAGTACAATTTGCTCTAATAAAGTTATAGTTTCTCCAGCTTGTCGAATTTGTTGAACGGGAATATTAACAGCTTGACGATCTTTTTCGTAAATTAGTCTCAATACTTCTGGTAATTTTTTGCCTATTGCTTCAGTAAAAGACCACCCCGTAATATTTTCCGCAGTACAATTAATAAAAGTAATATTATTTTCTATATCTGTTGTAATTACTCCATCACCAATGCTTTCTAAAATAGCACCCAGCCAATTAGCCCGTTGTTTCAATTGTTTTTGCATTTGGTGCTTGTAAAGAGCAATTTCGATAGTAGTGTACAACTCTTTTTCTTGAAAAGGTTTGAGAATATAGCCATAAGGACAACTATGTTTAGCTCTTGTTAAAGTATTTGCATCAGAATGAGCAGTTAAATAAACTACTGGAATATCATAATCTCCTTGAATTATTTCAGCTGCATCAATACCATCCATTGCACCAATAAGTCGGATATCCATTAAAATCAAACTAGGATTGAGTCTAGCTGCTTTTTCTATAGCCAATTTTCCACAGTCGGCAATTTCTGGTGCAGAATATCCAAGATCTTCTAGAATCCCTTGTAAATCTTGTGCAACAATACTTTCATCTTCAACTATTAAAATTGTTGTTAACATTGATTTAGAATAGACCTCTTGCATAACTACGAAGAAATCGTTGTTTTTCTTCGGTAATTCAGTCCATAATTATAAATACCTGCTATTAAACTCAGTCTCAAATTAATTCTTTTTCTTCTATTTCTATATCGGGATGATAATAATTTAAATATTTTTAGACGACGATTAATATGTTCGATTATTATTCTTTCTCTGGCTAATTTTTAGAACTATAGTTGGAGGAAAACCAGGGTAAGCTCATCTTATTTTGTATAAAATGTACTTGACAAAAGTTTCGTT
>NZ_JADWDC010000108.1 GCF_020640915.1 Waterburya agarophytonicola KI4 | reverse complement strand
TTGAAATAAAAATAATTTTTTACTATACCATAAAAAACTTTTGCAAGAGTTCTATCTAACAGGTCATCAATTAGCTGGTTTTGGGCTTTAGCATTGCGATCAATTACATCTATGGCTTTGGTTGTTTGGGCTTCGCTCATTTTGCCACCGCGTAGCAGTTGAACCCAGCCAATAACAGCGTTAAGAGGAGTACGTAATTCGTGGGAAAGGGTGGCTAAAAACTCGTCTTTAATCCGATTGACGGTTTCCGCTTCTTCCTTGGCTTTGCGTTCGCGATTCAATAGTTCTACTCGCTCTAATTCTGCTTGTTTATTAGCAGTAATATCCGCTACAGCCCCTTCATAACACGTTAAATTGCCTTGAGTATCACTAACGGAAATAGCATTATGACGCACCCAAATCAACTCGCCTTTTAAAGATTTAATTTGTCCTTCATACTCGGCTACTGCTTCTTTTCCATTAAGTTGTTGCTGCCATAAAAGATAAGCTTCTGGTTGAAGATGATATTCAAAGATGCTCTGACCTTGAATATCTTCATGCTGTTCATATCCCAGCATTTTTACTAAAGTAGAATTGGCTTCAATAATTTCTCCATCTGGATTGAGACGATAAAGTCCTAATGGAATCCGTTCAAAAAAGCGGTAATAGCTTTGTTTAAATTCTTCTAGAGCTTGGTGTTGTTGCGATCGCTGCCATACCGAACGTACCGCAGCAGCCAAGCGGATATAATGCTGGGGAGATTTAATTACATAATCATCTAATCCTGCCTTCATTGCTGATACGGCGATTTCCTCGCTACCAGTACCAGTAAACATAATTATCGGACATCTAGGCTTTTGTTTTTTGATGCGGTACAGAATATCTAATCCTGTTGTCCAACCTAGTTGATAGTCGGTAATAACAATATTGAAGTTATCTTGTTCTAATGCCTGGGCAAAACTATTTTCATCAATTATTTCTATGTATTGAAGCTGAGGAAAAAGTCTCTTAAGCTCCCTTAAGGCTAGAGCGCGATCGCTAGAATTATCATCAATTATTAATACTTTCGGGTCGCTCATTGGGAATTGCAAAAGGGCTACACAAAATAATCATAGCTGAAACTCAGTTTCTAAAAAATTCTTTTCTAGAGTAATTTAAGTAGCAAAAAACTGAGGTATTTGATTGGTTTTAAACCAATAAGCATCAATTAATTCAATTAGCTTGACAAAATCTTGAAACTCAACTGGTTTAACTAAATAGGAATTTGCTCCAAGATCGTAAGCCTGTGCCAAATCGGAATTTTCCTGAGAGGAAGTTAACACCACCACTAATAAGCGTCTTAATTCTGGCTGTTGACGTATCCAAGCTAACACTTCCAATCCCGAACGACGGGGCAATTTCAAATCAAGTAAAACTAACAAGGGTATAGGAAAACGCTCGGTATCGACATATTGCCCTTGTCTGGACAAATAGGCGATCGCTTCATCACCATCAGAAACAATCGACATTGGTGGTTTTATGCCTGCCTTCCTAAAAGCCCGCTGAATTAGTAGAACATCGTTATAGTTATCTTCTACCAACAAAATTGGCATAGATTCGTGGTTCATTACATTTGTCATTTGTTATCGCTCGGAAAACTCGGCAATAGATTGGGTAATCTCGCTTATATATGCAATCGTCCTCATCAGTAATTATACTCAAGGTACTATTAAATTATGTTTTTAGATATTTAAATAATCCTTTAGATATTGAAAATGCCTTTTCACCTTTGTCGTCCTTCAATCCAAAAACGACTCCCCTTTCCTGGGTTAGATTCCACGCCGAATCTACCCCCCAAGCGTTCCATACTTTTTTTGACAATGGCTAAACCAATACCAGTACCAGGATAAGCTTCATTGCCGTGAAGTCGTTCAAAAACTTGAAAAATACGCTTTTGATGTTCGCGATCGATGCCAATGCCGTTATCTTCTACCCACAGGCGGATCTTAGTTTCTGCTGAATCCATGATAATTTCTGTCCCGATCCGTATTTGTGGTTGAACTTTGGGAGGGACAAACTTAATCGCATTAGACAGCAAATTACTAACTATCTGAAGCAAAATAGTTTTATTACCGATCATGGAAGATAAGGGTTCGACTAAGATAATATTTGCCTGAGTTCGCTCTATTTCTAGCTGCAATTGTTCAATCGCTCGATGGACTATTACCTCAAGATCGACTGACTTAAGCTGTATTTCGATGCGGCATAGACGGCTATATGCCAACAAATCTTCGATTAACTGGGTCATCTGCCAGGCGGAGGAAATTAGCCGAGCAGCATATTCTTGCCCCAAGTCGTCCAAGTTATCGCCATAGTCTTCT
The DNA here is from genome assembly GCF_020640915.1 of Waterburya agarophytonicola KI4. Classification (GTDB taxonomy): domain Bacteria; phylum Cyanobacteriota; class Cyanobacteriia; order Cyanobacteriales; family Xenococcaceae; genus Waterburya; species Waterburya agarophytonicola. The sequence continues at coordinate 7,035 of NZ_JADWDC010000108.1, read as the reverse complement.
TGCAGTGCCGAAGCAAATCCTTGAATCGCTCTTAGAGGTGCTTTGAGATCGTGAGAAATAGTATAGGTAAAAGCTTTTAATTCTTGGTTAATCTCTTCAATTTGAGCAGTGCGCTGGGCTACCTTGGCTTCCAATTCTAAGGCATAGTTCTGAGTTTGTTTATATAAACGGGCTTGTTCGAGGGCGATCGCTAGTTGACTGCTAATTTCCTCCAGCATGGTTAATTCTTCGGTAGTTATAGTTTCGGGTTCTTCAAACCACAGTTTCAAAATACCCAGTAAATTATCTTGGGAATTGAGAGGAAATGCGAAAAAACAGTCTAGTTTAGTGTTCTCTAGGGCAATCGCCATTTCAGATGATTTGGGCAACTGACTCAGATGGGCAGTAATATAACCCTGCTTATCCTCATTCTCTAATCTATCGATTATGCCTTGCCAGATGTCCAAAGATACCTGTAGTCCATTATTTAATACGTCATCTTTTACACCCTGAGTAGCTAAGATAGTTGAGGTTTCTCGTTCCCAGTCGAAGGTGACAATTGATGCACGCTGGCAGGTTAGCAGGTTTTGAATATCTTTAATTACCGTTTCGGCGATCGCTTGAGGTTTAACTGCTGCCAAGATCGCTTTATCGATTTGATGGAGGTTTGACAAACGTTGCCAAGATTTTTGCAAAGATGCTTCTAGGGCTTTGCGATCGCTAATGTCTTCAATTACCGCAATAAAATAATCGGGTTCGTCATTGCTATCACTGACTAAAGATACGGTTAAATTAATCCAAATATACGCTTCATCCTTACGGATATAACGTTTTTCCATCGAGTACGTGGAAATCGCTCCCGCCAATATTTGACGTACATACTCTAGATCGGTGTGCAAATCTTCGGGATGAGTAATGTCTTGAAAAGTTATCGATAATAGTTCTTCTTTGGTATAGCCGACAATCTGACATAATTTTTGATTTACCCTCAGCCACTTACCATCTGGGGCAACATGGGCAATACCCACCGCAGCCTGTTCAAAAGTCTGACGAAATCTAGTTTCGCTCTGCAAAAGTTCGGTTTGAGCTTGTTTTTCAGGAGTAATATCGGTTGCCATGCCGACAATTGAGGTTATTTCTCCCTCGCTAAATAGAGGAAACTTAAAAGATAGGTAAGTGTGTAGAGTTCCATCTGCATGGTATACCTCCTCTTCAGTAGTTATTGGTTGTTTGCTGGCAATCAAAAGGCGATCGTTTGCTGCAAAATCATCAGCTATATGAGGCGGAAATAGCTCGCGATCTGTTTTACCAATTGCTTCGGCTTCGGCTATCTTAAATATTTGTTGAAATTCTTGATTGACTAACCATAGTTTGCCTGGCTGTTTGGATGTGGCATCAACATATTTGGCATAAATTACTACTGGAACATTAGCAATAATTTTGCTTAATTTATCTCTTTGGGCAATTTCTGCTTGGTACAGCCTGTTGCTGCGTTCTAGCTTTTCATTGCGAGAAATTAACTTGGCAAATAAATCTTGCTTTTCTAGCTGTAGCTTCTTTAGAGCAATCTCTTTGCCGATAGCTAGCTTTAATTTTTCAGGCGTAATTCGATCTTTGACAAAATAATCTGCTGCCCCATTTTTGATAAACTGTACGGCAATGTTTTCATCTCCTTGTCCAGTCAAGACAATTAAAGAACAAAAATTCTTATACTGTCGTTGCCATTGAACAAGCCATTCTAACCCATCAAAATCGGGTAATAGATAATCTAGTAAGATAATGTCTGGTTGACACTGGGCATACAATTCTAAAGCTTCTTCCCCAGTTTCCGCTTCGACAAAAGTGTATTGATACTCAGCATCGGTTTGTAAATAGCGTCGATAAACTGCTCGATCTACTTCTGAATCGTCGATTAGCATCACGGTTCTTAGCTTTTTAGTCGGCGAATTATTTGCTGTTGGGTCTAGATTTGGCGATCGCTCGGTCATATATCTGGTCAAAAAGATGGGTAGCGACAACAAACTAGAGCAGTTGTTATGGCTTGTTGTAATTGATTTACTCTTAAAATTAATAGTAGTTAATTTCCCCAACAACTAACTAAAGTTTATATTTTGTTAAATCATGGCGATCGCCCAATTTTTATTTGTAACCATAGCTAGATGATTAATTCTTATATTATCGAGACATTGTATTAAACGCAATTCTATACAGGCAAGATATAACTTGTCTTTTCCAATGTGGAATATACTTTCTTCCTTGCTCTGGTGGCTATTCATTGCCTTAATCGTAATTAGTTTAATTTTATTAGTCGGTTTTTATTTTCAGGGAGCTTTTCGCGATCGCGTTGAATACCAGGTAGATTGTCCTCCCAATCCTAAAGATGCTCTGTTTGCACCAACTTTAGCCAGCATCACCAATTCATTTATTACTCAAGGGATTGTCACTGACTTTTGGGCAGAACCCGATTTAATTCAACAAGCCCGTCTTGATGCCGTTAGCAAAGCAGAATATACCATTGACTTTGAAACCTTTTTTATGACTCCTGGGAAACGGGCAGATGATTTTGCAGTGGCGATCGCCGAACGGGCTGCTGCGGGAGTAAAAATCAGGCTAATTGTGGATAGCTACGGCACAAAGGATATATCCCCAAAGTACTGGCAACGTTTGCAAGCATCAGGTATTAAACTATCTTTTTTTAATTCTTTTAAATGGAAAGCCCCTTTAGACTATGCTGGGCGGACTCACCGCAAATTATTATTAATTGATAGCCAAGTAGCCTTAGTAGGTGGTGCGGGAATTTCCGATCTTTGGGATGGTACGGAAAAATCTGACGATAGACAACCTTGGCTGGATGTAGAAATGCGCTTAGAAGGGGATATCATTCTTTATCTAGCAGGGGTATTTTCCCAGCATTGGACTTATGGTGGAGGTAAGGCAAACCTTAATCGAGAGCAACAAGCAACTTCGGTTAAGGATAAACAGTATCCTATGTTGGTTACTCCAGGAGCAAACCCTCAATATCGTTTTTCCCCGATTAAAGCTTTAAAGTACAACAGCATTATCTGTGCCACAAATCGAATTTGGCTTGCTAGTCCTTATTTTCTCCCCGATCCCAACTCTCAAGACTTACTAATAGCAGCCAAGCAAAAGGGGCTAGATGTTCGCATTTTGACCACCAGCAAACGTAGCGATAAAAAACCCGTTTACTACGCTTCTTACGAACACTACGGCAAATTACTCCGAGGCGGAGTCGAAATTTATGAGTATCAGCCCAGTATGACTCACGCCAAAATGTTATTAATTGACGATCGCTGGACAATTACAGGCAGTGCTAATTTCGATCCCCGCAGTTTCGATCACAATGAAGAATTAGACCTTGCTAGTTCTCAACCTGAATTAGTTAATGGTACTAAAAACGTCTTTGAAAATGGCTTTGCTCAAAGCAAAATAATTACCTATTCAGAATGGAAACAACGTTCTTGGTGGCGACATCGAATACTGGGTAATCTAGTTGATTTTTTTCAGTGGCAGCTTTGACACACGAAGTTAATACTCAAATTACTATACTTTTTCTTTTGAGATCCAACTCAGCAACCCCAAAGAATTAGCACTGCCCAAAAAATGTGCGCCTAAAATATTAAGCTGTGCCAAAATTAATAATAAATCGGCGATTTTAATTACCTGCTCTCTTTCATATACCGCAACACCTTGTGGTCTAGCGATCGCACCTGCCACCAAGGAGACTAAACTAACTTCTGAAGCGATAAAAGCTAAAAATAGTCCAATCGAACTAGCTAACAATCCCGTGCGGAGTACCTGTAATATTTCTGTTCTACTAGGTTGTAAATCTGGATTTACCCTTTGTAATTTTTTAGCAAGCTGACGATAACGATAAGCCCAATAAACCCTAAAACCCAATGCCATAAGGCTAAACATGGCAATAAAAATACCTAACCCTATACCACTATTGTTGGTTGCGCTACGGCTAAAGAAAACTAGTAGTAAGGTTACTCCTGATATGACACCTAGTACCAAGTGAATCCAGTAGCTAACATTGCTTAAATTGCGAAAGATTTTGGCAAATTTTTGCTTGTCTGGCAAAGGATTGTTTTGAGATAACTTTGTCGGTCGATTCATCTTCTAATGTGAATAAGATAACTAGTTTGGTTTATTTTGTCAGCGAGGTATAGACTATTTGGTTTGGATGAACATTTTGTAGTTCAACTACTGCTTAAAAAATGCTAATGCCCTCAATTTGGGCATTAGACCGACTAAAATCGAATAACAGTTAGCTTTATTCAAATACACCTTCATCTTTAGCAGAGGTATAGATACTGTCTACCACCACAACTGGTTTTTCGGTGTATTCTGCTTCAATTTCTTCTTGAAGATTTAAATCCCAAGTAAGGTCATAATCTCGCTCAAATTCGGACTTAATAAAAGGTCGAACCATACCAGTAACTACAACTGATTCGTCCTCTGTGGGAATTGGTTCTCCAGTGGTGTTGATTACTAATACATCATCTCCCCCAATCCATTGGTCGTCATTGATGGTAAAAGCCATATCGCCTTTCATTTCACCAATTTTCCCTTCAATAGCGACTTCTTGACCATAAAAATTATCTGGACTCTCAGAGAGATTTTCTAAACTGGGTGATAAAGTTATTGAATCTGCAATGATAACTGGCTTATTTTCGTAATCTACATAAAGATTGGGGTCTAAATCCAGATCGTATTCTCGTTCTACATCAGCTAGCACCAGCGTACCCAGCTCTCCTGTTACTTGAATGCCCAATTCTTCGGAGTCTTCGGTTAGCATCATTCCTGAAGTATTGATTACTAAAACCTCGTCTCCTTCTAGAAAACCTTCTTCTTCAATTACGAAAGACATTCCAGGTTCAATGCTTTCTGCTTCACCTCTAACGGTGACTTGCTGACCATATAAATTTGTTTCGTCTTCCGCAATATTTTCAATAGTTTCGTTGCTTGAAGCATCTTGCGCTCTTAGAGTATTGTTACCTGTGACTGAAAATAAGCCTACGGTAGAGAAGAGTAAGGCACCAATTCCTAAGTTAGTTAATAAATTAAGTTTTGACATATATATTATGTCCTCCAATTTTGAAATTTTAAAGAATTAAATAGCAAATTAATTTTATATTTGCTGCTATTTATCCTATCTAGCCAGTTCAAAAAAAGAGTCTAACTTACGACCTAAAAATAATCTATCGATAGCAAGAGAATCAATTAATAATAATCAATAATCTTCAAAAGCTTAAATTAATATTATTAACATTAACTCTGAACAAAGATAGATATACTATTAAAACTCAGTATTTTAAGATTTCCGATTGATTATAGTATTCAAAAAGAGAAAAGATTGATGTTTCCAGCGAAAAGACTACCAGAGTACCAAGCTAGGATTTTGGCGATTGACGACAAACCAGACAATTTAGAATTATTATCGGCAATGCTAACATCCCAAGGATATGAGGTTGAGGAATGCGATCGGAGTATATTGGCGATAGAGCTGGCAAAAACTACTTCTCCAGACTTAATTTTATTAGACGTTGGTATGCCTGAAATGGACGGCTTTTCTGTCTGTCAAATTCTTCGAGGCGATTGTCATACCCAAGACATACCAATTTTGTTTATTAGTGCCTATAAAGAGATTGAGTGTAAAACTAAGGCTTTTAAACTTGGTGGTAATGACTATATTACCAAGCCTTTCCAGGTTGAGGAAGTGCTTGCCAGAATAGAAAATCAGCTAAAAAACCACTATCTTAAAGCAGAATTACAGGCTAAAAATGAACAGTTAGCCAAAGAGATTAAAGAACGCCAAGCTGCTGAAGCAAAGTTATTAGAACTCAATCAAAAACTTAGTAAACTAGCTACTGTGGATTGTCTAACTGGCGTAGCTAATCGCTATTGTTTTGAGCAAGTTTTAGCCAAAGAATGGCAGAGGGGACAGAGAGAAATGTCTACTCTAAGTTTGATTATTGCTGATATTGATTATTTTAAATATTATAACGATCGCTATGGTCATCAGGCGGGAGATGATTGTTTGCAGCAAGTAGCCCAAACGATCTTAAAATCCGTCAATCGCCCCGCAGATTTAGTAGCCCGTTATGGGGGAGAAGAGTTTGCGATTATCCTACCGCAAACGTCGGGAAATAATGCTTTACAGGTGGCAGAAAAAATTCGACTGCAAATTAGAGATCTCCACATTGCTCATTCATCTTCTTTGGTGAGCGATCGCGTTTCTCTTAGTTTGGGAGTCGCTGCTATCATTCCTAGTTCTCAATATACCAAGCAAGAATTACTCTCTACTGCGGATAAAGCACTATACCAAGCTAAAAATCAAGGACGAGATCGCGCCATTCTCAACTATTATTCAGATACCGTAGCATAACGAGAATTAGCATTTTTTGAAGACACTAGAAAATTGACTGTAGTAGTTCAAGATAATAGTTCAATACATTGATCGTCGATTGTATAATCTTGATTCACCTGTTCTCGAATGAGTAAAATCTTCCTCCATTTTTACTTCAGGGGGTTTGATTACCTGCAAAAACATTCTCCCTAAACCATAAGTCAGAAAGATTCCTGCCACGGCTAAGATAAATCCTATTATTATATTGCTGGGACGTTTCATGATTATTGCCTAAAAAAGTTTGTAATTAAATTAGCGATTGCTGTTCAATTCTCGAACAGCCTGATTTTCAAGAGTTTGTTCGCCCATTATGAAAACTTGCTTCCAAATTTTTCTGGAGATTCTCAGAACTTAAATCATGCTGTAAATAATTTACTTGAGTAGGATAGGCAAATTTAATTAAATGATGCTCAAATTCTTGTTTAAGTTTTAAATTTATTTGTTGTTGAGCATCCATGTAGCGGTCGTAATCATTATTATTAACAAAATAGACTACCTCATAAACAAGACTAAAATCTTTGTATGCTGAAAAATGAGCGCGGTCAAAAGTAACATTTTTAGTATGTTTAATTCAATACTTCTTGTTTAAGGATTAAGCAGTGCTAATAATCGAAAAAGTAAGCTGT
>NZ_JADWDC010000107.1 GCF_020640915.1 Waterburya agarophytonicola KI4 | reverse complement strand
AATTGAAATAAAAATAATTTTTTACTATACCATAAAAAACTTTTGCAAGAGTTCTCATGATATTTCTCTTAATGAAAATAAAAACTAATTTGCTCGCTGTAGCGCAATACCAAACTAAAAATTGAGCTGTCTGAAAACTTCTTGTAAAACTTGAGCCGAGTGACGAAGCTGTTTTTCTTCTGAGGGACTTAAATCCAAATTTACGGTTTTGAGTATGCCCTTGTCGCTAATTACCCTTGGCAAGCCAAGACATACGTGGTCAATACCATACATTCCATTTACTAAACCGCTTACGGTAAGAACTCGCTCTTGACTGCGTAGAATAGCCTTGACAATATCGGTTACAACCAACCCAATCGCGTAGGAAGTATAGCCTTTGCGCTGAATAATTTCATAAGCAGCATTTTTGACGTGATTAAATATCGTCGTTAGTTCCTGGCGATCGCTTTCTTGAAGATGTTCCCAATCTTGGGACAATAATTTTCGACCAGCTACATTAGCCGTACTCCAGACAGGAACTTCACTATCACCATGTTCGCCAATGATATAAGCATGGACGCTACGAGCATCAATATTTAATTTGTTAGCAAGCAAAGAGCGAAATCGAGAGGTGTCTAGCACCGTTCCCGAACCGATAACCCTAGAGCTAGGAAAACCTGATATTTTAAAAGCTACGTAGGTCATGATATCGACGGGATTAGTCACAATTAGCAAAATGGCATTGGGACAATATTTAACGACATCGCCTAAGATATTTTGATAAATAGCCACATTGCGTCCCAGCAGATCGAGGCGTGTTTCTCCTGGCTTTTGGGCTGCTCCAGCAGTGATAATCACTATATCTGCATCTTTCCCCGCATCCGCTACCGTCCCAGCAATTAAATCTGTAGGATCGATTAAGGACATACCATGAATTAGATCCATCAAAATTTTATTTATCATCTCGAATACCTTTATTTTGAAGTCAGGAGTTGATTTTTCTCTGTTTCTATAGATGTCTGAGCTGATTTTAAATCTACTGGTTGACGAACTATTAACACCGAACAGGGTGCATGATGGGTAACGTAATTGCTAACGCTGCCGAGGAAAAGAAATATTTCTTTTAGTCCTTTGAGACCACGGCTGCCGACTAAGATTAAATCTGCCGACCAGTTATTTGCCAGTTCGCAAATCATTCGCCCCCGATTGCCAGCTAATTGCGTGAATTCAGTTGAAACCCCTGCTGCGATTGCGGAGCTAGTCGAAGACATCGCTTCTTTGGTAATATTTTCTAGAAATTCAATGCCATGTTGTTCGTACTTGGCATATTCTTGTTGATATCTTTCGTAGTTGATTTCTTCTACTATGGGATAGTGAGTATAAGTTGGGACTGTGGGATGTTCTGGTTCTTTTCTAGAAAGAATATGCAGCAACATTAAGTCTGCTCTTGTAGTTTGAGCTAGAGATACTGCGGTATCAAAGACAAATCTATTGTGCCGGGAACGATCTACGGCGATGAAAATTTTGTTAATCATTTGTGAACCTCTTTTTGTTAGTAGCGGTATCCTTCAGGACTAACTATTAATTAATACTTGCTTCAACTTCGGCAATTTGGAGTCTAGTTTTCAAGACTGTATCGGGATTTAGACTAATGGAATCAATACCCTGCTTGACCAGAAATTCAGCAAATTCTGGATAATCGCTCGGTGCTTGACCGCAGATGCCGATTTTACGTTCTTTTAGCTTGGCGACAGAGATCGCCATAGTTAGCATGGCTTCTACTGCGGGGTTTCGTTCATCAAATAGGTGTGATACTAAACTAGAATCGCGATCGAGTCCCAGAGTAAGCTGAGTCAAGTCGTTTGAACCAATCGAAAAACCGTCAAATATTTCGCTAAATTCGGCTGCCAGCATTACGTTACTGGGAAGTTCGCACATGACGTATACTTGCAAACCATTTTCGCCTTTAACCAGTCCGTTTTCAGCCATTTCTGCCAGAACTTTACGACCTTCATCAGGAGTACGACAGAAAGGAATCATGGGAATTACGTTAGTTAAACCCATATCATCGCGGACTCGTTTAAATGCCTGGCATTCTAGGGCAAAGGCTTCGCGATAATTGGGATCGTAATAGCGACTCGCACCTCGCCAACCCAACATTGGATTTTCTTCATGGGGTTCAAATTGCTTTCCACCCAGGAGATTGGCATATTCGTTACTTTTGAAGTCCGACATCCTGACGATTACAGGCTTAGGATAAAATGCTGCGGCGATAGTAGCAATACCTCGCGATAGCTTATCCACAAAGAAATTAGGTTTATGGGGATAGTGAATTGTTTGACGGGCAATGGCAATTTTTTCTTTGCTATCTTCTAATTCATCAAATCTGAGTAAAGCCAAAGGATGAATTTTAATATGATTGGCGATAATAAATTCTAACCGCGCCAAACCTACTCCATCGCAGGGTAATGATGACAATCCAAAAGCCGATTCAGGATCGCCTACGTTCATCAGAATCTGGGTTTTGGTTTTAGGTAAATTATCTAGCTCAATTGACTCGACGGTAAAGGGAATTGAACCTGCATAAACCTTGCCCTGTTCCCCTTCAGCGCAAGATACAGTAACATCCTGTCCTGTTTGAATACTGCTTGTAGCATTATTACAGCCAACGATCGCAGGAATCCCCATTTCACGGGCAATAATTGCTGCATGGCAGGTTCTACCACCCTGGTTGGTAACGATCGCGCTGGCTCGTTTCATAATTGGTTCCCAGTCAGGATCGGTTTTGTTGGTAACTAAAACTTCTCCAGGCTGAAACTTATCGATATCAGTTACTTCCAGAATAACTCTGGCAACGCCAGCACCAATTTTTTCGCCTACAGATCTACCTGTGGTTAAAACATTTTCCCCCGCCGTATTCAAGCTGTATGTCTGCAATACATTTTTAGTTTTCTGAGATTGAACGGTTTCAGGGCGAGCTTGAACAATATACAGTTCTCCTGTCAGCCCATCTTTTGCCCATTCAATATCCATCGGGGTGTAAGTATTACGCACTTTGGAATAGTGATCTTCAATTTGGCAAGCCCATTTTGCTAGCTGTATAATTTCCGCATCATTAATGGCGTACTCAACTCTTTCTAATTGGGTTGTGGGTACATTTTTGGTTAGCTTACTACCGCCCATATCATAGACCATCTTGATTTCTTTACTACCAAGCCGCTTATCTAAAATAGGTTTGAAGCCTTGGTCTAGAGTCGGTTTAAAAACTATATATTCGTCGGGATTGACCGCCCCCTGAACCACGTTTTCGCCTAAGCCGTAAGCAGCAGTAATTAAGGCTGCATCTTCAAAACCTGTTTCCGTATCGATGGAGAACATCACTCCAGAAGTTGCTAAATCCGAACGCACCATTTTTTGCACGCCCACTGAGAGAGCAACATCAAAATGGTCAAAGCCATTAATAGTACGATAGGAAATTGCGCGATCTGTAAATAAGGAGGCAAAGCACTTATGACAGGCTTCTAAGACACCTTGAATGTCGTGAACGTTGAGATAGGTTTCTTGTTGTCCTGCAAAACTAGCATCGGGTAAATCTTCTGCTGTGGCCGAGGAGCGAACTGCAACATCAACGTTGTAGTTATGCTTTTTGCAGACTTCTCGTTCTTCTCCTTCAAAGCGATCGCAGTAAGAGAAATCGATACTATTTCTTTCACAAAGCTGAATGTAAGCTTCGGTAATTCCCGTAATTAATTCAAGAGTAAAAGGAGTGTTGAGGATTAATGCTCTAGCTTGTTTGCCTCGCGATCGCAAATTACTCAAATTTTCTACATCTAAATCGGCAAACAGTTTACGCAGCTTGCTTTCCAAGCCTGCCCGTTGGATAAAATAGCGATAGGCATAAGCAGTAGTCGCAAAACCTCCAGGTACATTAATTCCTTTGGGGGTTAGCTGTTGAATCATTTCGCCTAGAGAGGCATTTTTACCTCCGACGAGAGAAACGTCCGACATTCCTACATCTTCAAACCAGAGAACTAAAGCCCGTTCTTTATCTTGTTGAGTTTCTGGGCGACGATTCGCGGTTACGACCATTTGCCTTATGTTCCTTCTTACTTTTCCCCCGTTCATTTAGTCATTAATGTATTGGGGTTGATAGCTCTGTTGTAAGTTAATAACTTGAGGAACTTGTGAAGAAGATTATCCGTAAAAGAAACTACCAACAGCAAAGCACCAGAGTAGGAATGGAAAGCGATCGCATATCAATTGGTCTACTTGGGGAAACCGTTATATCGAGATATTAAGTAATAAGTAATAAGTAATAAGTAATAAGTAACTAATGTTACTAAAAAGGCATATGGTTAATTCAACAGCTTAAGTCAATTTAAGCGATTGATTATTTGCATCCAAATGAGATCTGATTAATTAGGTAAAACATATGTTTACGATTTTAGCAATCTCAATACCCATCAAGCGTTATTCCCTAAATATAATCAAAGAAGAAGCCTACAATTTGTTGGAGATTGGTACTATTACTTTAGATCAACCTTTAAGAATTTTATGTGATTACTTACCAGTCCAACGACGAAACGAAATTGAGTGTGAGCTAGAAAGTTATGATTATTTATTACGAGATCGCGTAAGAGATCTAATTGGCAAAGTAGCGTGGGAGAGTGATTAAATTATTTGACTATTTTGAGACGTTAGCCTCTGTGGGTTTTACCGCTAATCTACACCATGCGTAGAATAATTTTAATCACAAATTAAGCTTTTCTTCGATACTAGCTCCTGGATTATGCTCCCAGCGATCGCCTACATGAGCATAAATAGAGGTAGTTCGTGGATCTGCATGACCTAACAAATCCTGCACCTGTCTCAAGTCCGAACCAGTTCTCAACGCCAAAGTCCCAGCAGTATGTCTTAAGCTATGAGCTGAAAGAGTTCGACCAGGAGTATATTTGAGATTGGTAGCAACTAAATAGCCATCAATAATTGCTCTGATACTACGTCTAGTTAATTGTTTGCCTTTACTATTATTACTTAAGGATACAAAGGCAAAATCGATAGGCTTGATTTTTCGTCGTAAAACTTTTTGCCTTACCTTTAAATATTCATCTAATTGAGTAGCTAAATTGTCCGTCAGCGGAACGACTCTACTAGCTCGCTTTGCCGAAACTTGTAAACCAGTTTTAATCCCTTGCCTGACAATATCCTCTATCTTCAGTTGGTGCATCTCAACTGTCCTACATCCTTCTAAACTCATAATGCCGATTAAAATGCGATCGCGCATCAACACCAGTCTTTGTTTGTTAGTCTTAGCTTCGTCTAGTTGAAATTGAATATGGTCGAGTAAAAACTTTAACTCTTCTGCCTCCATGAAAGTAATCCGAGCAGCAGGATCTTTTCTGTCTTTGGGTGCTTTGATTTTTTCTGCGGGATTACTTTTAATTAGTCCATGAGTCAAGGCAGCTTTATAAAAGATTCTGACAATATTGAGCTTGGTGGCGATCGTATTGTTCTGATAGCCAGATTGAACTAGATACTGTCGGTAGAGTTTGATATCTTCAACTTCTGCATCTAGTGGTAGTAATAAGTTATCTTTAGACCAATCCAGATACTGCTTAGTTTGAGACAGATAGTTGCGAATAGTATCGGCTGAAGCTGCTCCATCTCCTACTTCCAATTGAAGAAACTCAGTAAAAATTTTCTCTAATGTAACGCTCGTAGATTCAGGTACAACTAATACTGGCTTTATCGATTCAGGTATCCTATTTTCTTCTACAGTTATAATTTTAATTTCCATGTTCTTTTCTAATATGGATTAACTATTAAGCTGTGATTCTTGGCAATAGACAAGATAGTATCTCTTAGATCTGGATGATTCAGATTCAAAACCTCAACTTTTGCCGATGCCATTTTTGTCTTTGCCCTTTCATAGAAGCAAACCGCGTCTTCCCCATTATGCGCTCCAGTAAAAATCAAACCGTCAATCTCACCGTATAGTTGAGGATTCTCATAAAAATAACGTCCCCAAGCTTGAGAAATATTTCTTTCAGTAATTGACGATAAAGCAGCTAGCGTTCCTGCTGCCATAGCACCAGATCCTCGTAGGTCTAGCAACTTCAAAGTATCCTTTAGAGTAATAAAAGCTAACTGTTGCTGTTCGATCCTAATTACTCCACCATCGCCAAATATTTCTACCAAACAGCATGATAAAGTTGGAGCTGCATAGATAACACTTCGCTCGGAATCGATTTTATTAGAGTATTGTCGGTGATGATCGAATCTGCTTACTGGACCGTAATTACGAAAACTAACGGCAGTAGAATCATATTTTGTCGGGTCAAATATTCGTAGCAACACATCATTACGATCCAGAGTTACTAATTCAGGGGTAATACTCCTCAGCGGTGGGGGTAAATGAACTACTACCATTACCAGCCAATACCTAACGCTCTAGCTTCAGTGACCAAAGCTTCAACCTTACCTCGCTTGAGAATTTCGATTGGTGTCTTTCCCTCGAATGCTAAATGAGGTTTGTTAAACCAGTTTAATTTAACAAAATCAGAAACATCCAAAGCAGCTAGTACCTCTGGCAACCCATCTATAACCCCATCGTCTCCTTCAGGGTCAAATTGCCACAAAGGATATTTGTAAACTCCTTCATCCTTTACACCAAGTAAGGTATTAGCCAAACGGCGATCGCGAACTGTAGCTCTATTTTGACACCCTAGTAGCTCGGCTACTTTACTTGAGGTAATACTTCCTTCGAGTAATTCTCGACGACGCTGATAGTAACGTTCGAGATTGGCTAGCTCTAATTCCCAAGACTTACCCTCAACATAATCTTTACCTGCAATCTTTTTAGCCAATTCCTTCTCAGCATCAGAAACTACCTTTGGCTCTAGCGAGCGTTGCAGCATCTCCAAATGTTCTGGTTCAGCGATCGCAATCAGAGATTCTATACGTTTGAGAATGGCAGTTGCCGATTTACGCTTAGACTTAGGAACCTCTATCTCAGCCACAAATGTATTTTTCATGGTTTATTACCCGAATTTCTTATTTTGATTGTAACTTATGTATGAGATGTAAGTAAAAATTCAAATTAGGTATGAAATGTTGCTCAACATCCGATTAGTGTTCTAATAAGAGGTTGAAATTGGTATTTATAGACCTAAAAGCTTATGAAATGAGCTTTTAGGCAATATTAATTTTACGCAACTGTAAAATGATATGCAATTAATACGCTATTATTCAAAAGTCATGTTTTAATGTTTCTCAATTTATGGGCAGAAAACCCAATCCCACCTGTCTTTACTGTGCCAAGAACTACCGTACAGAAGACGAGGCTAAAGAAAAGCATCCAGAATGTTATGTTGGGCATAATTGTCGTATCAAACGCAATCGCCTGAGAAATCCTGGCAAGGTAAACGCCAAACGTCGTCAAAATGCGGCAAAGAAAAAGGGTATCGCTACGATAGAGCCTATACTACCAGAAGCATATCGGGCAGAACTTGAAATTTACGGTAAGGAAAATCAATTTGTTCATGCGATCGCTCTTAAAATATACCAAGGCAACAAGCTATCTCACCAGATGTTGCCACAGCATACTCAGGGATTGAGACAGCCAGAGCTAGAAGAATATATTATAAAGCTTCTAAATTATCTGGAGACGGAGTATGGGATCGATTGTTACGGACTAATTTATTGGTTGAATCCTGCTGACTGTCCTGAATGTAAAAGCAAAGTATTTACCGATAAAATTTTAAACTAAGAAGAATGGATTACTCCTTTGGCGATATTATCCAACAGGTAAATAAAATTGATTTATCACACATAAAAGATGAAATTAAATTACGGCGAACGGGTGAGCTTTTTTATCTGGGAAGTGTTTGTCTTTTGGCGCAAGCAGAAGCAGCCTTGGAAAACGCCCAACAAGATAATGTAGATTTGACGGATACTCTTATAGGCAATAGCTTTTGTCAATTTTTAGCTTCTCTGACTCAACAAAGTATAAGCACTACTTTTTTACAAAAATATTTGAAACCTCAGAGTAGAGTTAAGTATGAACGAGAAACATTTCATAAAATTCAATCTTTAACCTCGTCTGAAGCGGTAGGTTTATTTGACCTCGATCTAATTGAATCCCAAGTCATATCTCTGGCTCATGACGAAGATATTAATGCTTGGACCCAGCAAGTAACAAAATGTCTTGAATCAAATGTAGAAATTAGTACTCTACCTCAAATCTCCAAAGCAACTGCTTTGTCTATAGCTCAAGTATTTATTTCTTTACTGTTTGGTGATTTTGAACTGCTACAGTCAGGAGATTTTTATGAGGGATTTGCGATCGAGGTCAGATCGAGAACTAGCTGATATAACATCATATCCTCTAGATAAACGGCGTTTTTCAGCTTTGTAGTAAAGCTCTATCCCTGTTTGATAATTGGGACAAACAGTAGAAATAGAGCGACCCAAATCTCTCTTTGCTGCCGAACCCCAGGTTTTCCTGAGTAGCCAATTACCCCACAAGTCTTGGCATAGTTCGATGATGTAGAATCTTGTATCCTTTTGCCAAGAAGAATATAGA
Organism: Waterburya agarophytonicola KI4; assembly: GCF_020640915.1. GTDB lineage: Bacteria > Cyanobacteriota > Cyanobacteriia > Cyanobacteriales > Xenococcaceae > Waterburya > Waterburya agarophytonicola. Next base: position 852 of record NZ_JADWDC010000107.1, on the reverse strand, counting down.
TATTTGTCTAATTGATAACTCAACACGGTAATTATTTTAGCGTTCTAGCTTATCGATACTAATACGAATATATCGATCGCTTCATTATATCTTTACTTTTTTTAAGATCGCACTTTGGCTAACGCAAGTAGAGCGGACACAACTTTTTAAACCGCTCATATGAATGAATGTAAATACTCAAATATCTGGAATTAATACCGTCGAACAAGCGAGCGCACTTCTGGGTCAATGCTTAGTCATTTCAGGAATTGGCGATGCTGTTAAATATCTGGAACATAGAGCATTAAGATACCAATTGTTATTTCTTTACAGTTATTATTTTCCCCAGCAATACAGTCAAAGCAGAGCTTCAGTTTATCCCAACTTGGAAGAAGATGAAGAATGGCTGAAGTATACCGAGCGAGAGCTGGAATTTCTCCAGCTCATCAACGATAATTTGTTTCCTTTGGGTTATTTAGACTACCTATTAGAAGAACAAACATACTTTATTGAGCCGAGTTCAATTCTTGTAACTCCACTGGGAATGGGACAGCTAGAAGATTATGAAATGTCTTACTGTGACTTAGCGATCGCCGACAAAGCTTTATTACCCATGTCTACTCTTTGCAGGGAAAACTTAGAGCATTGGCAGAATCATCTTGGGGAAGATTGCTACAGCGAGTGGTTTGATGCAGAATTCTCTTCTATGCCTGGGATGAATGAGATTGCTCATCCTAACGACGTTAATTATCGTCAGCTTAGGCATTTATGTTTTGAAGCAGGGTCGCCTATTTGCTATCTACCCATAGCGTTAAAGTTAAGAACTCTTGCAAAAGTTTTTTATGGTATAGTAAAAAATTATTTTTATTTCAA
>NZ_JADWDC010000014.1:29926-86269 GCF_020640915.1 Waterburya agarophytonicola KI4 | reverse complement strand
ATGAGTTTCTTTAATTTTATCTTAAAACATACAAATAATTTTGCTTAGGTACTTAAATAGCTTATAAATTGTTTATTGACTGTTTATTGACTAACATCTTATATATACAAAAAGTCGAGCAGAAAGCGATAATGCACTTAACCCAGAAAAGCGACTAGTCCATCTATCGCCAAGGCAGCTGCAAATAATTGCTTTGTAGCTCAACTACAAAAAAAGTTATTTTATTTCTTAGATTATATTAACCTTCTCTTTGGTCTTTATCAGTTTGGATAAAGAGAATGAGTAAGAAGACAGTAGGAACTAAAACAAATAGAATAGTAGCTACAAATCCCAGATCGTTAACTTCCATATAAAAGCAGCTCCTAGGTGGGTGATTTTAAAACAACATTCCTATCTAGGATATCATTACTTAGGAGGATAGCTGCATGGACTAGAGTTATTTCTTCTTAGAAGCTTTTGGTTTAGTAATTACTTTGACCGATCCATTGACTAAAGTTTGACAAGCTAAACGATAATTGTCAGGCTTTTTCTTTAATCTACGTTTTTCAAAATCGGTTTTGGGGGATAAATTGTCCATACCTTCGGCAATTTCAACAACACACGTCGCACACTGACCATAGCCACCACAGTTCCTTAGTTTACCTCCCAGGGTATATATATCGACTCGATTTTGGAGAGCTTTCTCACGTAAATTAGATCCTTGTGCTGCGATCGCTTCTTTATTTTCCTTTACAAAGCTAATAGTCGTCATAGAAACTCTCTTGTTAAATCCTATTTACTATATTATTAAGAAATTATAAGGGATCGTAACATCGATTTTAAACTTTATTATGTTTGTCTATGTTTTGCTTAAGAAAAGTTGGGAAATAGTAGTTATAAATTTCGATTCCAATTCCAAAAGCTAATCTGTTGCTTAGTTAGTTGAGTTTCAATAGCCACAGCCCCTACATAATCATTTGAAGGGATACAAGAATAAATAGACCAATCTTGTACTGCGATGGTATTTCCTTTTATAGCTAATAAACGAAAGTCTTCCTCTCGATCTAGATCAAGATCTACACTAGCTAAAGATCCTGATAATCCGACCCCAACTGCTTTTAGATAGGCTTCTTTAGCTGTCCACAGTTTTAAAAAAACTTTTTCTTGGTGTTCGTCTTTTAAGCTAGCAATTAACTGAAATTCTCTGGGGGAAAAAAAGCGTCGAGCAATTTTTAATGCATCTGGCATTTTTCTTAAATATTCAATATCTACTCCAATTAAATGGTTAGTAGTAAATCCATACAATACATATTCGTGGGAATGAGAGATATTAAACTGTAAGGGATGTGCCATGCTACATTTTTTTAGTTGCGGTTTTCCTCGATCGCCATAGTTAAATACCAAATTTTCGGGGCTTATTCCGAGATAATCACCCAATAAATGTCTTAAAATACTCCTGGCAACGATAAATCTTCTTTTATCTGCTAGAAAACGAAACTTGCTTGCTCTAGCTATTTCATCTTTAGACAAGCAAGTTGCTAACTCTGTAACCAGTTGCTCTGATAAATCTAAATTAGTACGCCAAATGTGAACTAGATTGTCTTGTAGGCTTGGTGAAGAGGGAGGATTTTGCCAAAGGTTCATTTATTGTTTGCTATTGGTTATTACTACTAACTCAATTTGTAGTTAGCTTTAGCTTTAATTAAAAGATTTTGGTCGTTGGCAACTTCTGACCAACAACTTTCTCCCAACTGCTCTAATGCTAAAAGACTGGCGTATTTAAGGTCAAAAATGGGAGTATTTAAAGTTTCTTTCAAAATAGGAATTGCTCGAATCTCGTGAATATTTCCTAAGGCGATAGCTGCTGCGGCACGAGATTTCTGAAACTGAGGCGAATCATTGTGTAGAGCTTCAACTATGAGATCGTAACTAGATTTGTGTTTGAGCAATCCTAATAATTTAACTACATGAAAATGCGCGCCATAGTCATTATGAGCTTCTTCTGCATAAGTCTTCAAAAGAGCCTCAGGTGCTTGGGCTGGATATGTTTCTAGAATGGTTTTTCCTGCCAAATAACAACGTCCAAAGTCAGTATGGTATAACTCTCTAATTAAAAACTCTAAAGACGGTAGTTGGTCATATTCGTGTACCATCTCAATATCTTGAGGGCGATCGCGAATTATTCGATCCAAACTCGACTCAATATCCCCAAAAGTAATCTTTCCCTTACCAATACCTTTGGCTGCTAATAATCTTATTCCGCGCAAACGAAAGGCTATCGAAATTGGAGCTTTGGCGATCGCCGATATAGCGGGATAATATTCAACATCAATTAAATCTTGGATACAAGCACGTCGGGCATTAATATTATCGTTTTGTAAAAACTCTACTACTCGTCCCATTTGGCTATTATCTTCGGTCAGACGAGCCAAAGATGAGATCGCTGCACTAACTACAGATTCTTCGTCATAATTTGTGAAAGGTTTAATTCTGTCAATGGCGGGCTTGTAATCAAAGTTTGCCAGGGTATGAATGATGACGCGATAAGTTTGATTTGGTTTGCCTAACAGATTGGCGATCTCTTCTAGGATAGATTCATCTTCTGTTCCAATTTCCCCGATCGACCATACCGCATTTTCCACCGTCAGAACATCCTCATCTGACAAACAAGCTCTTAATGTGGGTAATGCTCGGACAGCTTTTAAGCGACCCAAACTTTCTAACGCCTTACGCCTGGCTATACGATTTTCTAAAGCAGGATCTCGATCTTCTATGGCTTCAATCAGAGCATTAATCGACCTTTCTGTCGGAAAGTTAATTAGATGTGCCGCACCCACATAACGTTCTGATGTACCATCTTCAGTATTTAAAGGCTTTTTCAATAAAGCGATCGCTTGATCTTCAGTCAGATTGAATATATTAGAAAATCTATTATCCATTACATTTGCAGCTTACATCTAAAAAATTAAGTACTTGGCTGAACTAAAAGAGTATCTAATTCATCCTTAGCATCTAAATTATAAAGATCGTCGCAACCCCCTATATGGCGATCGTTAACAAAAATTTGAGGGACTGTTCTACTACCATTTGCTCTCTGTGCCATATTATTGCGGGCAGTTTCATCTCCATCAATCTTATATTCAGTAAAATTTGCTCCCTTCCACCACAAAAGTAATTTAGCGCGAATACAAAAGGGACAAGTCGCCCAAGTATAAATCTCTATATCAGCTTTGATCCGTTCTGGATGACGTTTGAGGAGAGGATTGAGAAAATCAAACATGATGAAACTATCAATTTAGTTGTTCAACTTTTACTTGCGATCTGATCTACATATCTAAAATAATATTAGGCTAATTTCTAATTTTTAGAGTTTATTTAAGTATCAAATGCATATATATATACCTATATTTTTTTAAAAAAGCATTGATTTATTTATATGATAGTAAAAAGTAAGTTCGATCGAATTAGCCAGGAGCAAAAACTTTTGATTCAAGCAACTCTACATCAACTCAAAGTTTTCGAGACAGTAGCCAGAAACGGTAGTTTCACTCGTGCAGCAGAAGAATTATTAATTACTCAACCAACAGTCTCTAGTCAAGTCAAACAGTTGACCAAAGCTATAGGATTGCCTTTATTCGAGCAAATAGGCAAGAGTCTCTATTTAACGGATGCAGGAAAAGAATTGCTAGTTACTTGTCAAGATATTTTTGAGAAATTGAATAATTTTGAAATCAAGGTAGCAGACTTGAAAGGTACTAAACAAGGACAGTTAAATTTAGCTGTTATTACTACTGCCAAATATTTTGTCCCCAGACTACTAGGCTCATTTTGCCAGCATTACCCAGGTATTGATGTTGCTCTCAAAGTGACCAATCATCGAGAAATTCAGCAGCGAATGTCAGACAATAAAGACGATCTATATGTAGTGAGCAATCCTCATAAAGATATAGATCTTAAAAGCCAAGCATTTTTAAATAATCCTTTGGTGGTAGTAGCGAAAAAGGAACATCCCTTGGCAGGAAAAAAGAATTTAGACATCCAAGAATTAAACAATTGCCCGTTTATCATGAGAGAACAAGGATCGGGTACTAGAGATGCCATCCTAGAGCTTTTTGAGCAGCATAATATTTCAGTTAAAGTAAAACTAGAACTAGGTAGTAATGAAGCGATTAAACAAGCAATATCAGGAGGATTGGGGATATCTATCCTCTCAGAACACTGCCTTATTTCCGAAAGAGTGTCGGGAGAACTCACTGTTCTTGATTTTCAACACTTTCCCATTAAACGGCGTTGGTTTGTATGTCGCCTAGCAGGAAAGAAACTATCGGTGATTGCAGAAACATTTTTAGAATATTTATTGGAAGAAAGCCCAAAAATGTCTTTTCCCGAATCTAGTATTCTGGCTCGTTTGGCGAAATAAAAAATTAAATAAGAAAAACAATACAATTAATGATGATGTAATTGCAGGATGGAGTTACATCACCCACAGTTATCAAAATAAAAATATTATGGCTAATAGTCGTCGCGTGGCTCGCGTAGCTGCTTTAATCAAGCGGGAAGTAAGTCAAATGTTGCTTAGTGAAATAAAAGACGATCGCGTTGGTGCGGGAATGGTAAGCGTTACTGACGTTGATGTGTCGGGAGATTTACAACACGCTAAAATTTTTGTCAGCGTATATGGGACAGAAGAAGCCAAAGAAGAAACTATGGAAGGGTTAGATTCTTCGGTTCATTATGTCCGCAAAGAATTGGGTAGTAGAATGCAGCTACGTCGTACCCCAACAGTACAGTTTATTGAAGATCGCTCTTTAGAAAGAGGAGATGGAATGCTCAATCTTCTCAATAAAATCAGTGAGGAAAGACAAAATAAGCCAGAAATAGTAGAGTAATTGAATAATTAATGAGCAAAGATTGGCACAGTTTATCTTTAAAAGAGCAAATCGCCCAAATGATTGTTGTTCGGGCATCTGGCTATTTATTCGACCATCAAATTCGCTACCCTGCTTGGGAGGCTTCTAATGCTCAACTGCAACAATGGCTACAAGAATTAAACCTGGGGGGGGTGATTCTTTTAGGAGGAAGTAGCATTGAATTACAAAAGCGATGTGGGCAACTTCAATCTTGGGCAAACATACCTTTGTTGATCGCAGCAGATATTGAAGAAGGAATCGGACAGCGTTTTCCTGGGGGTACTTGGTTTCCACCACCAATGGCATTGGGTGCAATCTATCAACAAGATTCTCAGTTAGCCCTAAAATATGCGGCGAAGATGGGTAGAATAACCGCGCAAGAAGCGATCGCCATAGGAATTAATTGGATACTTGCTCCCGTGGTGGATGTCAATAACAACCCTGATAATCCTGTCATTAATATTCGAGCGTTTGGAGAATCTCCTCAAGTTGTTTCTGCTTTAAGTGGGGCATTTATTCAAGGGGCAAAGTCTTATCCCGTTTTAACTACTGCCAAGCATTTCCCGGGACATGGAGACACAGCTACCGACTCTCATTTAGAATTGCCATCCTTACCCCATGATGATGCTCGATTAGCCCGAATAGAATTACCTCCTTTCCAAAAAGCGATCGCCTCTGGAGTAGACAGCGTGATGACTGCCCATCTCTCTATACCTGCTTGGGATCGAGATAAACCTGCTACTATTTCAACGGAGATCGTTAGGGGAAAATTAAGACAGGAGTTGGGTTTTTCTGGCTTAGTCGTGACTGATGCTTTAATTATGGGAGGCATTACCCAGTACGCATCCCCTGAAGAAATAGCTGTCATGGCAGTAGAAGCGGGTAGCGATATTTTATTAATGCCTGACGATCCAGAAGTTGCGATCAGATCAATCTATGATGCAGTTAAGTCGGGATGTATCAACCGAGAGCAGATCGAACAATCTTGGGAACGCATTTGGCAAGCCAAACAGAAAGTGTTAGACGAATCTAATACTATTCCAGAGATATCTGCCCCCCAATCTAGGTTAACAGTTAAATCGATTTTACAAGATTCATTACAAACCGCTAATCTCCCTCTAATTTCTGCCAATAAAAGTGAGTCTCGCAACTTAATTATTGTAGATGACATCTTAAATGCAGGTTATTTAGATATAAACACTCCTGCGATCGCCATTCCTCAACAGCTTGGCTATCAAAGACAAATAGTAGACAGCAGCACCCTCGACTGTATCTTGCTCGATTCTCGCCCCACTTTGTTACAGATATTTATCCGAGGCAATCCTTTTCGAGGGAATGCGGGTTTAAACTCTAATACCAGACAGATTTATCAACAGTTGGCAACTAAAAACCAAATAGAAGGAATAGTAATTTACGGTAGTCCTTATGTATTGTCGTGGTTCGAGGATTTTATTGATAACAAACTACCTTTAGTATTTAGTTACGGGCAAATGGAACAAGCTCAAGCGATCGCTTTAAAAGCTCTATATAATCTTGACTCTGAGGCATTTAAGTCCAATTTTCAACAAAACTTTGGTTTCTAAATAGCTCTAGTTATTAAAAATAATTAGTATTTATTAAGTTAACATTAACGTCGCTATTTGATTTTCTTATACTACAATTATTTTGTTATTTTAGATACAGCAAGAATAAGATTTTGTTAGTTAATCATCTTCGAGATAGTTTATAGTGGTATCAAGAGAATTAATTTTAAACTACTAAATATACGGTGATAAAACATGACTGCTGCTACTGCATCCCCCTGCGTTTCTACTAGATATTCCATTGACACCTTAAGAGACGAAGCACGACAACTAATCGAAACAGGTTTGATTAGCCGTCAGCAATCAATATATACTCTCTGCAAATATATTCCTGCTCGTGAATGGGTGACAATCGAGTGTGAATTGGAAAGATGTGACTACTTATTACGCGATCCTATTGGGGATTTAATTTCTAGTGACAGTTGGGAAAACGACTAAATAATAACTGTTACCCATACAAACAAAGTCATTAAGAAGGGTTGGATCTGATATTTATAATGAAAGGAGATCTAACCCTTCCTGGTTTAACTGATTGAATAATAATTAATTAATAGGAATTAACTTTTCTACTTTATCTTTCCAAGGCTGCAACTTTTGTAACAAATCCTGCCAAGAAATATTCGGATTTTGAGTTAATACAACATAAGATACTGCGATCGCCGAAGTAATTAATCCTGCCAATACTAAACCAAATATATTTGTTTTAGTATTGGGTTTGGTTTGAGGGCTATCGACTAAAGCTGCTTGACTTGGATCAAGAGTCGCTACAGTTTGTATGGTCGTAGGTTTTTCTTGTACCATTACACTTGTCTGGATCGGTTTAACCGCTACAGGTAATTGAGTATCTCGACCGATAACTGACTTTAATTTAGCCCCTCTAAGATTAGCTTGATTGAGATCCACACCACTGACATTTGCTCCTGCTAAATCCGTATTAGTCAAATTAGCTAAATCCAAATTGCTTTGACTTAAGTTGGCATTACTCAAATTAGCATGACTTAAATTAGCTTCTGCAAAATTAACTCCTTGAAGATTGGCATTGCTAAGATCTATGCCACTAAGATTCTTTTTCGCCGCACCACGATTAACAATTTCCCATACAGAATGCCATTTAAGGTCAATCATGGTCTTGTGACTAAATTTAGCCCTTTTCAAAACAGCAAATTTGAGGTCGGCATCTTTAAAATATGTTCCACAACATAATGCACCACTAAGATAAGCTTTAGTTAAATTAGCTTGACTGAAATAAGCATTTCTCAAATCGGCATTTTGTAAATTAGCTCCTGTCAAGTCTGCTTTAAAAAGATAAGCATTATTGAGATTAGCACTATTAAGATTGGCATTCTCTAGTTTGGCATGACTTAAATCAACCTTGCTCAATTCAGCGCGAAATAAATTAGAATTTCTTAAATCTGCACCATTAAAACTTTTATCTTGAGTTTTATTATTAACAATTTCCCATACGTTACGGTTTTTAGCAGCAATTATAGTTTTAGCATTAAGTTTGGCTTGAGAAAAAATAACATAATCTAAATTAGCTGCTTTTAAATTAGCATCTTTTAAGTCTGCTGCTAAAAAATTTGCACCTACCAAATCAGCATTAACTAATTGAGCTTTGGTTAAATCTGCATGACTTAGATTAGCCCCTCTTAAATTTGCTCTTTGTAAGTTAATACCACTTAAGTTAAAACCGCTTAGATTTATTGTAGCTAAGTCAGGAATTACTCGTTTATTCTTCTTGTACCATTCATTCCAAACGTCTACTCCTTGCTTGATTAATGCTAAATGTTCTTGGTTTGCCATTTTAGAGAATTCCTGAACTCTACTATCGTTTTTAACGAGGGATATCGCCTTACCTCAAAATGTTTGCTTTAAGCCAACGGGAACAGGGTAAAAAAGCAATATTTACAGATACAGACGAGTCTTAGATGCTAGCGATTATAAATAATAAAACCAATAATTAAACCCAAATTTATTAAGTTTGTGGCTAATAACTATTAACTGTTTATATCTCGATCGGGTAACATTTTTCTTCAATGGGATATTGCCAAGTAAACTGATTGATTAACTGATAATAAGACTCTTAAATCTCAAAAATGTTCCGTAGTATGACACCTTTCCATTTGACACAATATGCTGTGGCTAAATTAGCTTTTATTTCAGAAAAAACGTTACAATTCAACATAATTCATCTCAATAATAAAGTACTTTTTTGAATATGCTACGCCCAGAACAGAGAAGCAAATTGGACGATGCCAACGATCTCAATTTTTACGAATTGCCCCGCTTTGTTACTCATGTTGATGATGGATTTATAGATCGCCTGACTAATCTTTATCGAGAAAAATTAGAACCCAATAGCCGTATTTTAGACCTGATGAGTAGTTGGGTATCTCATCTACCCAAAGACCTAAAATTTTCTCACGTAGAAGGTCATGGAATGAATCAAGAGGAATTAGCCAAAAATCCCCAGTTAGATCGTTATTTTCTGCAAAATTTGAATCAGCAACCAAAACTTCCCTTAGAAGATAATAATTTTGATGCAGTCTTAATTACGGTTTCGATACAATACCTACAATATCCCGAGGCAGTTTTATCAGAAATATATCGAATTCTCAAACCAAATGGGATAGTAATTATCAGCTTTTCCAATCGCATGTTTTATCAAAAAGCGATCGCAGCTTGGCGAGATGGAACTGATCGAGATCGCATAAACTTAGTACGCAAATATTTTCATTCTGTTGACGGTTTTACCGAACCAGAAGTAATAATTCAACAATCAACTTTACCTCCTTTGCTACAGATGATGGGAATAGGAGGAGGCGATCCTTTTTATGCTGTAATCGCCCACAAAGCCTAACAAATATTACAAATATTAATTATCAGTCATAGTGGCAACGATTTCTTTGCCCACAGCCTTGTATCTATTCCAGCCGATCTTTGCTCGACGATCTGGAAAATCTTTCACAATAACACCGCGACTGGGAGATCTCTGAAATGCTACTAAAAGGGGAATTTCCTCCTTAAACAGGGGTAATTTTGCCTCTTCCAAAAATTGTCTGGCATCTCGACCATTTTTTGTCCGAGAATCCACCTTCGTCAACAGAATTTTATAGTTGGCATCTAAAGTCTTGAGTAACTCGACTGCCTTAATAGTAGTATCAAGATCTAAATGATTGGGAGTAGTGGGTAAGATCAACAAATCACTGCCCCCAGCCAAATCTTCCAATTCTTCAGGTTCGGGTCTTGCCTGAGTATCGATAATAATGCGATCGAACTTTTTGATCAGACCAGGCGCACCTGCTTGAGATGCCACGTAAAAAGGCAACTTGTCTTCTTTAGACCAAACCAATGCAGAACGATTTTTGTCAGCATCAATCAATAGTGTTGGTGCGAGAGTTTGAAAATATGCAGCTAAATGAACTGCCGTGGTAGTTTTACCTACCCCTCCTTTCAATGCAGTAATTGCGATAATCATTGGCTAAAGGATGCAATAGTTTATTTGAGTAGTAGTTTACCTAGAAGCGCGTCCGACTAAGCTAGATCCTGCAATACCTTGTAAATATATAACTTTTTTGTTACATTAATTTACATAAATTCAAATGTTACCTGTTTCCGTCACTCATTTACCAAATTTGTAGCAAGAAACTGGTCAACATTGATTTCTCCTGAATTAATATTCCTCGGTTAGTCAGCCGAGGTTTTTTTTGCCAATTAAAGCTAAGCCATTATCCAGTGGGTATTGCTACAATTATCGATCTAACTCAACATTGTGCTAGTTGGCTTGACTTTCTACTGACTTAGCCTATTATTCAAACCATTGTTTGTAATGCTCTTAGGAGGGATTTAAAACACCGTGTCTTCTGAAATCATGCTACAAAAACCAGAACCTCAAAACACCAAAGCGATCGCCAAATCATTTTTGTCTGGTGTAGTCAAAGCTACGGGAGGTACTGTGTTAGGCATTACAATGATTGCCAGTGCCGTTGCTGCTGGTGGTTTAGTTGGTTTAGCCTTTAGTTTTCGCAATCTTCCTGATGTGAGGGTGCTGCGTAATTATGTCCCTGCCGAAACCAGCTATGTTTACGATATCAAAGGTAGGCTTCTCACCAGCTTGCATGGAGAAGCTAACCGAGAACTTGCTACCTTAGAGCAGATGTCACCTCATCTTAAGCTAGCAGTAGTCGCGATCGAAGATAGTAACTTTTATCGTCATGATGGATTAAATCCCTATAGTATTGCGCGTGCTGCTTTAGCCAACTACAAACAAGGTGGAGTCTCAGAAGGCGCATCTACTTTAACGATGCAATTGGTTAAAAATCTGTTTTTGACCCGCGAACGTACTTTCAGTCGTAAATTAGCCGAGGCAATTCTGGCAATTCGAGTCGAACAAGTTTTTTCCAAAGAAGAAATTTTAGAAATGTACCTCAATAACATCTATTGGGGTCACAACAACTATGGCGTGCAAACTGCTGCTGAAAGTTATTTTAATAAAAGTGCAGACGAGTTAAATCTAGCTGAAGCTGCCGTACTAGCTGGTTTAATTCAAGCACCAGAACAATATAGTCCATTTTTAAACTATGGCAATACTAAAGCTAGACAGGCACAAGTCTTAGCTCGAATGCGTACCCTAAATTGGATTACCCCAGAAGAAGAACAACAAGCCCTACAAGCAAAACTTTTAGTTGGCAAACCAACAGCATGGCGTAAGAGTAAATCTCCTTTTATTACTGAAGCTGTTACCAGAGAATTAGAAGAACGTTTTGGACAAGAGAAAGTTCGTCAAGGGGGTATTAGGGTTCAGACAACCATTGATATGGAATTTCAAAAGATGGCAGAGGAATCTGTCCAAGATAGTCATAATATGCTCCGACGTTGGGGTTTAAGAGCCGATCAGATTGCATTAGCAGCAGTAGATCCTCGTACTCATTTTGTCAAAGCATTAGTAGGAGGAGTTGACTATAAATCTAGTCAATTTAATCGTGCGGTTCAATCTCGCAGACAACCAGGATCTTCTTTCAAACCATTTGTTTACTACGCTGCTTTAGCCAGTGGTAAATATAGCCCAGGAACGACAATTAACGATGCACCTGTCAGCTATCCTGTTCCAGGAGGAATTTATAAACCGCAAAATTATGGCGGGAAAGAAGATTTTGCAGGAATCATATCTCTTTCTAAAGCTCTCAGTCAATCTCGTAATATTCCTGCGGTTAAGTTGGGCAAACAAGTAGGATTGGAGAAAGTAATCGAGATCTGCCGTCAATTGGGTATAAAAAGCCCAATGCAGCCTGTTATATCCCTACCCCTGGGTTCTATTGGAGTAACTCCTTTAGAAATGGCTGGAGCTTTTGCAACCTTTGCTAATAATGGTTGGCAATCTGACACTACTGTTATTTTGCAGGTTACTGACAGTAAAGGCAACATACTATTAGACAACACTCCTCAACCTAAAAAGATTCTCGACCCTTGGGCGACTGCTAATTTAACTACTATGCTAAAAGGCGTATTAGAGCCTGGAGGAACGGGTAACAAAGCTAATATCGGTCGTCCAGCAGCAGGAAAAACGGGAACGACTTCTTCCGAACGAGATGTCTGGTTTGTGGGTTATGTCCCCCAACTAGCTACGGCAGTTTGGGTAGGTAATGATAATTATCAAAGTATGGGTAAAGGGATCACAGGGGGAGATTATGCTGCTCCTGTATGGCGTTCTTTTATGTTGAAGGCATTGCAAAACGAACCTGTAAAATATTTTCCCGCAGCTTCTAAGTTTCCTAGACCATAGGATATTTGTTTAATTTGGCAGCTTTCTAATGACAAAAGACAGACTGAATATATCCAGTCTGTCCAAGAAAATATTTAATTAAACCGATATATCTATCTGCTTCTATACGCCAAATGATTTACCACAGCCACAAGTTTGAGCAGCATTGGGGTTGGTAAAATCAAATCCACCGCCTATCATAGCGTTGTTATAGTCTAAGACTAAGCCATAAAGATATAAAAGGCTTTTTGGATCGCAAACAATTCTAAATCCGTCATAATCAAAAACTTCATCGGTATCTTGAATTTTATTCGGTTCTTCAAAGTCCATCATGTAAGACATTCCAGAACAACCTCCCTGACGAACCCCAACACGAAGGCAAAGCTCTCGATCCCCTTGTTGCTCTTGCAGCATTTTGATGTGCTTGAAAGCTGTAGGGGTAAGTTGAATACCTCTTTCGATAGTTTGAGTAGCTTCTGTCATCTTGTCCGATCGCTCCTTCTAAATTTAAGCTAGATTAGTAAAATATGTGACTGTATACTATTGCCAAAAATTTACTATAGGATTTATATACTTTTCATTTTAAATTCTTTTACTGCAAACTACTCTAAAAACAATTAACTCGGTAATAAATATTTGATAAATTATATGTCTTAAATAATATCCCAGAGGTTAAGGATAGTTTCTTGACGGAGAACCAAGAAATTGGAGCAACCATATATATAAATAAGAATATAGAAAAACTCTTAACTTCTTAGTTCCCCTAAGCATCGAAGATACTATTCAGTTACGCTATTAACGCTTAAAGGTACTAAATCTCCGTAGATGGTAAATCCAAGAAGCATTGGTTCGTTTTCTTGGATGAGCTTACCAGTGAGGGCGCAGCTTTCATCTTTGCGAGCAGTTGCTTCAACAGTAGCGCGAATATCAGAGCGAGCGAACTGGGGACGATAGTCACCAGACTTTTGATGAACGTAGTTCCAAAGAATGTCTCGAATTAAAGCCTGATAGCCTTGATTGCCAGATAATTCTTTTAGCTTGTCTTTAAGACTGCGTTCCAGACGAATGCTGGTAACTTCCATTTCAGTTGTAGATGTGCGAGTTAGGGTTCGCATTTTTTTTCCTCTAGATACTAGACATATACGGTAATATAAGTGTAGTATTAAAAGTGCAGTTTGAAAAGGCTTTCCGAGAAATTTAATGTTGTTTTTATCACTTTTACCGTTGACATCCAATATAGCGCGCCCAGATATATGTTTGTGGGTAGTGTTCGGTCAAGAGTGTTTATTTTTCCAGGATAGCAACGAAATAGCATATTTACCAGAAATCAAACATATCAAAGCTTGTAATTCCCAAGATGTCAAGGGTTGGAGAACATGGCTAGATAGTTATCTATCGGAACAGAAACCAAATAGTAGGGGAAATAAGTGGAAGATAAGCATCTTATAAACAAGTATTTATCTTAACAAAAATTAACTTAACCCTGCTCAAAAATTTTAACTAGCAGGGTTTTTTATTGTCTGTTTTTGTTGGTCGCTGGGTTCAGAAAACAGTTCATAGGTGATTTATATCAATGCCAATCCACAAGAAATAGGAAACATTTAGTTATGGAGCTATTTAAACAAAGAAAACAGAGTCTCTAAGACTTTTTGTTTTAAGGACTTTCATTTTGAAGGAGAGAAGAATATCGTGTTAAAAATCACTTATTTAGAAGACGGAATTTATTTAGAATATTTACAAGAATCAGTTGACTCATGGAAAGCAGCCAGGGTCTTAGTTAGTTTGCGCGCTGGCGTCAGCATTTATACTGAATCGAGTACTGCTTGTTTGGCGCTTCCTGCTTATACTCCCTATTTAGCGAGTTTGGTAGAATTACAAGAAAGAGAACTAATCGAAGTTACTCCTTGTGATGAAGAGTATTTAGAGGTTTCTTTGTCTGGTACTTGGGTCGCCCAGAGCGAAGATAGTGAAGAAGGAGTCTTTGTCTGCCAATTGAACCACAGTAGTGAATATTTATTGTATCAGCTATGGCAGGAGTCTCAAATTAGTACTTCTGTCATGACTGAATAATAATTAGGTGGCAGTTGATTAGATCGAGTTGTCCAAAAGATTAGCCACCTCATTATTGCCAAACAACAGGCGATTGATAATTCTTAAACAAGAATTAAACATCAAAATTTTTATTTAAGCAGAAGAAATCTACCAATTCTGCCAGGCTAGTATTATCCTCCGTGGGTACTCTGGCTTGAATTTTATGAATATTTTCTTTATCTAAGTAAATGAAAACTCGTTCTCGTAAAATTTGACGAGCTTGAGGAGCAAATCCTGCAATTTCCAATTCAAATCTAGCTTGTCTTTCTCTTGCCAAGTTAACTATGAATCGAGCCATATTAAGCAGTCTCAATCTAGTTGATTCATTAACCGATGAACTTGAAAGATCGCAATTTAAGATTAAGTCTTTGAGATCTAGATTATCTTCTAAAAAAACTAAAATGCCTTCTTTGATATATTGTTCGACACCTTCTATTCCTAGTGTACCTAGATCTGCCAAGGCAATAATTCTGCCGACGATAGAATTTTTAGCTTGAGAATCATAGAGGTAGGGTTGATAAATTGAGTAGGGAGAAAAGCTATAAGCTGTTTTGCCAGCTTGGGGATCGCGATCGCAAATAGTAGCTAGAATGGCATCTTTAATAGTTGCTATATCCCAGTCAGTGAATAAAATATCAGAATCAAGCTGCCGATCTAATAATGCTTGATTGAGATTGTTAATATATTCAATTAATTTATTAGCCGTGGCAATTTCACTAATTCCAGCGATTCGCTTGCGAGGTATTTTAATTTCTGGAGACAAGGAAAACTGCTGCACCATATCATGAGCTATGGCAGACAAACCGATTAAATATTCTAAGCGATTTAATTCAATTAAAAGCTGACTAGTTGATAAAGTGGGTTTGATCGCTTTAAAAATGATATTAGCTCGACGTTTAACAGCTAAAGCATGATCTATAGTGTGATAGTAAAGTTGCTTTTCTTTGGTTTCTCGGATAATTTCTCCCTTGACAAAGTTCTCAACTAACTGAACTGTTTCAGCAAAGGAACTTGGTTCGGTTTCCCAACTGTCTTGTATCATAGGCGTTCGTGAGGTTGGCTAGTAAATAGATTGACGCGAAGATTTAGGAGCTATCAGAGCAGAAACGATCAATTACTGATTATTTTCATGCTCCTTGCTCCTTGTTCTTGGTTTTTCTTGTTCTTTATTTCTCTTGCCACATTTTTTGAATAATTGTTTCTGGTGCAATATCAGCTAAGTTATCAGTTGTCGATAAAATACCAGTACAATTTTCTTCACGAGCAGAAATAACGTTACTGTCTTGATCGCTTAACAAAGCAAAACTATAGGTTTTAGTCGCTATAGCAAGTTGCAAAGGCGTGCCGTTGTTAGACAAAATCAAGTTAGCACCTGCAACAATACCTGCCATTTTGCCCACATCAGGAGGAGCGATCGCTTTAAGATTATTGTTAGCTGAAATCATGGATGTGACCCATTCGCGATTGGTGCTAGTTTGCAACAAAAGAATAGATAATCCTGTTTGTCTGCGGTTTAGATCGTCAATAATTTTCTGCCAACTTTTGATGGGATAAACACTATTACCTGACTCGATAGAAGGATTGTCACAAAAAATTATGTATCCAGTATCTTTGACAGATAGTCGTTGCTGTTCCGATTCTGCCCAACTAATATCTTCTGTGGGGACATTAATTGTCATGGGGGGACAAGGAGTTTGAATGCCAAATCCTGTCACCAAATCGTGGTACATTTCGGCAGTATATTGCTCTGGTTTGCGAGGAACAGATTTGGATAAATATAGAGCAGAATCATCTTGATAACCTATTCTAGTGGGTATCCCATTGAGCCACAATAGCAATTTAATGCGCCAAGTCGTTTTGAGACTAATTACCGCATCATATTCGCGATCGCGTATTATTCCTAACAAGTTAAGATAATCGGCAAAACTATTGCGATCTTGAAAATCGAACACTAAAACTTCATCAACATTTTTGCAAACTCGATAAGCTTTTTTCGATCTTGGTTCTACTAATACATCTATTGCAGCTTGGGGATACTGCTGTTGAAGAGTTTCCAGAGTAGGAAAAAATAGGAGTTGGTTGTCAATTCCGCCAGGGATGAGAGCCAGTATACGCATTAGGGATGAAGAAGATATAGTCCTTTGTTTTATCTGAGGTCAATTTTAGTAGATGATAGAGCTAAAGAGATTTATTTTAAGGAAAACATCTTAAATGTACTTACTCATCCCTGCTGCTGGTATGGGTCGTCGGATGGGCAGCGAGTTCGCTGCGCGAAGGCTACGCCAACGCAATAAACTTTTATTAAAATTACTAGAAAAGCCTCTACTAGCATGGACTTTACTGGCTGCGGAACAGTCTCAAACCATTCGGTGGATTGGCATTATGGGTCAACCGATGGATTTTCCTGATTTTAAAGATATCCTGAACCAGTCAAATTTGACCAAACCAGTGGAGTTGATTGCTGGAGGAGATACGCGCCAAGAATCAGTTTACAATGGCTTACAGGCTCTGCCAGATGCTGCTGAGAGGGTATTGATTCATGATGGGGCAAGATGCTTGGTAACTCCTAAGTTATTTGATCGCTGTAGTAATGCTCTCAATGATTGTCAGAGTTTTATTGCTGCCGTGCCAGTGAAAGATACGATTAAGGTAGTGGACAGTCGCCGAATTATTACAGATACTCCAGAACGGAGCAACTTATGGGCTGCTCAAACTCCTCAAGGTTTTGATGTTGCACTGTTAAAAAAATGTCATGCTCAGGGAAAAAATTTGGGGTGGCAAGTTACGGATGATGCAGCATTATTGGAAAAATGCGATATTCCCGTGAAAATTGTTGAAGGGGAAGAAACTAATTTGAAAGTTACGACTCCTGTAGATTTGGCGATCGCCGAATTTATTTTACGTCAAAGAATTAATTCTTGATTATTGAACGCTAAATGACTTTAATCTCGATATTAAAAACTAGTAAAAGATTTATTCGAATCTAGTTTTATGTTTTATTGATTGTTTTTTTCAATTTTACTGGATCGCGATCGCCTTGTTGTTATTGTCGCTGGTTATCCAGAAGAAATGTCTCCCTTTTATCTAAAGAAAATATGATTAAGCTATTCCAGGGAAATGACGGTATTTTAATAAAAACCCCAATAACATCAACAGAACAATTATTGCTGCACCAATACCTACGGGGCTAGGCAGCCAAAACACCGCTTTAATATGGTTTATTTCTCCTGGGTTAAGTTGCCATACCAAACCTTTTTTGAGGGTACTATCGATAGGCTGGAGATAGTCTAGATCGGATATGCTATAGGCAATCCAAGGAGTATCCAACTGAAATTCCAAATCTGCTAAAGAATCAGTTGCGATCGCAATTTTATCTTGTTTGGTTAATATATCTAATGCTCTTAAGTCGATCGCTAGATCGATGGTATTCCTTTCAACAAAGATTAAATTATTTTGCTTTAAAGATACCTGGGAATTAAGCTGAATTAGGTCGGCTTTACCTTGGGGAATTGTCGCATTAGGGACAATACTGGTTTGAAAAAGCTGATTAAACTTCTGTGCCAACTCTGCACCATTACCAAAAGGAATAGTTAATAACAATTCTTCAGAATTTAGCTTATTAATACTACCTTTTAACTGTCGCGATCGCTTTTCAATGCTGTTTAACCATTTTCTGCTGTCTCCTGGGGCGAGACTGGTTAATTTATCGCTAACTTTAATATGCTGAGTAATTTCCCCTTGATAGGGAGTAGTAAACTTAACCCCCACATCATAATCAACGCAGCCAGTTAGCAAGGTTGCTAAACACAAAACAACGGGCAACAAAAATCTCACAACACGGCTTTTTTTAATCACTTTTCCCTTTCCCCTAAGTAAAGTAGCTAATCATCATTGGTGCAAGTAATTTATCCTCTGGCTGCAACTCCTAACTTAGCAAATAGGATATGAGGAACATAGGAACTACCTCCGACCCATTCAGCGCGATCGCTCAGATCGATTAAATTGCTGAAAGCTTCAAAAATATTGCCTGCAACCATTGTATCTTTGACCCTACCGATAATCTGTCCTCCCTCGACTTTATAACCCAAATCTATATTGACGGAAAACTCTCCTGCCAAGATATTAGATTGTCCCGCGCCTAAAACCTGATCGACAATAATCCCTTCTTCCATTCCTGCAATGAGATCGTCTACAGTCGTCGAACCAGGAGTCAGACAAACATTAGCTAAACTGGGGCTAGGAAGGGATATACCGCCCCGAAAACCATTTCCACTAGATTCAATCCCGTAACGGGCTGCCCAACGTCTATCCCAGTAAAATTGCTCGATAACGCCTTGGTTGACCAGATATTTTTTACTAGTGGGTACGCCTTCATCGTCAAAATCACAGGCTGATACTCCTATAGTCGGATCTTCGTAGACATTAATGCGATCGTCAAACATTTTTTCCCCTAATTTATCGGTCAAAGGAGAAGCTTTTTGTACCAAAGACTGACCAGAGAAAATCGTGCCAAACATTCTGCCCATAGTACTGCTAACGGCACTAGGGGTAAATAATACAGGGTAAGTACCACTTTTAATTTTCGCGCTACCTTCGGCACGTTGATATTTTTTAATTAACTTATTTAAAATTGCTTCATAGTCAGGTTGGCGATCGCGACTTACTTCATAACTGTATGCTTGTAAAAAGTCTTCTCCCCGTACCAAATTACCCGATAAAACCGCACTGAGACTTTGACCGTTTTGTTCGGTATAAACATCGGTGGTAGTAGCTAATTCTGCTCTACCAGAACGACTGTGAAAGCTAATGTCTACCAGAATATCGGGATTATATTGGTGGACTTTTGCGATTAAGTCTTCCCCTACTTCGACCAATTTTGCAGTTTTAGGGAATTGAAACTCTTTTTTATCTTCAATCCCATTAAAATCCCGAGCAAAATCAAATTCTACTGGATCGCCAATTTCTGCTGTTGCGATCGCAGCATCGACTAAATCCGATAAGCGAGTTAAATCCGTCGAACTAGCAAATCCTAGTTTATTATCAGCAATGACTCTCAAAGCAATTCCTTCAGAAGCCTTAGTCTCCAGAGATTTCAAACGGTTATTAGCAAACTCAATTGGCGTATCTTGACTGGAGACGTAATAAACTTCAGCCTCAACACCTTTTTTCTTAGCAAGATCAATAACTTGTTCGATTACTTTATCTTTCATTTTTGAATTAAATTTTTTAGTTTGATTTTTAAAGAGTAAAGGGAAGTATCAAAGCAATATCAATACTTCCTACTTTTTTCCTTATTCCTCTTCTCCCCAACTACGATTACTCCCATCATCAGCATCACTACCACCACCGACAGTAACGAGGTCAATCTGTTGACGATAGTAATCAACGCTTTTAACTTCTACTTCAACGCGATCGCCCAAACGATAGGCTGTACGGTTTTTTCTACCTTTTAAGCAGCTATCGCGAGAACGATATTCATACCAATCATCTTTAAGAGAGCTTACGTGGACTAGACCTTCTACGAGCAAGTCTTCAATCTCGACAAAGAAACCATAGGATTGAACCCCTGTAATTAAACCCTCAAAGATTTTGCCAGTGCGTTCTTTCATTTGCTCTGCTTTTTTCAAGCCAGCCAGATCTTTTTCCGCATCTTCGGCTTGTTTTTCGCGATCATTCAAAAAGGGTAACATCGTCTGAATATCAGTTTCGATTTCTTCTTGAATCTTAGGAGGCAATACTTTCCAGTTAATTTGTCCGTGACAACTACTGCTGAAAAGATCTACTCCTTCTTTAGTTCTACTATGACGACGATCTTTTCCGTGTTCGAATACTGCTTTTAAGATACGTTGAACGACCAAATCAATGTATCTCTGACCAGGAGAAATACAGTGAGTATAACCATCTTCATAAGCCAAACCAAAGTGCTTGTTGGGTTCGGTCAAAAACTTAACTGGTTTGAACGTGCTTTGCAGCAAATAATTCAATACCATTACCGCAGAGGAAGTAGAAAACTGCTCGGTTAATCTTTGATAGTCTTGAGAAGTAACTCCTTCTTCTGGATTAATATCCAATTCCAAACCCAGATTACTGCCTAATTTGAGCAAATCTTCTAAATCTTCTACATCTGGCTCTGATTGAGTACAGTATATCCCTGGTAACTCCAAAGCTTTCAAATGTTCTGCTACTACTTTACCCGCCAAAATAGTCAATTCGGTCAACATTGAATGCACGGGTAAACTATCGAGACTGAGAATTGTACCCACTCTTCCTTCGTCTTTATAAAGGCTGTTTATTTCGGGAGTACTAATTTCCAAACCACCCCTCTGTAAACGTTGTGCCTTAATCAAAGGACTGAGGGTAAAAAATAAATCTTGGAGTACGGGAGCTACTTCAGCCAACTTTCTCCCTGGTTTTTTCTCCTCGCTAATCAAAACTTGAGTTTCTTGATAAGTCAGTTGATGGTCGACAGAAATTACTGTTGGGGCAATTGTATATTCAAGAATGCTACCTTGAGGTTCGATAGTTATGACTACAGATATAGCAAGGCGGTTTTTACCTGGAATAAACGAACAAAGTTTGCTGACTTTTTCGGGAAACAAAGGTAAAACTTGTTTGCGTAGATTGACTGCCGTACCTCTTTTTCTGGCAATGCGGTCTAAAATACTATCTGTTTCTATATAGTGAGCTACATCAGTAATGTGTATGGTTAATTGCCAATTATCTGCTGCGGTTTTTTCCAGAGAAAAAGCATTTTCTACCCAAGGAGTATGGTTAAGATTGGCTTCGGACTCAATACTAAAAGTCAGCTTATCTCTTAAATCTTGACGATTTTTAAGCTCTGCTGCGGGAATACGGGCGGTGGGTAATTTAGTCGTAGCTTTAATGGCTTTTTCAGGAAAGTCTTGGGGTAGGTCGTGTTTGCAAGAAACAATATCTACATCCGCAGCTTCTTCGGCATCACTACCTAAAACTTTAGTTACTTTGCCCAAGGGAGGGTGCTGCCCCAAGGGATAGCGTAGAACCGATACATGAACTAGATGTTCTAAGGCTGCTTCTAAATCTTGACCATTTTCTTTGAGGTTGAGTTCAAATAAAAGACGGTCGTCTAAGGGGATAGCGCGATATTTCTCTTCTTTATTGGTGACGGTTGCCAGTAAAGAAGGATTAGATCTTTCTAAGATTAACTTCACTTCGCCTTCAGGAGAGCGACGACGACTGCCTTCTTTAATGATTTTTACGAAAACGCGATCGCCATTCCAAGCATTGCTGAGATGACTTTCTCGAACGTAAATATCATCGGCGTTTTCTTCGTCTTGAATGGCGAAGCAAAATCCTTTACTAGAACATCTTAGTTTGGCTTCCACCACATCTTCTTCGTAAACACGGCGATACTTACCTCTTTCCTTGACTAAAACGCCAATTTTCTCTAGAGCATCTAAAGTAATTTGTAATTTATTGATGCTCTCTTCTTCTTCACAGCCGAGCTTTTTTTCGAGATTTTTGCCTGCGACTAATTTATCATCGACGAACTGAGCTAATAATGTAGCGATTGAAAATTCCATCTAAAAATTATCCTTATCCAATTTTAATTTAGTAATAGACGACAGAAGCGAAGATGACTATAGTAACTCGTAAGATCTATATTGCACGTTAGGATGTTTTACGACGGAAACTACCTGTTTAGCGATTTTGGTGTCCCCTCAATCGGAATTAAGAGCTGCACTGCACAACAGAGGTAAAATAACGATATGAAGATTGCCAAGCTTCTGCTCTGCATTTATGTTGATGTTATTACGGTTGCGAGGTTGATGCAGCATTCCGACTAACTGTCATCTTACTTTCGTTTTATGACAGTGTAACTTTGAGGGTGGGGGACTCTACAAGCTTGAGAAAAACAATAGAATCTACTGACTATATGTTTTAAAATTTTGTAGCCTAGTTATCTCCTCTCGTGCCGATCGATAAATTGATGGTGAATTTAACTTTCACAAAACTACGAGTTAATTTATAACCAATTCAGATCTATTGTAAATTCTCAATGCTTATTGGCAAATTTCTTTTTTACTAAAAGAAATAAACAGTAGCTTCATATTAGTATTTAAACTAAAAAATAAATTAAATTATGATGATGTTAGGTAAATTTCGTCAACTATATCCCCAAGGAAGTCTAGTTAGCGAACTAATCGATATTGACCGAGGAATTTATATCGTTCGAGTCTCAATCGTAGTAAAAAATGTTACTTTGGCTACTGGTTTAGCTGGAACAGACCGAGTAGAAACAGCCGAAGATAAAGCCAGAGAAAGAGCGATCGCAACGTTGATTTTAGACAGTCATGGGACAACGAGTCAAACTGATTTGACTTCCACGACCAAGGTTACTCCCAGTTTTGCTGCATCCAGAAATTCACCCCCTGTTCCTGCTATAGGAGAACCTTTTGAAATCCCTAGTCATAGCTATGGTAAGAATAACGATCTTGTAGAAGACCGCAACAATGCCTTCGAAACAGAACTTATCATTCATTCTGATGATTTTTCAGGGGAAGTCGAATCTACCTCTTCTACAAACGAACCTGTACCATCTCCATCAATTCCAGAGTCAGAAGTCTCTCAGGAAAAAACAATGCGATCACCCCAAGAATCTAGAGGAGGTAACTTATTTGAGGGAACTGCTAATACAGAAACTAGATCGAGCAACGTTGCGACGGAAACTTATGCTCCCAATCCTAATTTAACCACCACGACTGAAAGTGTAAAAATAGTAAATTCTGCTAAATTTCACCAAATAAAGCAAAAAACCGATATTGAAATCAAAAGATTGGGTTGGACTAAAGAATATGGACAAGATTTTCTTAAAAGTCACTATGGAAAGCTCAGTCGCCTTTACTTGACGGACGAACAATTGTTAGAATTTTTGCAATATTTAGAAAGTCAACCCAGTCCCAATTAAGAGCGATCAATGATGCCGAAAAATTATCGAGTAATTTGCTAGGATTCGGTTATCAGAAAAGAAAAATTGACTCTTGTGTCATAGTGCCAAAATGGCAATAATAGATACTGTAAAGTTTTAGGAGTTACTTGCAACAGGAGAAACCCATGCTACACCGCAAGATTTATCAACTCTGTCAAGATGGTCGCGAAGTTTGTATTTACTTGCGGGATCAACAACGTTGGATTGAAGGAGGTTGTATTGTTGATTTCGAGGGGGATATTGTCACTATCCGCTATGAAACAGAAGAAGATGATGAAGTTAGTTCCTGGGAAGAAATGGTACGCTTGGAAAGTATTGGTGCTGTTACCCAAAAACTAGCATCAGTATCTAAAACTAATAGCGAAATTATAGTTTCTGAAGACTGTCCAGAAGCAGAACAAATTCAGCCTCAATCTCCCGAACACGATCGGGATTAAAAGTTTAGTTTTAACTTTTTTCTTCCATAGCTTCAAAAACAGGACAATAACCTTCAGGAATTACTTTAAATCCACATAAAGGAGAAGCCCGATTCCAACAACGTCGATCTCTGTAATATTGACAGCGATTGCAGCAGTCTAGGTCTGATGATATTCTTGCTTGACTATTGACATTTAATAATTCTCGTTGAGATACACCCCTGACTACTAATTCGTCTCCTTGCCAATGAGCTTGAATAATTCCCGTATCGGCAATATTTTGCCAACGAGGATCGCTGCTAATGTCATATGGTAAGTTTATAGCGATCGCCGAACCGATTTCGTTGAGTTCTCCTTCGTAATAAACGGGTTGAGGAGCTTGGGGTTGAACAAAGCGATCGCCGATAGGCAATTCTACAAGTATTCCCCCCACAGGAGAATGTATTTGATAGCGGTTTCTCAGCTCTTCTAAGCTGGCTAACTCTAAAAGGTAACTTAAAGAACCGTGAACAAAAATAACGTGCTGTGGTCGCAAATTATGAATCAACTGAGTAGTGTTGCGTCCATCGCTATGTTCTGCCAGCAAATACGTCTCAATTGTTACATAAGACAGATTCTGGATTAAATCTAATCTTGGCGAATCTGGATGCAAATACTCTTGAGGATGTTCTGCCAGCAAAACCAAACATTCAGTTTCCCCAGTTAAATATTGCCAGAGATCGCTTTGATAATCTACTAAAAATACTCCCTGATTTTGGTTTCCTAGGGATCTCTCTCCATTGTTAAGCCGCCGCATACGAGGACAAATTCGTTCGTCCCAAAACAAAGGTTGATGTTTGGCAAAATTCTGTACGGGCAAAGGAAACTGAGGCAAAAGCTCTAAATACAGATCGCAAGTAACTGCAACCGATTCATCTACCCATATATCTAAATCTCGCCCTGTAAACTGATGATGAGAACGCAACAGCTTGAGTATTTCTTGTCCCAAACCAATAGGAGGTACGGGAAGTAAAACATTCTTTCCTTGAGATAAAGCGCGATCGATTCGCTCCATCAATTGTTTTTCTTGCAGGCGACGATGGGGATGGCGCACCGTACCGTAACTGCCCTCTAAAATCAGCACATCGGGGGATATTCCTCGGAGATTTTCAATCGACATGCCTTCTACTAGCTGAAAGTTGGAAACAGAAAAATCTCCTGTATACATTACCTTATAGCTACGCTCGGTCGTTCTATAGGTAATAATAATTGCTGCTGCTCCTGGTAAATGTCCCGCAGGTACTATTTCTATCTGCAAATCGGGAGCAATATCAATTGGCGATCGCCAAGGTAAAGTTTGACACCAATCTAGATTTTCCAAACTAGGGTCATCAACCCAGTAAAATGGCAGCAACTTTGATGTCACTTCACTAACATAAATTGGTAACTCAGGAAAATTACGATGTAATTGCCATAAACTGCGACAATGATCTTCGTGGGCGTGAGAACAAACAACAATATCTGCTGGCGACTTGTTTCTTTCTGACAAATCTCCTAGATCGGCTAGACCGCAATCGAGCAGAATTCGATATTTACCAATATGCAGTAGCAAACATACACCTTCATCTTCATGACCCGCTGCGTATACAAAACAGGACAAAGGCAGGGAAATAGATCCAGTTTGTCCCTGTCTTGTTTTCATATAGTCCCCCCCGATCTCCCAGCTTCAAACAAACTTTCAACACTAATCACTAATATTTAGTGCTTCAATCAAGATCTTAAATTACGGAGGTGACAAAATTCTCTTCAATCTAAAGAGAAGTTAAGTTTAGTTATCTATCTTTAAATAACTATTGTTTTAATGTGCCGAACCATTGCCATCGTATTTATCGGTGTCATAGTAGCCACCTTTTGTGCCAAAAAACAGACAAGCAACAGTAAAAACTCCTGTCAAAATCAACAAAATCAACTTAACGTCCATAGTTCTCAATATTTTATTTACTAAAATTTCTATTAATATGATAGTGCGATCTATCTCAATCAGATTCTGCAAACAATCTATTAATCGTGATCGATGTATCTAAATACAACTAATTTGTGACTATATGACCTGGCTTTTAATTAGATTTTTCTATGGCTTCAGTAGGATTTTTGATTACGGGAGAAGCCAAAGGAATTTCTTCTACTTCGGGAAGCTTTTCTAAAAGAAGACGAGAAGACTGATTTCCTCCCGATAAACGCTTCAATAGCTTTGGTCTGGGGTCGTGAACTAAATAATAAATTTCGTCGCCAATTTGCCATTCTTCTTTGGCTACTGCTACCTGAAGACTATCATTACGCTTGACTAATAAAGGTAACATTTCTCCTGCACGAATTAATGCCTGTAGATGGGCTAGTTTAAAAGAAAATTCAGGTTCTTTCAATACCGTTAAGCCCAGCTTGATTTGACCATCATCAATATAGCTGTTCCAAGTTTTGATTTGTAGCTGAGGAATTAGTGCTTGATTTACTTTGGTTTTGTTGCTTTCAGCCGAACTATTCTGGGGAAATACCGCCAATACTCTAGGGGGTTGAAATTCTTCCACGGCTCTTTGTGCTAGAACTAAATTAACTTCGCCATTATTGGTCATAGCCAAAAATGTTCCCATTGATTCTATGCCCGCTTCGGCTAAAACTTCGGTATCGAGCGCGCTACTTTGGAATACACTTAAATTATCTGCTTCCGCTTTTTTACAGTTTTCAGGATCGGTGTCAATCATAACGACCGACTCTCCCAACTGCTGGAACAAACGCCCCATAAAGCGACCTAAAGCGTCACAACCAATAATCACCGCACCTTTGGCATCGCTAGAAGTAATCTGCAACCAACCTGCTACCCACCGTGCCGTTAATCCTTGGAAAAAGACTGTCATCAAAATAGTGAGGAAAACTAGTGCTTTGATCGCATCTCCCCCATTAATACCTTTTTCGGTGAGCAAAATAGCGAATAAAGAAGCTACAGAGGCAGAAACAATACCTTTGGGAGCAATCCAAGCCAAAAATATTTTTTGTCGCCAATTCATGCCACTATTCCAAGTACAAACAGCAATACTGATTGGTCTGACCACGACCATCAGTACAAAAACTGCTAGCACGCTACCCCAACCTAGTGCAAACACACTATCAATAGATAGATCCGCTGCTAAAAGAATAAACAAGACCGAAACACAAAGTACTGTTAGTTGACCTTTGAATCTTTTCAATAATCTTTCTTCAGGAATAGCAGAAGCTTTGAGAACAATTCCTGCAATCACGGTTGCCATTAGACCCGATTCGCTACGCAAGCTTTGAGAAAGACCAAATAGTCCCCATACCGCAGCTAAAACAACGAGATTTTTTAATTCTTCTGAAAGTTCGTTAGCTTTTTTGAGGAATAAACCTAATAACCATCCTCCCAATCCTCCTACTACTGCGCCAATTCCCAAACGCAGTACTAATCCGCTCATAATATCTATCGGTGCAGCGTTAGTGTTGAGAATCGTGTTGAGTACCACTACCGCTAAAATTGCTCCAACGGGGTCTATTAAGACACCTTCTCCTTCTAGGAGAGTTGCCACCTGACGATCTACTCTGACCTGCTTGAGTAAAGGCCCAATAACGGTCGGTCCTGTGACCACGACTAAAGAGGCATAGAGAAAAGCGATCGACCACGGAAATTCAGCCAACCAATGGGCAGCCATCCCTCCACCAACTAGAGTAATCAGCGTTCCTATTGTGACTAGGTTACGCAAGCTACCCGATACTTTACCCAGTTCGCGTAATTCTAGATTTAGTCCTCCTTCAAACAGAATAATGGCAACAGAAAGGGCAACTAAGACTTCTAACCCTATACCAAGATCGTGAGGATGAAGTATGTTTAACGAGTCTGCTCCCAATAAAATACCAAACACCAAGAGAAAGACAATGCTAGGGACTTGAAAATATTCAGCCACCACTTGTGCGCTAATACCTGCAAGAACGGCAATGACTATTTGTAGGGTAATTTCAAAAGATCCTTCCATAAGCTGTATAAAAGATGAGCATTACGAGCGCAGATTGGCAGTCAAACAAAGAAAGAAAATGGTTTTTTCAAATCTTTTGAGTTTGTTAATAGTTAACAATAGTTAACCTACTTTATTTTGCCTATTTGTGGCGAGTTATAAATTTTATTTTGAATCCAATAGACTAATAGTTTCGGGCATCAAACTATGCGATCGCTGTTTGCTTCGGTCATATTTTAACATCTGAGTCAGAAGTGAAATTACTCAATATTTTTTACTTAGTATTTTGATTATGGTTGTTTCTCTAGGAACAGAAAGAGATAGACTGATGAAGATAAATATATTTACAATCTAAGACAACAAATAAATACCAGCGACATTTTTTAAAACATCTTTCAAAATTTATATTTTCATTAACCACATAAATTGGAAACAAAGATAATTTGCACTAATTAGTATTGTCGTAACTTATGCCATCCCATCCTACATCTATCTGGAGACGTTCCCCCAACAAACTACGCCAAAGTGAAATTTGGCTTGAGTGTTTTTATTTTACTAGTCTATTTTTGGCAGCATTAATTTTGTTTTTAGTTAATTTGGGCAATTTGCCTTTGTTAGACTCTAATGAAGGGACCGTCGCGCAAGTAGCTAAAGAAATTTATCAAGGATCTGATGCCCTATCTAACTGGATTTTTCCGACTTTGTGGGGCGAGCCATATTTGGCTCAACCACCATTGGTACATGACTTGATTGCGATCGCTTATAAGCTGGGGGGAGTCAGTGAGTTTACCACCCGCTTGCCTGGGGCTTTATTAGCTGCTAGCTCTGTAATATTCGTTTATAATATCGGTCGCGAAATTTTTATCGCTCGTTTTCCTGCTTTGTGTTCGGCGTTAGTCTATTTGACTTGTCTCCCCGTAGTTCGCTTTGGTCGCTTGGCAATGTCTGATGGTCCGTTGCTTTGTTTTGAATTGCTGACTATTTGGGCGATTTTGCGATCGCGCCGAGATCTCAAGTGGTCTTTAGTTGCAGGAATAGGTTTGGGGTTGATCGGTTTGACTCAAGGAATCGTTAGTTTGCAGATTTTAGCGATTGTAGGAGGATTTTTATGGTGGGATACTCCTCGTCTGCTAACTTCTCCTTATTTTCTGAGAGGACTAATATTGGGAGTAACTCCTGGGTTAGGATGGTATATCTGTCAGTGGTTTCATTATTATGAATTTCAAAGTACGGAGAGTTTTATCAGTCTATTTTTAGGTCAATCTTCCTCTGGCTTGGAGTTAAATGCTATTGAGGGTCCAATATCTGCTGGGAATTTGGATGCCAATTTATCTCTTCAATATTTTCTGACTCAAAGCTTACAGTATATTGTACCGTGGTTCATGGTAGCGGGTGCTGGTTTAAAATTGGCAAGTCGCAACGTTCATTGGGGGTGGGGCAAACTGGTAGTAGTTTGGATCGGTTTTTATTTAACTCTGATTTTTTTGACTTTTAATTGGGATTATTATTGGTCTATTTTACTTATATACCCAGCTTTGGCATTAGTAGCGGGGATACAATTAGATTTGATTCGTAATTTGCCTAGTTATGCAGATTATCCTCGATTGTTGACTTATAGTTTTGCTTTAATGGCAGCATTGTCCGCTTTTGCAGGATTACACTGGGGCATTCGCAATTATATAGATTTTTATCTGCCCTTTGTCTGCGGTTCATTAGCGATTACTTTTGCTGCTACCGCCATTGTCCTTGCCCAACAAGAAAAGCAATTTATTCCGCTTTTATTTTGGGGTCTTTTTGTTTCAATTTTTTTATTGATGGTTTCTCCCCACTGGATTTGGGAGTTAAAAAGCGTCGAACCAGTTAAGCCAATTGCGGAGTTGATTCGTCAGCATACTCCAGAAAATCAGGTGATTTATACTTCTATGGTCCAGGAGCGGTCTAGTTTAGATTTTTATAGCGATCGCCAAGTCGTAGTGCAAAAAACTGATGATTTGAAAGACCGTTGGCAGCACGATCGCAATGTTTACTTACTCCTGGATTCTCAAGCTGTTAAAGATTTGCAGATTCCTTTAGAAAAAACGATTAAAGATTCTCAGTTTGATTCTCTCAACTGGATACTAGCTATCAAAAAATATTAATTTTGCCTCAGGTGTAATTGACTTAAGTAATTTTTAACTATAACTATCAATAATTCGTGTTAATCTGCCTAATCCACGAATCGTTTCACAAAGGCCGTTAAGGCCGTTAAATTATAAAAATTGAGGACGAACGGTCTACTAAACTATCTGTTCAACCGAACTCCTCTAATAAATCTTTGATTTTTTAATTAAGAAACTCGCTATTTTATTGGGTAAACTTCCCAAGCTGATGGTTATTTATTCTTCATCATCTACACCAATTTGGCGTAGATGAATATGCTTTCTACCCAAAGTGATTTCAAACTCATCACCCTGCTTCAGACCCATTTTTTTAGTATAAGCAGAACCAATTAGTAAATTACCATTAGATTGAACACTAATACGATAACTCGCAGAACGACCGCCTCTACCTTGACCGTTGGAGGTACTGTCTAATTCGATTCCTTCTGCATCAATTAGTGCATTAAGGAACTTCATCATATTAACTCTTTCTACACCATTTTTTGTAACTGTATAATAGCCACATTCTCTAGCTTTTTCCTCTTTAGAGAGATTGCCTAGCTCTTTGACTTTATCGATTAATATTGGACCTACTAAAGGTTGTGGTTGGGTTGCTTTTGCCATTAACTTGAAACAACTAAAAATTTATTTTGGTTTACAATTTTGCTTTTCACTAAAGTAATACAAAGCTTATATATTTTACCTTGCAATCTTTATATAGAACTATATTACACTTATTGAGCATAATTAACTAAATAAAAAATTAAAATTTAGATATTTAAAGATATAGTTGACAGTATAAAAAACTGATTTAAGTAACTTTGTAAAAAAAAATCGAGTTATATACGCAAGTTTAAAGTGGTTCTACTTTATAAAAAATAAAAAATGAAGCTAACTACTCGCGGTCATTATAGTGTTAAAGCATTATTAGACCTCAGTTTACAACCAGGATATCAACCAACATCAGTTAAAAAAATCGCTCAAAGACAAGATTTACCCGCACCTTATTTAGAAAAATTGCTGATAGAAATGAGACGGGCTGGTTTAGTAAAATCAGTGAGAGGAGCAAATGGTGGCTATCAATTAGCTCTTAAACCAGAACAGATTTCTTTAGGTAAAATTCTCGAAGCGGTAGGAGAAACTATTGAACCTTTAGTAAATTACTCCCCCGATTGTAATTTAGCAGAAGATTGGGTTACTTTTAGCCTGTGGCAAAGACTACATCAAAAATTAAAAGCAGCCTTGTATAGTATTACGTTAGCCGATTTATATTATGATGCTCGCAGTTGGCAAGCTGCCCAAGGAGAAGAAAATAATTTTGTTGTTTGAGAGAAAAAATAATGATAGATAAACCAATAAAACCGTTAGTTTGTCAGGGTCAAAACTGGGAAAATAATCTTGAATTTTCTCAAAAAAAAGATGATTATTGAGGCATTATAAAAGCCTTACAAATAAATACTTTGGACTCATACAAGGCAGTTTTAGTTATTTTCTCTACAGTGTCAGTTTCTCATTCAGGTTTAGTTTTACTGCTAGCAGCCCTAGAGGATCATTTAATTGGCGATCCCCGGGGATGGCTTCATCCAGTGCAGGTTATAGGATGGCTAATTCAAAAATATGCCAATTTGGCGATCGCATTTTGTCCGTCGGGCTATCTCCGTCGTCTTGCAGGAATATTGTTAGGCTTAACTTTGATTATTGGTAGTGGAATATTTGGTTGGTCGATCGTGGCGATATTTCGCGAGATTCATCCTTTGTGGGGATATGCAGTCGAGATCGTTTTACTAGCTAGTTGTTTTGCACAGAAAAGCTTGCAGGTAGCCGTTGAAGATGTTTTAGAATCAATCGATCTTCAAGATCTGACCATAGCGCGATCGCGTTTGAGTCTGTATGTGGGGAGAGATACAGATCGCCTTGAGAGATCGGAAATATTACGGGCATTATTGGAAACTGTAGGAGAAAATGCCGTAGATGGAGTCACAGCACCTCTTTTTTACGCTATTTTAGGCTTATTTATCCCAGGAGTGGGTGTCTTACCTCTAGCACTAGCTTACAAAGCTGCTAGCACCCTAGATTCAATGGTGGGCTATCTCCACGAACCCTATACCGATCTGGGTTGGTTTAG
Organism: Waterburya agarophytonicola KI4; assembly: GCF_020640915.1. GTDB lineage: Bacteria > Cyanobacteriota > Cyanobacteriia > Cyanobacteriales > Xenococcaceae > Waterburya > Waterburya agarophytonicola. Next base: position 54,300 of record NZ_JADWDC010000014.1, on the reverse strand, counting down.
CGCACAGTTAGAAGATCGTTTAACTTGGCTTCCCTGTCGTTTAACTGTCTTAACCTTAAGCTTATGTTCGGGCAAACCCCTTGAAGTTTTGGCTATTTGTCGTCGAGACGGCATAAAAGATCCCAGTCCCAATTCGGGGTGGAGTGAAACTGTTTATGCTGCCATTTTAAGGGTACAGCTTGGAGGCAAAAATACCTATAAAGGTATTGTCAAAGAAAAACCATTGCTGGGAGATGCTTTGGAACCCATTACCCGAGACAAAATTGACCGAGCCTTAAATTTAACTAGTTATTGTTTTTTATTATGGCTGGCGATCGCTTTGATTTTGAGTCTCTTGTTGCTGCCCTGAATTCTGACTGCAAATAGTAAATTACACCATCAAAAGTTCGGCAATCTCGATCGCAAGTTAGGTCTTGCATAACTCGTTTAAGTCCATCATAGAAGTAAAGAAGTTATCGATTGTAGATTGCAAGCGATCGCTTTTAGACCATTCAACATTTATGTATGCAAAATGGTTGAACCTTTATTCCTAACACAACGTCTAAACACACAGTCGGACAGTTCATAAAAAGAAGAAGTATCGCTGACTTTTAATCAGTTTACATAGGAGTCATAACTGTAAAGATGCCCAAAGCTAAAATCGAAAAAACAACTGCTAAAAGAAGCTACTCAGCAGATATGGTGCGAACTTATCTGCACGAAATTGGACGGGTACCCTTGTTAACCCACGAACAAGAAATTGTTTATGGCAAGCAAGTACAGAAAATGATGATCCTGTTGAGCGAAAAAGAAGAGTTAGAAAAGCAGCAAGATTGCCAACTCAGCCTGAAGGAATGGGCAAAACAAGCCCAAATGAGTGAAGTAGAACTTAACAAGATTATCAAACAGGGTCAACGAGCAAAGCGAAAAATGATCGAGGCGAATTTGCGTTTGGTAGTAGCGATAGCTAAAAAATACCAAAAGCGCAATATGGAATTTCTCGATCTGATTCAAGAAGGAAGTTTGGGATTAGAAAGGGGTGTAGAAAAATTTGACCCCACGAAAGGATATAAGTTCTCTACTTATGCCTACTGGTGGATTCGCCAAGCAATCACCAGGGCGATCGCCCAGCAAGCTCGTACTATTCGTTTGCCAATTCATATCACCGAAAAACTTAACAAAATCAAAAAAACCCAGCGAGAACTATCTCAAAAGTTGGGGCGCAGTCCCAATCCTGAAGAAATTGCTTTAGAGTTGGAACTTAAAACTTCTCAAATCCGAGAATACTTAAGTATCGCCCGTCAGCCAATTTCTCTAGATGTTCGAGTAGGTGACAATCAAGATACAGAACTCTCTGAATTACTCGAAGATGATGGCATTTCCCCCGATATTTATGCTACTCAGCAACTTCTACGTCAAGATTTATTTAGTTTGATGGCGGATTTATCGCCCCAACAACAAGAAGTGATTAGATTGCGTTTTGGTATGGATGATGGCAAAGAATTATCTTTGGCCAAAATCGGTCAGAGAATGGGAATTAGTCGCGAGAGAGTGCGTCAGCTAGAACATCAAGCTTTAGCTCAGTTGAGACGGCGCAGAAGCTACGTTAGAGAATATATTGCTAGTTAAAATTTACAATATATTTTGCTGAAAAACTGGCGATCTACACAAGTTTGTTATAGATTCGATCTATTATTCAATAGATTCTGTATCTTTGTAACAAAAAGTGGGGTCGCCATCATATTAATATTACAAATTAAACAAATGAAATTGACCCCTGCTATATACTCTGGTATTTTGGCGGGGGTTCGTAGCGCGAAAAACGTCCCTAGAAAATTATGGCTGATAAAATCAGAACTTCTAGATAGCAAAATAATCATCGAGTATCAAGATCGCGGTCTGGAAGGTGTCGGCTAGACCAATGAATAAGCGACCCCAAAGATTTCCCCGATCTGCCGTTGGGCAAGTTGCCGACAGTAGATTTTTAATTTAAGTGGTGTAGGAGTGAGTTAATGACACTATTCAAAGAAACGTTACATGGTAATAAAGAAACCAACAATATTTCTCCCAGCAGAAATGCCAGTCTTAATGGCTCAAGTGCTGTCTCGAAAGCAGAGGAAATACAGGGATGGTTGATTGATAAGCTGGCAGAAGTTCTGGAACTCGAACCCAATCAAATTGATGTGAGGCAAGATTTTGAAGAGTATGGCTTAGAATCAGCCGAAGCAATCAATCTATCGGGAGATTTAGAAGATTATTTGGGCTGTCGTCTGCCACCTACCCTACTTTGGGATTATCAAAATATTGAAGCTTTGGCTCAATATTTAGGCACGGGTAATTCACTTCAAGATCGAGTGAATTCGGCCAAGGATTTAGAATTTGTCACTTCTGCCGATCTATCCCAAGCAGCAAGCAAGCAAAATTCTTTAGCAATTTCTCCAGAAAATTATCAGTTTGAAGAATTTCCTGAATACAAAAAATTAAAAGCACAGCAAGAACAAGTTGCTAGTTTGGGCAATGGTAATCCTTTCTTTATTCCCCAGGAAACAGTAGTCAACGATCGCACTACTATTGATGGGAGAGAACTAATTAATTTTGCCACCTACAACTACATCGGAATGTGTGGCGATCCCGTGGTTACCCAAGCTGCACAAGATGCAACAAAACTCTACGGTACTTCTGCTTGTGCTAGTCGCTTGATTTCAGGGGAAAAACCAATTCATCGAGAATTGGAGCAAAAATTCGCCGATCTTATTGGCGTGGATGACAGCATTATGATGGTGGGAGGGCATGCTACCAATGTCACTACTATCGGTCATTTGTTGAGTAAAGATGACTTGGTCATTTATGATGCCTTCAGTCACAACAGCATCATGCAGGGTTGTTTTCTTTCTGGAGCGAGTCTGATTGCATTTCCTCACAACGATAACGAAGCCCTCGAAGAAATTTTAAGCGATCGCCGTCACCGCTATCAACGAGTTTTGATTGTTGTTGAAGGGGTATATAGCACCGATGGTGATATTGCGGATTTACCTCAAGTTATCAAACTCAAGCAGCAGTATAAAACTTTATTGATGGTCGACGAAGCTCATTCCATGGGTACTATCGGCAAAACGGGTCGTGGAATTAGCGAATATTACGATATTAACCCCAGAGACGTAGATTTATGGATGGGAACACTTAGTAAGTCTTTTGCTAGCTGTGGAGGCTATATTGCGGGTTCTTCTGCTTTAATTGAATATTTGAAATATACTGCCCCTGGTTTTGTGTTTAGCGTGGGGATGTCTCCTCCCAATACCGCTGCTGCGATCGCTGCTATTGATGTTTTGCAAAACGAGCCAGAAAGAGCAATTACTCTTCAAGCAAGAGCCAAGCTGTTTTTGGATTTAGCCCAAGAAAAGGGTTTGAATACGGGGATGAGTAAAGATTCTCCAGTTATTCCGATTATTGTTGGCGATTCTTTGAAATCAATTCAGCTATCTCAAAATTTATTTAAGCGGGGGATTAACGTGCCATTTATGATTTATCCTTCTGTGCCTCAAAATGGCGCGCGGTTAAGGTTTTTTATTACTTGTAATCATACCGTGGAACAGATTCATTTAACCGTTGATGTTCTTGCCGAAGAACTAAATAAGTTATAACTTTAATTTTATATTTAATATAGCTATTAAAAAAGCAAGAATAGTGTTTTCTATTCTTGCTTTTTTGTAAGATTTTTTTGTTTGAGATAACAAATTTTTGCTAATTATATTTACGTACTTTATACCTTAAATAATCTGATTTAGCTCAGTTTTAAAAAGTATTTAATTAGAACAAATACCTCGCTAAAACTTAATCTATAATACGTATTTGCTCGTAGACAAAAAAGTTGGAATTAAGTTTTTTCCGTAAAACAACTATGGTGTAGATTTTTCTGACAACAGAAAATGAGATTTAGATTCGCATAAATAGATTGTTGATACAGAAAAACTTTATTTTTATGGCTATTCCAACTTTTAGTTATCGTTGTATGGATTTTCTCCAGAATTATCATCGTAATCCATCTTTAGAATTACGCAATAAATTAGTAGAGTTAAATGCAGGTTTGGTTCGAAAAGTAGCCCATCAAATCTGTCGTAAATGTGCTGAACCGTATGAAGATTTGGAACAAATTGGCTACTTGGGTTTAATTAGAGCGATCGAACGCTTCGATCCCCAACAAGGTTCTGCATTTAGCTCTTTTGCGATTCCTTATATTCGTGGAGAAATGCTACATTATTTGAGAGATAAAGGTAGCATGATGCGAATTCCTCGTAGATGGCAAGAGCTTTATACCAGAGGAAAAAAACTCCGCAAAGATTTAATTGAAAAGCTAGGACGTTTGCCTAAAGACACGGAATTGGCAGATGGTTTGGGCGTACCTTTGGCAGAATGGAGTGAGTGTCAATTAGCCTTACAAAATCGCTTGCCAATTAGTTTGGATGCGGTGGTTAATAATTGTCTCGATTCATCAATTACCTTTGGCGATACTATTGCAGATCCTCGCTATCATCAACAGCGTAAATTGGAAGATGATAAATTGCAGTTGCAACGAGCAATGAGTCAACTAGAAGATAAAACTAAAGCAGCAATTGAATGTGTATTTCTTTGGGATTTACCCCGAAAAGAAGCCGCCAGACATATTGGCATTAGTCCGATGACTGTTACTAGACATCTACATAAAGGAATCGAGCAATTGGGCACAATGTTAGAGCCTCAAGTAGCATGAGTTTAGACAATTAATTTGTTCTTAATTAACTTTATTCGACCAAAAATATATAGATATTGACCCTCGCTTATTTTAACTATCTTCAGTAATAGCAGGTATTTTTCAGACAGTTTTTATAACTTATTTTCAAGCATCTAAATTTTAGATGCTTTTTTGATTAATGAAATTTTTTATTATTATTAATTAAAGTTTACTTAATAAAAAATATTGATAAATAGCTTTAAAATGCATATTCAATTGATGTTCGTCGTAGTCAAAATCTAGATTAACAATCAAAATTGGAAACTTAATAGTTATGAAACAATTTCACGCCTTAATTACTGCTGGAATCTTGTATGCTGTATTTTGTTTGAGTATTGACTCCAAGTTTGGTGCTGATTTTATGCAGTATCTAGCAGACAACTAAAATGTTGTCTAGCAAAAACTTGGATTGTAGTTCAAACTTTGATACCAAGCTGAAGGTACGAACTCATTGTCTTCAGCTTGAAATATAAATTTTTTATAAATTCGATCAATACTAATTATGCTTAATCCTAATTCAATAGCTCATACTGTAGGTGTTTTATCTTTAGTAACTTCTCTGACAATTTTATTTCCTACCTTAGTTAATACGTTCAAGATTACTACGAGCAATAGCAACAGGCTAACGCTAAAAATTTCTCATTTAGGAATACTCTTAACTATTTGTTTGGGATTGATTCATGGATTATTAATCACTCAAAATACTAATATAGATTTTTATAAGATTAATACTTACTGGATCTATGGAGGCGGCTTATTTGTCTTTAATTTGTTGATATTTTTAGCTTTTACTTTTTCTGAATTGAAGCGAGATTTAAAAAAGCTCAATTATTTTAATTATGCTGTTTTGTTATTGCTTGTCTGTCATGTAGGAACAAAAATTATTTTCTAAATTTTGGTTTAACATCTAGAATTAAGATATTCCAGGAGAGAACAACGAGTTTTTAAACCAGGGCTAATTATGTACCATCCCCGACAAGTATCGGGCGATCGCCATAATGTTAAATGTTCTACTTCTGGATCGACATAAAAACCTTTTTTTCCTCCTCCCAAAAGAGCCGACGTATAATGGGTAAAGCGATCGTGACTAACTCGATAGAGAGGAAAGTTGCCAATTAATGGCATTCCCCAACCATCAAAGGCAATAAAGTTATTAATTCTTCCTCCTTGTAATTGCCAAGCGATCGCAGCCCCCATACTACCCACAACTCCCGCACTAAAACTAATAAAAGATAGTGGAGGAGCATCTAGAGGTGATGGATAGTGTATTTTTAGCCATTGTAGAATTGCGATCGCCGAATAAGGCCCAGATTCTTCGGAGGGGAAAATTAGATATTTTCTTTCTCCAATTGTCTTTTTAATACTTTCAACAAAGCTTTCGGTTAACTCTGGTGGATGAATACCAGGGCAAATGATGAGAGTCATTAAGTATTCCAAGATATTTAGTTATAGAATTCCCTGAAAATAATCGGTTATTTTACTATTGCTTACTAAGTTAAAAAGTGAAGGCATTAATAACCAAAACTTTTATTGGGGAACATTATGCAGCGAGATTCACAATATTTACCAATAATCCTGGGAGTAGGCATACTTTTCTGCGTAATATTGGGCATGGGGGGAATAGCCTATTCATTTTATACTGACCAAATTGCTCAAGAAAAACAAGAAGAAAAAGAGTCATCTTACATTACTGAAGATGACAGCCCTTTTGAGAAATTAAACAGAGAAGACAATATAGTCATCGTTCCCGTACCACAAGAGGAAGGAGGTACGACAGGTATATTACCGAGTAATGAAGGAATTCCCACAGGCACTTATTCTAATCCTCCTAGCACTATTCAATCCACTGCAAATGCCTATTTAACAGATATAAATCGCCCGATTGATAACTTTGATTCGAGTGTGGCACGCAATCGCCAAAACCAAGAAAGAATCAGCAGTCAGTTTCCTGACTATAGCAGTCCAACTTCTAGTAATGATTTTAATAGCACCAGGGATAATAGTTTAATTAAACCATTAGACAACAGTGACTTTCTAGAAATTCCGACCACTGACACGGAGGAATCTTCGGCAACATCTTCTTTTAGCGAATCTTCATTTTAATTAATCGATCAATTTATCTTGCATTGACTAACTTGTGAGAAGGTTGATGCAAATCTCTATTTTGAAAGAGATGACCAATTAAATATAGAGAACCACATAGAACAACTAACTTTTCTGTTTTTGATTCTTGAGTTCTAGAGATGGCACTATCTAAAGCGGTAAAGACATCTAGGTGAGTCGAACAATGACTTAAGTTAGGACACACACCATTAGCGATCGCTGCTAATTCTTGAGTATCTGCACTACTATGGTCTGGTACGGGTACTAAATGTAGCTCGTCTTGAGGTTTTAAAAGAGCATCAAAAACATCTTCACGATCTTTGGTAGAAAGTATTCCTATCACCCAAACAATGGGTTTTTTGAGAGTATCGACATATTGCCTTAAGGCGATCGCTGCTGCGGGATTATGCGCCCCATCAATCAGCAAAGGACTATTTTGCCAAGTACTCCACTGCAACCTACCCAACCACCTAGTTTTGTTCATTCCTGTCTGAATTGCCAATTCAGGAATATCCCACCCCTGCTGTTGTAAAATTTTGATAGCCGCGATCGCCAAAGCTGAATTATTTAGCTGTACTTCTCCGTTTAAAGGCAAAGGATACTTAATATCTTCATATTTTGCCCAATTAGCATCATTTCGTTGCGGAATTTCGATTCTTTGAGCTGGTTCTACGCAAGTCAAAGGACAATCTAACTCTTTTGCTCTAGCGATCGCCACATCTTTCGCTTCTGACGGCAATTGTCCGATAATAGCAGGACAGTTAGGCTTGAAGACTCCCGCTTTTTCTCTCGCAATATCGGCTATAGTCGGCCCCAAACGCTGCCAGTGTTCTTTACTAAGGGATGTAATAATGCTAACCAAGCTGCGATCGGTGACGTTGGTTGCATCCAGTCTACCTCCCAAGCCCACTTCCATCACGGCGATATCCACTTGCGATCGCGCAAAATAAAGCCAAGCAGCAGCAGTAATTACTTCAAACTGGGTGGGGCTTTCTGCATTTGGGTCGAGCGCCCCGTGAATATCCTGTAGTAGTTTAATTAATTCAGTCGGTGCAATAGCTTGTTCGTTGAGATAAATTCGTTCTGTCCAATCGACTAAATGAGGAGATGTATAACGTCCGACTCGATATCCCCCTTCGGTCAAAATCGAAGACAAATAAGCACAGACCGATCCTTTGCCATTAGAACCCGCAACGTGAATAATTGGTACTTTTTCTTGAGGATTGCCTAAATTTGCTAGTAGCTTTTCAATTCTTTTTAAACCAAGATTTACGCCAAAACGTTGGAAAGGCTGTAAAAGAGAACCGATTTGAAGATCGTCTGCTACCATGATTCTAACTTTTCTTGCTCGTGTCTGATAGATTTAATCATAATCGAAAGCGTTGCCAGAATCTGTAGTAAATATTAAATTTATGATAAACCTTCTGTAAATTTACGCAATAGTTAGTTTTAGAGTGAATAGATTCGTATCCCGACAAGAAACTCGATAAGATATACAGAATAGCGGTAACAATATATAGCTTTATTAATAAAAGACATATTGCTGATTTATGGCACAGATAGAAACTAGAACCGAACCCATGATTCTCAACATGGGGCCTCATCATCCTTCAATGCACGGCGTATTGCGTCTCATTGTGACTCTTGATGGGGAAGATGTAATCGATTGTGAGCCTGTAATTGGCTATCTTCATCGAGGTATGGAGAAGATTGCAGAAAACCGTACCAGCGTAATGTATGTCCCCTATGTAAGCCGTTGGGACTATGCTGCGGGTATGTTTAACGAAGCAATTACCGTTAATGCTCCTGAAAAGCTTGCAGGAATTGAAGTTCCCAAACGCGCCCAATATATTCGGGTAATTATGCTCGAATTAAACCGTATTGCCAACCATTTATTGTGGTTAGGCCCATTTATGGCAGATGTTGGGGCGCAAACTCCCTTTTTCTATATTTTCCGCGAACGGGAATTAATTTACGATCTTTGGGAGGCTGCTACTGGTCAAAGACTAGTTAATAATAACTACTTCCGTATTGGTGGTGTATCGGTAGATTTACCCTACGGTTGGATTGATAAATGCAAAGATTTTTGTGATTACTTCGATCCTAAGATCGATGAATATGAAAAATTGATTACCAACAATCCGATTTTCCGTCGTCGTGTAGAAGGAGTCGGTACAATCACCCGCGACCAAGCAATTAACTGGGGTCTATCGGGGCCTATGTTAAGAGCTTCGGGGGTTAAATGGGATTTGCGTAAAGTAGACCATTATGAATGTTACGACGATTTTGACTGGGATATTCATTGGGAAACAGCAGGTGATTGTTTTGCGCGCTATTTAGTTCGAGTCCGCGAAATGCGCGAATCTCTCAAAATTATTCGTCAAGCTCTCAAAGGTATTCCTGGCGGTGCTTATGAAAACCTGGAAGCTCGTCGCATGGCGGAAGGGCGTAAGTCTAAGTGGAATGATTTTGAATATCAGTATGTAGCCAAAAAAGTTGCTCCTACCTTTAAAATTCCTGAAGGGGAACACTACGTTCGTTTGGAGAGTGGTAAAGGGGAACTAGGAATCTTTATTGTCGGTAATGATAATGTCTTTCCTTGGCGTTGGAAAATTCGCGCCCCTGACTTTAATAATCTACAAATTCTACCAGAACTTCTTAAAGGGGTTAAGCTGGCTGATATTATGCCTATTCTCGGCAGTATAGATATCATTATGGGGTCTGTGGATCGTTGAGGATAAGTAATAAGTAATAAGAGATTATTTGATTATTATTTGCATTGACTTACTACTATTCCTACTGAATTTAGATGTTTCAATGTAATTTAACTTGATTTAAAGGTGGGTTGAACTCACCTTTTTTTATTTTAAATTGATAATATTTAATATTCGAACCCGATCGCATTTTTAGATAGTTCTAAGATTAATGATTTTAAATATAAAATTTTGAGCAATTCAACGATCGCTTGTAAGCCTTTTTTAAAGTGGGTGGGAGGGAAAAGAAAACTACTTCCAGAATTAGTCAAACGCCTTCCTCAAAAATATGAAACATACTACGAGTCTTTTATGGGTGGTGCTGCTCTTTTTTGGCATTTACAACCAGAGAAAGCTGTACTTTCAGATATCAATCTAGAATTAGTTAATACATATCAATGCGTTAAAAATAATGTTGAAGAATTAATTATCGATCTCCAACAGCATTATTACGATCAAGAATATTATTATCAAATTAGAAATTGCGATCGCTTGCCTGAATACTCTCAATGGACAAATATTCAAAGGGCTAGCCGTTTTATTTTCTTGAATAAGACTTGTTTTAATGGTTTATATCGAGTCAACTCCAAAGGTCAATATAATGTTCCTTTTGGAAGATATAAAAATCCGAAAATTATTGATGCAGACAATCTTCGCGCTTGTAGTAATAGTTTGCAAAAAACCAAGATTTTAAATAGTTCTTTTCTCGATCTAGAATCAAAAATCACCCCTGAAGACTTTGTTTATTTCGATCCCCCTTATATCCCTTTAAATGCAACCTCTAACTTTACCAACTACAGCAAAGAAGGTTTCGATAATAAAATGCAAATCGCACTGTTAAATCTTTGCCAAAGACTTGATCGCCAGGGAGTTAAGTTTATGGTATCTAATTCTGCTGCACCTTTAATTTTCGATCTCTATAGTCAATTTAAAATAGAACAAGTAAATGCACCGCGATCGATTAATTCTCAAGGAAACAAAAGAGGTGCGATCGCAGAAGTACTCGTTTCCAACTATTAAAATCACTATGAAAATCTTTGTACGGCTATATATGAGGTTTTCCACACTGAATTTATAGCTGCACTCTGTCATAATGAGATCAGTTAATCGAGGACACAAATACAGCGATGAATTTTTCTCTTTCTTCCTTGTACGATTGGTATCGCAGTGCCATCCGCCATCCTAAATATCGTTGGTGGGTGATGCTAGGTACGGTAATTTATTTGATTAGTCCCATTGATATTGCACCAGATTTTATTCCTATTTTGGGACAACTTGATGATGTAATGTTAGCAGGTTTATTATTTACAGAATTGTCACAAATGATGATATCTAAAATACAAGCTCGTCAAGAAAGTAATCCTAATACTACTACCAACGCCGAAAATCCCAGTAGCGAAACTGTTGATGTCGATGCAGAAACTGTAGCAACTAGTTAAGCTAATGAAAGATTTATAAATACTTTTAAAATATAAATCTATCAAATTATAGAAAAGAGTGCGGGGCATAGATTGCGATCGCGCTCTTTTTATATATTTAATTTTTTATTTAGAATTTAATAACTAAAAGCGATCGCCTTTTATCTTTTATAAAGCGATCGCTTTTCTAATTAATTAAGCAACTTTAGATTAGTTTAAAAGACCTCGAACTTCCTCGGTTTTAAGCCGCGCACCCAAACTAGTTACAATTTTGGACGAAGCCTTAGAAGCCAATCTGCCAGCTTCTTCGTAACTCATACCGTTGGTGATACCGTATAAAAATGCTCCTGCATACATATCTCCCGCACCCACAGTATCGATCGCTTTAACGGGAAAAGGTTCTATTTCAATCAGTTTTTCGCCATCGAAAATAACCGACCCAGTTGCACCGCGAGTAATGGCAAAGCCTTTAGCAAGAGTTTTTAGATGTTCGACGGCAGTATCAAAGTCTTCCGTATCTGCCATCAATAAAGCTTCCCCTTCGTTAGCAAACAAGAAATCAACCCCATCACCTATAATCTCTAGCAAACCAGATTTAAAGAACTTGACCATATTAAAATCAGCTAGAGTAAAGGCAACTTTTTTTTCCGCTGCTTGGGCGATTTCTTTAGCTTTAATGGCTGCTTGTTTGCTATTTTCGCCACTAACCAAATAACCTTCAATATAAGTATATTCAGCATTGGCGATCGCTTCAGGAATTAATTCCGCATCGCTGAAATTTCCTGAAATACCCAAAAAAGTATTCATAGTGCGATCGGCATCGGGAGTTACAAATACCAAACATTTACCCGTAACCCCTGAATCTGCAACTTGGGTATCTAGGTTAGTCGCTACACCACAATCTAATAAGTCTTTAGTATAAAACTTCCCTGGTTCGTCATTGGCTACTTTGCAGGAATAAAAAGCTTTCCCGCCAAACTGACTTATCGCAATGAGGGTATTGGCAGCAGATCCACCACAGGAACGTTTTGTATCGTATTCTGCCAGAGATTCCACGATTTTGTCTTGAGCATCACGATCTAACAGTGTCATCACGCCTTTTTCTATGCCTAACTTCTCTAGAGTCTCTGGAGAAACTTCAAACTCAGTATCTAATAAAGCGTTACCTAAAGCATATACGTCGTATTTTGTCATTAATTACCTCATTGAAGCTAATATTTATGGGATTTGAGCTAAATTCTTCGCCAATCTTGTATGGGACTAGTAGAGAATGGAGTAAATAAAGTAACCGTTAAATAATCTGTCAAAGCTGATAAATCATTACTTATTACCTATTATTTACGCCCAGCATTACTAGTCTTATGCAAGATACCATTTCTTAGACTTACTTCGATTTAGTCTTTTAAGAGCTTTTTCTCCTTTTCTATAAAATCGAGGGTTGAAAATCGAGGGTTTTCAACTTTGTTACCTTTGTCGTCGGTATAAAAATAATTCAATCCAATGTCCAGCCCAACCTCAGAATAAGGTCGAAATTCATAAAGCGGAAACGGTCGGGTTTCCCGACCATGTTCCACGCCGTCCAACGGCTAAAAGCACGTTGGCTTTCTTTCTCCCGTCCTTCCTGTAAGGAAGAAAGATATAATTATTAAAACTAATTAAACGTTGCCTAAGATTCTAGGGCGATCTCTATTTATGCCATCACCCAATTTAGAAACCCCTACTAAAGAAAAAGAAGATTATCTAAACGAACTTCCTGATGAAGTAGAGATGTCTCTATTCGACCATTTGGAAGAATTGCGTCTGCGTCTGTTTTACGCTCTGATTGCCGTTGCGATCGCAGCATTAGGCTGTTTTATTTTTGTACGCCCTCTAGTACGCATCTTAGAAGTCCCCGCCCAAGGGGTTAAATTCTTGCAGCTAGCACCAGGGGAGTTTTTCTTTGTTTCGATTAAGGTAGCTGGTTATAGTGGCATGGTTTTGGCTAGTCCATTTATTCTCTATCAAATCGTTCAATTTGTCCTACCAGGCTTAACCCGAAAAGAGCGTCGTCTCCTCGCCCCCGTCATTTTTGGTTCGAGTATTTTATTCTTTGCAGGTTTGTTTTTTGCCTATATTGCTTTGATTCCTGCTGCGCTCAATTTCTTTATCAATTATGGTAGCAATGTTGTCGAACAGTCTTGGTCGATCGATAAATACTTTGAGTTTGTCTTATTGCTATTATTTAGTACGGGATTAGCATTCCAGATTCCCATTATTCAGCTTATCTTAGGCTTTCTCGGTATTGTATCCTCGGCACAGATGTTTGCAGGTTGGCGTTTTGTAGTTTTGGGATCGGTGATTATGGGTGCAGTCTTAACCCCTTCTACCGATCCTTTAACTCAGTCTTTATTAGCAGGTGCAGTATTGGGATTATATTTTGGCGGTATTGGTGCGGTTAGGTTGTTGGGTAAATAAAAATTTATAGTTAAAGCGATCGCTTTATAGCTTTGCTTGGTTTCGTGATCGCTTTTTAAATAAAGCAAAAATATTGTTTAATTGAGATTGTTCGCCTTTACTGTTGTTGTATCTACAGTGGTTGAAACCATCGCTGCCATTAATTGTTCGGCAGAAACAGCAAAGGGTAGTCGATGGAGATCGGATTTAGGCTGAGTTGCGATCGCTGCTGCGTGACGCAGTCGAGCGAGGCTAACATCTGCTAAACCAAGGTCTTCTAGGGTTTTAGGCAAGCCAATTTCAGTATAAAACTTGAGTAATTGCTTTCTCGATGATGCTGCCAGTTTGTTACCCTGAATCATCTCTTCGAGGCGCAACTGTACCAAAATACCATAAGCGACTTTTTCGCCGTGGAATACGTCGTGGGCTTCTAGTAAATGGGTCAAACCATTATGAACTGCATGAGCAGCAACAGTACGACAATCTGCTCCACCAACACCACCAATTACCCCCGCTAACAATACTGTGGCATCGACCACTTCGCTCCATTCATTGCTCTGAGGATGCTTTAGAGCGATCGCGGATTTTTGGAATAAGATGTCTCTTAAAATTCTGGCTTGTTGTACTGCCGAAATTAATAAGGTAGCAGTAGATTCTCCACTACTGACAGAAGCTTCATACCACTTGGCGATCGCATCGCCAATTCCTGCAACTAAAGTACGCTGGGGAGCAGTGCGGACTAAACCATAATCTAAAATCAACAAGTCGGGACAACAACTGAGAGAGACATCATATTGAAAAACTCCCGCTTCGGAATAGATATTAGATAAAGCCGTCCAAGCAGCACAAGTAGCCCCAGAAGTCGGCAGGGTAACTATGGGTAAATTACATTGATAGGCGAGTAGTTTTGCCGTATCCAAAGCCTTACCACCACCAACACCAATAATCAGATCGGCTTGATGCTGCTGCACCATCTCCTTGAGCCTGGATAAAGAAGATTCCGCACAATCTGGACTATAACTAGCAAATTCAGCAACTAATTGCTCTTGGGTGAAGATAGGCTCTAAATTAGAGGAGATCGCTGCTAAAGTTCGATCTCCACCCACCACCAGAGGACGAACTCCCAATTTAGCGATTTCCTTACCTGAATCCCTCAAACAATGCTCTCCTCGCAATACTCGTGCGGGGGCGATCGATAAGGGAGCGTAACTAGTTGCCGTTTTGGTTGATGTGGGTGTAGCTTTCTTGCTCATATAAATAGTTGATTAATCTTGCTCTTTTAGCTGGGGTTGGGTAATTTACGCAAATTTTGAGAAAAAACATTAACTTGAATGTCTTCATCTCCACTAGCTATCAGCGATCGCTTTGCTTCGCCCAAAAATAAAGGTTGAGATACTCCTGTTTGAGGATGCAAAACTGTTCTTAGTTTAATAGTAAACTCGCTATTGCCACCCGTACCAGTCCTACCATAAGAATACAAATCCGAAGCTGCTTGAAGCAAGGTGGGTTCGATGGCGGATTTCTCTATATCGGGGGCGACTGCTACTACTGCTTGGTTTGCACCATTGTCATAAATCAAAGTGTAGCGAGCCGCACCAGAAATTGATTCGTGGGGAAAAAAGCTCAAGCCAAGAGCAAACATTCCTGCGGTAAGCACTCCCATAAAGCTGGTAACACCTACCAAACGAAAGCGAAAACTCCAGCCGACAACAAAAGATAAGATTGCTACGAGCAAACAAAAAATGGTAGCAAATCCCAACCATTTAGCATATACAAAAATACTGCTAGTGAAATCCATAAGTTTTTTTTGAATATTTTCTGACAAAATCAGCTAAAAAAACAGGTATCGGTAGTTACTGCTACACGATACCTATATTGATTAATCAAGATCCTATCAGCTAAGGAGTTCAATTATTCACTCTCAATTGAACTTCTTAACTATTCAATGACTATTGTGCTTCGTCACCCAAGTTTTCAACAGCATTGCCAGCATCTTCTATACCTTGATTGACACCATCTTTGACTGCTCCAGCAGCTTCTCCAGCATCTTTTTGTAAGTTTTTAGCACCGTCTTGAATATTGCCCGCAGCGTCTTCTGCTCCTTTCTCGAAGTCTTTTAGACCGCCTTTGATTGAATCTCCAGCATCTTCTGTACTTTGTTCGATACCTTCAACTCCTTCTTGAACTGCTCCATCTATGGCATCAGGAGATTCAATTGTTTGATCTGCACAAGCTCCAAATAGAAGAGATAGAGCAACAAATGCAGGTACAGCTATAGTTTTGACTTTGATATTCATGGTAATAGTTATGAAGAAAATTTAATTGGACTATGTAAGTGATACTCGAAAATTCTTGTAGAGTCAAAGGAACTCAAACTAAAATTTCCGATGAATAAATGTAAGTGTAAAACCCCAACTTTAAGCTAGGGTTTTTAAATGTACTCTTTAATAGATAAATTTCGGACAAGGTTAGATCGATTATCTATTAACGGTTATTACTTATTACTTACGAGCCAATAAATTTCCTCAACTAAGCGATAAATAAGCTGCGACAACTTATCCTCGTCCTACTTCTTCAAAAATCTTGGCTAAAATATCCCCTGCGCCTTGTTCGCGCAATTTAGCTGCTAAATCTTTTCCTAGCTGCTCTGCGTCTTGTTTTTTGCCAGTTACTGTATTTTTAAGCAATTGTTTGCCATCCAAACTAGCTACCATTCCCACGACGACTAGAGAGTCATTATCAATCGTAGTATTGACTCCAATAGGTACTTGACAACCCCCTTCCAACTCTCGCAAAAACGATCTTTCTGCCATAGTCCGATCGCTACTATCTGAATGTTCTAATACTTTGAGAATTTTAAGAATTTCTTCGTCTCCTGCGCGACATTCAATACCTAGTGCGCCTTGTCCTACTGCATGAAGGGATACTTCTGGAGAAATAACTTCGTGAATGCGATCGCTCATATTCAATCTTTGCAAGCCAGCTACCGCCAAAATAATACCATCATATTCTCCCGCATCCAATTTAGCCAAACGAGTATTAACGTTACCACGAATATCTTTAAACTCTAAATGGGGATAATGATGGCGCAACTGTGCCAAACGTCGAAGAGAAGATGTCCCAATTACCGAACCTTCAGGAAAAGTTGCTAAGGTTTTATCTTTGTTCTTTTCGTTAACTGCTAGAGCATCGGCGGGATCTACTCTTTGGGTAACGCATCCCAACATTAAACCTTCGGGTAAATTAGTAGGCAAATCTTTAAGAGAATGCACCGCAAAATCAGTAGAATTATTGAGCATTCCTACTTCTAGCTCTTTGGTGAATAAACCTTTGTCGCCAATTTTTGCTAGGGGTACGTCAAGGATTTTGTCTCCCTGGGTACTCATCTTTTCGACTTCAAATTCAATATCAGGAAAATGCTTTTCTAGTTCTGCTTTCACCCAATAAGTTTGTACTAAAGCAAGTTGACTTTTGCGCGTACCAATACGTACTGTACGCTTAGAAGTTTCAATGGTGGATGTCATAGGAACTATCTTAAAAAAATCTAATAAATCACTCGATCTAGGGTATCGCAGTTCTTGAAACCTATTGGTTAATTTTTGTTTTAGATTTAGGCGATCGCTTAATTGGGGTTTATGAAACTAAAATTATCGAAATAGCAGGTCAAACTTATTTCAGGATATCTCTCGATCCCTCTGTACTTTTGCTTCTTTGCGTCTTTGCGTGAGATAACTATTAACCCTCTAAACCATAAAGCCAAACTACTTAATACATCTCATATTTCAACAAAGTGCAAGGAATTGCGCCGTTGTAAAGTTTGACTCGCTTAGAAGTCCGCAAACCGACTTGCTTAGATAGTTTCATACTACCCGTAAAAATATAGGCAGTCCAACCTTTAAATCGTTGCTTAAAAATATCTCCCAGAAGCTTATATAGTTCGCCTAATTCCGCCTCATTGCCCAACCTTACCCCATAGGGAGGATTGCAAATCAAAACCCCCTTATCTGCTGGCGGTTCGACGTTAATTAGCTCTTGACGGGCAAATTTGACATAGTCTTCCAATCCAGAATTCTCCGCATTCACAAAAGCCTGGCGAATTACTTGCAAATTGCGATCGCTGCCTATGATGGGAACATTGATGTCTGTTTTTTGTTGCGACTCTGCTTCTTTAATCAAACTCTGCCATAATTTATCATCATAATCGAGCCAAGTTTGAAAGCCAAAGTCGCGATACAACCCAGGGGCGATATTCAAGCCTTTTAAAGCTGCTTCAATGGGTAATGTACCGCTACCGCACATCGGATCGAGAAAGGGTAAATCGGGCGTCCATTCTGATAGCTCGATTAAAGCAGAGGCTAAAGTTTCCTTCATCGGTGCTGCACCGATCGCGGGGCGATATCCCCGACGGTGTAAACTAGAACCAGAACTATCTAGGCTCAAGATACAGTGCTTTTGGTCGATGTGAGCGTTAATTAAGAGATCGGGGTTTTCTGTATCCACACTAGAGCGTTTGCCACCCCTTTGTTTTTGCCAGTCCGTGATGGAATTTTTAATTTGTAGGGCGGTAAAATGAGTGTGATTGAGATGCTTGCTTTTTCCCGTACAAGTTACAGCTAGAGTCATATCGGGTTCGAGATATTCATCCCAATCAATTTTTTGCACGCTCTTATATAGTTCGTCCCCCGTAAAGCTTTTAACTCGTGCGATGGGCATCAAGATCCGAAAGCTGGTTCTCGTCCATAAATTAGCCTTATAGAGTGTGGCTTTGTCTCCTTTAAAATGGACTCCTGTAAAGTCGGGACGAACATCTTTTGCGCCAATATTCTCTAATTCTCGTACCGCTACTTCTTCTAAACCGCGAGATACTGTAGCAAAGTAATTGTTCATGTAGGGATGGGGGAAAGTCAGTTAGAGTGAATGACATTTCCTACGATTTAAAAAATAAGTTGAATATGCCTGTGTTAAAAGTTTACAATAGTTGCTGGTCTTAAAAATAAAAATAAAAGCCGAAATTATATTTTTTTATGAACGTATTTCAAGCAGTTCAAATTGTCTGGGCAGCTTCTGCCTTTCTATTGGTAGTACTTATATTATTACATAGCCCCAAGGGTGACGGCTTGGGCGGTATTGGCGGACAGTCTCAAATGTTTACCAGTACAAAAAGCGCGGAAAATGCTTTAAATCGTATTACCTGGGGCTTAGGTATTTCCTTTATCGTTCTCACTATTGCTTTGAGTGCAGGTTGGATTAGTTAATATTTTCCTAAATTGATGAGAAATTCATGAATAAGTGGCGGTTAAAATGGCAAAAACTTGTTTATATTGCGATCGCCACTTGTCTGATTGTATTTATTTCCCAGATAATTATAGTTCTCGCTCAACCCACCACCGCCAATTTACCCCCATCCAAAGTTCATACTCTACCCGAATCTTTGAAGACATGGGAAGACAAAACAAACAGCGGTAATTATTTTAGTCGCATTGATTCTACGCCCCTAGGGTATTTAGTTTGGTCGCATTTCCCCGTAACAGTATACGTTCAGCAACCCCTCAGTTTGACCGACTCCTCAGCAGACAAACGTTTTCAACAGTGGGTTAACGCGGTTAAAAAAGCGATCGCCGAATGGAATGTATATTTACCCCTAGAAGAAATAACAAAACGAGAACGAGCAGATATTGTAATATTGCGCTCCCAACCCCCAAGAGAAACCAAATTAAACCGCGATACGGGGTTATACGATATCCCCAGAGCAGTTACAGCAGAAACTAATTATAAATTTTATATTAAACAAAATCCTGCTACCATCACTCATAAAATGAAAGTAGAAATCAGTCCTAATTATGCGGGGGTATCTCTATTCGCCACGATCCGCCACGAATTGGGTCATGCTTTGGGGATATGGGGACATAGCGATCGAGAAACTGACGCGCTTTATTTCTCTCAGGTAAGCGATCCTCCTCCTATTTCTCTCAGGGATATTAACACCCTAAAAAAGATCTACCAACATCCTACTAAATTGGGTTGGAAAATCGATCGCACCCCCTAAACTAGTAACTTTAAGATCTTTAATCAATGACTCCAGAATTGTGTCCCTGTCAAAGCAAAAAAGCAGATAAATATTGTTGTGGAATGTATTTATCTGGGAAGAAAAAACCAGAAACAGCAGAAAAACTAATGCGATCGCGTTATACAGCATTTTATCGAGGTAATATTGATTATTTAATCGCGACGTTGCATCCCGACAAAAGAAACAAAAGCGATCGCGCCCAATTAAGCAAAAGCATTAGCAATACTGAGTGGTTGGGTTTGACCATAATCAATACCCAAAAAGGTAAGAAAAATGACACCACTGGAATTGTAGAATTTGAAGCGGTGTACCAAGTCGATCTACCAGAACAACTCCACGAACGTTCTCGGTTTATTAAAGTTGACGGTCAATGGTTTTATGTCGATGGGGATATCCTACCAGGAACAACACCCAAGTCTAAAGAAACTTGTTGGTGTGGTAGTGGTAAAAAATATCAAGAATGTCATGGCAATTAATTCAACATACTAGAGGCAGAAGAAGACAATTTAATAACGATCAAGGTAAAATCGAACCCGATCGCAAAATAAACTAAATACGGATAATTTATATCTATCGATAATTGATAACTAAAATAATTTATACATGACTACTAAAAGAAAGTTTCCTCGGAAAAAAACTTCTAAAAGAAAAACTAAAATAAGTCCAGCAATGAAAGTTATTCCTGCCACTGTAGGGGTTTTATTTCTTTTGGGATTGGTTGGTTGGAAAGGTTTAACTGCCCCCGTAGAATCCCCAGGGGGAAAAATAGATCAAGAAAAGCAAGTCCCGTTTACAGTTAAATCTGGTGTTGGTGGCAATCAAATTGGTGCAGAATTAGCCCAGGCGGGATTAATCAAATCTCATCAAGGCTGGAAAATCTGGACGAAGCTAAAACAAACCACCGACTCGCAAGGCGGTTTCAAAGCTGGTACGTATCTTCTATCCCCCCAAGAATCATTATCGGATATTGCAACCAAAATTTGGTCGGGAGATATTATGCAGACTAACTTTACCATTCCCGAAGGTTGGTCTACCAAACAAATGGCAGCATATTTTGCAGATCGAGGTTACTTTAGTGCAGAAGAGTTTGCCAATGCGGTCAAACAAATTCCCTACGATAAATATCCTTGGCTTCCTCAAGATTTACCGATTCTAGAAGGTTTTTTGTATCCCGATACCTATAAGATTAGCAGCGATCGCACTAGCGATCCCGAGGGAATTATTTATACCATGCTCGATCGCTTTGAAGAGGTAGCTTTGCCAGTCTACGAAGCCGAAAAACCCGATATGAGTTTAAATGATTGGGTAACTCTGGCGAGTATTGTCGAAAAAGAGGCAGTAGTTGGCTCAGAAAGACGTTTGATTGCAGGGGTATTTACCGCGAGGTTAGAAAAAGGGATAAAATTAGGCTCCGATCCCACTGTAGAATACGGTTTGGGCATCAGACAAACCGCAGATCAACCCCTAACCTACACCCAAGTAGGCACTCCATCGCCCTATAATACATATATGAACGTTGGTTTGACTCCTACTCCCATTGCTTCTCCTGGCATAGAAAGCCTCAAAGCTACTCTAAATCCAGAAGATACAAACTATTTATATTTCGTAGCTCGTTATGATGGAACTCACATTTTTAGCGAAACTCTTCGCGCCCACGAAGCAGCAACTAGAGAAATTCGCCGTCAGAGAAACCAATAATTCCTCGTTCCTTGCTCCTTGCTCCTCGTTCCTTGATTACATATGGATTTATTGCGATCGCTGCCTATTGGGTCATATTTAGAACAACCTGTTACTTGGCTACACAGAATCGATCCGCGAGTTAAATTAGTTTGGTTAATGACTTTTTTAATCGCTCCTTTATTAAGCAATCCTTTTTGGCGAATTGCTTTGGCGGGGTCTTTAATCCTCTTAACCATAGTTGCTGGGATTCCCTTTAGAGTCTGGCGCAAGCAAATGGGATGGTTACTCTTGCTCTGCACTTTTATGTTCTTATTTGCCAGCATTTCTCCCGATAGCCTAGCTGTCAAGTATACCCCCCGCACACCCCCATTTTGTGGGGAAATATCCCCAGCGAATAACACCGCCAATAACACCACAAAAGATCTTGCAGCAGAAAAGACTGCCCAATGCACTTCCATCCTAGCTCCTGCCACAGATTATCAATACGTCTTATTCGATAAACCCAAGTTTTTCTTGCTACCCCGTCTGGTAATTACTCGTCGCTCCTTAGATGTGGCGATCAGAATTTCTACCCTAATTTTCACTCTAATTTACAGCACTAGCTTATATTTATTAACCACTGCTCCCGAAGAGATTACCGAAGGATTAGACGACTTAATGAACCCCTTGCGTCATTTCAATATACCAGTTTCAGAGATCGTTCTCACCTTGACTCTTTCCCTGCGTTTTATACCTTTAGTTTTAGAAGAAGTACAAAATTTAGTTCGTTCGATCCGCACTAGAGCCATAGATTGGAAGAAATTGGGCTTGCGTCGTAGCGCGCAACTATGGTTAATTGTTTCAGAGAAGCTACTAGAAAATTTATTATTGAGAGCAGAACAAATTGCTGTGGCAATGGATGTTAGAGGATTTACTAGTCCTAACGAACATCGAGTCCAATGGCATCAACTAAAATTGCGATCGCGAGATTGGATCGCTTTAGGGATCTTAATTCCCTTCTGGTGCGCCCGTTGGTTTGTGGGTGGAACTTTTTAACTATGACAGAAGCAACAAAATCTTGGTACTGGCGATCTCTACCTTTAGCCAACCGCACTGCTTCAGAAGTCTTTAGTACATTATTTGGCGATCAAGATATTGCTACCCTCCTCGAAAGCCCTACCATAGCAGACCCAGAATACCCCCATTTATCTCGTTATTCCATTTGTGGAGGTTGTCCTCGAAAAGTGGATGGCAAAGCCCAAATATGGACTCCTGCAATGGGTGAGATATTACCTTTCCTTCGTTCTTTACTAAAGCGATCGCTAGCAGAAAACCCAATAGAAAACCCAGATATAGCCCATCTTCCCTTCACTGGTGGCTGGTTGGGCTGGCTCGGTTACGACCTTGCTTGGGAAATTGAAAGTTTGCCCAAACTCAATCAAGATGACTTACCTTTTCCCGTAGCCTATTGGTACGAACCCGAATGCTTTGCGGTTTTAGATCACTTAAAAAACATCCTCTGGTTAGCTACGACCAACCCCGACCAATTAAACGACCTAGAAACCCGATTACTCGCCCAGTCCCCAAGTCCCTATGGGAAGCGGTATCCTTTAGGGCAAATCCCCAAGTCCTCAATTAATTTCCTCACCGATCGAGAACAATACCAAAACTCCGTCAAACAAGCCCAAAAATACATCCAGGCGGGAGATATCTTTCAAACCAATTTGTCTTTACGTTTTCAGACTCAAACAAACCGCGATAGCTGGTCGATTTATAGTCAACTCCAACAAATAAATCCTTCTCCTTTTGCTAGCTATTGGAAATCCCCTTGGGGAGATATTATTAGTTGTTCTCCCGAAAGACTGGTTAAATTAGAAGGCAGCCAAGCTCAAACTAGACCTATTGCAGGGACGAGAAGAAGAGGGACAGATCGAAAAAGCGATCGCGCCTTGGCTACAGAGTTACTAGCAAATACCAAAGAAAGAGCAGAACATATTATGTTGGTCGATCTAGAGCGCAACGATCTGGGTCGAGTTTGCCAATGGGGTTCGGTAGAAGTAGACGAACTATTAGTAATAGAGCGTTATAGCCACGTGATGCACTTAGTTAGTAATGTCAAAGGAATCTTACAAAGCGATCGCGATACAATAGATTTAATTCGCGGTGTATTTCCTGGGGGAACAATTACAGGATGTCCTAAAGTACGTTGCATGGAAATTATTGAAGAATTAGAACCGACGCGCCGTAGTTTGTTCTATGGATCTTGTGGCTACCTTGACTGTCGAGGAAATCTAGACTTAAATATTCTCATTCGTACTTTACTATACGTCCCATCTGCCGATGCCAAACTGGCTCTAGTTTACGGACAAGTGGGAGCGGGTATTGTTGCCGATAGTGATCCCGAAAAAGAATGGTACGAATCATTAAACAAAGCAGAAGCACAAATAGCAGCTTTACAATTTGCAACCAATCATTAATAGCGGTTCGATCAGAACCTAAAAACTTCAGCCTATTTTTTGAGAATTATCTTAAACTTAGTTTATTTTTTAAGTGTCACTGTTAAATTAGTAATCTAATATCTATGACTAATCCATCTTCTCAAGAACCCCAAAATCCCATTCCAGAACGCAGAAAAAAACCTGCTGCGGGGGTAACTTTCGACGAAATGATTGCGATAATTGTTGCTTTCGGCACTATTGGAACAATACTATTTTGGTCTTTGGGTGCTAAAAGAGGCGGAATTGCCAATACTTTTGGTTTCGGCAGACAAAATAGTTTGTTGTCTACAAAAGATGTTGGAATCGACCTAGGAAGCATCGATGCTGATTCTAAGTTAGACTTTGGCGAAATAGATCGGGAAAGCGATCGCCTGAAAATAGCCAATAATGCTTCTCAGGAAAGATCTTCTTTAGCTGCTTCCTCATCGCCAAATTTTGCTGTCCCATCAGGATTACAAACCCCATCATATCGAATCGATCGCCAAAATAAATTAGCCCCTATAGCGTTGGGTACAGCAGCAACGTTACCCGTACTAACCAATAGACCTAATACCAACCCAAATTTTAATAATGGTAATAATAATGCTGTAGTAACTCCAGATGAACCCAAATCTACAGCTACTGCTCCCGATCCTGTAGTGACTCCAGATGAACCCAAATCTACAGCTACTGCTCCCGATCCTGTAGTGACTCCAG
>NZ_JADWDC010000014.1:0-29826 GCF_020640915.1 Waterburya agarophytonicola KI4 | reverse complement strand
ATGAACCCAAATCTACAGCTACTACTCCTGAAAAGACCGAAATCCCTGAAGATATTGCTCCAACCTATTGGGCATATCCATTTGTCAAGCAGATGAGCGATCAGGGGTTGGTTGCAGACTTAACCGAAGACCAAGATTTTGAACCAGATAAGTTGATTACTAGAGCTAGTATGGCTACTTTAATCAGCCAAGCTTTTGATAACAAGCCTAAAAACAAAGCTATCAAAAAATTTGAAGATGTAACTAACAAAAATGCGATCGCTGCTGATATCGATAAAGCAGTAGGCATGGGCTTTATGCAGGGTTATTCTGATGATGAATTTCGCCCTCTAGAAAATATTCCCCGCTACCAAGTATTAGTTACTTTAGCTACAGGATTGGGTTTAAAACCATCTCAAGATGCTACTCAAATTCTACAAAAGTTTGGTGATGGTTCGGATCTGCCTGATTGGGCAAAACAACAGGTTGCAGCAGCAGCAGAAGCAGGATTGATTGTAAATCGCCCTAATGTCGCTGCCAATTCTCTTAGCCCTAACAAATCGGCAACTCGCGCTGAAGTAGCAGCAATGATTCATCAGGCTTTAGTTAAAACTGGGAAACTCAAACCTTTAGAATCTGAGTATATTCTCAAACCTTAATAGTCTATTCTTCTGGTTATATTGATTTACTTATATTCCACCCAAGTTAAGGATCTTTGCTAATTAGTTACCAAAACCCCTAGATTAGTCTATGGGGTTTTATTTTATTATTATTTCAAATTATCTATGTCCGCACCTCCAATTCAATGGTATCCAGGTCATATTGCCAGGGCAGAAAGGCAACTCAAAGAACAACTCAAGAAGGTTGATGTCGTCTTAGAAATACTCGATGCTAGAATTCCCCTAGCTTCCCATCATCCTCAAATAGATAACTGGATTGGGGAAAAACCGCGCATTATGGTGTTAAATCGCGTGGACATGATTCCCGAATCTGCTAAACAAGATTGGTCAACGTGGTTTAAATCCCGAGAACAAGAGCCTTATTTTGCCAATGCCAAACAAGGTAAAGGAATCAAAGCAATCAAAGTTGCAGCACAAAAAAAAGGGTTGGCAATGAACAAACGGCGACGCGATCGCGGAATGCGTCCTCGTCCTGTGCGGGCGGTAGTAATTGGTTTTCCTAATGTTGGTAAATCTGCTTTGATCAATCGTCTGGTAGGCAAAAAAGTTGTGGTCAGCGAACGTCGTGCGGGGGTAACTCGCCAACTACGTTGGGTTAAAATTTCCCAGGAAATAGAATTATTAGATGCCCCTGGGATTATTCCCTGGCGGTTGGAAAATCAGCAAGATGCGATCAAATTGGCTATTTGTGAAGATATTGGACAAGCTTCCTATGATAATCAAGTTGTAGCAGCAGCAGAAGTAGATTTGCTCTTAAAATTAGATTATGGCAAGGTATTGCAATCCCGTTTTAATCTAGATCCTACGGGAATGACAGGAGAAGCATTTATTCAAGAAGCAGGCGATCGCTTTTATAAAGGAGACAAGGAAAGAGTCGCTCGCCAAATACTGTATGATTTTCGTACGGGAAATATGGGACAGATTCCTTTGGAATTACCACCCTCTGTAAATAAGTAATAAGTAATAAGTGAAGTTTTTGGCGTTGTTATTAATAATTTTTTGGTTGGGATTTACTCCCGTTGCCCAGGCGGATATGTGTCGCGATCGCTTTGACGGACGAGTCTGCATCTTAAAGTTAAAGCGCAGTGCCAAAAACTATTGGGAATATCGAGCTAAAGTAAGCATTGATGGTAAAAAACAAAAAAATATCGAAATTTATAATTGTCGCGATCGTACTTTGACTCGCAAGGGTAAGTATCCAATTCCCTTCAAGCCCGATAGTCCTGGGGAATTAGTCTGCAAAACGTTCCAGAGACAAATGAATACTTACAAAGCTTCTAAATGGTAGTTTTTAATTGCTCTTATTTCATCCGCCATCCTTAATAATGTATGCTGCCTCAAAGAGTTAATCATAATCAATTAAAAACAAATGTCCATAAAAACAGATAAAATTCAGGTGGGTGAATTTGAGTGGTTTTATCGTCAAACAGAAATAAACAGCGATCGCACTCCCGTCCTTTTTTTACATGGTTTGCCTTCCCATAGCTACACCTGGATAAAAATGATGTCCCTATTGGCGGATGAAAATATTCCTAGTATTGCTCCAGATTGGCTTGGTTGTGGATTTTCTGATAAACCAAAGCAAAAAGATTTTGCCTATACTCCCGACGCATTTTTGACGAGTTTAGGGGAATTGATCGCTGCTTTAAAACTAGAAAAATTTTACTTAGTCGTTCAAGGATTTTTAAGTTCGGTAGGAGTGCAATACGCCCTAGAAAATCCCGAACAGATCGAGGGTTTAATTATTCTCAACACCCCCATTATCTCTGGTTCAAAGCTCCCTTGGGTAATGAAACAATTGAGTTTACCTTTTGTGGGAGATATGATGACTCAAGACCCTTTATTGGTCGATCGCACCATCGAAAAAGGCAGTGGTTTTGTGGTGTCCGATAAGGATTTAGATGTATTGCGCAAACCTTTCCTGCAAAGTTCGGCGGTGGGTAGATCTCTGATGGCTATTCTCAAAAAAATAGATTTAGATCGAACTACTCAAGATATTGAAACGGGTTTAAACAATTGGTCGCAACCGACTCTAATTATTTGGGGTACAGCCGATAGTTGGCTCAATGCTGACGGAGTGAAAAAACTAGCAGAGAGTAACCCAGAAATAAATTTAATCGAATTAGCCGAAGCAAAACATTATCCTCAAGAACATTGGGCATCTGATATTTCTCAAGCAATTGTTCAGTTTTTTCGCAGCAAAGTTTTTTAAAGGTGTACCTTTTCCTGAGAAAATTAGAGAAAAGTAATAACATCTATTTTGAACAAAATGAAAATATTTCGTCCTATTCTTTCTTTAATATTGGTCTTTGCTACAACTATTCTAGTTAGCTGTAGCGGTTCGACTGTCTCTGCACCTCCTACTTATACTCCCGACAAATTACAAAAAATCGCAACTTATCGCATCCCTCTAGACGTTGCTCGTCAAAGAATGTCCGAACTTGGTCAATATATTGACAAAGAAGATTGGACAAATGCCGATAATTTCTTGCACGGTCCTCTTGGGTTAATCAGAAGAGACTTGACTTATTTATCTAAAGCCTTACTTCCTGACGAACAAGAACCAGCTTTGAACGCAGCTAAAGACATTTTCAAACACTTTGAAAACATCGACGTTGCTGTCGATCAGAACAATTACTCTGTTGCGATCGATCAATATAAAAAAGTAGTATCCGATTTGGATGCTTACAGCAGTTTAATTCCTCAAACACAAAAACCTGTAGATCGAGCAGACCAAGCAATGAAATCTGCTAAAAATGTCTTTAAAGGAGTTCAGGAAGAAGTAGAACAAACTGTCGATCGAATTGAAGATATTATTCCCGATTTTGATGAAAATGCCTAAGATACGGCAGTAAGATAACTAATTAATTTGATGGGCTTGGCATTGCCGAGCCTTTTCTTTTGTTGTGATCAGGTTAATATTTATGAGCCAAATTGTCATTATTGGTTGTGGAGTCGTGGGCGCGGCGATCGCTTATGAACTCAGCCTTATCCCAGGATTAGACGTCACCGTCATCGAAAAAAATACCCCTGCTTCTGGTTCGACAGGGGCAGCTTTGGGAGTATTGATGGGGATAATTAGCCATAAAAAAAAGGGTCGTGCTTGGCGGTTGAGAGCAACTAGCATTGAGCGTTATGCAACTTTGATTCCCGAATTAAAAGAAAAAACAGGAGTAGATATTTCCGTTAATAACTGCGGAATTTTCAAATTGCTGTTTGCAGGAGATAATTTAGAAAAATGGCATAAATTAAGCGAATTTCGTCAAAAGCAAGGATGGGATTTAACTATTGGAGATCGCCAATTTGTCAGTCAGCAATGTCCCCATATAGTCAACCCAGATATTATTGGTGCGGTCTATTCTCCCCAAGATAAGCAAATCGATCCCGTCCAATTAACCAAAGCATTAGTCGCAGCAGCAACCATCAACGGAGTCAAGTTCGAGTTTGGGGTAAAAGTGGAAGATTTTGTTACCCAAGCAAACGCCGAAGATGAATCAATAACTTGCAAACAACTAATAACCAATACAGGCAAAATTGAAGTCGAACGGTTAATTATTTCTGCAGGTTTAGGTTCGACTCCTCTAACTAAATCTCTACAACAAACAATTCCGATTCGCCCCGTATTAGGACAGGCAATCAAATTCAAACTAGACCGAGCTTTAGGTCAGACTCATTTTCAACCCGTAATTACAGGAAATGATATCCATATCGTACCTTTAGGCAATAGTGAATATTGGCTTGGGGCAACGGTAGAATTTTCTACCGAGACGGGAGAAAGTATTGCAGATGAAAAATTATTAGAACAAACAATTCAAAAAGCGATCGCTTTTTGCCCTGAATTAAAAAACGCTAGTATTTTAAAAACATGGCTTGGCAGACGTCCTCGACCAGAAGGTATACCAGCCCCGATTATTAATAATTTATCGGGTTATCGTAATATTTTGCTAGCAACAGCCCACTACCGTAATGGCGTTTTGTTAGCTCCTGCTACGGCTTTAGAAGTTGTGACTACAATTGTGCAGAACTCAATGTCATACGGAAATTAGAAATTAACTATTTTATATCAGAGTTCAAATAATCAAAATTCTTAGATATCAAAAAAAACAATTAATCTTTTAACCATTCACCCTTTTTCAGTCTTAAAAATTTATTACTTATTACTACGATATCAATCGATGTATTGCCCTCGATATTTACGACGGGGTTTGTTTTCTTCACTTATTTTCTCCACTGCCAACCAGTCTAGAACTGTTTCTTCATATACTTGACCGCGATATCTTCTAGTTATAGTTTTAGTTGGTAAATCGTTCATATTTACTTGTGGTTGTGCTGAAGTTGGGGTTGTCTGTTTTTCTTTAAGCTCAACAGATTTAATATTATTTTTCTTGGCTTTTTCCTCTATCCAAATTGTTAATTTATCATTATTTTTAACAATTAAAGTATCAATATCGAAGTTATTATATTTCTTACAAATACTCAATATGCTTGTAATATTACTGGCATTTAAAGCATCACTTTTTCTAAAAAAAATACCGTCAATAGTACATTCTAAATTGGATGAATCAAACTGACTTTTGTCATTAAATTCACTAATGCTCAAATAAGTATTTTTTCCAGTCATGGTTATATTTTAAGGCTTGAATATATTCTTGATTTTAAAGATATAATTCCCGATTGAGTAATTAAAAATAACTTATTATTCCACTATGCTAGATAATCTTAATATTTTTATTCGTGAAACCTCCTTCAAATCAAGGTCTAAAGAGAATCTTTAGGATGCGATCAAACTGAGTTATTCTTTCCTCCTAAAATAACGCTGTTGAGAAATTATTATTCTTAAGCTAAACTCCGAATGTCAACACTTTATGGATCTTTCCCTCGATTTCCCAACTTTTGGTCCTCAAAATTTACAGTTTTATTATTTCTGCTCCTAATAAATTGGGAGTGGTTATCTAAGTAATATCTTATGGTTATTTGGCAAGAATGGGTATTTCAAGCACACCATTGGCTTAGTTCACTTGGTTACTTGGGTTATCCCGCTTTTATTGGTATTTATCTTTTAGCAACTTTAGTAGGTTTACCTGCAATTTTTCTCTTCTTAGCTGCGGGTAGCTTATATGGTTTCGTCCCTGGACTAATTTTAGTATCCTTTGCCGATACATTAAGTGTTGCGGTGTGCTATTTACTAGGTAGAACTGTGGCGCGAAAAGTAGTTCATCAATGGATTGCAGATCGCCCTCATTGGGGAAAATTCGACCGTGCAGTAGCTCAAAAAGGCTGGAAAATAGTCTTTCTCACTCGTCTATCGCCTATTGTGCCTTCCAACGTGCTTAACTACGGTTTTAGCTTAACTAAGATCAATTTTTGGCAATACATATTTGTTTCTTGGGTGGCGATGTTACCCGTGATTGCACTCTATGTATATCTTGCTTCTGTGGGGACTAATTTACTTTCAGGCAATAACGATCCCAAACAAATTATCGCCTCTGTAATTGGTTTTGTTACTACCTTAACCGCGATCGCCTACACAACGAAGCTAGTGCAAAGCACCTTATTTGACAAAACGGAAGATTCAAGGAGATCGAACCATAAAAACCAGAAAGGAGGAGCAATTAAGGAAGAAGAGGGCAGGAGAAGTAGGAAGCAAAGTTTGAGAAACTAGTCAAAAAAGCATTTATTTTCTTCTAACCTTCTCCCAATCTAAATCGATTGCTTCCAACACAAGAAAAATAAACCTCTACTAGGGTTTGTACTTAAATTCTTGGCTACCTTTATATCCAGAAAGTTCTGCTAGCTCTGCCATAGTTTTTGTACCAGGATAAAATTTGCCATCAATTTCCCAGGTCGGAAAAGATTGAATTCCTGCTGCCAAACAAGCCTCGCGCTGAGGATTTTTGCCTTGAGGATCGCATTCAATGTAATTTACTTCACTAAATGCTTCTTTCCCAAATAATTGCTTTTGATCGTAGCAATGAGGACACCAGAAAGCACCATATTTTTTTGCTCCTGTAGCGGTCAAATGTTTGGCTAAAGCAATTTCATCTTCTCCAGAAGTCGTCGTAATTTCCCAACCTTTTGGTGGAGTAGGCTGTCCATCAGCTTCAGGAATGGGAATAAACCCATCAACATCAGCTACTTCTTCTATGCTATTGGCGTTGGCAATTGGTGAATTAACATTAGAATAAATACCCAAAGTTACCACAATGGTAAGTAATCCAACAATTACTGCCGTAAATAATATTTGTCCCAAATCTTCCCAGTCTCTGCCCGTAATAGTAAAAATTAATAGGCTCAAAGAAAACAACGCCGAACCAATACAGTAGGGGCATGATGTTTTCAATTCGGTAGCCAAGACATACATCAAATAGCCACTAAACACCGCCATAGCGATGCTTCCAGCCAGTAATAGCCACCAGGTATAGTTTTCTGCCTGTTTTTTAAGAGCTTTCTGTTTGTCGCGGTCTATTGCCAAAGGAACGAGGGCAAAAGCTGCCATGCTGACATAAGCCAAACAACCAAACAGACTTAATGGCAGACCAAACACAGTTGCATAAACGCTATCTAAAACACCACTACAGCCAGCACCAGCAGTTGCATCAATAGAGCAAGCAGGACCACTACCCGTCAATTTGGTAATTGTTAAATAAGCAGTTAAGACTGCTCCTGCAATGGCGATCGCCCCAATGATGGGTCGCGACCAACGGTATATCCAAGGTAAAGAACGTCTACGGCGCATAAATTATTTTTATTTTAATTTTTATTAAAATCTACTTAATATTGACAAATGATTAATAATTTGCTGTTCAAATCAAATTATAGCCTGAGTTGAAAATGAGCTTGATTATAAATTGTTTAAAATTGTTTGACAGAATTTGATTCGACCTTTCCAGTTGCTTGAGGTTTACTTCTAGCAGCTTCGACAAACCGAGATACTCTGATGGGATCGATAGTTTCGCTGATTTTGCCATAACGCTTGAGAGAACTAGAGACGATGACACCATCAGCAGCTTGCATTAGTTGCGCAATATTGTCCCAATTTGCCCCACTGCCAATAAAGACAGGAGTTTCTCCTGCTGCTGCCGATGCCAATTCCAAATCTTCTTGAGTTGGAGGGCTACCTGTTGCCCATCCCGATAAAATTATGCCATCTGCCAAACCTCGTTCGATCGTATCTTGGACGGCAACGGTCAAATTAGGCGTTCCCAAAGGACGAGCGTGTTTGACCAAGACATCTGCCAAAATTGCTACATCTGAGCCTAATTCTCGACGATATCTGAGTAACTCGTGGGCTTTGCCTTCAATTAATCCTTGGTCTGTTGCCATGACTCCCGTCAAAACATTGACGCGAATAAAATCAACTTCCGTACAAGTTGCGATCGCCATGGCACTGCGAGCATCATTACGCAAAACATTGATCCCAATTGGTAACATGACCATTCCTTTCAAGCGATCGACAATCAAAGTCATGGCACTAACCACCGCAGGATCGACACAATCTTTAGCAAAAGGAGCATCAAAAAAGTTTTCTACAATAATGCCGTCTGCGCCACCAGCCGATAGTGCAGTCGCTTCTTGTTCTGCTCGGGCAATTATCTCTTTGAGATTTCCTTTCCAACGAGGGGAACTAGGCAGAGGAGATAAATGAACCACGCCTATTACTGGACTATTTGTTTCAAAAATTTGTTTTAATTTCACGCTGACTCCACCACGCGGTTTATTTCTCCTGTTCAAAAGCTATTATTATCTCAGATAACGCTTAATACTGTATACACTTATTACCAGTCATTTTTTCAATTCTTTTTTCAGAGAAATGCTTTAATTTTGCTAATGATTAATTCCCACTTAGGGTTTTATCTGTTAATATATTTTAACGAAAAGGTTATTTACGTATCTCAGCAGATATGTATGACCGCGAGTTCAAACCCCGTCAGAAACGGTGTCTTGAATAATTAATAGTTTTGCGGAACAAAAACTGTCTGGTTAGCTCCTGCTCCGCCGCGAAACTAGGGAGTATAATCCAACAGTTGGTCTAAATATTTATATTTATTATTTTTATATAGCTGTTACAGACCAGGGGTAAACGCTCCACACAAGCAAGACAAGCGAGTCTGACCTTAAAAATGCAAACTCATTTAGTAACTTTTGTATTGGTCATTAAAATTTAGGATAAAGAATGGCAAATAAGCCAACTATAGCCATGTCCCACTTGGGATGTGAAAAGAACCGTATAGATTCAGAACATATGCTGGGCTTACTAGCTCAAGCAGGTTATCAAGTAGATTCCAACGAAGAACTAGCTGATTACGTCATCGTCAACACTTGTAGTTTTATTCAAGAAGCGAGAGAAGAATCAGTCCGTACTTTGGTCGAGCTAGCCGAAGCTGACAAAAAAATAGTGATTACTGGCTGTATGGCACAGCACTTCAAGGGTGAGTTGTTAGAGGAACTGCCCGAAGCTGTAGCAGTTGTAGGTAGTAGCGACTATCACAAAATTGTTGACGTTATCGAACGCACTACAGCAGGAGAAAGGGTTGAAGAAATAACCGCAGAACCAGTTTATATCGCAGATGAAACAATTCCTCGCTATCGCACTACCACTGAGGGCGTAGCTTATTTGAGGGTGGCAGAAGGTTGCGATTATCGCTGTGCTTTTTGCATTATTCCCCATCTTCGAGGAAATCAGCGATCGCGTTCTATAGAATCCATTGTTGCCGAGGCTAAAACTCTAGCTTCTCAAGGAGTTAGGGAGATTATTCTCATCTCCCAAATCACCACCAACTATGGCACAGATATCTATGACAAGCCCATGCTGGCAGAACTTCTGAGGGAGTTAGGTAAAGTTGATGTTCCTTGGATTAGAATTCACTACGCTTATCCTACGGGTCTAACTCCCAAGGTTATCGCAGCAATTCGCGATACCCCCAACGTTCTTCCTTATCTAGATTTGCCTCTGCAACATTCTCACCCAGAAATTCTCAGGGCGATGAATCGTCCTTGGCAGGGTAGGGTCAATGATGGCATTATCGAGAGGATTAAGCAGGAACTACCAGAAGCAATTCTGCGTACCACATTTATAGTTGGCTTCCCTGGAGAAACAGACGAACATTTTCAACATTTGCTAGAGTTTGTTCGACGACACCAGTTCAATCACGTAGGCGTGTTTACTTTTTCTCCCGAAGAAGGAACTCCCGCT
Organism: Waterburya agarophytonicola KI4; assembly: GCF_020640915.1. GTDB lineage: Bacteria > Cyanobacteriota > Cyanobacteriia > Cyanobacteriales > Xenococcaceae > Waterburya > Waterburya agarophytonicola. The sequence continues at coordinate 19,974 of NZ_JADWDC010000014.1, read as the reverse complement.
TACAGTTTAGAAAACCAGGTCGATCCAGAGATAAGTAACCAGCGTAGAGATATTTTGATGCAGATACAGCAACCCATTGCTGCTGCCCAAAATCTAGCCTATGTTGGCAAGCGTTTAGAAGTTTTAATCGAGCAGGAAAATCCTAGTTCGGGGCAACTCATTGGACGCTCTGCACAATTTGCCCCAGAAGTTGATGGACTAGTTTATGTTCGTGGAGAAGCTTCCTTGGGTTCAATTGTATCGGTAGATATTACGGCTGCTGATGTTTATGACCTATATGGGGAAGTTGCTACCGTAGCAGCCTATTCGATGGTCTGATTTTAAGCTAGATGATTTAGTTGATCGAGATGGCGAAAAGCCCTTGGTCAAACTAACCTATCGGTAATTTATCGAAGATTTTGTACCTCCTATCTACAACGGCAAAAAGGTACGTTTTGCCTTAATTGGCACACAAACAGTTTTTTTAGAAACAACAACACAAAAAGTAAAGGAAAATCTATGACGACTACTTTCAAAGAATTAGGACTATCAGACGCTTGTGCAACTCAGTTAGAAAAACTGGGCTTTGAAGCACCAACGCAAATTCAACAAGACGCAATTCCAGCTTTATTAGAAGGCAAAGATATTGTCGGTCAATCCCAAACAGGGACGGGGAAAACGGCAGCATTTGCTCTACCCGCCCTAGAAATTGTAGATGCTGACGATAGAGCAGTACAAACTTTAATTCTTACTCCAACCAGAGAGCTAGCTCAACAAGTAGGCAAGGCAATTGATGACTTTGCCTCCAAAGAACAAAGAGTCTCTTCTTTGACTGTTTATGGCGGTCAATCCATCGAAAGACAAATCAGTCGCCTCCGTCGTGGCGTACAAATCGTTGTCGGGACTCCTGGGCGCGTAATCGATTTGCTAGAACGAGGCGAACTAAAATTAGACCAGTTGAAATTAGCAATTCTTGACGAAGCTGATGAAATGCTCAGTATGGGTTTCATCGATGATATTAAGAAAATCTTGCGCCGAACTCCCAAAGAAAGACAAACTGCTTGTCTGTCGGCAACTATGCCCAGAGAGATTAAAGATTTAATCAAAAACTTCTTAAATTCTCCTATTTACATCACAGTCAAGCAAAAAGACGCGGCCCCCGAACGCATCGATCAGCACGTCTACATGATTCCTCGTGGTTGGCAGAAAACTAAGGCACTTCAACCAATTTTGGAAATTGAAGAACCTGATTCAGCGATTATCTTTGTTCGCACTAAACGTACTGCTAGTGAGTTAACTAGTAAGCTCCAAGAAGCGGGACATAGTGTTGATGAATACCATGGCAACTTAAGCCAAATGCAGCGCGAGAGACTAGTCAAACGCTTCCGCGATGGCAAGGTCAAAATGGTTGTGGCTACAGATATTGCTGCTAGAGGATTGGACGTACAAGATCTGACTCACGTAATTAACTACGATCTGCCCGACAATACCGAAACTTATATTCACCGTATCGGTCGTACTGGTCGTGCGGGAAAAACAGGAACAGCGATCGCTCTAGTTCATGCAGGAGATCGTCGTACCCTAAAGCAAATCGAGCGACGTATACACGCCAAAATTGATATTGCCCAAATACCCAATCGAGCACAAGTAGAAGCCAAACGTATCGGCAAACTACAGGCGAAAATCAAAGAAACCTTGGCAGGGGAGAGAATGGCATCATTCCTACCTTTGGTCAGAGAATTGAGCGATGAATACGATCCTCAGGCGATCGCCGCAGCAGCACTGCAAATGGTCTACGATCGCGATTGTCCTAACTGGATGAAAGGAGAATGGGATATTCCTCAAGACAGTTACTCTAAGCCAGTAGTTAAAGGCAGAAGAGGTTCGGGTAACGTTCGTTCATCTCGTAAAGGTAGTAGCTATAACAAATCCAAGTCAGTTCCTAGAACTAAACCTCAAGTAAGATCTAGCGTAATTATTGAACAATAAATAACTTGCTCGTCAGCAGTTTTAAATCTGGAGTATAATTGACTATGCCAATCGCTTTTAAACTGTTGACGAGCACTTGTTGCGTACCAATAAATGGTTAAATAAGTTGTTGGCTACTTCCACAAAATGGAAGATCAAAGCTGATAGCTTATATTAAACGTTAACTGAAATAGCTCGTGACCCTTAGTATCCCCTCGACCAACTTATCTTATCCAAACGTTGCCAAAGCTGCGAATAACTGGCAGGGTTTGATTCAAACCTATCGCCCTTATTTACCTGTAAGTGAAAACACTCCTGTAGTCACCTTACTCGAAGGTAATACTCCCTTGATTCCAGCTCGCGCGATCGCTGCTAAGATTGGTCGTGGTGTAAAAGTTTATGTCAAATATGACGGTCTAAACCCCACTGGAAGTTTTAAAGATCGCGGTATGACTATGGCTATTTCTAAAGCCAAAGAAGAAGGAGCAACTGCGGTCATTTGTGCTAGCACGGGCAATACCTCTGCTGCTGCTGCTGCTTATGCCAAAAGAGCGGGGATGAAAGCATTTGTAGTAATTCCCGATGGCTATGTCGCTTTGGGTAAACTAGCTCAAGCCTTACTTTATGGTGCCGAAGTAATTGCCGTTGACGGTAACTTTGATGATGCCCTCAATATCGTCCGCCAGCTATCAGAAAACTACCCCGTCACTCTAGTCAATTCGGTTAATCCCTACCGTTTGCAAGGGCAAAAAACCGCAGCGTTTGAAATAGTTGATGTATTGGGTAATGCTCCCGATTGGTTGTGTATTCCTGTAGGCAATGCTGGTAATATCAGTGCCTATTGGATGGGTTTTTGCGAATATCATACCTCTGGAAAATCTTCTCGCTTGCCGAAAATGATGGGGTTTCAAGCTGCGGGGGCTGCTCCTTTAGTTTCAGGGGAGCCTATAGCAAATCCAGATACTTTGGCAACAGCAATTAGAATTGGCAATCCTGCTAATTGGCAAAAAGCAGTAGCAGTTAAGGAATCCAGCGGTGGTGAATTTAATCCTGTAACTGATGGGGAAATACTCGATGCCTATCGTTTTTTGGCATCGGAAGAGGGCGTGTTTTGCGAACCTGCTAGTGCTGCTTCGGTAGCAGGTTTATTTAAAGTAAAAGATAGAGTCCCCGATAATGCTAGTGTAGTGTGCGTTTTGACGGGAAATGGCTTAAAAGACCCCACTAGCGCGGTAGATCACAGTCTTAATGAATTGAAACAAGGAATTCCTTTAAATCTAGAAAAGGTCGCTGGGATTATGGGTTTTTAAAAAACTATTTGAGAATCCACAACCATCAACCATATATTTACTATTAATAATTAACAATTGAAAAAAACCGTGTATTAGTGGCTGCTAATACACAGTATTATTTACGACTTCACTGATATTGCTAAAATTACAGTCCTACAATTTTTTTAGGATGTTGTTATTAGCAACAAACTTAATGCGCTTCTAAACTAAATCTACTAAGTGTTTTCGTCATCAGTAAAACCACTGATTTAATAACAATTGGGAAATTGGAGGTAAATAAAGCAGTAAAACTGTTATAAAGAAGAGCAGTCGCCAGATATGAGATTTTTAAATTTATTTCTTTTCTTCTGTTTACTGAAATTCTACTAGTAGAATTAATGGACTAATAACTAGTAAATGAATACATGACAAATAATAGAGTAACCGTAATTGGTGGTGGTTTGGCAGGAACGGAAGCAGCATGGCAAATTGCCCAAGCAGGTGTGCCTGTAACTTTATACGAAATGCGTCCTGTAAGAACCTCTCCTGCTCACCACACTGAAGAATTAGCAGAATTGGTCTGTAGTAATTCTTTTGGTGCTAAAAATAGCGATCGAGCTGCGGGTTTACTCCACGAAGAATTACGTCGTTTAGGTTCGGGAGTCATTGCCACAGCAGATAAACACGCCGTTCTTGCAGGGGGTGCTTTAGCAGTAGATAGAGCCGTATTTAGCGGTGAGCTTACTCGTATGTTAGCCAATCATCCCTTAGTGGAATTGAAGAGGTCAGAAGTTACACAAATACCTCAAGATACTATTGTCGTATTAACCACTGGTCCTTTAACCAGTCCCCAATTGACGAACGAGCTACAAAAGTTTACGGGGATGGAATATATGAGCTTTTTTGATGCAGCTAGCCCGATTATTGTGGGAGAGTCTATCGATAAAGATGTTGCCTTTCTAGCCTCCCGCTACGACAAAGGAGAAGCAGCCTATCTCAATTGCCCCATGAACAAAGAGCAATATCTCCAGTTTTATCAAGCATTGTGCCAAGCAGAGCAAGCAGAATTAAAAGATTTTGAAAGAGAAACTGCCAAGTTTTTTGAAGGTTGTCTGCCCATTGAAGAACAGGCGCGAAGGGGTGAAGATACCATGCGTTATGGACCTCTAAAACCAGTCGGTTTATTCGATTCTCGTCTTGGTGATTTTCGCGCTCCAGAAAATCAAGGCAAGCGTCCTTATGCCATCGTGCAGCTACGCCAAGAAGATAAAGCAGGACAACTTTGGAATATGGTTGGCTTTCAAACCAATCTCCGTTGGGGCGAGCAAAAAAGAGTTTTTCGTTTGATTCCAGGCTTAGAAAATGCCGAATTTGTGCGAATGGGAGTCATGCACCGCAATACGTTTATTAATTCTCCCCAATTGTTAGAACCGACATTACAGTTTAAAACCAACAACAACATATTGGCAGCGGGTCAATTGGTCGGTACAGAGGGTTATACCGCAGCAGCAGCAGGGGGATGGTTAGCTGGTACAAATGCCGCGCGTTTAGCCTCGGGAAAACAGCCCCTAGCAATGCCTGAAACTACTATGATGGGAGCGTTGTTTGAATTTATTAGCTCTGCTTCCCCCAAACATTTTCAACCGATGCCGCCTAATTTTGGGATTATTCCGAGCTTACCTACTAGAGTAAAAAATAAAAGAGAAAGATATGGCAAATATCGCGATCGCTCTTTAGCCGATTTGGCTACCTGGAAGCAGTCTTTAACACCAGAGGCAATAGTAGTTAATTAAAGCAGTTACAACATATGAAAGAACAAATAGTTACTTGGTTAAATCGTATTCTTATTGCCGATGTATTTCTAGTTTTCTTCGGGTTTATTTGGTTTGCGATCGCAGTAATCGGTCGCTATCTCAATATTCCTCTGGGTTTTGATATTTGGTATCGGCTTTGGCTGCCAGTTTTTAATCCTGCGATCGGGATTCTCTTTTTAGGTGCATTTACTACCTGGTCGATCGATAAAATTACTAGTAAATTTGGCTCAAAATAAATTGTGTAAAGTCTCAAAAATCAATTTAAAACTAGGGTAAAGCAATCTTAGCTAATAGCTTGAAGAGTAATGCTTTCTATCTTACTAATTCAATCTCCAACATTCAAAAAGGGATTGCCAAAACAAGACGATGAGCTAAGATTGCAAATATAATTATGTTATTTTTTAACCCTAGCTAATTATGTAATTCAAACTAACTTATTTCGTCAATCTATTCTGGTTGTTTTTTAAACTAGCCAGAACAGTACTATGCGCTTAAAAATAACGATATAACCGTAATCAGTAAAAATACTAACACACTCAAATAATTGAAACATAAAAACTAAAAAACATTTGAATCAATATAGGCAAAAATTATATTTCAAGGAAAATGCACTATGCTTATTTGTCCTCAGTGTGAATTTGAAAATCCAGAAGACCATAAATATTGTCAAAGTTGTGGAATCTCTTTGACAGACAAAATATGTTGCCAGTGTCGAGAAAATATTCCCATTGAAGCGAAAATTTGTAGTTTTTGCAATGCTGTAAACCATACTATTTTGTGGGCAGTTATTGCTCAGAAAATAGTTATCGAAGAATCTGAAGATAGAGAAAAAAATCAAATTACAAATGATATTGTCCCCGAAGAAAAAAAAATAGAAATTGATAACTTAAGCGATTTTTTTACCAAAAATCCCGATCGAGCAATACCAGGTCTTAAAATTCAGGCTAATAGCGAAACAATTTCCAGTCGCTATGAAGCAGAAGATGAGCCAAGTCCTATTCCATATCTTCAAACAACGGCAGATAGTCTCAACAAAACAATACTTCAGGGAAAAGTAATTGATAAATATCCCTTGCAAAAATCCCATTTAGCAACCTTGCAAAAACAGCAAATGGATTTATTTGCCGAACTAAGTCAAGATTTAAGTAATTCATATCTATCTGTGACTCAATACTGGAATTTGGTGGGAGTTCCAACTCACGCTTTACCCTATCTGATTTTGGAAAAATATACTCCAACAATTCCCAAGATATATGATGCTTGGCAACAGAGAGATAGAGGAGTGGTTTTATTACCAGATCGATCTCAATGGAAATTAATGACCGAACTGTGGTCGCAGCAAAAACTACCACTGTTACAAATTATTTGGTTTCTAGATGAAATGGCAAAACTTTGGGAGCCTTTACATCAAATTAGCTGCGCTCAAAGTTTACTAGTTAATGATAATTTACGCATAGATGAAGATCAATCATTCTGTTTTCAGCAGCTATATATGGATTCCATCGACAATCCCCCAAATCTTAAAGATCTAGTCACTGCTTGGCAATTATGCTTTGCCGAGTCTAATTTAGATTGTATAGATAATCTCAACCAATTATTAGATCGAGTAATCTCGGGAGAGATTATTGAAGTAGAACAGCTAAGATTAGAGCTTCACAATCTCGGTCTTGGTGAAGACGAAATTGAGTCCTTTGATATTCATTCAAATTATCACAGCGTGAACATTCCTCAACCCGAATCCAACAATATCGAACCCCATAACGATTTAGAAAATACCAAAGAACAAAGCTTCTTTGACGAAGCAGACAATGACATGATTTACAGTAGTGAGTTTGAAGAACAAGCTACCGCCATGATTCCCATGGAGTTACGCTGTATTAACAATGCTAGCTGTACGGATATTGGTTCTCAACGAGATCATAACGAAGACTTTTTTGGAATGAGAACTGTAATTGAAGAAACGGAAAACAATACGGATAGTAGTTTAAACGTTAATGGTTTATATCTAGTTTGTGACGGTATGGGAGGACACGCTGCTGGAGAAGTTGCCAGTGCGATGGCAGTAGAAAGTCTGCAAAAATATTTCAAAACTCAATGGCAAGGAGATTTACCAGATCGCGAAACCATTGAACAAGGAATATTATTAACTAATGAAACTCTCTATCAAACCAATATAGATAACTCTCGTTCTGGCAGCGGTAGAATGGGGACGACTCTGGTGATGGCTTTGCTACACAATACCCGTATGGCGATCGCTCATGTAGGAGATAGTCGTATTTATCGCATCACCCGCAAACAAGGATTAGAACAACTCACCCTAGACCATGAAGTCGGTCAACGAGAAATCAATCGTGGTGTTGAGCCAGATATCGCCTATGGTAGACCCGATGCCTATCAACTAACTCAGGCATTAGGACCGCGAGAAAATAATTATGTGCGACCTGATATTCAATTTATGGAAATTACCGAAGATTGCTTGCTCTTGCTTTGTTCGGACGGTCTTTGTGATAACTACCTCCTAGAAGAAAATTGGCAACAATATCTCAAGCCTTTAATCAGTTCTGATACCAATCTTCAAGAGGGACTATTTGACTTGGTAAATTTTGCCAATGAATATAACGGTCATGACAACATTACTGCCATACTAGTTAGAGTTAAGTTAAAGCCTGATTTTTAGAGACCATAACTAGCTTGCTTATTTAATCGATAATTGTCCAATATGGTCATTTTTACCCTCTTAGAACCCCAAACAAATCACCCCCTACAACAGTGGGAATTTTCCGATCTCTCGCTAATTCGTATTGGTCGCGCTCAAAATAACGATATTGTTCTCCATGGCTATTTTCAGGTTTCTCGTCAACATTTAGAATTAACTCTAATTGATGTTCAATCCGAAGAGTGGCAGCTAACTAGCAGAGGGACAAACGGCACGTTACTCAACAATGAATTTGTCACAGAAGCTGTTGTCAAACACGGAGATCTAATTAGACTGGCAGAAAATGGTCCAGTATTTAAGTTTGAATTAGAATCTTATTTAGCCAAAAACCAACAAGTAGAGTTAGAAAAAACTAATATTCTAGAAATTGCTACTGCTTGTGTTCATCAAGATAACCCAGACGGAAGCATATTTTGTCGACATTGCGGTCAACCGATAGTTGAAGAAGAAAATTTTGTAGGTTCGTATCAGATTTTGCGGACTCTCGGTAGAGGAGGTATGGGAACTACCTATCTAGCTTGGGATCGCAATCGTACGGTGCAAAATGCACCCATGCTATTGGTTCTCAAAGAAATGAATGCAGACATGGCTCGTATTCCTAAAGCTAGGGAATTATTTGAAAGAGAAGCTCGAATTCTAAAATCTTTAGAACATCCTGGCATTCCTCAATATTATGATTTCTTTGTGGAGAACGATCGCAAATATCTTGTCATGGAGTTAATTCATGGTCACAATTTAGAACAGTTTGTCAATCAACGGGGAGCAACCGACCCAGATAGAACAATTAAATGGATGATGCAAATTTGCGAAGTAGTAGAATATCTTCATAACCTAGAACCACCTTTGGTACACCGAGATATAAAACCTGCTAATCTAATGCTACGTAACTTAGATAGTCGCTTGATGTTACTAGATTTTGGTGCGGTTAAAGAATTAGGTACTGCTTTAGAAACTCGCATCGGAGTCGAGGGCTACAGCGCGCCAGAGCAATATCGTGGCAAACCTTGTCCTCAATCGGATATATATGGCATTGGAACAACCATCATTTTCCTGTTAACAGGAGAAGCACCCATGCAATATTATCGCTACCAAAGTAATAAATTTGAATTTAACATTGAAAGCATTCCCAATTTACCGACTAATTTAGGCAAGGTACTTAATATTGCTTGTCAACCAGAGCCAAGAGATCGCTATCAAACAGCACAAGAATTGTCTGAGGCTCTGGCTAACTGTCTTTAAAATCGCTGTTGGTTTGATTATAAAATGGCTATAGCTATTAATTAATCTTCGTCCCAATCTTCAACAGCTAATAACTCTTGAATTTGGTCTTGAGAGGTGAAATCGAAATCTAGTAATTCATTTTTCCAATACGACCAATCATTACCCAAAAGAAGGGCAATTTTACCAATGCGATCGCCTGGTTGGATTATGTTGGATTCTACCAAGGAAGATACCTTGCGTTGCAATTTCATCATTGGATGCGCAACTTGCTTTGTCATACGCTCAACTTTGCCTACTATGATATGTTGGTTTAATAGTTTATTAGGGTCTGGCTTTCTGCTTGGCTTTACCTTTTTGGGTCTTAGCCTGAAGGAGTTCAGATTAACCTGACATACTTTTTAGCTTATAGTACACCATTTTGGCAAGTATTTATCACAATAATTACGGTAATTACGATATAAGGTGAGGAAATCCGATAATAAAATGCAGTTAAATTATGAATAAAAAAGTAAGATTGCTGGTTTATTTGGGAATTATTATGGGATCGTTTTCTCCTGCTTTGGCATTGAATGATTCTATTGGCGAACAAGGTGTCAATGCTCGTCGCTTACACTTAAAACCATATAATTTATTGGGTCGAAAAATTGGTATTGGTCAAGTAGAAGTAGGTCGTCCTGTCAAATTAGGCAAAGATAAAGCTGCTAACTCCCTCAAAGTCATTTCCCCCAATACGGTTTTTTATCGTAACAGTCCCCCCGTTGCTGACAAAAATGTTGACGACCATGCCAGCATGGTTGCAGAGGTCATGATTGCTAGAGACAAGCACCTTCAAGGTATTGCTCCGATGGCAAAGTTATACGCTTCGGCAGTAGGCTCTCTCAACGAAGGAGGGCAAGCTCAAGAGTGCTTGGCAAGTGAGCATATTGCTCGACAAAATAGTGGAGATATCCGAGCAATTAACTTTAGTTTTGGCGAATCTCTAGAGCGAGATGAAAGAGAGAATGCTCGTTTGGATGGTAAGGCTTTATTAACATCTTGTATTGACTGGTCGGCACAAAAGCATGATGTTTTGTATGTAATTGCAGGCAATCAAGGTAAAGGAGGAATTCCCATCCCTACGGATAATTTTAATGGAATTACGACTGCATATACCACCAAAAGAAAAGGGGTTTTTAATAAGGTAGATTTTGCTAATTTGAGCGATCTTCCTGTCGGAATCGGACGCAGCTTTATCAAAAAAGAAATTAATTTTGGCATCAGACGAGCTATTAGTTTACTTGCCCCTGGGGGACAAATTGCTGTTTACAATCAACAAGGTGAGATAGAAAAGGTTAGCGGGACAAGTTTTGCTGCTCCTCACGTTACAGGTGCAGTAGCGCTGTTGCAGGAATATGGAGATCGCCGTTTGCGGGAAAGCAAGAATAATCCTAGTCTAGAGCGAGATTCGGATTGGAGTTTAGATTCTCGTCGTCATGAAGTAATGAAAGCTGTATTGCTCAATTCTGCTGATAAAATAGTTGACTCTGGTGATGGTATCTTGCTGGGTATGCAGCGCACTATATTGGGAGAAAAAAACCATAGTTGGTTAGATTCTGATGCTTATCAAAACCCCCGCGTTCCTTTAGATATGCAGATGGGTACGGGACAGCTTAACGCCTGGCGTGCTTATCGCCAATTTAGTGCGGGACAAGCAGTTAAAAATAAGTCTATTGCTTCGATGGGCTGGGATTACAATCAAGTATCAGCAAATAATTATCAAGAATATTTTTTAGAGAAACCTCTGATGGGAGGAAGTTATGCTGCGATAACTCTTGTTTGGGATCGTTTGGTAACGCTCAATGATTTTAATCGCAATCAAAAGTACGATGAAGGGGAAACTTTTCGCGATCGCGGTTTGAATAATTTAGATGTTTATCTCATACCGATAGATGAGGAAAGCAATATGCGTAATGTATGCTCCTCTTCTAGTCCCGAAGACAGTATAGAACATATCTTTTGTCCTATTCCCACCACAGGACGTTATAAAATTCGCGTTTACCATCGCCACCAAATTAATGAACCAGTACAAAATTACGGTTTAGCCTGGTGGACAGTCGGGAAAGAATGAAGATAAAGGAATTCTACAGTTTCCTTGTTCCTCATTCCTCACTCTTTTAAAGCGGTACAACTTGAAATTCAACAGTAGCGACAACTTCGGGGTGTAACTTAACTGTTGCTTGATAATCTCCAGTAGTGCTAATATCGGGAACTTCAATACCGCGACGATCTACTTCGATACCCGCTTGCTCTTTAATTACATCAGCGATTTCTTGAGTAGTAACAGTACCAAAGATCGAGTTTTCTTCCCCGACTTTTTTGCGGATACTTAACTTACCAATAGTTTTAAAAGCAACTTTTTTGTTTTCTGCTGCCTGTTTCTCAGCCAGTTTTAACTGTCTTTCTTTTTCTCTTCTAATTTCTACTTGTTTAATGATTCCTTTGGTTGCCAAACTTGCCAAACCTTGAGGAACGAGGTAGTTACGTGCGTAACCAGGAGCAACATCTACTAGATCGCCATTATTACCCAGTTTGCTAACACTTTGATTTAAAACTACGGATATGCGTTTTGCCATTTTTTCTTAAACTCTCCTATATTGATTGCATTTCAATGGGGCGGTTGGGGTGCTAACCTCAGAACTTCTTATTATATCAGCCTTATTTACAGAAAGTATTTTTTGCAGAGCGACAGATTTATCTATCCAGATCGAGATCGGTTAGAATTCAAAATGGAATCAGCAATGGATAATTAATAATTGATTGCCCTTGTTAATTGACTCATAACTACATATATTTGACACTTTATTTAATGATCTGGCCGTTCAACAAAAACAAAAAACAAATTGCACGAATTGAAATCACTGGTGCGATCGCTTCAGAAACGCGCAAACAAGTCCTTAAAGCTTTTAAAACCATTGAAGAAAAAAAATTTCCTGCCTTACTGTTGCGGATCGATTCTCCTGGGGGGACAGTAGCAGATTCTCACGAAATTTTTACTGCTCTACAACGGTTACAGTCAGATAAAGACGTTAAAGTAGTCGCCAGCTTTGGTAATATTTCTGCTTCAGGAGGGGTATATATTGGTGTAGGAGCAAAACATATTGTTTCCAATCCAGGCACAATTACGGGCAGTATTGGAGTCATTTTAAGGGGTAACAATTTAGAACGTTTATTAGATAAAGTGGGAGTATCGTTTAAAACGATCAAATCTGGCCCCTACAAAGATATCTTGGCATTTGATCGCCAAACAACCAAAGAAGAAGAAGATATTTTACAGCAGCTAATTGATGTCAGCTATAGTCAATTTGTGGGTACTGTAGCCAAAGGACGAGGGCTAGATGAAGATGTAGTCAGATCCTTTGCCGACGGTCGAGTATTTACGGGAGAACAGGCTCTCGAATTGGGTTTAGTAGATCGTTTGGGTACAGAAGAAGATGCTCGTCGTTGGGCAGCAGAATTGGCAGGATTAGACCCCGACAAAACCGAATGTTTCAACATAGAAGAGCCAAAACCATTTATCAATCGCTTTATCCCTGGTAGAAGTCAAACCAAAACTGGGATCGGTATGACGATCGACTCCTTGCAATTCGACCTGGCAACTAATGGTTTACCTTTATGGTTGTATCGACCCTAATCAAGAGATCGTTGAATAACTCTTAACTCACAGTTGGCAGTATTTAGAAAATTAGTAGTCAATCAGTGAATAATTGTGAATTGTGCATTGTTAATTGTTAACTGATAATGATGTGGTGTTGAATAATTAAAAACAGGATTAGGGGGGAATAAAATAGTGGAGTGGAAAGTACGAGGCATTCGCGGGGCAACGACTGCGAGCAATAATACACCAGGGGCAATTACAGATGCCGTCAACGAACTACTAGAAGAAATTGAAACTCATAATCAATTTCAGCCAGACGATATAGTTTGTGTCTTTTTCACTACCACTGCCGATCTTGATGCAATTTTTCCTGCTGCTGTTGCCAGAAAACGTCCTGGTTGGAATTATGTCCCCCTAATAGATCTGCAACAAATGCACGTTCGAGGAAGCCTACAACGCTGTATTAGGCTTCTAATTCAAATTAATACTTATTCTTCTCAATCCCAAATTGTCCATCGTTATTTGCGCGATGCTCAAGCTCTTCGACCAGATTTAGATACTTCTTTTACCCTAAATAATTAACTTCATACCCCAACTAGCGGGGTCGAAGTCAGGATCGAATGAAGTTTCTGAACTATAAGAAGCCCCTTCAAAATTAGCACCATGAACTTTCACCTGACGCAAATTTGCTCCCGAAAAACAAGCATTAACAAAATAACCATCTCTAAGATCGGCTTCAGTCAAATTAGCCTGTTTAAAATTAGAACCTTCTAAATGAGCATCGGTAAGATTTACTCGATCCATGGAAGCTGATTCAAAATCGACGTCTTTCAAAATCGCTTTTTCTAAATTAGCATGGCTCAAGTTGACTAGTTTCAAGGAAGAATTACTCAAATTAGCTTGTTTCAATTCTGCTTCAGCTAAATTAGAGTTATTTAGATTAACTCCTTTGAGAGTTACATTATTGAGCTTAATTCTTTTCAATTGCGATCGCTGAAAATCGGTTTCTCCTCGAATATAGTTTTTTAATAGTTCGTAGGGACTAGCAAAAGAAGCTGTATCGGATAACTTTTGCTTATTATCAGAAGCTAATAAATTTCTGACAAAAAAATCAACTGTTTCTTTCTTGATTAAGCCTTTTTGTACTGCTAAATGATGAAATCTGATTTTTTCAGTACTTTTCTTGCGTTCTTCTAAAATATGATAAATTTGATTTTCATCAAGTAATCTAGCTTGTCTAAAATAATAAACTAAAGGATGTTTTTGCTGTTGTTCTACTAGTTCGTACCATTGTTCGACAAAAAAATCGGCAGTTTCTTGTTTTATCCAACCACGAGATGCCAAAATCTCACCAATTTTCGTTTCAGGATTATTGATAATTTGGTCTCGTAAAGCAAGTTCTATTTGTTGGGCTGAAATCAAACCCGCTTCACCTAAAAGTTGCCCGAGTGGTTTTTTGGCACTAGGTTTTGACCCAAAAGAATTATGAGACGAAGAATGATTCATAATTTTGAAAAAAACAGCCCAACTTTCTAATATTGACGATCAATCATTAAATAGAACTCTTGCTCTGTAAATTCTAATCTCCCTCCCCAAAGACAAGCAACAGTAGAAATACTTTAATTTATAGAGCGAAAAACAATCTGGCTTGTAGACTCGATCGCTATTATAGATAAACTGAGATATAGTTACTTCACACATAAGGATAAATTAGATAAGGATGCAAATTTTAGCAACCGCTACCGCATTATTAGATTGGACTGGCGATCTACTTGCCGTTGGGATCTTAGAAGGTGAAACGGAGCTATCAGGAGATTTAGCGACACTAGACAAGCAATTAGCAGGTACAATTTCAGAATTAATTGCTGATGAAGAATTTGACGGAAAATCTGGCAGTAGTGTCGTCGGTCGCGTTGGAGGCAAAAATCCCGTCCGTAAGATTGCTTTGATTGGTTTAGGCAAAGCCGAAGACTTAAAATTGGATACTTGGCGCAGTGCAGCAGCAGCGATCGCTCGTTTAGCAACTAAAGAGAAAACTTTGGCAATTAGTTTGCCCGTAGTTTCTGAGTCTCCCGCAACCCTCGCACAGACAATTACCGAAGCAATTATTCTCGCCCTTCATCAAGACAATCGTTTTAAGTCCGAACCTGAAGATAAGCAGCCAAAATTAGAGAAAATAGAATTAATTGGTCTAATAGGGCAAGAAGAAGCTATTTCCAAGGCAGAAACTATAATATCTGGCGTAATCTTAGCCCGAGAATTAGTTAACGCTCCCGCTAACGAAGTTACCCCAGTTACAATGGCTCAAACAGCCCAGCAACTAGCCCAAGAGTACGGTCTGGAGGTAAAAATTCTCGAACAGTCAGACTGCGAAAACTTTCAACAAGGTATGGGCGCATACTTAGGAGTTGGCCAAGCTTCCGATATTCCTCCTAAGTTTATCCACTTAACTTATAAACCTTCTGGTACGGCTAAACGTAAACTGGCTATTGTGGGTAAAAGCGTTACTTTTGATTCTGGTGGATTGAATCTAAAACCCAGTGGTAGCGGAATCGAAACGATGAAAATGGATATGGGTGGCGGTGCAGCAACTTTAGGGGCAGCCAAAGCGATCGCTAGGTTAAAACCCGACGTAGAAGTTCACTTTATCTGTGCTGCTACAGAAAACATGATCAGCGGTCATGCCATGCACCCAGGAGATATCTTAAAGGCTTCTAATGGTAAGACTATTGAAGTTAATAATACTGATGCAGAAGGACGATTAACTCTGGCAGATGCTTTAGTTTATGCTGAAACTCTAGAAGTAGATGCGATCGTCGACTTGGCAACCTTGACTGGTGCTTGTATTGTTGCATTGGGTAATGATATCGCTGGTCTGTGGAGTACGGACGAAGCTCTAGCAGAAGAAATGAAAAACGCGGCGGAAATGGCAGGAGAAAAATTCTGGCAATTGCCAATGGAAGAAAGATATTTTGAAGGTCTAAAGTCACAAATTGCTGATATGAAAAATACTGGACCTCGTCCTGGTGGATCGATTACTGCTGCTTTATTTCTCAAACAATTTATCAAAGACACTCCTTGGATGCACTTAGATGTAGCTGGCCCTGTTTGGGCTGATTCTGCTAATGGAGTAAATAACAAAGGAGCAACAGGATTTCCTGTCAGAACTTTAGTTAATTGGATTACTAGTTAGATTTAAGCGACTTTGTGTCAATTTGATTGATGGTTTTCACTTAAATATTAACAACCATAAATTTACACTGCGATTCTGAAAAAGCGTATCTTCCGATACAAAAAAAATAGATATCGTTGCTAAACTTTGTTATGGCCTGTGAGTATTTGAAACTTGTAATAGAATACTCCAGCCAAAAACTTTTTTAGGTGTGAGAAAAATGTCAAAATTAATCCGTAATCTACTGTTAGTAGCTCCTGCGGCAGTCAGCTTGGTCATAGGATCTCAGTTGTCTGCTTCTGCTCAGTCCGTTTCAGATATCAATAATGGTAGTCAATTACTCAATCAAATCAATAGTTACAGCCAAGAAGGAAAAGGAACATCGCGCAATCAAGTAACCAATGTTAACCAATTGAGAGACGTATCCCCTACAGATTGGGCTTACGAAGCACTACGCTCTCTTGTAGACCGCTACGGTTGTATTTCTGGTTTTCCCAATCAAACTTATCGTGGCACTCAACCCCTATCTCGTTATGAGTTTGCTGCTGGTTTGAATTCCTGTCTAAACCAAATTGAGCGTTTAATTGCTTCTCAAGATCAAGTATCATCTGAAGATATAGATACGATTAACCGCTTATCCCAAGAATTTGAAGCAGAGTTAGCTACTATTGGCGGTCGCGTTGACGAAATCGAAAGTCGTACCGCAGTACTGGAAGACAGTCAATTCTCTACTACTACCAAACTAGAGGGTGAAGTAGTTTTTGGTCTTAGTAGCGAATTTGGCAGTTCTGATTTTAATGAATTGGTTTTCCAAGATAGAGTACGTTTAGCATTTGTATCTAGTTTCTTTGGAGAAGATGCCCTATATACTCGTATTGATGCTGGTAATGCTACAGCAGGTTTCAACACTACTGTTGAGGTGGGTGAAGGTGCTACGGCTACTGAAATTCCTACTCCACTAGAAACTGGTGGCTTAACCTACAATTTTGATAATGGTAATAATATCGAGATTGGTTGGTTAGCTTACTATTTCCCTATCGGAGATAAAATTGATGTTTACTTACCTGCTGCTTTTCCTTTATGGGTAGATTTTGCTCCCTCTTTGAGTCCTTACTTAGACTCTTTCACTGGCGCAAGCGGTTCTCTTTCCAGTTTTGCTGAATCTAGTCCCATCTACAAAATCGGCTTATCTGCTGGTGGTGGTGTAGGTTTTAACTTCAATCCAATAGAGGCTGTTACTATCAGTGCTGGTTACTTTGGTGGTGATTCTTTCAACCCTATTGGTGCTGATGATGGTGGTTTGATTAATGAAGAATATTCTGCTCTAGGACAAATTGCGTTTAGCTTCCTTGATGACAAGCTACAACTTGCAGGTACTTATGTTCTAGGTCAATTTGGTGCAGGTAGTAACGAAATTTTTGACTTGGGTGTAGGTACTGCTAATGCGACTCAGCCTTTTGGCGGTGGTACAAAAGTTGCTGCTAACTCTTACGGTGTAGAAGCTGCTTTCCAACTTAGTGACTTTGTCGCTGTCAACGCCTTTGGGATGTTTACTGATGCTCAAGAAGCAGCAGGTAGCGAAGATGCAGAAATTATTTCTTATGGTGTTGGTCTTTCTTTCCCCGATCTTGGTAAAGAGGGTAACTTGGCTGCGATCTTTGCTGGTGCAGAACCTTATGTAAGTGGTACATCCATTACTCGGATCAACGAAAATGGCGAAGAAGAGGAAGCTACTGAAGATGCTCCCATTCACATTGAAGGTTTGTACAAATACCAGTTCAACGACAACATTTCCATAACTCCTGGGGTTGTTTATATCATCAATCCTAACGGTGGGGAAGCTGACGAAGAAGACGCTATTGTTGGAGTTCTAAGAACTACCTTTACTTTCTAGAAAATAGAAAAACATAGTTTTTGGTTTTTAGCAATTCATAGACGACGAACCCAACCGCAGTTACTTGTTTATCAATTAACTGCGGTTTTACTTTATGGTGACAAGTTAATCTTAAATCCGAATAAAACCAATATTGCAAGAGGTCTAATAGTTAGTTGGCATTGTTTTCGTTATAACGCTCTACTGCAAAGCCAATCAGATTATCCACTAACTGGGGGAAAGAAACGCCTGTAGCTGCCCAAAGTTGAGGATACATACTTGTAGCGGTAAAGCCAGGAAGGGTATTTATTTCGTTGATAAAGACTTCTCCTGTCTCTTCGACATAAAAGAAATCAACCCGAGAAAGTCCAGCAGCGTCAACGGCGATAAATGCTTGAGTTGCCATCTCTTGAATCTTAGTTACAACATCAGGAGAGAGATCCGCAGGAATGTGTAATTGGGCTGCGCCTTCGGTATACTTGGTTTCATAGTCATAAAAGTCGCTCTCGAAGGTGATTTCTCCCACTACGGAAACTTTGGGGTTATCGTTACCCAATACAGCACATTCGACTTCTCTAGCGGTTACTCCTGCTTCTACTACGATACGGCGATCATAACTGGCAGCATTATCTAAAGCCTCTTCTAATTCCCCACGCGATCGCACTTTGGCAATACCAACAGAAGAACCAAGGTTAGCTGGTTTGACAAAACAAGGATAGTCTAATTTGGCTTCAATATCATCGCACAATTTAGGAAAGATACAGGGGCTAGAATAGACTTGCGATCGATTAACTGCAACGTATTTTACTTGGGGTAAACCTGCTTGAGTAAACGCCATTTTCATGGCAATCTTGTCCATACCTAAAGCAGAACCCAATACCCCAGAACCCACAAAGGGAACGTTCATGAGGCTAAGTAAACCTTGTACCGTGCCATCTTCTCCATTAGGACCATGTAAGATAGGAAACCAGACATCTATTTCAGAATAGCTAAAGTTTTGTTCGGAGGGAGTAAGGGATGAAAAACCTGTAACCGCTAGGTTATTGTTATCTTCCTTGACAACAGTGGTTTTTCTTTTTTCTGTTAGTAACAAGGGTTCGCCCGACTCTAATACTTGTTGTGCTAAATTGCTAGATTGCCACGTACCATTTTTGTCGATGTATACGGGGAGAACTTCGTATTTAGTTTTGTTTTCGTCTTGTTGTAAAGCTGATGCGATCGCTCTGGCTGAAGTAATCGATACTTCATGTTCTCCCGAACAACCACCGAATAGTAAACCAACTTTTTGCTTTGCCATATCATATCCCCAAAATCTCTTTTAGATGCTACATCATCTTTTAGTTTTTGGTTGAATGTTGGATTGTTTTTTAATTTGATCGATAAACAGCGAAAAGCTAATAGCCAACAGCTAAAAGCTTTTTATACAACTATTAACACTTTTTATCTAAATAAAAATTAATTATTGATGTCCCCAATCTTCAATTCCTAAAGTTTTAGGAGATATCCAAAGAGATTCATTTTGTTTTTGGCTATAACGAGATAAACGTCGGCGAGATTTTAAGGTTTCTCGAACGACATATCTAAACCATTGATTGATATCGGCACCAGCTTGATAGGGATCGATTAAAGCTTCTTCGGCAATATCTAAGATCGTCTGGACTAAATCGGAAATTTCAAGTTCTAGATAGCGAAAATAAGAGTTTGATTCTTCTTCCCAATGGGGTAAAGTTTCATCACCAACGCCCATATTTCTCGACAATTCAATTAGATCGTAGTGATCGGTATACCAAACGTTTTGATATTCCATATCAGGAAAAATATTAGCTTTACTTGCCAAAATATCAATGATACAGATCACTATAGTATTAATTTTGACTTCTTCTGCCGAAGTATAGTGTTCTTTAATTCTGGCACGCAAGATTTGTGCTAATTCAGTATATCTTTCTTGGGCAATCAAACGAGCTTCTTGATAATTTTTCTTGGCTAGGGAAGAAAATTTATCATGTTCAGTTTTGGGTAAATTATTATGTCTTTTACGTGCTTTTTGTAATTGAGGATTGTAGGTAGCTTCTTGTATAGTTAATGGTCGAAATAATTTTAGTAGGAACATAATAATTTACTATTGATAAATACCTCAAAAGTCAAAGCAAAAACCTTAATTTGCTTTAATGGTTGTATGTTTAAATGATTACTTAAATTCCTCAGACTATATATGATTTCGATCGCTTTATTGGTAGATCTATATCGAAAGATTAATTGCTAAAAACCTGCCTGCCTGACACATTTATTTAAACGAAGCTAAATATTTGAACATTTTACTTCTGAA
>NZ_JADWDC010000106.1 GCF_020640915.1 Waterburya agarophytonicola KI4 | reverse complement strand
TCACGCACGGTTCTTAGGGGGGTGCGGACTGGTAACAGTCCAATCCTACCCGACAAAAGACAGCAGGAGTGGACGGAGTTAAATCCCTGTCCCCAGAAACAAGAATTTGCCTCACAGGACAATTGAAACTTACAGGAAAAAGTAAACCAACTCGTCGGGTTTGGATACCCAAACCTGGAAAGGAAGAGAAACGTCCATTAGGTATTCCCACAATGTACGACCGAGCTTTACAGGGAGTAGTAAAAGCTGCTCTCGAACCAGAATGGGAAGCTCTTTTTGAGGCTTCATCATATGGTTTTAGACCAGGACGCTCATGTCACGATGCGATAAGACACATCAAAGACTCCATTCAATCCAAAGCCAAGTATGTTTTGGATGCGGATATTGCCAAATGTTTCGACCGCATTAACCACAATGCCTTACTCCAAAAACTGAACCACAAAGGTAAAGTCAGAAGTCAGGTAAAAGCCTGGCTAAAAAGCGGGGTCATAGATCAAAAGGTATTTGCTGCAACTAAAGAAGGAACACCGCAAGGTGGAGTATGTTCGCCATTATTGGCAAATATTGCCCTTCATGGGTTATCGCAAAAGCTACGAACATACATCGTTGGAGTACCTTTAAGATATCCCAATGGTAAAAGTATGAAAAAGGACGACAAAATAAGTTCGCTAACTTACATTAGGTATGCCGATGATTTTGTGGTTCTACATAGCGAAAAAGCGGTAATTCTTAGATGTCGAGAAATTATCTCGGATTGGTTAAATGACATTGGGTTGGAATTAAAACCAGAAAAGACCAGATTAACTCACTCTCTTCTTTGTGAAGAGAGTGAAGACGGCATTGCTGGATTCAACTTCCTTGGATTCAACATTATTCAACGTTCGGCTGGAAAATACGTTAGTGCCAGAAATAAACAAGGTCAAGTACTTGGATTTAACACCTTCATCACCCCTACCAAAGAGTCAGTCAAGAATCATCTTGACAAGATTGGAGAAACACTTAAAGCAAAAATGAATGCTCCACAAGGAGATGTTATTGCTACTTTAAATCCAATCATAAGAGGATGGTCTAACTATTACAAATTCTCAGATGCAAAAACTTGCAAAATTCTGAAGAAAATAGATAACTTAACCTACCTCAAACTTAGAAGATGGGGAAAAAGAAAAACTGGAAGCACCAAAAAAGCCAGCACGAAATACTGGCATAAAGTAGGTAAGAAAAATTGGGTTTTTTCAGCAATCATGAATCGTGCAAAACCGTTTATATTGATGGAACATGACGAAGTTGAGTGCAGCAGCAACAGTTATGTCAAAGTAAAAGGCGACATTAGCCCTTACGATGGAAACCTAGTTTACTGGAGTACCAGAAGGGGTAGATACCCAGACACGCCAAACCGTAAGGCAAGGCTGCTTCGTTATCAAAAGGGTATCTGTCTATGGTGTAACTTGAGGTTTCGTGAAGATGACATCATCGAAGAAGACCACATACTAGCCCGTGCGTTAGGAGGAAAAGATGAATGGGAAAATTTACAACTTCTTCACGGA
The DNA here is from genome assembly GCF_020640915.1 of Waterburya agarophytonicola KI4. GTDB lineage: Bacteria > Cyanobacteriota > Cyanobacteriia > Cyanobacteriales > Xenococcaceae > Waterburya > Waterburya agarophytonicola. The sequence goes on along the minus strand of NZ_JADWDC010000106.1, from coordinate 8,063 downwards.
CATTGCCATGACGAAAAGACGGCACTTGATTTGATTGATATACGAGACAATAACATAGCCAAATACTTCAATGAAGTAAATAACCAACTTAGTAAAACAAGTTGGCAATGGATAGATGATTGTTTAGTTGTTAATTAAATTTAGAGCCTGGAGTCCGTATAAGACAGATGGCAAGCACATTGAGTAGCCGAGTGAGGCGAAAGTTTCACGCTCGGTTTCGGAGGAGAGGGGAGAAGTAGAAATACTCTCCTCGACTCTAATTCGTTCAAAGTGTTGGTTTGGTAGAATCTGTACGTAAAATAGGGTCACAAACAAGCACTTCTAAACGTTACTATCTCAATAGTTTTAGCAGTAACGCGAGCCTATTGGCTAACGCAGTTCGTAGTCATTGGGGAGTTGAGAATCGTCTTCATTGGGTCTTAGATGTTGGATTTAAAGAAGATGATTGCCCAGTTCACTGCGATCATGCCCCTGAAAACCTATCTCAATTAAGAAAGATGTCACTAAACCTTCTTTGCCAGGAAAAGACTCTAAAAATCGGTGTAGCCAACAAACGGCTCAAGGCAGCCTGGGATAATAATTATCTGGCCTTAGTTTTAGGAATTTAATTACCCATTAAATTCCTTCTCAATAAACTCTGAAATGTTTGTTTTCCAATTTAAAGAACAAGGCATGGCTTTGAGATGCCAAAATTTGCTTTATATATCCTTGTTTCTTTTATATAAAGGTTCAGAAATGTTGTTTTTCAACTTATCGGATAAGTTGATTTTAATAAATTCATTCTAACTACTTTTTTCTTCTAATTAAGATGCGTTTGCCCTGTCATCGCCAATTAAGCCATTGTTAAAACTACCAATCAAAGCCCCATCGATATTCCCTGCTGTTACTTTTCCCATACTGTCTGCCATACTCAAACCAATCCAGATAGTAAGCAAGCCAACTCCTTGAGTAATAATGGTTTGCACTTTGGCAGAAAGACGATCTTTCAACAACAACCCTAAAGCAGTACCCAAGAAAACGCTAAAAATATTAATCCAAGTACCGCTGGTTTTTGTCCAAAAATCTAAATTCAAAATGATCAAGGTGTTAGAAGATAAGTAAATCAAGAATACCCAATCTTATTACTGCTAAGATGAAAATCTGAGACAGATAATGATAAAATCTTGTGGAAATAACTTTTTTAGGTACTAGTTCTGGCGTTCCCACGCGATCGCGAAATGTATCCAGCGTAGCTCTACGATTGCCCCAACGCGCTGAAATATGGCTGTTTGACTGTGGAGAAGGAACGCAGCACCAACTGCAAAAAAGCGGTCTCAAAAGTTCCCAAATAAGACGTATTTTCGTGACCCATATGCACGGCGATCATACTTTTGGCTTAATGGGGTTAATTGCTAGCTGTGGTTTAGCTGGTAGCGGTCAACCAATTGATATTTATGGACCAAAAGGTCTAAAGGAATATCTTTTTGCCGCTGCTAAATATTCTTACATGAATTTTGGTTCGCGTTTGAAAATTCATACTGTCGAGTCTGGTTTACTCTATGAAGACAAAGAATTTAGCATCAGTTGCCAATTACTCAAGCACCGAGTACCCGCACACGGTTATCGTGTAGTTGAAAAAGATCGCTCGGGAATGTTTAACTTAGAAAAGGCTCAAGCTTTGGGCATTCCTCCAGGGCCTATTTATGGCAAACTTAAGCAAGGAGAAGTTGTTACTCTCGAAGATGGTCGCAAAATTAACGGTAAAGATCTTTGCGGTCAACCAGAAATAGGTAGAAAATTTGTCTACTGCACCGATACAGTCTTTTGCGATGGGGCGGTGGAATTAGCTCAAGATGCCGATGTTTTAATTCACGAGGCTACCTTTGCCCATCAAGATGCGGATATGGCATTTGAAAAGATGCACTCTACAACTACGATGGCTGCCCAAGTTGCCCTGTTGGCAGGAGTGAAGCAACTTATCATGACTCATTTTAGCCCCCGTTATGCTCCTGGCAATCCTATTCAGTTGGACGATCTCAAGCAAGAAGCTAAAGCAATTTTTCCTCAGACTAAGCTAGCTTATGACTTTTACACTCATGAGATTCCCAGACGTAGGGAAGAAAAGAACAAGAAAGTCAAAGTTGCAACTTAATCTTGTAAAGATATAACTGAGTCTAACTAATTTATATTTAGCGATCGGGAATTATAAATAAAGTCAAACACTTTATAAAATATTTTTCATGAAAGTAAACTATTTTCTCAGTAAGTCTCAAATTGCCGTTAACAAGACAACACATGTCGATGTTATTATCAATTTTCAGGGCGAAGATAGTCCTGAAAATAGTCGCCGTCCGATTAATCTTAGTTTAGTATTAGATCGTTCGGGTTCGATGAGTGGTAGCCCTTTACGCAATGCACTTAAAGCAGCCGAACAATTAGTCGAATTTCTGCAACCAGAAGATTATCTATCGGTAGTTGTTTATGATGATGTAGCCGAAACGGTTATTCCTCCCCAATTAGTTACAGACAAGAAAGCAATTAAAGCAGCAATTAAACAGATTCGCGCTAGAGGAATCACTAATCTGAGTGCGGGGTGGTTGATGGGATGCGACAAGGTACAATCTCAGCAAACATCCCAACTCCTCAATCGAGTTTTATTATTAACCGATGGATTGGCTAATATGGGAATTGTCGAGCCTTCTATTTTGGTTAACACTGCCAAAGAAAAAGCCGAAGCGGGAATCATGACTACTACTTTGGGATTTGGTAGTTATTTTAATGAAGACTTATTGATCGATCTCGCCGAAGCTGGTGGTGGGAATTTTTACTTTATTCAGTCAGGGGATGATGCAGCTAACGTCTTTAATATAGAAATGGAAAGCTTGACTTCTGTTGTCGGACAAAACTTGACGGTTGACTTATCTACCAAGAATAAGACTCAGGTTGCAGAAGTGTTAAATAAATACCCTTCTCAGACACAAGACAGCGGTGTAGAGGTATTTTTAGGCGATGTATATCGGGTTGAAAGCAAGCCTTTAGTATTAAGGTTTAGTATACCTGCGATCGCCACCGAGGGAACGGTTGATTTGGGCGTGATTGAATATAGTTATGAAAAAGTCGTCGACGGTAGTATTAAAAAATTTAGAGATAGTTTTCCTTTATCTATAGGGGTAGTTTCGTCAGAAGCAGCTAGCAAAGTGGAAATTAACGCTGATGTGACTCAGCAAGCAAGTCAACTCAGAATTGCCCAGAAGAAAGAAGAAGCCGTTGCTATAGCCGATAAAGGAAATTATCAACAAGCAGCAGAAATATTACGCCAAGCGGTAGCAGAATTAAAATCTCAGGCATTAAACGAATACTTTGAAATCGCCGAAGAAATCGAACAATTAAAATACTATGCCCAACGTTTGGATGATCGCCGATTCGATCTTAGCATTCGTAAAGAAATGCGCGATCAATCCTATCAGGCGCAGAAACGCGATCGCGAGGATCTAAGATTAAGAGGTACTAGTGCGGGTGCATCCAATAGTTTAGATATCGTTACCGAAGCAGGAGACGGAATAGTCTTAAAATGCGATCGCATTAAAGGAAAGTTACGGATTCGCGTAGTTTCTGAAGGTTACGATCCTGACTTCAACGTTCAATTTCCTCGTAGCATCAGAGAAGAAGGAGCGAGTTATCTTGTAGACAAAGTAGAACTTTCCGCTAACGGTACTTTTTATCGAACTGTCGGGGATATACGCCGTCTGCTCAAACCAGGAGAAAAATTAGCTACTGTTACTACCAGAAATACCAATTTCCAAAAAGCTAAAGTAAAGGGTACGGCTGCGGATCTGCCAACCACTGATACAGTAGGAGATGGCGTACTCGTTCAATGTCTCAAAGAAAAAAGCAAATTAAGAGCGAGGGTAGTATCTGATGGCTACGATCCTAACTGGAATATGCGCTTTCCTCGTAGCATTCGTGAGGAAGGAATGATGTATGTGGTGGATGAGGTAAAAGAAAGCTCTCAAGGTGGATTTTATCTAGCCTATGGTGAGATTAAGAAATTTGTTCAGTAATTTAAACAATATTTTCTTGGGGCGAACAACCATTCGCCCTCATCTTATTCGATTTTAATTTTTGAGGAATTGAAGTTTATCGACCAAGATAACGAGATGCCATCCTCATTGCATCTGCCAGATCGACATCCCCATCACCATCAGAATCTAGAAAACCATTAACCACAGGATTATTTGCCTGCACGTTTCCCCTTTTGTTCCCAGTTTTCAGTAAATTTAAGACTAGGGGAACTAATATTGGTAGCAGAGAAATAATAGTTTTAGAGTTCAACCCAGTACGCGAACTAATTTGCTGGATCATATCCTGCAATTGGGAGTTGCTAAACAAAGCAGATAAAACTTGTGAGTTAGCCTGAGTCCCCCCAAATTGATTGACTAGTTGATTGACTTGACCCATATTGCCATTGTTGCGTTTTTGTTGTAGCGCAGACTTGGTATAATTTCCCACAATCGACATGGCAGATTGTATCGCATCGGGATTGGCTTGATTGCTTCCGCTTAACTGTTGCACCGTATCCAGAATTGAGCTTAGTTGATTGGTGCTTGCTTCTTGTTCGGGATTATCGATCGCACTTAAAATTTGATTAAAAATACTCATGGCTATTATTTTACTAAATTCTTTTGCTCCATTGATCATTATCGACATTTTTAAAGCAATATTTATAGAGTCAAGGGGAAATCAATTTTAGATAATATATACAGTAGTTAATGATTGGTTGATAATTTGGTAATGAGCGATCGCAAGCTGGAACAGTTAAAAGATTTATTTCAAGGTATGGAACGGGCATTAATTGCTTATTCTGGAGGGGTAGACAGTACTCTGGTAGCCAAAATAGCCTACGATGTTTTAGGCGACCGAGCTTTGGCAATTACCGCTGTATCTCCTTCCCTACTTCCTGAAGAATTAATCGATGCTCAAACCCAATCCGCACAAATAGGGATCAAACATGAGTTGGTAGAAACCCATGAAATGGATAATCCAGACTATACTTCCAACCCGATTAATCGTTGTTATTTTTGCAAAAGCGAACTCCACGATACCTTGAAGCCATTAGCCTTACAACGGGGTTATTCTTACGTAATAGATGGGGTAAATGCCGACGATCTCCAAGACTATCGCCCAGGTATCCAAGCTGCCAAAGAAAGAGGTGCGCGATCGCCTTTAGCCGAAATAGGAGTTAGCAAAGCTGAAGTTCGAGAAATTTCTCGTAGTTTGTGTTTGGCTTGGTGGGATAAGCCCGCCCAACCCTGTCTTAGTTCTCGTTTTCCCTATGGTGAAGCTATCACGGTAACTAAACTACAGCGTGTAGGTAGAGCAGAAATATACTTGCGCAAACTGGGCTATCAAAATTTACGGGTGCGATCGGCTCAAGATACGGCAAAAATAGAATTACCTGCCGAAGATATTACTGCCTTTGTTCGGGATGTGGATCTTCCTCAATTAGTTAAAGCTTTTCAAGACTTGGGCTTTGTTTATGTCACTCTCGATTTGGAGGGTTATCGTAGTGGGAAATTAAATCAAGTGCTACAATAAGTATGTATTGATAAATCAAAAACTAAAGAGCTATGGTTGAAAGACTGAAAAGTTGGGAGTCTCCTCGTAAAAGAGGGCGCAACAACAAAGGGAAAGGGGGTTCTGCAAGGGCGAGACAGCTACGCAAAAGAGAACAAATGATGCGTAATAAGCTCAAACAAAATAACGAAACGAAATCTCAAAAGCCACAAGGCGATAGGGGGAGGGAAATTATTCCCTCTCTTTTTTTTTCATTTTAATACTCGGAGAGTGACAGAAGAGGGATAGCTATCTTGTCCCAAAACTACCAAAGATAGCCTGGCTGCTTCGCTAACTTGTGGATGGGCATCTTTAGCCAGAAACTTAAGAGCAGAAATACTTTTTTCCGTTTCTAACTTGCCTAACGCTTCAGCAAGTCTTTGACGAATCAACCAATCTTCCGAATCAGCAAAAGTCAGAATTTTTTCGACGGCTTCGACGGCTTTAATTTCTCCTAGTGCTGCGATCGCAGCTTGCTGTAAGATAACCTCATCACTATCCAAAGCACTCATCAATAATTCTTTGGCTCGAATATCCTGTAAGTTCCCTAAAGACACCGCCGCACTAAACCTAACTAGCCAATTATCGTCCTCATAAAAAGCTCTGGTTAAATGTTCAAAAGCACGAATATCGTTTAGATAACCTAATGCACCTGCTGCATCGGCACGGATACCATAATCAGGATCTCCTGCTAATAAATCGATCAAAAGAGGAAAACATTCTGCTGTTGGTTTTATTCCCAAAGCAAATACTGCCATTGATCGCACAGGAAGGATTTCATCATTTAAGACTTTTTTTATTAAGGGTACGGCATCCTCTGGATCGACTTCCCTTAAGGAAGTTAAAGCTAACAGGCGGTCCTTAGAATTAGAGCTTTCCAGTTGAGCAGCAATTTTTTCTAAATCTGGCATTATTATAAAAACTAAATTATCTCAATAAATAAGCCTCCACCATACAGCAGAGGCTTATTTATATTATGAATGCTAGATCGGACTAAAAGTACTATATTCAGTAAATTAGTCTAGGTCAGGCATAAATAGTGTTGGTTCGGTTTCGCGTTCGATACCCTTTTCAAAACCACCAGAAGCAGCTCTAGCTCGACCTGCGTGCCACAAGTGACCCACTAGGAAGAAGAACGCCATAATGAACTGGAATGAAGCCAACCACTGACGAATATTTACGAAGTTAAAGGAGTTAGACTCAGTGATAATACCACCAACAGAGTTGATCGAAGCATTAGGAGCATGAGTCATATACTCAGCAGCACGACGTAGTTGCCAAGGCTGAATGTCATTTCGGATTTTGTCTAGGTCAATTCCATTAGGACCGCGCATTGGCTCTAGCCAAGGACCGCGGAAATCCCAAAAACGCATTGTTTCTCCACCAAGGATGATTTCACCAGTAGGAGAACGCATCAAGTACTTACCAAGACCAGTAGGACCTTGGGAAGAACCAATGTTCGCACCCATTTGTTGGTCGCGAGCTAGGAAAGTAAAAGCTTGTGCTTGAGAAGCTTCTGCATTGGTAGGACCGTAAAACTCACTAGGGTAAGCAGTGTTGTTGAACCAGATATAGCAGGCAGCTATAAACGACATCAAAGACACAGCACCAATACTGTAGGAAAGATAAGCTTCACCATTCCAAATCAAAGCACGACGCGCCCAAGCGAAAGGCTTGGTCAAGATGTGGAAGATACCGCCGGAAATACAGATCAAACCGATCCAAATATGACCGCCGATGATGTCTTCCATGTTATCAACACCAATAATCCAGCCTTCTCCACCAAAAGGAGCAGAAGTTAGATAGCCAAAGATTGCGCCAGGGTTGAGGGTCGGGTTAGTAATCAAACGAACATCACCGCCACCAGGAGCCCAAGTGTCGTATACGCCACCAAAGAACATTGCCTTGAATACCAATAGCAATGCACCAAGTCCAAGCAGGATTAAGTGATAACCAATGATATTAGTCATTTGGTTTTTGTCTTTCCAATCTTGGCTGAAGAAATTAGAATATTCTTCTAATTTTTCAGGACCGCGAAGTGCGTGGTAAATTCCACCCAAACCAAGTACGGCAGACGAAATTAGGTGCAATACACCAACTACGAAATAGGGAAAAGTGCTAATCACTTCACCACCAGGACCTACACCCCAGCCTAATGTTGCTAGGTGAGGAATAAGAATCATACCCTGTTCGTACATGGGTTTTTCTGGTACATAGTGGGCGACTTCAAAAATAGTCATTGCACCAGTCCAGAATACGATTAAGCCAGCGTGAGCGACGTGCGCGCCCAGTAGCTTACCAGAAAGATTGATTAAACGAGCATTACCCGCCCACCAAGCAAAGCCTGTGGAGGATTGATCGCGACCTGCACCAATGGCAGGATTAGAGAGCGTTACCACGTGGTAGAACCTCCTCTGGGAATTCAAAGTTTTGATGTGGTTGGTCTTGTGTTGCCATCCATGCTCTTAGAC
>NZ_JADWDC010000105.1 GCF_020640915.1 Waterburya agarophytonicola KI4 | reverse complement strand
ATTTTAATTAATTTTGGAACAAAATATACAATTAATTTTGCATAAGTACTTAGCTTGGGTCAAAAGCCATTCAATATATTTCGATTCAATTCCCCGAATTCCCTCAATAGAAAATGCTTGAGTGCGTCCTCCAATTTCTTCAAGAGCGGGTCTTCTCAAATCATTCTTGAGTTTAGGATGTCCCGCTAAAATAACGCTCAATCTTTCCCCATTACTCCGTACCAATACCCACAACACCAGAGAGGGCAATTAATCTGCCTTGGGCGATCGCTACTTTTAATTCTTTAGCTAAATGTTTTTGTGAAGTAGTTTCAAAAAAACCTAAATGGTCGAGTTCTTTTTCCAGACCAAAGAATTCCATTACTTCACTAAACATAAAAAACTACCTCATATTGTTTATCTTTGAAAATAATCCTTGATTTTGGTCATTACCTCGTCTTTATTTAGGCTTTCTTCCAAAATAGCTTCAACTGCTGCCATTTGCTCTTTATTTAATTTCGCTAAAGGTTTAACTAAGTAATGAGCAATAGCTTTCTTAGCTGCAATGGCATTCTTAAATCTCAACTCCTCAAAGGGGTCTGGATCGACGAAAGAACGTACTGGGAAAGGAATGACATTTTCGGCTACGGTTGTTGGTAATTCCACCCGTCCAATAGCTGAGGGGGGTAGAGTCAATTGTTGGGCTAGAGCTTCAATACGGTCGGCTCTTTTTTGAGTATTGGTTTTCTTGAAACTGCGATAACTATGGAGGGGTATGGGTTTTCCTATGGGTGCGTAAGGACCATAACGACAGTCTTGATACTCTACATAAAGCTCGTGGTCGAACAGCCCCCACCACAAGATTACTTTTTCTCCTGCTAAATCGGGTTCGACTTCATAAGCTACCCCCTCAACCGTAATCCGCGCATCTATTCCTACTTTGCGCTTTTCAGGTTCTCTGGCAAAGGTACAAAATCTATCCCAACTGCACATTTGTCTGATACCATCTTTGGTTAAATTAGAAAGCCAGTCTTCAATTCTAGAATGGGATTCTCTCCTATGAGGCTGTTTATTGTAGTAGAGCAAAAACTGCATCAGTCGAGTATTGGCTTCGATCACGGTTTCTGGTGGGTGGAGATGATAGAGAGTTTCCAGCATTTCTTTAACAGTGCGGAAAGGACGCTCTACTTTGCCTTTGGCACGGGCTGTAACTCTTCTGCCATCTTTTCCTTTAGGGACATGGGTGCGTACTTCTATTCCCAGATAATTCATTACTTTCTGAAAAACCCGACTGCGGGCAATTGGTCCATTGTCCAGGTAAATCATTGAGGGGATTCCTTGGAAGAGAAATTCTTGATTGTCTTTGGCAGACATGGCGTTAAACAAAAACTTTAATGCTGCCCCAGTATCTTCTCCATAAACTTCGTGATATTCCTGATATGAGACCCCGCTGCGGTCATCAACAACGCTGTAAAGCATTAGTAATGGCTTGCCTCTTCCTGGTTCTAGCTCAACAGCGTTTTTGAGACGCTTGAGGTCAGAAGAACTAAGATCGAAGTGCCAACATTGATTGCTATGTTCTGCCTCAAAGCGTACTGCGGGGGGTTGGCGAGACAACCTTTCTTTGTCGTATCCCCATTGTTTGAGATAGCGATTAACGGTAGTTTTCTTGAGCAAACCAGGAGTCGCGATGATATGACCATTATCTGTATTGATGCCGTGTTCTTCTAACAATCTGATTGCCTGTACTGTAGATAAATGGCGACCTTGATTGTTACTGGTTCTAATTTTCAGGGCAGCAATCACTTCACAGTAACGAAGTAATTCTGGTTTGGGCATGACTCGCGGTTGTCCGTAATCGGCTCTGCGTGTCGAACGAGGCAAATTGTGTTGTTGTAAATTTCGATAAACCGTTTGGGTGGAAACTCCATACAGTTCGGCAGTTTCTATAATTAAAGTCTTTCTTTCGGAACTGCGATTTGGTAGCCCTGATAGTAGAGAGCGTAATTCGATAATTGTTTCTAGGGGAATAGTTGTTTTTCTCATATTCCTCTAGTGATGGGTTTTGGATTTGATTAATTGGTTTCGCTCCAGCCAGTAGTAGAGAGTGGAAGGAGCGCAATCGACTAACTTGGCAATAGAACGTTTGCTAATTCCTTTGTCTAAATACGCTTTGATTTCTTCTTTTCTGGGGTCTAGTTTTAGTTTGGCTGACTGTCTGCCTTTGGGTCTTCCTAAAGGTTTGCCCGATGCTTTTCTCTTGGCTAGAGCTTCTTTGGTTCTCATAGAAATTAATTCTCGCTCTATTTCTGCTGCCAATCCCAGAACCGTAGCGGTAATGCGACTGGACAATTTGTCATCGAGAACCATTTGTTGTTTAGCGATGTGAACTGTTAGTTCTCGCTCCATACAGCATTCGAGTATTTCTAGTACCTGAAGGGTAGAACGAGCCATACGACTGATTTCTGCGAAGATGATGATATCTCCTGCTATCGCAGTCTGAGTGAGCAATTGTCCCAGTTCTCGCTCGCGCCATCGTTTTTGACCAGAAACAGAATCGGAAACGAATTCTAAGTGACCTAAAGAGTTTTTATTCGCATATTCAAGACAACCATGACGTTGATTGTCAACATCTTGTTGGTTGGTTGAAACTCTCAAATAGGCGTATGTGACCACAATTTATCTTGCTGTTGGGGAAAAACAGCTAAATGTATTTAATCAAACGTTTATGTGTTTAATTAAACCATGATTTTAGGTAATAAAAGTTAGTGAAAAACGACCCTTTTATCCAGACACTTGTAGGGAGTACTTATTGACAAGTGCGTAAAATCAATACCTAGTATACTTTATAGCCTATTCTTACTTAATGTGGGTCGAGGTGCATTATTTTGGGTCAGTCTCAGAATAATGTGGGTCTAGTCTTATTTAATCTGGGTTTGAGCCTGCTTTATTCTCGTTTAATGTGGTCTCAAAAACGTCATTATTTCGGGTCGAAGTGATTCTTATTTTGGGTCGCTACATTTAGCGAACCAGTCTGCTTTTGATTTCAAACCAGATTATTCTGAGCAGTTTTACCAATATCTATTAGGTAAATTAGCACCCGTTACTTTGAAACAGTCGATTGTATGGTTATCTGCGTGTTGGCAATGGGGTATTGAGCAAGAAATAGTTGCAGCCGATCCTTGGAAACCTTTAATCAAGAGAGTAAAAGTTCCACCCAAACAAATGCCCAAGCCTTTTACCTCAAATGAGATCAAAGCAATTATTCAAGGGTTTGAGCAAGACAGATACTACTCGCATTATGTTGAGTTTGTCGAGTTTTTATTTAGCACAGGTTGCAGAACAGGAGAAGCTATTGGCTTGTGTTGGAAGCATCTAGATGAAGACTGTTCGACAGTTTGGATTGGAGAAAGTTTGAGTAGAGGTATTAGGAAAGCAACCAAAACGAATAGAGCAAGAACAATTACCCTGACATCCCGACTTCAATCTCTTTTGCTTTCAATGAAGTATGAGAATTTTGATTTAGAACAATCCGTTTTTAGATCTCCTAAAGGAAATTCAATAGACGATCACAATTTTAGAAATAGAGCCTGGAAATCTGTTTTGGCTAAAGTAGGTGTAGATTACAGAAAGCCCTATAATACTCGTCACACACTTATCAGTCATGCTTTGAATCAGGGTATGAATCCTGTTGAAGTAGCTCAACTAACAGGACATGATGTTCAAACGCTGTATGAAAATTATGCAGGAAATGTAAATAGCCGCCCCAGACTTCCAGATATCATTCTGTGATCTTCTGTCATTTTTCAGGCAGCAATCCTCGGCGATAGGGTTGGGCAATCTAATCTATAATTACAGTATAAAACCTGTTAATTATAAAAAAATGACGGCTACAGTTAATATCAGTAGGTTAATCGTATTAACTCCAGATGTTTGTGGGGGAAGACCAAGAATTGATGGTTCTCGCATTACAGTTCAATATATTATCAATGAAATTAAAGCTGGAATTACTCCAGAAGAACTTGTAGAAGACAAACCTCATCTTACGCTAGCAGGTATATATTCTGCCTTGGCATACTATTACGATAATAAAGAATCGTTAGATGCCGAATTTGCTAATTACGATCGCGAGTGTCTTCAACTTGCAGAAGAATATTCGACAGGAAATTAACAGTGAGTCGAATTTGCCTCTACCTTGACGAAGATACAATAAAAAGCGCATTAGTTAAAGCTTTACGAAATGCTGACCTAGATGTAATTACCGTCGTTGATGCCCAAATGTTGGGACGTTCGGATGAAGAGCAATTAAACTGGTCAACCCAAAATAAAAGAGTTATTTACAGCTTCAACATAGGCGACTTTTGCAAATTACACCGAGACTATATGTTTGAAGGAAAGACTCACGCAGGAATTGTTCTCGCACCACAGCAGCAATACTCTATTGGTCAACAGCTAACAGGATTGCTTAAACTCGTAGCTGCTAATTCTTCAGAAGACATGATAGACAAACTAATATTTTTGAACTCTTACTTAAAAAATTAGTTATCTAAAACAGCCATCATTTCTTGATAAAAAGGTTTTCCTTTACCACGACTATCAGCAGCAGTAACAATTAATCTCAGAGTTTCAATTAGAGAGCTTTTAGTCGCCGACAAAACTAAATCCACGAGCTGAATGACATCATCACTATTATTTTTAGGACTTACGCATCGTACAAAATTACTATATTTTGACAACGAAAATAGGTGATTGTAGCCTTATTTCAAACATCTTTTAAAAGGTGGCGATCGCCTAAAAGTGAAAAAACCAAAATTATAGATACCCAAAACCAATACCGCAGATTTAAATTTTTCTGTCAATGCGTAAGTCCTATAAATCTGGATTTTATCTTAATAGCAACAATAGTTAATTTTGGTGTTTTTATTTACTGCAATAGTCAAAACTCTCCTTTGTTTTATCGTTAACTAAAAGCGTATTTGTGCCAGGAAATTATATTAACTACCGACAGCACAGAAAGCACCCCAATGATAGGGCGATGCAAAAGGATGTTCATTTTCCCTAAAACGTCCGTCAATTTCAAATCTTTGATCACCCGTCAGGGGTAAATCTTTACTCCATTCTCTAAATTCTTCTTGAGTAAGGTTACGCAACCATAGTTGAGCTTGATTGAGGGCAATGGGAACAGAATCAATCTCCTGTAAATTCTGGTAGAACTTAATCATTAAGAAAGTAGTCGATAGATCGCTCACCGTCCAAAGACTACTAACAACGCTTGGGCTACCTGCATACAAAAAAGCACTGGGTAAACCAATGTATTCGTCGCTTAGGCTTTTGAAGTCGGTTAAGCCACTCTCGCAAGCGGAAAGAGTCACTAAGCGACAATTCCGCAAATCTAAACCAAAGATTTCACCCAAAGTCAGGCATTGTTCCAAATCGATATTACCGCCATCTCTACTGGGCAAAAACCTAATCTTGTCTCCCCCATCTTCCCTATCTCCCTTCCAGGGGCTACGCATTTAAAAACAGTTCAAATATACTGTTTTAGATGACGAAGTACAGACAGTGAAAAAGAAAAGTGTAGTATACAAAGAACATTTTAAACGACTTAAATTTCAAAGCTTTTATAAGATTTAGGGTCAATTAATAATGATATTATAGTATATGATATTTTTGATATCATATAAGCTATCATTTAAACATGGTCACAAAAATAGTAGTCGATACTAATGTTTATATTGGTGCGCTAATTGGGAGACAAGGATCGGCTAATCGGGAACTATTGAGGCAATGTCTGAGGGGAAACTATCAGCCTTTGATGGGAAATGCTTTATTGAATGAATACCTAGACGTAATGAATCGAGAGGAGATCCAAGCTAAATGTCCCTTGACAGTCCAATAAGCAAAAGATTTGTTGGCTGATTTTATGAGTGTTTGCCAATGGGTAAAAATATTTTACCTATGGCGACCTAATCTCAAGGATGAAGCGGATAATCATTTAGTTGAATTAGCGGTCGCAGGAAATGCTCAAATAATTGTGACCAGAAATATTAATGATTTCAAGCGATCGCAATTACAGTTCCCTCAGATTGAGATTCTTAAACCAGAAGAAATAATTTAGGAGGTATTTATGGCAGCTTTTATGGTTCGTATTGCTGATGATAAACACGAAAGACTCAAAGCATTAGCGAAAACTAGAGGCATGAGTCTCAATAAACTAATGGAAGAATTAAGCACTATTGCCCTAACAGAATTTGATGCAGAAACTAGATTTAAAGCTATGGCAGCTCAAGGAAATCCAGAACGGGGAATTAGTACTCTAAATAAACTGGATGCTTATTTTCACAAAGAAAAAGAGTAAAAGTGAAACAGTTTTTTACGAAGGCTCTGCTCAATACTTCTCGGTTAAGCATCAGACAGAGTTAAAAATTGCAAAATTAGGTTTTTTTGAGCTAACTGAGGTTTCTCGATGAATCGGTTTTTTATTGGGAAATTTAGAACGAGTTTTCTTGACCACTCTAGGATTATTGTGGTTTTGTCTAGGAGGAATTTTTTCAGCTAAAATATCTCGAATCAAGCGCGAGAAAAAAAGGGTAATTGCTCATTTTCCAGGTCTTGAAAATCGGGAATGGCTCGCCGAATAACTTTAAGAGTACCAGTAAAACCTAAGCGCAAAGGAGAAATATCAGCGGTACGAGCTGCTCGAAACATTAAAGAACGAATGGTATAGTGACCTAAAAGCCAGCCATAAATTTCTTGCACCACTTCACGAGGTTTAAGGGAACGAATTGGAGTTTTTCGTCCCAAAAGATGAGTTTTAAGCTCATCAATGGTGTTTTCTATTTCCCATCGTTGGTGATATTGCTCTGCCAACAATAAAGCAGGAAACAAACCCAAGTCCATCAAACTGGTAATTAAACGATATGTTTTTAATTCTCCATCGGTCTCAATCGTATATTCAATAACTCTAATCAGAATTTTAGTTAAACCTTTTTTCTTTGACTTGCGCTCGGGATTGATCCAACTTAAATAAGAACCATCATCTAAAACTTTATGAGGTGGAAATTTAACGTTCTTCCGAACGGGTCCTGAATACTGACCTGGGCTTCGCCCTTAAGGCAGAGGGCAGAAGGAAGAAGGCAGAAGAAAAAACTACTTCTTCCTTCTTCCTTCAGGATACAAGCCCCGTCGTTGACGACGGAACAGCGTTTGGGAGAGGTGCAAGCTGCGGAAGGCAGTGCCGCTTGCGACTCGCCGTTGAACGGCGGGTCGTTCGGCACCTCTTCCAAACAAGAAAACTTCTGCCTACATGCGGCGAACCGAATCGCCTTTGTGCCCTTGTAGCGCAGCGTCTTCTGCCTTCTTTTGACATCCCTGAATCAAGGTATTGTTGACCATTCGATAGGAATGAAATCCTCTATCCCACATCAATAGCATTGATTCGTTCACCGAACGCAATAATTTTAAAGCTCTGACTCATTACTTGACACCCTAATCTTTGCCTTGCTTCAGTAATTGACGAACTGACTGGTGTTTTCCAAGATTGCCCTAGTTTTGTCCATTGTTTATTTAATCCGTTGACTAAGTTCTTCAAAACTGTCGTCATGGAATCAGATGACCAATAACTCATGGCAATAATTAAGCACACTACTAAACTTGATGTAAGCTTTCTTCTTCGTGACTCCAGGCTATTGCTCTTCTTTAAAGCTACTTCAATCATTTCTGCTTGAATAACTGTTTCTATCGCCTGAAATACTAATGAAGCTTCTAACTTGGGATTAATCAAAGTAAATTTTTTGAGCTGCAACGCTTAATACCTAATTTTGCTAGTGACTAACCTTACTTTAGAATATCTTTGCCTTAACCGAGAAGTATTGGAATACAAGCAGTCTGGCTGGAAGCTGGACGAAACTACTAAAAAGCACGTTACCTTTACAGATAAAAATAGCGAAAATAGAGATATTGCAGCCAATATTGCGATTCTTAAAAAAGGACTATGTACCGTGGGTCACACGGGAACTTACGCTACAGGAGATTCGCCCTCTTGGTCAGTTGGCGCAAGTGTTCAATAATTATAGATTATTTAAATTGAAATCAAATGTGATCGGGAATAATTTCGAGTAAATCTGTAACTCCAATATCAATTCCTTGCTGAGAAAACAAAGTAGAAACCTGTCCTCGATGGTGGGTTTGATGATTAAAAAAATGCTGGACTAATTGAGCAAAGTTTTTACAATATGGATTATGCTTGGTATTTTTATATTGCAAATTTTGCTCTAAATCTATTAGATTAATTTCTTGACACCAGTTAATAATTACCGCGTCCAACTCCTCTCTAAGTTTAAATAAACTTATTATATTCTTCGCTACGCTCCCATTTAGATCTGTATAACTGATTAATTTTGGCAAGCTTTTTAGATATTGATACTCTTGAGGATGTCGGGAAAATCTTGTTAGCCAAATAATATCTGCAATATATATATGATTGAGGGTGGCAAATATCGAACCAAAAAATGCCCCTCTATCTTGCTTAATTTTTTCATCTCCTAAATCTATAGCAGCCTGATAAATCTTATGATTCATCCATTGATTGTATTTGCCCATCAATTGAACGCTATCTAAATCCATATATTATTCATATATTGTTAGTTCTTTTATTTAATAAAATTAAATTCTTTTTTCTAGATATTGACCGATAGTAATTTCTTGTCCCGCACGGGAAATAATTGTCTGTCTGGTGCGATATTTACTGCCAACTAATTTAATCTCTTCTTCAAATACATTGGAATTATATTCCGTACGCAAACTCATTGTATCGAGGTTGGTAAAAGAATAAACTGCTGTAATTGGTTTGGGTGTAGCAAAACCGCGATCGCGATATAAGATATTTCCTTCGATCCCAAAAACCGTCGAACCAATCACGGGCTTGCTATTTTTATTGGTATAGTTACTTTCCCAAGTTACCTTTGTTCCGCAAATTAAAGCCTCTGGATTTTCTAATTCGTGACTTTGGGCTAATTCAACTAACTCTCTCGATCCTTGCTCTAAAAAAGAAATCTTTAGTTTACTTTCTACTTCTTGAGGTGCGACATTTTTATCCAAACTATAGTAACGTCGTTGAGAATTCCAGTTACCTGCGGACTTCCGAAAAAAATTGACGACCAAAGACTGTAAGGCAATATTTGCTGTTTGTGCCAATACCATCTAGACTTCACTCCTTTGTTGATTTTATAAAATCTTGATAACGTACTATATGTCAAGCAATAAGACTTTGTGCGTAATATTTCTTAATGTATCACAAATTAGTTGTTCTCCGCATTGTAACCGTTCATTCCGCCAGGCAAAAAATGAGCCAACTGCATCATTGTCCGCGCATGATACTGCGACCCATTAGGTGTATGTTGAAAGTATGGCTAAATTCTAAGTACAGGACAAAAGTTGAAAATAGTTACAGAAAAAGGGTTTCATGAAAAGTAACTATATGCGAAGCGGTATCCTTTAGGACACTTTTTAAGACAAAACCCCTATGAACAATGTTAACTTGCTCCGTGATACCCTAAAACCTTATTTTAAAATGGCATGGAGCAAGATTAAGCTTCCTAGCACTCTTTCTTATCGCTCTATTTCGAGTCAAGATAGTAAATCTGGTAGACCTATCAATTGGATTCAAAAGTAAATCCAAGAAAGAATCTAGTTATAAAAGACTGCAAAGATTCTTGGGCGAATTTGACATAGATTACTACAGCATGGGGAAATTAGTCATTGAAATGATGTCTATTCCAGAACCGTGGGTATTAAGCTTAGATCGAACGGAATGGCAATTCGGAAAAAAAGTGTTCAATACTGAAGAGAAAACGAATTTTGTGGGGTCATCAAGTCTATGTAGGAGCTTTGCGTTTGCAAGATAATTCTTTGTTGACTATTAAGTACTTAGGCAAAATTAATTACACTAAGAATGAGTGTGTTATTAGTGGGA
>NZ_JADWDC010000104.1 GCF_020640915.1 Waterburya agarophytonicola KI4 | reverse complement strand
ATGACTGATTTTATGAAACTCTAAATAATACATTTTGACGTGCGGAAGGTGGGTTATTAGATCGAGAAAACAATTTAATTAGTTGCAATGCCAGAGGAGTAAGCGATCGCTTTATTGAGAGATATCAACTCATCGGTCAGTCTGTCGATCCAGTTTTACAATACGTTAGAGATTATCACGCTCCTGCCCATGAAACGCTAATCTTACCTCAAGGAACGTGGAAAGAAAGCCAGCTTTATCAAAGATGCTGTATCGAATACAACCACGAACATATTATGACTGGACCAATTGTAGGTAATGGTAGATTGATCGGTACTCTCAATTTTGCTCGTATTGGCATTACGTCAGCTTTTAGCGATCGCGATCTGAGTAATTTAGGTGCTGTTTGTCTTCATGTATCTGCTTGCTTGGCTAGTTTACGCCAACAAAACAATTCTGAAAATTCATTTAGTCTTGTTGAGAGAGAAAATTCTCAAATCTCACTTTTGACCAAACGAGAAATTCAAGTAGTCGATTTAGTCGCCCGAGGATTGACTAATGCAGAAATTGGTAAAGAGTTATGGATTAGCCACAATACGGTCAAACAAGCTTTGAAGACTGTATTTCGTAAATTAGAAGTTTCTTCTAGAGTTGAAATGATAGCCAAAATATTGAAAGCAAAAGAGTAGCAAAAAACAAATTTTCCTACTCTTAAAATGCTACAAGCTATTAGTTTATTGTTAGTTGATTTTGAGTATTGTATTAATTATTAATTATTACTTAACCTTCATCCGAACTAATAATTTTAGGTACGCGGAAAAACTCGCCCTGTTGTTCGGGTGCGGCTTTGAGCAACTCTTCTTTATCAGGAAAAGGGGTTAATTCATCAGCGCGAGTAATATTACTAGTTTCGATCGCTCTGGTAGTTGGTTGTACATCCGTAGTATCGAGTTCGCTTAATTGATCGAAATAACCCAAAATACTATTTAGCTGAGTAGTAAAAGCTTCTTCTTCCGCTTCGGTAATATTGAGACGAGCTAGGTTGGCTACTTTTTTTACTTCTTCGCGATCGATTGTCATGTTGATTGTTAATTGTTAATGGTGGGCATTAAAATCTTATTTCAAAATTACCAACAAATGTATCTTTGATGCCCTAGTACTACTAATACTTTTAAAAGAATACATCCATTTCCGATCGCCCTGTTACCTTGAGCCAATTTTGAGCTTCCATATAGTTGTTAGGAGCAATTCTAATGGCTTGTTTCCAATATTCAGCAGCTTTATCATAATAAGATTCTGCCTTTTCTACATCTCCGCTTTCTTTGGCTTTTTCCCCTTCGTAGTGATAAATAACGGCAATATTATTTAATGCTTGGGGCATTCTAGGGTTGAGATCTATCGCTTCGGTATAAAGTTCGATCGCTTTATCAATATCTCCATTACTGGCATAAATCAAGCCCATATTATAGAGAATATAACTGCGATCGTTAGCATCCTCTTCCAGAGTTAAAGCCTCTTCATAGTTTTCGAGTGCTTCTGCATATTCTCCATCACCTTGAGCCGACATTCCATCGCGGTAATAAGCAAAAGCTTCCTTTGCTTTTTTATTAGTAGGCAGAGCTTTTAAAATAATATCTGCCATAACAGTAAAAGTTTTATCTACAAAGTTGTCATTTCTCTGGGTGCGGGGCATAACTAGTTCTAAAAATCTATTACATATGGTTAATGTAGATATTAACCTTAAAGGTCAATCAAAAACTATAAGTTATGTCTAGCTTAATAGTTGATAATTGATAATTAATAATTGATAACTGACTAATGGTTGATTTTTGGCGATTTTCGACGATTGTAGCTATAAGCTCGTGTTTGTCTCAGTTACCTTTGAAGGCGTGGAGTTTGCCCCAAACTAGCTCGTTGGACTCTACCATTAAAATTCAATTTCCTAAGTATTTGATTGCTCAAGAGCGTGGAAAAGCAAGGCAAGAATTTACCATATCAGATCTAGAGACGGAATTTCAGCCTTCTATTCCCATCGATCGCATCGAAGTCATTGAAGTTATCGCCGATAGTCAAGAATACAACCGCGTCCAACAAGTAATTACAGCCAAAGGTAATGTAGTGCTGCGTTTTGCTGAATCTGTGATGACTAGCGATCGCTTAGAAATTAATTTAAAAGATCGTATTGCAGTAGCCAAGGGAAACGTCACCCTCAAACGGGGAGATCAAGTGTTGCGGGGTAACAAATTTGAGTATTATCTCGTGGCAGATCGAGGAGTTATTTTCAATGCAGGGGGAGAAATATATCAACCCAGTCTGGCTGAGGATATTGATGGCGAAAGGGAGCTAACACCAGAAAAGACAATTTTAGATCGGGCATTGAGCGATCGCCTGAAAGTAGAGCAACCGATTAGTGATGTAACTGCTACGAGGGGATTTAGTACTTCTATTGGTAGCAGTCGGGATATTAATTTGATTGGGGGAGACGATGCTACTGGAGGTACAGTTAATCGTCTGAGATTTGAAGCTGAAAGAATAGATTTCGAGGGTAGTGAATGGGAAGCAGTTAACTTGAGCCTGACTAACGATCCTTTTTCGCCTCCCGAGTTGGAAATACGAGCCGATAGGGCAAATTTTATCCGACTAAACTCTTTAGAAAACAAATTAACTACCAGCAAATCTCGTTTAGTACTGGATGACAAATTAAGCGTTCCTTTATTATTAAGTACTTTTGCTTTTGATAATCGCCCTAGCAACCCAGGATTATTTAATCTTGCTTTTGATGGAGAAGAAAGGGGGGGATTTTTGATCGAACGCTCTTGGACAATTGTGGATAACAGTCGGTTTAACTGGAAAGTTACGCCTCAATACTTTGTACAACGAGCTTTGTCTCCCACTACTTTTGAATTTAGTGAAAGTGATGAGGGAGGAGTCTTTAATCCAGGGGTATTTGGCTTAAAAAACCGTTTAAATATTAATATTGCACCCAGAACTCGCTTAAACAACAATTTTTCTTTGACTAGCTTTGATATCAACAATTTAGAAGATAATTTCCGTGGTAAAGTCGCCCTACAGCAAACAGTAGGAAAGCTAGATAACCCTTATAGATTCGCTTTGGAATATAACTATCGCGATCGCTTATTTAACGGTTCTTTGGGCTTTCAGACGGTCAGAAATAGCATTGGGGGGGTAGTCACCTCTCCTAATATGGAGATCGCCAATACTGGTATAACTTTCAACTATCAAGCCTCGATTCAAAATATTAATGCCGATACGGACAGACAAGACTTGTTAGAAGTGGAAAGACAAAGCGATCGCATTAACCTCTCTCGCTATCAGGGGGCATTATTTATGGAGAAAAACTTTGCTATTTCGAGGGGAACACCTTTACCCAGTACCAAAGAAGAAGGATTGCGCTATAGTCCGACACCTGTTGTTCCTTATTTAGAACTGCTGACAGGAATTAGGGGAGTAGCTAGTTTTTATAGTAACGGGGAACAACAACCCTCTTTAGAAGGGACTATCGGTTTCCAAGGACAATTAGGTCATTTTTCCCGTTCTTGGCTAGATTATACGGGGTTTAAATTTAGCTATTCTCAGAATCTTCGCGGAGACGAATCGCCCTTTTTATTTGATCGCCTTGTAGATCGTCAAACTCTCGATCTGGGAATTAACCAACAATTATACGGCCCAATTCGCTTGGGAGTAAGTACTTCTTTAGACTTAAATAGCAATAATGAAATTAGCACCGACTACACTATAGAATATAGTCGTCGAACCCATAATATTACTCTCCGCTACAATCCAGTCTTAGAACTTGGCTCTTTTAGTTTGCGTATTAGTGATTTTAATTGGCAAGGAAATCCTCAACCTTTCCGCGATGAAATTACTCCCGTTATTCAAGGAGTCGAACGTTAGAAAAGCGATCGCATTATTTTTTTAGTTTAAAATATTCAGGGAAGTCAATTATTTGTGCTTTTTGTTCTTCAAAAACGACGATAGGAATTACCCTATGTTTTACAGCATTGGCAATCCCATCTCTCATGGTTTTAAAAAATTCGTCATCGGGTATTGTATCGGTAAATTCCTCAACCGAAGTTACTTTATGAACGTAGGTCTCACCGTTTTTTTTGGCGGTAATAATTGCTTTAGAGCCACTATCAGCAATAGCTTCACACTGTTGAGCGATCGCTTTTTTGTTTTGACTTAGATATTCTTCAACGTTCATTTTTATCATGGTTAGCTTAAGCCGATAGTAGCAGCTTCGGGGCGAGAAAACACTGGTAAAGGAATGTCATCGATTCAATCGCCTACCCAATATTAAGTTAAAGATCGCAATATCCATATAGAGTAGAATGAAAAAGCTTAACTCATATCAAAAACTATTCTTAGCAAGATTTTGAATACTGCTACTAAGATTAAAACCTATCCCATTGTAGAGACTTTCCATTCTGTCCAAGGAGAAGGTTATTGGACAGGAGTAAACGCTTTTTTTATTCGTCTAGCGGGGTGCGATGTTCATTGTCCTTGGTGCGATACTAAACATTCATGGAATCCACAACGCCATCCCCAAAAGTCTACCCAAGAGCTAGCAACTGAAGCGAAAAAAGCCGAGCCTGCAATTGTCATTGTTACAGGGGGAGAGCCATTAATGCACAATTTATTTCCCCTAACTACAGCGTTAAGAAGTGCAGGAATGCGGGTTCATTTGGAAACTTCTGGAGCCCATCCTTTTAGTGGAGATTTTGACTGGGTTACTTTTTCTCCCAAGCAATTTAAAGCACCCCATCAAAGTGTTTACGATCGCACTAATGAACTGAAAGTAGTCGTGACTAATAAATACGATTTAAAATGGGCAGAACAACAGTCGGCTTTGGTTTCTAAAACGGCTTTATATTATTTGCAACCCGAATGGAATTCGCCCAAAAGCAAGCAATTGATTTTTGATTATATTCTGCAACATCCTGAATGGTGTATTAGTTTGCAAACTCATAAGTTATTGGAAATTCAATAATTACCATTTGAGTGAAAAATAAACAAATAGATTTTAATTAATAGCTTTCTGACACAATAATAAACCAAACCATTGTTGAGAATCGCTATAAGTTTGAACTAAATTCAATTGGTTTTTGCTTAAATACTCTTTCATCGATTGAAGATCGAATTTGCGGGATATCTCGGTTAGTATTTTTTCTTCCTGCTTTAATTCTATGGTTAGGTCTAGGCTTTTTAAGTTAACTGATTGCGATGCTTGACTAATCAAATACATTTCAATTTGATTTTGCTCGGTATTATAAATAGCCTCGTGTTTAAATAGATCTAGATTAAAATTACCTTGAAAGCGATCGTTGAGATGTTGCAACATATTTAAGTTGAATGCTGCGGTAATTCCTTGCGCATCATTATAGGCAGCTTCTAATATTTCTACTGGCTTTTGTCCTAAAGGATACCGCTGCGCATATAAATCTATTCCTAATAAAAAATAGTCCCCTGGTTTTAAGGCATTAGTAACTCTTTGAATAAAGCGATCGCACTCTTTCTTATCAAAATTACCAATACTACTACCCAAGAAAATAATCGTTCTTTTTCCCAAATAATAGGTTGATAACTGTTTTAGGGCGCGATCGTAGGTAGCTACTTTTCCTTGTATTTTTAACTGAGGATATTCTTCAAGTAAATTATTAGCAGTTGTTTGCAACATACTACCGCTAAAATCTATAGGAGTATAATATAAAGGACTATCTAAATCCCGATATCCATCTAAAAGAAAGCGGGTTTTAGTCGAACTACCACTACCAAGTTCGACTAGCTCGATCGCTTTAGTTAGCTCGATAATTTCGACTCCATACTCTTCTAAAATACTTGCTTCTGTGCGGGTAGGATAATATTCTGGCAATGCACATATTTGCTCGAACAATTGCGATCCTTTTTGATCGTAAAAATAACGAGCTGGAATAGATTTAGGATTATTCTTCAATCCACTAATTACATCTTTAGCATCATCTTGTTCTATTGCTTTTATATCTAATAAATAATCAATTCCTAATCTCTTGCCTACAGAATCTTGCTTACTATTACCCGAATCAGAAAAAGTTGACATCAATAAAATTATTTATCGCTTTGTTTCCTCAAAACCATAAATTCAATTTACTCTTAATTGAAAACCCAAGATACATTTATTAATGATTCGCAAACTTTAGTCAAAAACTCGAAACAATTAGTCAATCTTGAATGAGCTAAAATCTGACTGACCGTATTTAACAATGAGTATAATAATGAGCATGGACGTTAAAGCTGCTGTTGCTTTTGGTACTGGGGAACCTCTTCGTATTGAAACCGTACAACTAGAAGCACCACAACCAGGAGAAGTTTTAATCGAAATTAAAGCAACTGGTGTTTGTCATACCGATGCTTATACTCTTTCAGGCGCAGATCCCGAGGGCTTATTCCCCACTATATTGGGACACGAAGGTGGAGGAATTGTAGTGGAGGTAGGAAAAGGAGTAACTAGTGTCAAAGCAGGGGATAAGGTAATTCCTCTCTATACTCCCGAATGCCGAGAATGCGCCTATTGTCTGAGTCAAAAGACTAATCTCTGTCAAGCAATTCGCTCGACTCAAGGTAAAGGCGTTATGCCCAACGGTACGAGTCGATTTTCTCTGGGAGGGGAAAAGCTCTATCACTACATGGGGACATCTACTTTTGCTAACTATACTGTATTGCCAGAAATTGCGGTGGCAAAAATTCGCGATGATGCACCTTTAGATAAAGTATGTCTGATTGGTTGCGGTGTGACTACTGGTTTGGGTGCGGTGGTGAATACAGCCAAAGTTGAAGCAGGATCGAATGTAGTAGTGTTTGGTTTGGGTGGTATTGGTTTAAATGTCATCCAAGGGGCGAAAATGGTAGGGGCGAGCAAAATTGTTGGCGTGGATATTAACCCCGACAAACGAGCTATGGCAAAACTTTATGGCATGACTGATTTTGTTAACCCCAAAAAGATAGACGGGGACTTGGTAGAGTATTTGGTGGAGTTAACGGGGGGTGGTGCAGACTATAGTTTTGAGTGTATTGGCAATGTTGAAGTGATGCGACAGGCTTTAGAATGCTGTCATAAAGGTTGGGGGGTTTCTACCGTTATTGGGGTAGCAGGTGCGGGAGAAGAAATCAGTACTCGTCCATTTCAACTAGTAACGGGAAGAGTCTGGAAAGGTTCGGCTTTTGGGGGGGCGAGGGGTCGTACAGATGTACCCAAAATTGTTGATTGGTACATGGAAGGTAAGATAGACATAGATTCCTTGATTACTCATACTATGTCCATAGATTGTATTAATGATGCCTTCGATCTGATGCACAAGGGCCAATCAATTCGTAGTGTAGTTACGTTTTAAACAGAGGGAGGGAGGGATAATTGTTGATAGTCCATCGATGTTTTTGTGACTTGAGTTTTACTATCTAAAAAATTAAAATATTTGACTCCAACAATTCCCATAATAACAAATAATAAAGTGGCAGAGAATACAGTTGCTCTTTCAAACATTGTTTCAAACATTGGTATGAAGGACATTAGTTAATTAACTCAATTGTCAGGTAGTTTGAGTTATTTGCCATTGGTTTTTATACATAATTAAATTACACCAATCTCAATTTGCTACTGGTATTTATATGGGTAAGTAGTAATTTACTCGTAATAGTTTTTGATGATACTAACGATCGCATTGTGGTTGATACTTAATATTAAATAAATAAATAGCAAGTTACATAATGAGATTGGATATATTGTCTGACTTAAAAAAATATCAAGGTCGAGCTTGGTTATGGAACTATACAGTAGAAACCAACAAGATAGTCGATCGTGATCGTTTTATTCTCTATCGATTGACTCAAGTTAAGCTGGAAAAAATATTATCTTTAGTTACTAGCTCTTCTGACAGACTCAATGTAATTATTGCTGAATCTAATTCAATAGAGTTTTTAGCTACTTTGATGGCAGGAATAATTAGCGAAGTAAATATATTTCTGTGCGATCTTCATTGGCAAGAAAAGGAATGGCAGCAGGTATTAAACTTAGTGCAGCCCGATCTAATCTTTGCCGAAGGACAAGTTAGGGATTTAATCGATCACTTTAATAATATAAATCGAGAAAGATTAACTCCAACAATAGATATTTTTCAAGAATCTTTAATTATGATTCCTACAGGAGGAAGTTCGGGCAAAGTTAAATTTGCGATGCACTCCCTCTCTACTTTGACTGCATCAGTAAGGGGATTTCAAAAATATTTTAATTGCTCGGAAATAAATTCATTTTGTACTTTACCTTTATATCATGTAAGCGGATTGATGCAGTTTATGCGTTCTTTTCTTACTCAAGGAAATTTAATTATTTGTCCTTATAAAGCGATCGATACCGAACAGCTTATCTTTAAAAAACAAGACTATTTTATATCCTTAGTTCCTACTCAATTACAATCATCGATCGAATCAATACCAGATTGGTTGGCAGAATTTAAAACAGTGTTATTGGGTGGTGCTAGTATATCGCGATCGCTTTTAAACGAAGCTAGAAAATATCAAATTCCCCTCGCTCCTACCTATGGGATGACAGAAACAGCATCCCAAATTGTTACCCTAAAACCAGATGATTTTTTAGCGGGTAATAATAGTAGCGGTCAAGTTTTACCCCACGCAGCAATTATTATTAAACCCCAAGCCAATCATACGGCTGGATTAATTGAGATTAAATGCGACTCTCTTTGTTTGGGTTACTATCCTCAAACTTTTGCGAAATCTTATATATTTACTACAGACGATCTTGGTTATCTAGACGATCTCGGCTACTTATATTTATTAGGCAGAAATAGTCAAAAGATTATTACAGGGGGAGAAAATGTCTTTCCTGCTGAAGTAGAAGAGGCAATTTTAGCTACTAAATTAGTCAAAGATATTTGTGTTGTAGGTATCAGCGATCGCTATTGGGGAGAAGTCGTAACTGCCTTGTATGTCCCTCTAACTTCAAACCAAGATTTAGATTTGATTAAAGGCAAAATAAGAACACAGCTAGCTAAATACAAACAGCCTAAAAAATGGCTTGAAGTTAATAGTTTACCTCGTAATAATCGGGGTAAAATTAATTATCAAAAAGTAAAGGTGATCGTAAACAGTAAAGTAATAAGTAATAAGTAATAAGTAATATGGTTATTTGGCAAGTAGATTTTTATTATCTCCCCGAACAAATCGGAGCAGAAAGATTATGGGAGTTAACTATTTGCGAGCTGATAAACACTACTAAAGATAAAAAAACAGATAAAGTATATAGCGTTCAATGTTATTCTTCTCAAGCTAATACTCAATGGCTGGTAGAAAAAATCTCAGAAATAGCACACAATAAATTACCCGATACAATTCAAGTATTTCGCCCGCAAACATTAGGGTTAATAAGTTCTGCTGCCAAACAACTAAATATCAAAGTAGAGGCTACAAGAAATACCTCCACTTTAAAACAAGTATTAAAAGAAAAACATCGAGATAAATATCCCAACTACAATCCGACAAAATTGGATAAACCCGTTCCCCAACCCCTACCAGAAAACCTCTGGGGAGATAAATGGCAAATAGCCAATATTCAAGCCAATCAAATTGTCGAGCTATTTCGAGATCGCCCGATTCCAATTTGCCGTTTGCCAGAGTCTTTATTCCCGATCAACTTGGGTATTGCCTCAGATCTTCCTATTCCTGGTGTCGTAGTTTATGGAGGTAGAAAATCAATGCAAATCGCTCAATGGATCGAACAACAAAATCCTGCTTTTCTCAATTATATACCTACAGAAATCGGTAAATCGGGAGGCTTTATTTTAGAAACGGGACTAGTAGATCGCTGGGTATTTAATACTTTTGAATCAGAACAAGCTGCTCAAATTGCTAGAAGCTACGAACAAAAAAAGCAAGCAGTAGGAGGACTACATTTTATCTTAATTCAACCAGACGATTCGGGGATCACTCACACTGCTTTCTGGCTATTAAAACAAGAGCGTATTAGCCAAAAATTATAATAATTCTTGTTGATTGCGAATGATATTTTCTGTCATTTCAGCCAACTCACTAAGCTGGCTGCCTGACACATTTATTTGAGGATAGTTAAACTCTGAGGCATTTTAAT
>NZ_JADWDC010000103.1 GCF_020640915.1 Waterburya agarophytonicola KI4 | reverse complement strand
AATTAAAAAATAAAGGTGATTTAGTTAATGCAATGTAAATACGTCTAAGCTTACCCAACACTCTGATGCACTTGCCTAATATTTTAAAATTGACTAGACCATTTAGGGAAGTGATGGATGGAATAGTAAGGGATCCGTTCATTCGCAATTGGATGGATTTACTCAGCTTTCTGCTATCTGGTTTGCCCGCTAGCGGTACTGTCGCTGCGGAAATGGCTTTTATGTTTGCAGAGTGGTATAAGCCAGGAGTGCAGCTAGATTATCCAATGGGTGGTAGTGGTGCAATTGTGCATGCTTTGGTGCGCGGGTTAACTAAACGGGGTGGAGAGATTATCTATAACGCCCACGTCGAAGAAATATTAGTCGAGGAAAATAAGGCTGTTGGGGTGCGTTTGCGTAACGGCAATGAAATAAAAGCAAATAAGGCAGTAGTTTCTAACGCCTCGATCTGGGATACTTTACCTCTTATTCCTAAAGGAGTATTACCCAAAAGTTTTGTGCAAGAAAGAGCTAATACTCCAGAGTGCGCCAGCTTTATGCACCTTCATTTAGGTATTGATCGCACTGGCTTAGAAGATTTGCAGTGTCATTACATCATAGTAAATGATTGGGATCAAGGAGTAACCGCCCCGCAAAATGTGGTGGTAATTTCGATTCCTTCTGTCTTAGACCCCAGTCTTGCCCCCCCAGGAAAGCACTCGATCCACGTATATACCCCTGGCAACGAACCTTACAATATTTGGGCGGGAATGGATCGCCGTAGCGATGCTTATCAGCAACTCAAACAAGAGCGTGCAGAAGTCATGTGGCAGGGTTTGGCAAGAGTTATTCCCGATATAAAAGATCGTACAGAACTGATTTTGATTGGAACGCCCTTAACCCATCAACGGTATCTACGCCGTCATCGTGGTACTTATGGTGCTGCCCATCAAGCGGGAAAAGCTCTTTTTCCTGGCTCAAATACCCCCATTTCAGGGTTGCTTTGTTGTGGTGATTCTACTTTTCCTGGTATTGGTATCCCTGCGGTGGCTGCGAGTGGTGCGATCGCAGCTAATACTATTGCACCGTTAGAAAAACATCTCAAGATTCTACCTTAAATTACCCCAGGGCTGGATCTTTGATGTTTAATGCGATCGCTCCTAAATTTTAAATAATCCTAAATATTAAATATTTAATATTTATTTCCTGATAAAGTCTTCTCTGGTACCTTTGGCATCCAAAGCTTCTCCCAAACGATTCAAGGCGCGGACATAAGCTGCGGTGCGAACATCTATAGTCAGATATTGAGAAATTTCCCAAGTTTCTCGGGTTTCTGCCTCCATTTTATCTTTAAGACGTTGATTGACTTCTTCTAATGTCCAATACCAGCCACTGCGATTTTGCACCCATTCAAAATAACTTACGGTAACGCCTCCCGCATTAACCAAAATATCGGGAAATATATAAATACCTTTTTCTTCTAAGATTTTATCCGCATCAGAATTAATCGGGCCATTAGCTACTTCAAAGATATACTTAGCTTTAATTTGATCTGCATTATCTTGAGTAATTTGATTTTCCAAAGCGGCGGGAATGAGAACATCAACATCCAAACTTAATAATTCTTGGTTGGAAATTACCTTATGCTCCACGATGCTGCATACAGTATCCTGACAGTATACTGCTTTGATTTCTCGACTTTGGTTTTTATGTCTTTTAACGCTAGCAATATCTAAACCTTGGGGCGCGTAAATTCCTCCCTTAGAATCGCTGACAGCAACTACTTTATACCCCGCCTTGTCGAGCAAACTGGCTAAAGTCGAACCTGCATTACCAAAACCTTGAATGGCTACAGTAGTCTCTTCCGTAATTAGCTTGAACTTGGGTAACATAGTTTGGATGACGGTAAACGCACCCATCGCAGTAGCAGTATCTCTACCTTTGCTACCCCCCAAAGAAAGGGGTTTTCCCGTGACCACTCCGCGACATAATCTGCGGACAATTGTGCTATAACGATCCATCATCCAACCCATAATAGTGGCGTTGGTATAGACATCGGGAGCGAGGATATCAATATCTTCCCCTATAGCATCGGCGATCGCATCTATATAACCGCGACTCAAGCTTTCTAATTCTGCTTTGGATAATTCTTTGGGATTGACTGTGATACCTCCTTTGGCACCACCAAAGGGTAAATCTAACAACGCACACTTAAAGGTCATCCAGAAAGCCAGAGATTGAACTTCATCCAAATTAACATTGGGATGATAGCGCACTCCACCTTTTCCCGCCCCTCTAGTATCGTCATAGCGCACTCGATAACCAGAGAATACTTTTAGGCTACCATCATCCATTCTCACGGGAATAGATACAGTCAGACTATTCTTGGGATGTTGTAGACGTGCGATCGCATCGCTGGAGATATTGACGTGCTTTAAGGCTTTTTCTAATCTCTTGTTAGCATCAGATAGTAAGGAAGAAACAGAGTTATTTTTGTTGGGCATTTCTTACTTTATTCCTCAATTTGACTAACTGCGATCGAGTAGGAGTAATTATCTATTGAATATACTCGTCTTTAAGTAATTTACAGTATGGTTGAAGTGGCGAGTCTATTTTGATCTTATTTCTTTATTTTGCATTTGTTCGCCTCGCCAATCAGTTTCAATCAGGTGTTTCCCCTAAATAAACTTCAATCACTCTAGGATCGTTTTGTACCTCGTCCATTTTGCCTTCACAAAGTAAAGCACCCTGATGCAATACCGTTACCTTGTCATTGGCAATTTGGCGGACGAATTCCATATCGTGTTCGATCGCAATAATAGAATGACTTTGGGCTAAAGAAAGCAATAATGCACCGACGTTTTCTGTTTCTTCATCGGTTAATCCTGCTGCGGGTTCGTCTACTAACAATAAATCTGGTGACTGTGCTACTAACATACCAATTTCTAACCGTTGTTTTTCTCCATGGGAGAGTAAACTTGCCGAGAGATTTGCTTTGGTATCTAACCCAATTGTTTCTAATAGTCCCCCTACAGTTCTTGTTTCATTATTATTAGCGCGACCAAACAAGGTAGATAAAACATTTTTATTTTGATTGGAAACTAGGTCTAAATTGTCTCTTACTGTTAAATTCAAATATACTCTAGGTGTTTGAAATTTGCGCCCTATTCCCATGCGAGCAATTTTAAATTCTGGTATTTTTTTGATATTTCTACCTTTAAATAATACTCTTCCTTTTGTTGGTTGAACCTTACCTGTAATTACATCTAAAAAAGTCGTTTTTCCCGCACCATTAGGACCAATAATTACGCGAAGTTCTCCCGCATTCATACTAAAATTAAGATTGTTTAGAGCTTTGAAACCATCAAAACTGACTGTTAAATCTTCAATCTCTAATATTTTACTCATTATTATGTATGGACGAACGGCCGTTCGCCCCTATCTATTGCTCCGACATTTCTTTTCTTTCCTGTTGTACATCAGGATCTTCTACCAAACTAGGATAAGTAATTAATGAGGGCTTTAATCCCAAAAGCGATCGCAATTTATCCCAGCCATAGCTAGTCCACCAGCCAACAATTCCATCGGGTAATACTGTCACTACAATCAGGAATAATGCACCTTGAAAAAATAACCAGATTTCGGGAAAACTTTCACTCAAAAATGTTTGACCGAGTCTAACTAACATAGTGCCAAGGATTGCACCAATTAATGTTCCTCTTCCTCCTACTGCTACCCAGATGACCATCTCAATCGAAAAAGCTACCTCCATAATGCTAGGGGTAATAATGCCTGTTTGAACTGTATATAATGCCCCTGCAATACCTGCGATCGCCCCTGAAATAGCAAAGACTAATACTTTGTAGCCTGTGGGGTCGTAACCAGAGAATCTCACCCTAGTTTCATCGTCTCGGATTGCTATTAGCAGACGACCAAAACGTCCACTAGTCAGCCAACGGCACAAAAGATAAATTAAGACTAATGATATAACAGTAATTATATAAAAGGTACGTTGTACACCAGCAGAACTAACAACTAAATCAAAAATCCTCGAACTATCAGTTTTTAAGCCATTCGTACCATTAATTATTTTTTGCTGACCATTGAAGAAGTTATAAAAAACCAATAAAGCAGCTTGAGTTAAGATGGAAAAATAGACCCCTTTGATGCGATTGCGAAATACTAAATAACCAATCAATCCTGCTGCAATTCCAGGGACAATTACTAATGCCAAAATTGTAATTGGTAAAGAATAAAAAGGTTGCCATACCCAAGGTAGTTCTTTGACACCGTAAAGATTGAAAAAATCGGGTATTTGTCCTTCTGGAATTTGTAAATTGAGGTGCATTGCCAGGGCATAACCACCCAAAGCAAAGAAAATACCATGACCTAAGCTTAATAAGCCTGTGTAACCCCATATAAGATCGATACCCAATGCCACAATTGCTAAAGATAAAAATCGACCAATTAAGCGCAAGCGAAATGCAGGTATTATACTCGGCAATATTATCGCCATGATAATAACTAAAGTGGTAATTATACCAAGTTCAATTATTTTATTTCTTTGCTTCTTTTTCTTTATTTGG
The DNA here is from genome assembly GCF_020640915.1 of Waterburya agarophytonicola KI4. Classification (GTDB taxonomy): domain Bacteria; phylum Cyanobacteriota; class Cyanobacteriia; order Cyanobacteriales; family Xenococcaceae; genus Waterburya; species Waterburya agarophytonicola. Next base: position 5,705 of record NZ_JADWDC010000103.1, on the reverse strand, counting down.
ACACCAGTTTTATTACTCATTATTGATAACTAATAATTGATTAAAGTTCTGCCGTTCTTCCTTTTTGAGGAAATAATCCAGCAGGTTTTATTTGTAAAAAAGTAATAATTAAAGCAAATACCATTACTTTTGCCATACTGCTAGTGGCAAAAAAGAAAAAGAAATCTAATACTGCCTGGGGTGCTTTTATGTTGGTAAACATTAATGCCAAAGTTCCCGAGCCAATCAAATAATTAAGTACACCGATACCCATGGCTGCCAGTATTGTTCCCAAAAGATTACCGACACCGCCAACTACTACCACCATGAAAGTATCTATAATGTAGTTCTGTCCTGTATTTGGTCCAACCGAACCGAGCAAACTAACCGCACATCCAGCAATTCCTGCTAATCCCGAACCGAGAGCAAAAGTCAGCGCATCAACTTTGGCAGTAGGAATACCCAAACAAGAACTCATGGTGCGATTTTGGGTTACGGCACGAATTTTTAATCCCCAAGTGGAGCGTTGCAAAAACCAATACACGCCAATTAAACACAAAATAGTTAAAACAATTATAAATAAACGCACGTAGGGTATTTGAAACCCAAATGCGTCTGTACCGCCTCTCAACCATGCAGGAGCAGTCACATCAACGTTTCTCGTGCTAAACCAGGCTTTTGTTAAAGCTAAATTGTTGCTTAAAATAGAATAAAAAGCGATCGCAATTCCCCCCGATAAAACTAACAATAAAGCAGTAACCTTATTTTTAATTCTCTCCCAATCGCTTCGACGTTTAATTAATTCCATCCCGCCAAAAAACAGGAGGGAAAAAACACCGATAGAGATAAATAACAGCCAGTTAACGCTACGAACAAACTGGCGCAGAATAAGACTTATTCCCCAAGTCGCTAGTAGAGTTTCTAATGGTCTACCATACAAAAAACGAATCGCCCCCCTCTCTAAAATCAACCCCACAATTGCCGAGACAATAAAAGCAATGGGAATTGCCACGATGATATATAAACTAAACCAAGGTTCGCCTAAAGGCTTAAAAATATTTTGGACAACGAAAGTGGCATAAGCACCTAGCATCATAAGTTCGCCATGGGCTAGATTGATTACACCCATAAGTCCAAAGACGATTGCTAATCCTAAAGCTGCAATTAGCAAGACCGAACCAATACTAAAACCGTTAAATAAACCTTCAATTAATGTAGACACATTCTCTATATTTATATCTTTTGCTACAGCTTTGTAAAAAGCCAGTAGCTAAAGCTATTAGCTTTAGCTACTAACAGTTTTATCGCCGAATTAATTGCTCAAATCAGCAACGATCTAAGCTTTATACTTTTCGCCTTTAGCTGGATCTGTCCAGTCACAAGCAAAACCTTTAGTCTCTTTCACGTATTGATTCCAAGGGATGGGATCTAGAGTTCCTTCTGTTGACCAAACAATATCAAATAGCCCATCATCTCTGACCTGTCCCAAACGCACAGTTTGAGAGATATGGTGGTTCGGTTTCATTTCTACCTTACCTTGTGGCGCATCAAAGGATTGTCCCACTGCTGCTGCTCTTACAGGTTCTAGATCTGTAGTTCCAGCTTGTTCCACGGCTTGTTTCCACAGATACACCATAATATATGCAGATTCCATCGGATCGTTAGTTACCCGATCTTCGCCGTATTTAGCTTTAAAATCTGCAACAAATTTATTATTGGCGGGAGTTTCTACTGTTTGATAATAGTTCCAAGAAGCATAGTGACCTTTGAGATATTCTGGACCAATTTGTCTTACTTCTTCTTCTGCTACGCTCACAGACATGACAGGATACTTATCGGGAGTTAGTCCCGCCCCCTGCATTTGTTTGAAGAAAGAAACATTACTATCTCCATTAAGACTATTAAAGATGACACCGCCGTTGGGTAGTGCTGCTTTTATTTTGGCGATAATAGGAGTGACTTCCGTATCACCAAGGGGTAAATAGTCTTCTCCGACAGTCTTCCCACCTTTAGCTGCAAGTTGCTCTTTAATTATGGTATTCGCCGTGCGAGGGAATACATAATCCGAACCTACTAAGAAAAATTCTTTACCTTTGTTTTCTAGCAACCAGTCCACTGCGGGTTCGATTTGTTGGTTGGGTGTTGCACCTGTATAGAATACATTGTTAGAGCATTCCTGTCCTTCATATTGGACGGGATACCATAGCATATGCTTTTTTTCTTCAAATACTGGCAAGACAGCTTTGCGACTAGCAGAAGTCCAGCAACCAAAAACCGTAACTACCTTATCTTGGTCGATTAATTTAGCTGCTTTTTCGGCAAAAGTTGGCCAATCCGAGGCCCCATCTTCTTTCACAGGGATGATTTGCTTGCCTAAAACACCACCCGCAGCATTAATTTCGTCGATCGCCATCATTTCAGCATCAACTACGGTAGTCTCACTAATTGCCATCGTACCGCTTAAAGAGTGAAGAATACCTACTTTGATACCGTCTCCCGCAGCACAAGGGTTTGCTCCACCAGCACAAGGATCGGCGGCTGTGTCTCCTCCACCTCCTTCACTAGCACAACCTTTTAGCATTAAGCTGGCTAGTATTCCTGTTGAACTGTAGAGTAAAAATTTACGTCTTCCTAATTGTGACATAGTCCTTTTTGTTTATTAATTCCTTTAATCGACCGTAATTATCTATTTTTTAAAGATAATAGCGAGTCTAGAATTACCTGATAATGATTCAAAGTATTTCGTCTGAAGAAAAATTGTACTCTGTAATACCAAAAAAAAAGAAACCAAGTATACAAAAAAAAATTACAGTTTGTACATATATCTTTTGCTAGATTTGACTTAAGAGCTTATGTACTGATTGATTGAGATGAATTACTCAAACACTCTTAAGATTTGATGAGGTAAAGAAAAGTTAAGCAGAATCTCAATAAAAAGATATACTCATGGGGCAAATAAGGAAAATAATTTATTATCTTAAAAATAAGATATTTAAGTGAATTTAATTATACAAAATATCAAATGCAGCTATCACCTCAAGAACAAGATAAACTAACTATTTTCACCGTTGGTTTGTTGGCAGAAAGACGCAAAGATAAAGGATTGAAACTAAATTATCCCGAAGCCGTAGCTTATATCTCGGCAGCTATATTAGAAGGTGCAAGGGAAGGTCGATCTGTTGCAGAATTAATGAGTTATGGCACAACTATTCTCAACCGAGATGAAGTGATGGAAGGTATTCCCGAAATGATTGATGAAGTTCAGGTAGAAGCTACCTTTCCAGACGGTACTAAGTTGGTTACGGTACACAACCCTATTCAGTAGTTTAGTTATTAGTTATTAGTCAAAATGATTCCAGGTGAAACAATTACCCAGTCAGGGACAATCGAATTAAATGTAGGGAAAGAAACCCTAGAAATAGAAGTCGCTAACACAGGCGACCGCCCGATTCAAATTGGCTCGCATTTTCATTTCTATGAAGTTAATTCCGCACTCTCATTTGATCGCAAATTTACTAAAGGAATGCGTCTTAACATTCCTGCGGGTACGGCGGTTAGATTTGAACCAGGAGATGAAAAAATTGTTGTTTTAGTTGCGATCGCGGGTACTAAAGAAATCTATGGTTTCAACGGTTTAGTTGAAGGGAAGGTTTGACAAGTGCAAAGAACCAAGAACGTTGCTAGATTGGGAATAGGTGGACCAGTCGGGAGTGGTAAAACTGCTTTAATAGAGAAGATAGTTCCCCTCTTGATGCAACAGGGTATTCAGATTGCAGTCGTAACCAACGATCTTTTAACTAGCGAAGATGCAGATCGTCTAAAAAGAAAAGGCTTTTTGCCCGAATCTCGTATTGTGGGAGTAGAAACGGGTAGTTGTCCCCATACTGCAATCCGAGAAGATCCGACGATGAATCTATTAGCAGTTAGCGATCTAGAATTGCTTTATCCCCAACTAGATTTGATTTTTATCGAGAGTGGTGGCGATAATCTCGCTTCTACTTTTAGCTACGATTTAGTTGATTCTTATATTTTTGTCATCGATGTGGGTGCGGGAGACGATATTCCTCGCAAAAATGGCCCTGGTTTTGTCCAAGCCGATCTAGTTGTAATTAATAAAATAGATATCGCTCCCTATGTAGGTGCAAACTTGGATCTAATTCGCCAGCAAGCACCCGAATATAGAAAAGGGAAACCCATTGTTTATACTAATTGCAAAACAGGGGAAGGTTTATCAGGAGTAATTGACTTTATTTTAAAAACCGTTTTATTTCGCGAAATGTTAAAAGCCGAATAATTAATAGTGTCCTGAGTTTAAAGTATTAAAGCGATCGCTTTTTTTGGATAACATTACTGGCAAAGTTATCCGTAAAGTCACACCGACAATCAAGTCCATAATTATTCTAAAAGTGGGTCGCCTGGGATTCGAACCCAGAGCAAATCGGTTAAAAGCCGAGTACTCTACCATTGAGCTAGCGACCCTGGAAAACTGCGGCTTGCGCCTTTTGTTCTCACGGATACTAATCATAGCACGGCTTTTGTAAAAAAATCACTTTTCTAAAAAATTAAAGTTTTTTCTTTTGCTATGACTACTTTTTTTAGTTTTGGAGAGAGCCAACAATAGTATTGAGAATATATGGGTAACCTTGGTTTGAGATTCCAACCTGCTGGCTCTAAAACCTCTAATAAAGAAGCATAAGTCGGGTGGGGATAATCTGGATTAACCTCGTCTTTGGGGCTAATTCCTCCTAAATCAGTTGCACCTGCATCCAAACAAGCTAGTAAAAAATTTGGGTCTGATACCAAATTGGGCGGTATTTGAATAGAAATGTTCTCGGGCAAAATTGTTCTCGCCCGAGCAATAATACTTGGTAGCAAGTTTGGGTCAAATGTAGTTATGCTGTCTTCTTGATTGCTACCTACACTATGGGGTTGTAAAATCACTTCTTGAATATGTCCCCATCGACTTTGAATTAAAGCGATCGCTTTAAAAGATTCTTCTATATCTAATTTTGTTTCACCAATACCTAAAAGCAATCCTGTGGTAAAAGGAATTTTCAACTTTCCCGCCCACTCTAATTGTTGCAGACGTAGTTTAGGCTGCTTACTGGGGGCATTTTTATGGACTGTCTCCATAAATTTAGGATTAACTTGCTCTAACATCAACCCCATAGATACATTTACTTTCTTCAATTGTTTCATTTCTGACCAACTCAAAGGTCCAACATTGGTATGGGGTAGAAAACCCAGAGATAGAGATAAATCGCATATCTCATGAATTTTTGTAAACCATTTTTTTCTATCTTCAGACAAGGGATGTATCTCCCCCGCTAATACCAAAATCTCTGCAATCGATGGCGAATCTAGTTGTTGAAGGATTTCTTGAGCTTCTTCTGTAGATATCAAACTCCCTTTGTTTACATCAACACGAAAATTGCAGTAACTACATCGATTGAAACACTCATAACTAGGAACGATTGTATGGGCTGGACTGTAGGTAATTGAACGATTCATCTAAACAAATAAGTGTTACTTATAGTTTGTATAAGAAAATATTTCCTTAAAAAGGTATACAAAACTAAAAACTGCTCTATACTGATAAGTGTCAGTTCAATCGAACCTAGACAATTAAATATTCAGCAATTATATAACACATGACTACTACTCTACAACAGCGCGAAACTCGCGGTGCATGGGAGAATTTCTGTCAGTGGATTACAAGCACTAAC
>NZ_JADWDC010000102.1 GCF_020640915.1 Waterburya agarophytonicola KI4 | reverse complement strand
TTCCAGAGAGACTACGGAGTCTCAATTTAGTTGACCTTTTCAGGTCGCACTACCTTGGTTATCTTGGGTAACACGACGAACTGCTATTACCTTTGCACTATAGGACTTGGTAAGTAATTTTTGGAGTCGGCGAACTAACTTGACATTTCCACAACGAGACGCTCGATAAATCCGCTTTTGTAGCTTGAAAACGCGACGCTCTAGCTTACGCCAGTTAATCTCATTCCATTTATACATCGGGTTTGACTCCGTGTTCATAACATATTCACTACTACTGATAGCTTTATCTTCCGTATCACCGTGAGTCCGTCTGCATATCCCTACTATTACAGTAGGGCGTTGGCTTCTGACTCAATCTCTCCAGACCCATTACCTGACTTGCGCCAGATATTTCGTCTTAGCTGACTGCTCAAGGTATCGACCTACCAAAAGAGTAATCGGGCTGGTTACTTCGTTCCTCATATCCTTTGTTTTGTCCTTTTAGGATGTCATCTTTTTACCGAGCTTTTGGGTAATGCTTGGTGAACCATATCGAACATTTTCACCACCCTAGCCTTGACCTTTTGGTCGCAGCGCAACCTAACTTCGCTACTTCCAGTTGACGATAATTCAAGCAATGACTTCACATACACGATTAACCATGAGGACTTGCTGACGATTGACCTTATTAGGTTTCGGTCGCTGTTTTCGCTTTTATTCCCGCTTCAAGGATTGATGGCTAGTCGCTACCTTGGGGAATATGCTTTCACTCCCGCATCTGGAGGGTAAGACTTCTGGTTTCTAGGGTACTTCCAGTCACTTACAAGGATATGAAGTTGTCATCTGCTAAGGATTTAAGTGCTAACTCAACCTTATGGTTACTTAGCAGATGCCAGTCATCCCCCTATTTCTAGGTTTCAACTGAACGAATCGCACTCAATAAACTGACTACTCCCAGCATCAGGGGATATGTGCAGATACCTCTCAGTAGTAGTCACACTGGCATGACCCAAACTCTGCTGCAACAACCTTAAATTACATCCAGCTTCTAAACTATGACTAGCATGAGAATGTCTTAACCAGTGGGCAGATGCCCTCTCGTCAATTCCCGATCGCTTACAAGCCCTCTTAATCATTGTATGCACTACCGAGCGATTCATCTTATTGTGATTGCGTGAAATGAAGACATACTGATTGACTCGATGGTATTTCTCAAACTCCTTAACTCTCACCCACAGCCAATCGGGAATTATCACCACTCTAGTTTTACTACCCTTACCAAATACCGTTACTTTCCCGCCGTCGCCGTGTTTCTTAAAATCATTCCAAGTTAAACCAACCACTTCAGACACTCTCAACCCACAGCCATACATGAGGAGTAACATCAGGCGATCGCGATCGTTCTTGACCCCATACTTAATCAATCCTTGCACCTGGGATACATCTAAAATCCGATCGGCTAGATTCTCCTTGGCTTTGGGAGTTTTCAAGAAGCTGCCCACATTCAAAGTTAAATAGCCCGTCTGCACCGCAAAGCTAAACAGAGACTTGATTACTAAAACGCTGGTGGCATTAGTAACTTTGTTTTGAATAGTCATTAATACGGAAGTATTGGAAAAGATATAACAATATAGGTGCCATAATATCATTATTAATTGACCCTAAATCTTATAAAAGTTTTAGAGCTTGAGTCGTCTTTAATGATTCTTAAATACTACTATCTTTCTTTTTCACTTTTGGCATCTTGTTAGCTAATTAAGTACGTTCCTACTGAATTTTAATGCGTAGCCCCTGGATTTGTTTCTAAGGGAAGTCTCTAGATGTCCAGTCGGGAGGCTTCCTTTTCAATTGTATTATCTCATTTAGTACTGCTGATATGGTAATTCTCGATCCAAATCGCACCCAGATGTAATTAATTAAGCCAGGGTAGAAGAACTTATTTACTACTCACTGGCAATGAAGCGACTGTTAAACAGTTCTAGTTTACTAATTGGTTTGATTTTGGTCTTTATCGGTATCCTTGATAATCGCGAAACTATTAATAACGGTATTGAAAAGGCACTTTCAAGGGTCTTTTTTAAAGATAATTATGCAGACCTTTGGCAAGTCAAACCAGGCAGTATCTATGATGGGGATACTCTGCGAGTCGTTAGAGGCAATGAAGAATTGAAGATTAGAATCTGTGGCATTGATGCCCCCGAACTAAAACAACCATTGGGTATTGAATCTAGAGATTATCTGCGATCGCTTATCGCTCAAGGCAACGGTACAATTCACGTTTTACCGATTGAGACAGATAGATATGATCGCACTGTAGCCGAGTTATGGATACCAATTAAACCCGATTATGAGGCGCAGATTCATCTCAATACAGCAATGGTAGAGGCTGGTTACGCTTATCACTATCAACAGTATTCAGATAGCTGTGTGAGTGCTGAGAATTTAGGCTGGGCAGAAAAGATTGCTCGTGATGAGAAGTTAGGTGTTTGGAACGGTAATCATCAAAAGCCTTGGAAGTGGCGTTCGGCTAAGAAATATACTAATTAGGCGACTGTTTAGCACTGATTTCTATACTCTTTTTATCCATTTAAAGCTAGCAGCTATTGATACACCTTGTGAGCTAATTTTATATTCTAAAATTGCTCCATTTTGATAATATCTTCTAACAGTATCTTTATTAAGATATTCCTCATAAAAATTATAGTTTGTTTCGTACCCATTCCAACTAAATGTTGATTGAGCATGAGCTTTTTGGGTTAAAGAAAATTCTTCAATAGCATTTTGGACAGAATCATTAATATCGTTGAATACATCTCCAATTCTTGGTTGTGGATCAAGTTGTATCTTTTGATTATCTATTGTACCCACTACTCTAATAGCCAAGGGATTACTAAAATCCAGCTTGTGTATCCTGTATAAAGAAATACCATTAGGTGTTGAATCTTTAGGATAAGTAGCCAAGTAAATATTGTTTAATCTTACGCTGTTGTCGGTAGTGTTAAATTCTTCATTATTTAACTTAAAAGCTCTAATGGAAAATATTTCTTTTAATTCAATACCAGTTTTTTCAGATTGTTTATGTTTACCTAATGAATAAACAAAACTTGTATATGAACTTAATATACCAATAGAAATAAGACCAACTCTTAGATATTGTTTAATATTAAATGTGCTTTTCATATCAATACCTCCAAATTTTATTTGATGGTTATAATCATATTGGTCAATACAACCATATAGAGTTTTTTATGCACAGATAACTCATGCCTCAAGCAAGTCGTTGAAATATTAAAGTCACCATAAAGACAACTGACCTTCACTAACTGGACTGTATCTACTGCGATGTAAATCTAGATGACACGCTGCACAAACAGACATTAAATTAGTTAACCGATTATCGCTCGTGTCATGGTTGCGATGATGTACCTGTAAAATATCTGCTGTCCATTCCGAACGGGTTAAACCTTTTGGTATTTCTCCAGGCTTATAACATCTCTTCTCGCAGCATTCACAACGCCACAGAGCAGCTTCTTTTACTTTCAATGCTAGGCTATTCCAATTATCGGGATAGAGACTAGTATCTATAGGCATTTTAAATATGGCGATCGCTCTTTTGATTTCATCTTATCGTAGTGTGGCGTACCGAAGGAAAGCGCAGCTTATCGCTTTTCTTTAATTAGTTGATTTAACTAATTAGTTTGGGAAATCTAGAGATATATAAACTCATACATTTAAGAACATGAGATTGATACTCAGATTAATTGGTTTAGCATTGCTATTAGTCGGAATCTACTTTTTAGGACAAAACATTTACTTTTCAACTAATCTATATCCCTATTGGTGGCGAGGTGTAGCTGCTGATGCTTCGATTTTGTCTCTGACTGTCGGAGTTTTATTGTTTTTTATCCTACCCCGCAGTAATAAAGATTTAAGCATCTTCGCGATCGCTCTCGGTATTTTGTTGGTTTTTGCTAGTAGTAGAGCTATTTTGAATCCTACTAGCTTATGGCAATTTGTTGTATCTTTAGCTAGTTTTGTTGGTGGCTATCAATTATTTACTACTGGTCGTTTGAATATTTAAGTTTAAGATTTTTGCAGATTGAGCGATCGCTTTTATGCTGTTTTGACCAAACTTTTGGGATTCAAGCCCCAGCAATTCTCATTTTGAAGAGAAAAAAGAAAAAATGGACACAGAAATACTCTCTCAACTCAAAAAAATAGGTTGAAATCATCACAAAAATGAAATTTTAAACATAAAAATTAAGCATCACCTCCTGAAATTATTTTGGAGATTTAACTAGAATTAGTCTTGGGCTTGTCTGAATCATCATCGAGCATAAAATTTAATAAATCAGACCAAGTTTCAAACCAAAAATATTTTAATAAGGCTCTAAGATCGTTAAAAAAGCTACGACGACTTCCGTTAAGTTGACGAAGTCGTTGATAAGTAGAATTAGCTAACTTTAAAACTGAATGAAATAAAAAAGCCAACAAATTTAAGCTCAATAAAATCTCACATAAATTATTTTGACCGTGACCAAAATTATGTTCTAAGTTGTAACCATGATTTTTTAAAACATTATTACTTTCATTTTCAATTTTCCATCTACTTCTACCAGCTTTGATAATCTTTTCCACATTGCGATCGTTAATTTGATGATTGGTAATAAAACTATTTTTATAAGTAATCTCTTCTGTTTTTTGATTAATAATTGGGCTCTTGCACGCTTTTGGTGATTCCTAGAGTTACAATGAGGACAATTAATTTTTTTAGATGAAAAATATTCTGTTCCGTCTAATGCGATTAATATTTCTGACTCTAAATAAAAAAATTTAGAGAGTATGTTTTGATTCTTTAACCATTGATATATTTTTTGGTATACTGGATAAATTGTGGCAGCAGGAACTGGGTCTAATAAATTGCGTATTTGATTATCGCTGGGAATTTTTTTGACCTTAAATAAACTGTCAGCATTATTTTTATACTTCATTTTTGACCTCATTTTGATAATAAGTTGAAACTATACCGATAACGAATAAAGTTGGGCTAAGATTATTAACCCAACCTACAAACTAATTTAATAATTGTCTAATCAATTAAAGTTCATCTGCTTCTGTTGCTTGTATCTTCTTAACTGATTTAACTACCCTATTACTACCAGTTAAATTATTGGTAACCTGTGCCACGTTAATTCCTGTAGTTTGTTGTAACTGTTCCATAAAAGAAGCAATTTGAGTTGCTTTGCTGCCATCTTTACCATCAATTACAGTAAGACTTTCTACTTCCACATCGGGTACTCCCGCTGCCATCATTTTCATCAAGGTTTCTAACTTTTGGAATAAGAAAATATCTTTCGCATTTGCCCCTGCTGCTTTCCAAGATTCTGCCAAACGTTGCGTACCTTCGGCTTGAGCTTTACCATCCTCAATGATAGTCGCAGCATCCCCTTTGGCTTTGGCGATCGCTTTTTTACATTCCGCTTCGGCGGGCGCAATTATATCTGCCTGTAGTTGTTGTTTTACTTGTTTAATACGTTCGTTTTGTACTCCCAGTTCCGCTTCGGCTTTGGCTACTTTTGCCACAACTTCGGCTTCGGCTTCGGCTACCAGGGCATCTCTTTTAGTCACTGCATCCCGTATTCTTTGTTCGGCTTCCACCTTGGCGATTTCGAGATCGCGACTAATTTGGCGGAGAGAAGTGGCTTTTTTATTGGCAGAGTCTTTAATCGTTGATTCTGCTTTGGCTGTGGCTTCAGCTATGCGGGCATCTCGTAATAGTTCGGCTTGCTGTTGTCGCCCAATAGAGTCGAGATAATGTACTTCATCGGAGATATTTTGAATTTGCAGGTTATCTAATACTAAACCTAGTTTTTCCAAGTCGTCTTCAGCTTCATCTAATAAACTTTTGGCAAAAGCGATCTTGTCTTCATTTACTTGTTCTGGGGTGAGGCTGGCTAGTACTCCTCGCAGGTTTCCTTCAAGGGTTTGCTTGGCTAGCATTTCGATTTGTTGACGATTTTTACCCAATAGCCTTTCGATCGCATTGTGAATTGTCGGTTCTTCCCCTGCTATTTTAATATTAGCGACTCCTTCCACGGTTAAAGGTATACCGCCTTTACTATAAGCATTAGATACCTTCAATTCGATAATCATGTTAGTCAGATCCATGCGGAAAGCTTGTTCCAACATGGGAGTTCTAATACTGCTTCCGCCTTTAACCAACCGATAGCCGACTTCTTTGCCGTCATGGGTGCGTGTTTTTGTACCTGCAAAAATTAAAATCTCACTGGGTTGACAAATATAATAATAGTTTTTGATGGTAAGCCATCCTGCACCCATTCCTAAACCACCAAGCCCTAATAAACCGATAATAAACTCCATTGTTCTGCTTCCTACTTATTACTTATTACTTTTCGAGTTATTTGCTTTTCGAGTTATTTGCATTGAGAGTACCAATTACATCAATACCCAGAGTGTCATTAACGCTGTTGAGGAATTGCGCCACAATTTCGGGATAGACATTAACCAGGCTGGCAAGGGATTTACCGTCGCCGTTATCAATTACATTTACTTTACCTAGTTTGAGTCTTTCGGGAATAGCTACAGCTTCCTCTAAGACGGTTTCTAGCTGTTGAATTAAAAACAATTCTTTGGCATCTTCTCCTGTAGACTGCCATACTTCCCCTAGCATTTCGTTAACGAGGGCTGCTGCTTCGGCATTCTCTTTTAAAGTTGCGGCTTCTCCTTTTGCCAACAAACCTTTTGCCACTCGATCTGCTTCGGCGGGTAATACCTGCTCTGCTTCTAGACGCAATCTTTCTAACTGCGCCCGAACTGCTTGTAACTGCTGCTGTGCCTTAGCTTCCGCCTCCAAAGCTGCTGCGGTAGTGCGTTCTTCTTCCGATCGCGCTTTTTGTTCTAATTCAGCGGTAATTTTTCGCAATTCATTTTCTTGATCTTGGATAATAATGCGATCTTGGGTAATGGCTACCGCAGTCTCTTCTTCGCACTTAGCTTCGATTTGTTCGGCTTCGGTGAGGGCATTAGATTCGGCAATTTCCGCGTTTTTAATTACCAAAGCAATTTGTCTGCGCCCCAAGGAATTCAGATAATCAACATCATCAGAAATCGTCTGAATTTTGAGAATATCTAACTGTAAGCCTAGCTTTTTAAGATCTCGACTGACATCATTAGCAATACGTTGGGAAAACTCCAGACGGTTTTCGTTTAGTTGTTCGGGAGTTAAGGTTGCCACTACCCCCCGTAAATTACCCTCTAGGGTTTCTCTAGCCACCCGCACGATCTCTTTACGATCTTGATCTAGAAAACGTTCGATCGCATTCCCTACTACTTGGGGATTACTGGATATTTTAACATTGGCGATCGCCTGAATATCTAATGGCGTACCACCTTTGGCATAGGCGTTAGTTACCTTGACGGGTACGGGCATAGTGGTAACGTCGATACGTTTGATGGTTTCTAAGATCGGGATGCGAATCCCTCTACCTCCTGTCAGCACGCGATAGCCTAACTCTTGCCCGCTTTTGGTTTTGCGTTTTCTTCCCGAAAGTATTACTACCTCATTGGGTTTGCAGACACACAAAAAGGAATTGAGAAACCAGATTAACATTATGGTGGCAAATATGCCTAAGGATACGGGGAGGAATGTAAATAAAAGACTATCAGCATTGCTATCTTGTTTTACTTGGGGAAGTTGTGCAACTATAGTTTCTTGCACTTCCAGATTATCGATCTTGTTTTGTATTTCCATAATTATTTTTTTAATGTATTCAGTTAATTGATTCATATTGCTATGGGTTAACAACCGTTCGCCCCTAAGATTCGTGTCGTGTTACCCAGACTTTGTTATTTTGCATTTGAATAATTAAAATCCGATCGCCTACTTGGAATTCCTGTTTATCGTCGGTTAGGGCGATTAAATCTACCATTGAACCCCTGACATCAACTCGTACTTTGCCTTTGCTATTCTCATCAAAAGGAAGTTCGACAATACCACAAAGCCCGACTAAATCCTCTGGTTTCATTAAACTATCGATGACTTCCCGCCGTCGCCAAAAATAAATAAACCAAACAATTAATGCCCCAAGAAAAACACCAATGGCGATCGATATTCCTGCAATAGTTAAAATTAAATAGTTCATTGGCTGTAATGCTTTTAATGGTTAGTTAGCTTGTTGTAACTTCCGATCTTAGATGTATCAATCAAGAGGTTATGGATTTTGCAAGCATTTTTTAATTCCCAGAGTTTTTCCTGCTCGCTTTCTTCCTATAGTAATCTCACTTTTTTTTATTTAACAACCAATATTTGTTTTATTTATGTAACTAAATATATTTTTGAGATTTATATGTTACTTGGAAATTTACGTGGTTTTAAATATTGGCTTAATTAAAGAGATCCTATTAATTAAATTCTTCGACTAATTCCATGCAAAGTTGATTAATTCGATCCAAGTCAACTTTATAGGGCAACACGGATTTCTCGTAACTTTCATCTAATTGCGTAAATAATTTTTCTGCTTCTGCCAAAACAGCATCATAACTAACATTACCCAAGCGAATATTAAGTAACTCTTCGGCATCAATTCCCCGACGATCTACGTTTATTTTGCCTGTAGTTAAGATTTCATTGCCCATTCTAACTAATCTAATACAGTGGGCTGCGTGCTTTGAATCGAAGCCACATTTAGCTTCTAACTCTGCTCGTTTAGGATTGCGGTTTTTCAGCCAAGATTGATAGCTTTTCCAATAGTATAAGTCCTTGCGATATTCTTGGGTGCGACGCAGAATATCCATGTAGCGATCGCTTGCTTGGGTTAGATTTTGGATATAGGGATAAAATTCGTGGGGTAATTGATTGTTATTGATTACTCCTTTAAAATCAATACGATCGCTAATTAAGTCATATAATTCTTGTTGTTCTTCGACATATTCAATGCGATCTTTAATTAACATCCATAAGAAAGTAATAAATGCTTTTTCTTCGGATTTATCAAAGGCTGATTTGTTGGTGAGTTCGTAATCTTCGGCGACGGGTTTTTTAGTAGGAGGATTTAATAACCATTTACGATGGCTTTTAATCTTACGGATTTGAGCGTAGGCATAACCCGAATAGCTATATTTGATTTTTTTGCTTAAAAATAGCTCGCGGTGATCGATTAATTTTTGTCCGATAGGATCGACATATTCATAAAATTCAGGAGATTCAAATAGCAATTCTAAAATATTGGGATTAGCATCTTTGGCTAATTTTAAATACTTTCTTATTTCGTAATAAACTAAATCCTTAACGCCATTCAAAATAGGAAAGCGATCAGAATCTTCATCCCATCCCCGATCTTTTTGCTCGATAACTTTAAAACCCAAATAATATTCTTTGGGAGCAATAAAAATTCCTTTATAGTCTAGATCTGAGGCATCAGTATTGATACCATAACTGTGACTGCCTACTTTTGTGAGCAAGATCGCTCTTGCTTCAACTGGGTTTCTATCCATCTTATTTTGCCATAAAATTGCAGCTTTGAACTACAGGTTAACAACATATCTACTAGAAAAAAATAGCAAATTAACCTTACTATACCCGCATTTCTCACAAAAAGGGCGATCGCTAAAAAGCACTTGTTGAAAGATATTTTAGCCATTGCTATCTTTGATTTTCTCTCTTCGTTTTTGATATACATGGCTTTCAGCAATTTTGGTGTGGCACACCAATTTCACACCAATTTTTGAAAGAGATTTTATAAAAGCTTATTTATAGTCTTATGTATTTCAGGAAAAATATAAATTTACCCGATACTTACAACTAAAGCAAAGCCTTTATAGGAGATATTTACACCTATTTTCAATGTTTTGTTGTAAATGGTCGGGTTTTATTGTTATACTGACAAAGTGCCAGATTAAGCACGTTCGGGCGATTAGCTCAGTGGTAGAGCGCCTGCCTTACAAGCAGGACGTCACTGGTTCAAATCCAGTATCGCCCATCCAACGCTACCTCTAGCTTTCAGAGATTTCTGGTACTCTTGAAAATGGTGTACTTTTTAATAGTAGTACCGAATGAGTACCAATTGCTAGAGTCTAATTTAAATGCTAGAGCTAGCGTTGCAAGTTAAAGGTCTTGATAGATTAACCCTTTCTCGATTTCCCAAATAGTTGAGTGGGAGACACCAAGTAATTTCCCAACTTCTCTAAGGGACAGACCTTGTTTTCGGTACTCAAAAACTTTCAGTACCATTTTTTTAGACAATTTAGTTTTTTGCAGTCCAGTTCTAAATGCATGGATTACGTTACTACGTCTTGTACAGTATTCCAAATTGACAAGGGTATTATCAGTCTTACAACCATTGATATGGTTTACTTCGGGCAGATTGCCAGGATTTAGTAGAAACGCTTGAGCCACGAGTCTATGTATCGATACTCTCTTCTTTCTACCCTCTAACCAAAAACCCACTGTAAGATATCCTCTATTTGTCTTGTAGGGTTTAAGTATCTTCCTAGTCTTTTTACTCTTGACTCTTCCTAAATTGCTTATCAGGTAGTTAGGAAATTCTTCTATGGTTTGCCAATACTCTGGCGCGTGTCTTAATACTAAATTTTCGTCCATACGTAGCTTATTTCTTTGTGCTTCAATTATATTTCATGAAAACTTCAACGTAAAGACAAGAAAAAAAGCATTTGGGGGGTTTGAAGTTAGTTTTTTCTCCTATTAGACTTCCATACCATCACTGATTGTTTCATCGTCTTTCTTGACTAAAACTAGATCCCACCTTCCGCACGTCAAAATGTATTATTTAGAGTTTCATAAAATCAGTCAT
>NZ_JADWDC010000101.1 GCF_020640915.1 Waterburya agarophytonicola KI4 | reverse complement strand
TTTTTTCTTACCGTATTTTCACTCTTTTAGCTACTTGTGTCAGGCAGCCAGCTCAACAGCAGTTAGTTAGCAACGAAGGTTTAGTTATTACACCAACAGTAACCATAGAAAATTGTCCTACATTGGATGTTATTTGCGTTCCTGGTGGAGGAGTAGGACAAGTTGAGGTAATGAAAGACAAGGGTATTCTCAATTTTTTAGAGAAGCAAGATGGCACTGCTCGATATATAACCAGTGTCTGTACGGGTTCGTTAATTTTGGCGGCAGCTAATTTGTTACAAGGTTATCAAGCTACTTGTCATTGGGCATTTCGAGAACAACTAAAAACACTAGGGGTTAAAGTTTCATCTGACAGAATAGCGATTGATCGCGATCGCATTACAGGTGCAGGAGTAACTTCTGGTATCGATCTGGCATTGACCTTGCTCAGTTTGCTTTGTGGTGAAGACATTGCAAAAATGGCTCAATTAATGATGGAATATCAACCTCAACCACCCTTCAACGCAGGAACGGCTGAAGCAGCAGGAGAAAAAATCGTCAAACCATTATTAGAACTTGGAAAACCACTTATTGAAGTATTTTGGCAACAAACACAAAAGATTGCACTACAAAATGATTCTAAAAAGGTTAAAGACAGCCTGTAGACTCTAGAGTTAACTCAATATTCCGAACGACGAATATTAAAACAACACCAGTCTTTTCTCTTCCACAATGCTGCCACTGTCCATCCATTCTGTTCCACAACATCAGCAATCATATCGGCTTGGCTTATCAATATTCCACTAAGAATTGCCCAGCTTTTGTCATGAGTTATTTGATTGAACTGAGGAAATAATTCGACAATGACATCAGCCAAAATATTGCAAACAACACCATCAAAAATTTCACCACTTTCAATCAGTTTTTCAATACTGCCATCAGCAACAATCAAACTATTACGTTCTATTTCATTTAGTTGACAATTGCTGCGACAAGTTTTGGTAGCCAAAGCATCAGTATCTACTGCATAAGCTTTCTTTGCTCCTAACAAAACTGCACCCAAGGATAAGATACCCGAACCACAGCCAAGATCGGCGATAGTTTGGGTTTCGGCATTGCTATATAACCGCATTTCTACCGACTCCAGACATAACTGGGTTGTGGGATGAGTTCCAGTACCAAAAGCAGCACCAGGATCTAATTTTAAAATTATTTTCTCAGAATCTTCAGGAGGGGTTTCCCAAGCGGGATAAATCAAAAAGCGATCGCCTATTTCTGCGGGTTGCCAATGTTGTTTCCAATTAGTTGCCCAATCTTCTTCGTCGATTAAATGCCATTTCGCTTCTGGGGTGGATACTTCTAGCAATTTTGCATCTTGCTCTAACCACAAAGACAAAGCTGCTAAGTCTAATAACTGAGTGCTAATTTCAGGAATATAAGTCCGAATTAAAATCTGTTCGTTCAAAGCAGATTGAGATTCAACATTGTTCTCATTTTCCCAAATTTTAATTTCGGTAGCCGTTCCCGAACAACCAAACTTTTCGAGTCGCCAAAAAACTGATTCTTCCATAACTGGCTCGCATTTTACGACGATCTCCCACCAACGATTAGACATGAATTTCCTTGAATTATGAATTATATAGGGACTATCTAAGTTGAACCATAGTGGTTTTCTAACTATTACCGTTTAACTCGATCGATCGTTAGTTTAGTTAGTTTAGTTTGATAACCTCTGACTTTTCACCACTTTATGCCAAGATTTTTACTCGATCCACTTTTTTAATTTGGTTCTATATTATAGTTTTCCCAATATTGCTAAATAATTTACGATTAGCGTAAATTGTCTTTGATTTTGTCTTTAACCAGTATCAATATCGCTCGAAAATAATGAAGTTGGCAAATACTCTTACCAACTTCGTTATCTGTTCATTGTTCAACAATTATCAATAGAGGAGATCTACCTTGACTAAACAGATAGTTTTACAGTGTAAGCATCTCTAATACCATCTACCTTAGTAATTTCTTGCAATATTCCTTCTGGTAAAGGATCGTCAAGACTAAGTACCATAACTGCTTCACCTCGCACGATTTTGCGACCGACTTGCATGCTAGCAATATTGACGTTATAGCTACCAAGAAGCGAGCCAATTTTGCCAATAATTCCTGGCATATCTCGATGGAGAGTAAATAACATGTGGTCATTTGGCGGAACGTTGATGGGAAATTCGTCTAAGTTGGTAATTCTAATTTCTCCTTCACTGAGCAAAGCACCTGTTACGGAATGTTTTCCGTTAGATCCTCGAGCTTCTACGTGTAACGAGCCTCCAGAATAGTCGCGAGTCGAGCTATCTTTAGTTTCAATCACTCTAATGCCCCTTTCTTGAGCTTCGAGCGCAGCATTGACATAATTTACCCGTTCTCTAAGAGCTTCAGATAACAAACCTTTGAGAGCCGCTACAATTATGGGCTGACTATCATTATTAGCCAATTCTCCCTGCAAACGAATATTGAGTTCGTCAATTCTTCCCCCAGCCAATTGACCAGCCATAGTTCCTAATGTTTCTGCCAATCTTAGATAGGGACGGAGTTTTTCCATCACATCGGGATTTAAACCAGGAATGTTAACCGCAGAACGTGCGGGTAGTCCTAGCAAAACATCTCTAATTTGCTCTGCTACATCGATCGCAACATTTACCTGCGCTTCGGCGGTAGATGCTCCTAAATGGGGCGTTAAAACCAAATTAGAACCAACTTCTGTCAAGGGTGATTCTCCTAAAGGTTCATTGGCATATACATCTAAAGCAGCACCGCCAATCTTACCTGCCTGTAGAGCTTCGGCGATCGCCGTTTCGTCAATAATACCACCGCGAGCGCAGTTGATAATTCTCACCTGAGGCTTCATTTTAGCCAATGCCTTAGCATTAATTAAATTCGCTGTTTCGGGAGTCTTGGGAATATGTAGCGTAATATAGTCAGATTCTTTAAATAATAAGTCTAGATCGACTAGGCTACAGCCCAATCTTTCGGCTCTTTCAGCGGAAACAAAGGGATCGTAAGCTAGCAATTTCATTTCCATTGCTCGTGCTACCTTTGCTACATGGGCGCCTATTTTACCCAAACCAACTACACCTAAAGTTTTCTTATAAACTTCATTTCCAACAAATTTTTTACGTTCCCACTTACCGTTTTTGACCGACTGATTGGCATCAGGAATCTGGCGAGATAATGCCAACATCATGGCGATAGCGTGTTCGGCGGCAGCAATCGTATTACCTTCTGGAGAGTTGACAACCACAATTCCATGGCGAGTAGCAGCCTTAACGTCAATGTTGTCTACCCCCACTCCCGCACGTCCAATAATTTTGAGGTTTGTCCCAGCCTGGATAACTTCTGCTGTTACTTTTGTACCCGATCGCAGCATTAAAGCATCATATTCGGGAATTATTTTGATTAATTCTTCTAAAGGTAGTTTGGTTTTAACATCTACTTCGGCTACCTGAGAGATAATATCGATACCAGCTTGATCGATAGGATCGGAGACGAGAACTTTTGCCATAGTCATGAATTGTAGTCTAATTCCCTTGAGTCTTAATTTTTCTATCTGTAAGCTTGTTCTAGATATATAAGCAAAATTTAATTCTTTACTAGTGACATAAAAGTCGGTCTTGAGAGCCAACAAATCGCCATTAATATTTGAGTTAAAAGCTTATGTATATAGACTTTCAGCTTACCACCCTTTACAGAGCAATTTTAAGTTAGCGCAGTAGATTATTGTAGGGGTAAAAGTAGCTTGAATTCTACAATCGTTAACAAGATTTTGGATTTACAACTCTACCTTAGCCATAACGCCATAACATTAAAATTACCGAACTTATTTTATTTTGAACTAAACTTTGTTAGGCAATAATTCCACTAAGCTTTCTAGTTTTTGGCGCAAGCTTACTAAGATATTTTTCCACCACGTTGGGGTGGCATTTTCCATCTCTGGTACTGAGTTTGAATCGATTTGAGGAACAGTAATAGCAATTTTATCCCCACTATTTTCTACTGATTCTGACTGGGTAATTTCAATGGTTGCTAGTGGTTTTGCTGAATCTGAGTTTTTTTGGTTAATGGTAATTATCTCTTTTGATTCCACTGCTGCCATTTTTTCTGCTAACTTATCTCGATCAGTCTTTGTTACTTCCTCCGCCTCTTCAGTTGCTGGAGCTGGAATTGTGACGGTTTGTTTCAATAGTTCATTGCTGGAGACTTCTTCAGTGTTTTTATTTTCAGTTAAGTTTGAGTTCTTCTGTTGCTCCTCTTCAAAAACAGAATTTGCTTTTGCAGAGCCAGGCTCAGACATCGTTTTTTTGCTTTCTACTTTAGTCATTTCTATCTCTGTTTTGTCTTCTATGGAGGCTTCTTCTATCGGTTCAATTGTCTTCTCCACAGCATCAGATTCGATAGATTTTGGTTCTTCTATCTCTACCGTTGGCTCAATAATTTCTGGCATACCTACTGGCTGAATATAGTAGTTTTGCTCGACTATAGACTGTGCTTCGGTCAAAGATATCTTATCTGTAACTAGTTTTCCTAGAGTATCTGTTTGTCGCGGATCGTAATTAATCACCCTAACCGTGTTATTGAAAGCATTTTCAATATTGTTTCCTTCCTCGTTAATTAATTCTAATTGAATCCAGTTTGCTCCCTCATTCAACCCCTTTAAATAAAAGGGTTGCCAGTTTTCAATGAAGAAACTATCCCCATTAACTGTGGCTTTAATTTTCCAATCCTCAAGATTGGGATCGCTTTGTGCAACGGAGTGTAATGGAGCGTTAGTGAGATAAAAGTCTAACAGAAATGGTTCTGCACTATATGTCCCAGTAGGACTGTTGTAGGTTAACAGAGGCAAATTGCGATCAGGACGATTATCATTAGTTTCCGTTAAAATGCTAAAGGTTCTTAGATCGTAGGCACCATCATTTTTAAAACTTTCTCCCCAAGGACGACAGGCAAAAACTCTAATTGTATGAGTTCCTGGAGTTAGGTTTTCTAGCACAACTGGCTGGGTAAGATCGTATATTAGCTTTGATGGCTCATTATCTAAAATTAAATTGAGATGATTGCCCAGCTTTAATTTGTCGTCGTTGAACAGGGTTAGATCTTCAACTTCTAGCTGAATACTAATGGTTGCTCGATCAAATATCTGTTCTTTTTGAGGAGAAACAATTTTAACTTTAGGAGTATATTTTTCTAGCTGTCTATCTAACTCTTTGATAATTTTTGGTGTTGGTGTTTCTGCAAGATTGCCATTAGTAACATTAAATGACTTGGTGTTATTCCCGATTGAAGAATTCCCTGTGCTAACCTGTCCGCAACTTACTAGATAAGTCAAACAGAATAATAATAAGCAGAATTTAATAATTTTCATTGATATATATCTATAACTGCAATCGAGTCAGCAAATTAAAATTTTAAATTTGACTCGAATCAATCCTTTACTATTACTAAATTACATCAGGTAAGAGATGATTTTGCGACAAAGGTTTTATTGCTATTTGTAAAGATAATTTGTGTTTTGTATACTTTTACCGAAAAACTCTGGACGTGGAAACCTTGCCAAATCAATAATCTCATCCATTTAAAATTTTGTTAAGCTTTACCCTTGTTCGGCAGATCTGGGACTTAAGATCATATACAGTAATGCCTGTAGCTCGAACTTTATTTTTGAAGGAAAAGCTAGCTAAGGTTATATAAAAAGCAGTGGTTTTCACTCTTGTTTTTTACATAATAAGTACCTATTCGTAATGAATAGGAACATCTAATCTAAAATCTATTGCCCTGAGAGGAGAATCCTCATGACAATCAGTCCTCAAAAAGAAGAGGCGAAAGTCAAGGTAACAGTTGATGTAGATCCAGTTCCAACTTCTTTCGAGAAGTGGGGCAAGCCAGGTCACTTTGACCGAACTTTAGCCAGAGGTCCTAAGACTACCACCTGGATTTGGAATCTTCACGCTGATGCTCATGATTTTGACAGTCATACCAGTGACTTAGAAGATATTTCGCGAAAAATATTTAGCGCGCACTTTGGTCATTTAGCAGTGGTCTTCGTTTGGTTAAGCGGAATGTATTTCCACGGAGCCCGTTTTTCCAACTATGAAGCTTGGTTAAGCGACCCCACAGTTATCAAACCTAGCGCGCAAGTAGTCTGGCCAATCGTTGGTCAAGGAATTTTAAATGGTGATGTAGGCGGTGGCTTCCACGGAATTCAAATAACCTCGGGGTTATTTTACCTGTGGAGAGCTTCTGGATTCACTAATAGCTATCAGTTATACTGCACTGCTATCGGTGGATTAGTGATGGCAGGCCTAATGATCTTTGCGGGTTGGTTTCACTACCACAAAAGAGCTCCCAAATTAGAATGGTTCCAGAACGTGGAATCAATGATGAACCACCATTTGTCTGGTTTGTTAGGTTTGGGCTCTCTAGGTTGGGCTGGACACCAAATTCACGTATCTCTACCAATTAACAAATTGTTAGATGCGGGAGTAGCTCCAGCAGACATTCCTCTACCCCATGAGTTCATTTTGAACGGTGGTAGCAAGATGGCGGAACTCTATCCTAGTTTCTCTGAAGGGTTGAGACCTTTCTTCACGCTTAACTGGGGTGTATATTCCGACTTCTTGACCTTCAAAGGTGGTTTGAACCCTGTAACAGGTGGATTATGGCTGTCCGATAGCGCACACCATCACTTAGCGATCGCAGTACTGTTTATTATTGCTGGTCATATGTACCGTACCAACTTTGGTATTGGTCACAGCATGAAAGAAATTTTAGACGGTCATCAAGGCGATCCTTTGTTATTTGGCGGAAAAGGACACCAGGGGCTATATGAAGTTCTGACAACTTCTTGGCACGCCCAATTGTCTTTGAACTTGGCAATGCTTGGTTCTTTAACAATTATTGTGGCTCAGCATATGTATGCTATGCCACCTTATCCTTACATGGCGATCGATTATCCTACTCAATTAGGTGTATTCACTCACCATATGTGGATTGGTGCATTCTTAATTGTTGGTGCAGGAGCCCACGCTGCTATTTATATGGTGCGTGACTACGACCCAGCCAAGAATGTAGATAATGCGATTGATCGCGTTTTGCGCGTTCGCGATGCGATTATATCTCACCTTAATTGGGTCTGTATTTTCCTAGGCTTCCATAGCTTTGGTCTATACATTCACAATGACACTATGAGAGCTTTGGGTCGTCCCCAAGATATGTTCTCGGATTCAGCAATTCAGCTACAACCCATTTTTGCTCAGTGGATACAAGGTATTCATGCTGCGGCACCTGGAAATACCGCTCCTACAGCAATGGAAACCGTTAGCCATGCTTTCGGTGGTGGTGTAGTAGCAGTTGGTGGAAAAGTAGCAATGATGCCTATCACTTTAGGTACTGCTGACTTTATGATTCACCATATTCACGCATTTACCATTCACGTAACAGCTTTGATTCTGTTAAAAGGTGTTCTCTACGCTCGTAGTTCCCGCCTAGTTCCAGATAAAGGCAATCTAGGATTCCGCTTCCCTTGTGACGGTCCTGGTCGTGGTGGTACTTGTCAAGTATCGGGTTGGGATCATGTCTTCTTAGGCTTGTTCTGGATGTACAATTCCATCTCTGTAGTTCTTTTCCACTTTAGTTGGAAAATGCAGTCCGATGTTTGGGGGACAGTTTCTCCAGATGGTACGGTGTCTCATATAACTGCTGGTAACTTCGCTCAAAGTGCAATCACTATTAACGGCTGGTTACGTGACTTCTTGTGGGCGCAAGCTTCTCAAGTGATCAACAGCTACGGTTCTGCTGCATCTGCTTATGGAATTATGTTCCTGGCAGGTCACTTTATCTTCGCTTTCAGTCTCATGTTCCTATTTAGCGGACGTGGCTATTGGCAAGAGTTGATCGAGTCAATTGTTTGGGCTCATAACAAACTTAAAGTAGCTCCAGCTATCCAACCTCGTGCTTTGAGTATTACTCAAGGTCGTGCAGTAGGCGTAGCTCACTATCTACTAGGTGGAATTGTTACTACCTGGGCATTCTTCCACGCAAGGACGCTAATGTTCTAAACAATTCACCTCATGCCAATCTTTCAAGGTGGCTAAAGCTATAAGTTGAAGCTGTCTTGCAAGATTGGTTGGCACAACTATAAGCTCGAACTATAGTTTGAGTTTATCAACAGTAAAAAAAACTCAACGGCGAAAAATATAAGTCTCGTGGCTTAATTGTGAACCGTGTTTTAATAAAATTACTACCAAAGAATATTAAATATTGTAGGTAGTAATAAAAAGCCAAAAATGAGTGGCAAATAATAGCAATATTAATCTCATTTTTCACCCTACAGGAGAATTCTACCCATAACCTATGGCAACTAAATTCCCGAAATTTAGCCAGGATCTCGCCCAAGACCCGACTACTCGTCGGATCTGGTACGGAATTGCCACAGCTCATGATTTTGAGCTTCATGATGGTATGACTGAAGAAAATCTTTACCAGAAGATTTTCGCCTCTCATTTTGGTCATATTGCAATCATCTTTTTGTGGACTTCCGGTACTCTGTTCCATGTAGCTTGGCAAGGTAACTTTGAACAGTGGATAAAAGATCCTTTAAACACTAGCCCTATCGCCCATGCGATTTGGGATCCTCACTTTGGGAAAGGTGCGATCGATGCATTTACCCAAGGTGGTGCTTCCAGCCCAGTAAACATTGCCTATTCTGGTGTTTACCACTGGTTTTATACCATTGGTATGACTAGTAACCAAGAACTATATCAAGGATCTATTTTCCTACTGATTCTTGCAACTATATTCTTGTTTGCTGGTTGGTTGCACTTGCAGCCCAAATTCCGTCCTAGCTTGGCTTGGTTCAAAAATGCTGAATCTCGCCTCAACCACCATCTAGCTGGTTTGTTTGGGGTAAGTTCTTTGGCATGGACTGGACACCTAGTTCACGTTGCTATTCCCGAATCTCGCGGACAGCACGTCGGTTGGGATAACTTCCTTTCTACTCCTCCTCATCCCGCAGGTTTAGGGCCATTTTTTAGCCTTAACTGGGGTGTATACGCTCAGAATCCCGATACTGCTGGTCATGTATTTGGAACTTCTGAGGGAGCAGGAACAGCTATCTTAACTTTCTTAGGTGGTTTCCATCCTCAAACTGAGTCTCTCTGGTTGACAGATATTGCTCATCACCATTTGGCGATCGCAGTTATCTTCATCATTGCTGGTCATATGTACCGTACTAACTTTGGTATCGGTCATGACATGAAAACAATCATGGAAGCTCACAATCCACCTCAAGGTACTCCCTTTGGTGGCATGATTGGTGCTGGACACAAAGGAATGTATGACACTTACAACAATTCTTTGCACTTCCAATTGGGATGGCACTTGGCTTGTTTGGGTGTAATTACCTCCTTGGTAGCACAGCATATGTATTCCATGCCTTCTTACGCATTTATTGCTAGGGATTACACAACTCAAGCAGCTTTATATACTCACCACCAATATATTGCTGGATTCCTAATGGTTGGCGCGTTTGCTCACGGTGCGATCTTCTTAGTCAGGGATTACGATCCTGAAGCTAACAAAGATAACGTGCTTTATAGAATGCTGGAGCATAAAGAAGCATTGATTTCTCACTTAAGTTGGGTATCTTTGTTCCTTGGTTTCCATACCTTGAGTTTGTATGTACATAACGACGTAGTAGTTGCTTTTGGTACCCCTGAAAAGCAAATCTTGATTGAACCTGTATTCGCTCAGTTCGTTCAAGCTGCCTCAGGTAAAGCTCTTTATGGCATGGATACTTTGTTGTCTAACCCTGATAGTATCGCTCAAACCGGTGCAGCTTGGTTGCCTGGTTGGTTAGATGCGATCAACAGTGGAACTAACTCTTTGTTCCTCACCATTGGTCCTGGGGACTTCTTGGTACACCATGCGATCGCTTTGGGACTACACACCACTACTTTGATTCTTGTCAAAGGTGCTTTAGACGCACGTGGTTCTAAACTAATGCCCGACAAGAAAGACTTCGGTTTTGCTTTCCCTTGTGATGGTCCTGGTCGTGGCGGTACTTGTGACATCTCTGCTTGGGATTCCTTCTACCTAGCTATGTTCTGGATGCTCAACACTCTGGGCTGGCTGACTTTCTACTGGCATTGGAAACACCTCGGTATTTGGCAGGGTAATGTTGCTCAGTTCAACGAAAACTCCACTTACCTCATGGGTTGGTTCCGCGATTATCTCTGGGCGAACTCCGCACAACTAATCAATGGTTATAACCCTTATGGTGTAAATAACCTATCTGTTTGGGCTTGGATGTTCTTATTCGGACACCTAGTTTGGGCGACTGGTTTCATGTTCCTCATCTCTTGGCGTGGTTACTGGCAAGAGTTGATCGAAACTATTGTTTGGGCGCACGAGCGTACTCCTCTAGCTAACCTAGTTCGCTGGAAAGACAAGCCTGTTGCTCTTTCAATCGTTCAAGCTCGTGTAGTTGGTCTAGCTCACTTTACGGTGGGTTACATACTGACTTATGCAGCCTTCTTAATTGCTTCTACTGCTGGTAAGTTCGGTTAGCAATATCCGTAATTTACTCTGTACTTAAGTAATTAGCTCCCCTACCTTCGGGTGGGGGATTTTTTTGTTTACCGAAAGGACGGGAGTCGAGAAAGCCAACGCGGTTTCAGACTAAATCCGATTGACAAAAGTAGCTTAAAATTAAGATAAAAACTAATAAATCAAACTAACTAAACCTTAGTAAAGCTCGTATATCATTGAAAGCAATAATGATGCAACCTTAGAAGAATTATGTGAATTACTTCAGA
>NZ_JADWDC010000100.1 GCF_020640915.1 Waterburya agarophytonicola KI4 | reverse complement strand
GATCGCTCTTTTTTTTCCCTGATTATAACCTAAACTAGGTGCGTCTAAGCTTACTGCTATTGGTTTGGGTTTAATTAGTTACTTACTATTTCGGGGAATTGTTAGTAATAATGGACTCGATCTAATTACTCGGATGTATCCCATTTTTTCGGTAATAGGAATCTATTTAGCCGCATCAAAAGCCAGCAAAATAGGTCAATATTGGCGAGAAATTTTTATTGTCAGCTTGACTGGTATTCCTTGGGAGCATATTTCCTCAGTAGTATTCCCCGTAGCCAAAGTTTCAATTCTAGATGCAAAAATATCGCGACTAATGCTTTGGTACGTAGGTTTTGATGTTTCCCAAAGAGATAATTTAGTTATCTTACCCAAGGGAGCAATCCAAATTGCAGGTCCTTGTTCTAGCTTCGATTTGTTGGGTTTGATGTGGCAGTCGTGTTTGGTAATTTGTCTTTACTTTACCTTAAAGAAAAATCAGCAAGTGCTTTTGTGGATCTGCTCTACCCTAATTGCTTTGGGAGTTAATGGAGTGCGGTTGTGCTTGATGGCTCTTTTGGTCGCTAACAATCGCACTGCTGCTTTTGACTATTGGCACGGTAGCGCGGGAGCGGAGATATTTACCACAGCAGCGATTTTAATCTTGGCTTTAGTTTATTTTCAGGCGATCGCGCGAAAACGGCAAGTTTTACCTCAAGTATGAATCAATCAAACTTGCAAAGGACACGGTTAATAATTCTGGCTGGTTATAGCGTGGCTACTTTAGCAGCATTATTATTTGTCTTAACTAAATCTCAAGGGGATAAGTTATTTAATTTTGTTGTGTTTAATAATTGGTCGGCAATTCAAACCGATCAATTGAGATATGAAGGTGAATCTATCCCAGGCAGAAGATATCAAGAACCCGAAACCCACGATTTGGCTGTAGAGATCTACTCAATTGATAATAGTAAAGGAGAGACTTTAAACTTTCTCAATCGATACGAGCATTTAAAGCTAGAGCGAAAAGATATCGCGATCGCGTCAGATAGTCAGATTGGCTCTTATGGCTTGCTAACTAGAAACAATCGGACTCAGCTCAATACTTGCATACATTCCAGTGGCACAACGGCTTTTACGACCCAACAGTTTGGCGAGTTGGCTAATGCTAATCTTGGCTCTCGCATGTTGCCCTGGATCTTTGGCTTTACAGATTTGAGAGATTGGGATTGTTGGTGGGTCAATATGTCCGTTTCTCTGAATAATCTTAGTGAACCAGAAGCCCAGCAATTTTTGAAGCAAAGGTTATTCGTATTACTGCGGGAAATTGATTTTACTTCTTCCCCACCGCAGATAAACCGTACTGCGGGATTATTCACGAGTAATAAGTAGTAAATCATGAGTAATGAGTAATACCTCTCCCTGAAGGGTAGAGGATTCAACGGTTGAAATACTTTTTTTAATCTTCCTCATGAATGAGGAGCGGGCGACATAAACGGCTGGGAAACCACAGGCGACGCGCCCTTGGCTTTATACCCATCTTCGGACTTTTACTTATTACTTCTTACTTATTACTCATTACTTTACCCCGAAGGGATTGGTAACAATGGCGAAGGTGGTGCCGACCGAATTGAAGGGGGCGAAGATGATGACTTTATTGACGGCGGTGCGGATAATGACGATATTTCTGGCGGTGCTGGGGTAGATTTCCTCTTAGGAGGTGGAGGAGCTGATACCATCTCTGGTGGTGCTGGCAACGACATTTTGATGGGTGGAGAAGGTAACGACACTCTTTATGGTGGTGCGGGAGAAGATCGCTTATCTGGTTTTGGCGGTTCCGATGTCTTCGTTCTCAGTGGTGGAGATGCCAATAATATCATCTACGACTATGCCGACGGTATCGATCAATTTGCTTTGGAACTGGACAGTTTTACGGAAAGTACTGTAGCCGATGCTTTTGGCGCGCTATCAATTGCTCAAGATGGCTCTTCTACCACTATTACTTACGATGGCGATTTATTAGCTACTGTCTACAACGTTACCAATACTGATTTAACAGTGGACGATTTCGTCGAATTTTAACTTGAAGATCTCTAACCGCCAACAACCATTCGTTCCTACTCAATCATTCATCATTAACTATTCTCTACAAAAGAAAATTGTTGGGTTAACATTGTCAGGAGAATTTTTTATTTGCACTACCTATGGTTCAATCAATAAATAAAACCTACATCGACGTTAACGAAGAAAAAACGCGCGAGGTTAAATACGACTATAGTAATAGCTTTACTAATATTCTCAACACTCTCAAAATATCTCTATTTTTCTCTACCTACCAAGCAGGTAAGTTAGGAATCGTTACGGCAAAAAATAACGCTCTCAAGCTAGATTTTCATAACTTTGAACGGGCTATGGGTATGGCAATTAGCCCCACTCAGATGGCAGTGGGGGGCAAAGATTGGGTATATCTCCTCAAAAATGATGCTGGTTTAGCTCCCCAAATCGATCCCCCTGGTACTTATAACGCTTGCTTTCTCACTAGAGGCGCGCAATATACGGGAGATATTTCCATCCACGACCTCGCTTGGGGCAACGATGAATTGTGGATGGTCAATACTCGCTTTTCTTGTCTTTGCACCCTGACTAATAACTATAATTTTTTACCCCAATGGCGACCTAATTTTGTCAGCGAAATTGCCGCAGAAGATCGCTGTCATCTCAACGGCATGGCAATGGTAGATGGAATGCCCAAATACGTCACTGTCCTCGGCAAAACCAATACCAAAGGCGGTTGGCGAGACAATAAGGTGAGTGGCGGTTGCATCTTAGAAGTTCCCAGCAGCAGGGTAATTACCGAAGGTTTGTCTATGCCCCATTCTCCTCGAATGTATCAGGGCAAATTGTGGGTACTCAATTCTGGTCGTGGCGAGCTAATTGCCGTAGATGTAGCCACTGGCAAACAAGAAAAAATTGTCTCTTTACCTGGCTATACTCGTGGATTGGCAATCTTTAATAACTGTGCCTTTATCGGTCTATCTCAAGTGCGCGAAACCGCTGTGTTTAGCAATTTACCAATCCAAAATAGCCTCAAGGATGAAATTAAATGTGGAATTGCGATTGTTGATTTGATGACTCGGCAAATAGTTGGCTGTTTCCAGTTTACCGAAGGTGTAGAGGAAATATTCGACGTACAAATTGCCCCTATTTCTTCAGCAATGATTAATGGTCCTCATGTTACCAAAGATAATGCAGATCAAATATGGTCTTTACCGAAGAGTGCTGCCACTTCAATTCAGTTTATTTAAGTATTCTTTTGATGAAGGACAAAGATGGGTAAACTGACAAATCTCACAGCCAGGTTTGCGAGCTTTGCAAATTGCTCTACCGTGAAATATGGTGCGGATCGAATAGTTTTCCCATTCAGGTTGGGGTAACAATGCCATAAGATCTTTTTCAATCTGGATCGGATTATCAGATTTAGTTAATTTCCAGCGGTTACTGAGGCGTTTTACGTGGGTGTCTACCGTAACACCTTGAATATTACCAAAAGCATGAGCCGAAACGACATTTGCCGTTTTACGTGCCACTCCTGGTAATTTTAAAAGCTGTTCCATCTCATCGGGAACTTTGCCACCAAAATCAGTGACAATCATTTGACAAGCACCCTGAATATTTTTGGCTTTGTTGCGATAAAAACCTGTAGATCTAACCAAACTTTCTAACTCATCGCGATCGCACTCCGCAATACTCTCTGCATCGGGAAATCTGGCAAATAAAGCAGGGGTTACTTTGTTGACTCTCTCGTCGGTACATTGTGCCGAAAGAATCGTCGCGACTAAAAGCTGTACGGGAGTCTCATAATCCAGGCTACAGGTAGCATCGGGATAGATTTCTGTTAGTAAGTTAAATATGTCGAGCGATCGCGCTTTTAATGCTTTACTATGAGGTCTTTTTTTTTGAGTTGTTTTTTTCTTTTTTGAAGAGGAAGGGTTTGACTTTGGCGGCATAAATTTTGTATGAATAAGACAAATTAATATTGGAATACAAAAAACATAGACACTATCTTAACTACTGAGGAAAAGGACAGGATGCATAGAAATTAGCTATGCCTACAGCACCACCACGTAAATTTTTACCTGCATGATACGCTGCTTTATCTGCTGACTCATACAAGGTATTGTAATCGACACCATGTTCTGGATAAAAAGCTACGCCTGAAGATACTGTCAGAGGAAAATGGACTTTTAGATATAGTAGCGGTCAAGAGCATTAGGACAAAGGTAGCATGAGGGAAAGGAATCTAGAAAAAAAGAAATGGCAAGAGCTTACAGTTACGACTTAGGTCAAAAAGTAATTCAAGCGATAGACCTAGATGGATGGAAGAAAAGCGAAGCGGCAGAAATATTTCAAATTAGCCGAAACACCATTGATTTATGGCTCAAGCGAAGACAAGAAACAGGGGATTACCGTCCATTATCGAGCCGCCCTCATTTCTCAAAAGGCAAGATTACTGATTGGCAGGCATTTCAAGAATTTGCACAGCGACATGGTGATAAAACTCAAGCTCAAATGGCTTTGCTCTGGGGGGAACCTATTAGCCCTCGGACAATTTCGAGAGGGTTAAAGAAGATTGGTTTTACACGAAAAAAAAAGACTACGGATATCAAGAAAGAGATGAGGAAAAAAGAGCTGTCTTCAAAACTGAACTAGCTAGTATCCAAGCTTCAAAAAGAGTCTACGTAGATGAATCGGGAATGGATAGCAGAAGTGACTATGGCTATGGCTGGAGTAAAAGAGGTCAAAAATTCCCAGCACTCAAATCAGGAAGAAGGACAGGACGAGTCAACATGATTGCAGCTTATTGCCAAAAACAATTATTTGCGCCATTTACAGTCGAAGGTAGTTGCAATCTTACTATATAATTCAGCAAATCTAACTTTTAATAATTCTCGATTTCCTACTTGAGTCAAAGCGTCGCGATTTGAGTTGCTCATTGAAAAAATAGTAATTTTAAATTCAGCAATTAGATAAAAATTATCTTTAAAATAGCACTCGCGAAAAAAATAGAAATATTTAAACTTAATCAAAATAACAAAGTCAGCAGCAAGCATCAACAACCAACTACTGACTTTAAAAAACTAATAGCTAATAGAAAGCTCGTTTACTGAAGCAAATTCTGAAAGAACGCTAGATTAACTGTATCCCTTACGATAATGAACACACCCAAGCTGAGTAATAAAATCAAACCAGTTTGCATGATGCCATCCTGCAACTTAGTGGGGAGGGGTTTTCCAGTAACTCCTTCAACCGTTAAAAATGCCAATTGACCGCCATCTAGGGCAGGTAGAGGCAATATATTAATTACTGCTAAGTTAATACTAATTAAAGCTCCAAACTGGAATAGGTTACTTAAATCGTTGCGTGCAAGTTCCGCACCTACCGCTACAATAGCCACAGGTCCCGCTACTTGTTGGGCGTTTTCTTGAAAGTTACTAATGAGTTGCCAAAATCCTTGGATGGTTAACTGCACTATTCTTTGAAATTCATTTGCCCCAGTAGTAAAAGCTTCTAATATATTCGCAGCGCGACGGCGAACAATATCGCCATTGGGTGCAAGCATCACACCAATTTTACCTTTGCCATCTTGACCCGCTTCAGGAATAACATCTAGATTGACAATTTTTTCATCGCGTTTTAAGGTTAGTCGCAAGGATTTGTCTGGCGATCTCTGGATAGTAGTTCGTAAATTTTCGAGGGCATCGGCGGAATCTCCCAATTTTAAATCGTCTATTTGTAAAATAATATCTCCAGGCTGTACCCCCGCTTTAGCAGCAGCAGATTCGGCTTCGCTCAATAATTGAGGGACTAATACTCCTGGTCGATAATTAATATCTTGAAAGCCGATGGTTACGGCTTGACCGACCAAAAGAAAATAGGCAAAAATCAGATTGGCAATCACTCCTGCGCTAATGACAATTGCTCGATCCAAAACAGGTCTGTTACGTAGTAGATTAGGATCGTCAGGAGGAACATCGCTCTCGGGATCGTCATCAGGAAAACCGACATAACCCCCCAAGGGAATAGCTCGAATAGCATATTCTGTTTCTGAACCTTGATACTTTAAAAGAACAGGACCAAAGCCAATGGAAAAACGATTTACTCTAATTTTTTGTAACCGCGCTGCTGCGAAATGACCAAATTCATGGACTACGATTAATAGAAGCACGACTGAAATTGCCGCCAATACTGACATATTTAAAAATACTACTTTTATAAGTGTTTTGTACGATTTACTATTTTAGAACATTCTTTTCCCCCTCTTGGTAAGATAAGGAGTTTTATGGCTAACAATAATTAAAATACTCATCGAAACTAACAACTAATGAATGAATTTTGGGATCGAGTCCTCGACTTTTGTGTGGAAACCACGGCTACGGTTAGCGATCGCCTTTTAGAAGATTTTGGCAAAATTCAAGCCAGTCAAAAGGAAGATGGTAGCTTAGTTACCGCAGCCGATAAATGGTCGGACGAACAAATAAGATCCGCGATCGCCGAAACGTTTCCCGAACATGGTGTTTTGAGTGAGGAAACAGTTCATATTTTTCCCGATAATGATTGGTGTTGGATTATCGATCCCATCGACGGAACGACAAATTTCACCCGTGGCTTACCTATTTGGGCTATTTCTATGGGCTTATTCTACAAAGGTAATCCTGTTTTCGGTTTTGTCTATGTTCCTCCCCTCAAACAAGCTTTTCACGGTTATTGGTATGGTGATTCGGGACTGTCTGGTTATGAGGGTGCATATCTCAACCAGCAACCCATAAAGACTCGTATCGATGATCCTAGTGGCAGTCAATTATTCAATCTCTGCGCCAGAAGCAAAGCCATTTTCAAACAGCCTTTTCCTTGCAAAACTAGAATGATTGGTGTGGCTAGCTATAACTTGCTATTGGTAGCAGCGGGGGTAGTTATTGGGGGAGTGGAAGCCACTCCCAAAATTTGGGATATTGCTGCGGTATGGACGATTATCAAGGCTGCGGGAGGGGAGTTTGTTTTGTTGGGCGATGATGCTGTATTTCCCCTCCAAGTTGGTCGAGACTATGGTGATGTTTCTATTCCTAGCTTGGGAATTTCTCGTGCTGAATTAATTTCCCAATTTAAACCATTGGTGGAATGCGTGGTACAAATGATTTAATTGTAATTTAATTGATGATTTTCCCGATCGCTTTGTTAAAAACCACCACAGACAGCAAATAGATAACATTGCTCAAACCTATTTAGGCTCTTGACTTCGCCTTTAAGAGATCGCTACCACGAGCCTTTTGTTCTTCCTTTCCACCGAAAGTTTAAAATAGAAACATCCCCTTGGACTACCAATTGCAAAGGGGATGTCCACAAACCTAATTTGAATAAATTAATTCAAGTAGTTTAATTGAAGAAGGCGATCGCGTTTGGGTAACTTGCTTTAGGAGTTATACTCGAAGTCAATAAGCTTGACATATTCTTGTCACATTTATTAGGCATAATGAAAATCTAATATATAATTTCTTTAAATCGCTGCCAATGAGCGACTCATTTTCTCAAGCAAATACCGATAGCAATCAGATTATTTATCGCTTTATTCTTAAAACCAAAGAAGCGGAAAAAATTGACCGACCTAATATTGTTGCTAAAGAAATTTTAGTTTGGACGGAGGAAAATGCTCTACTAACCCAAAGTCTCTGCCAGCTAATTCTAGATCGGCAGGATCAGGTCATTGAAGGGCAGGAAACAGGATATGTAAAACGAATTGTGCGATCGCTCGTCAAATATTGGGAAACAGAAACCGATTGCGAATATTATCAGCACTTCCAAGCAATTAAGGATAGTATTCTTGAAAATCAACAAGTAACCACTGTCCTGCTGAGGTTACACGAAATTTTATTACAGACAGAAGTAGTTGCCAAAGAGAGTTTAGAAGATACGATTCTTTTAGAATCTGGGTTAGTAAGTCGTCAAGAAGATCGATTTAAAATTGCCAATCCTATTTATGCAGAGATTTTTAATAGTGAATGGATTAAACAGCAGCTTAATCAAATTAGCCGTCAGTTAATTTCCTCCTCAGAGCCAGCAAAAGAAATAGATAGAGACCTGGAGAAACCATCAAGATCGTCTATATTTTGGGTTATTCTAGCTCTAATAGGCTTGGTTGGTTTGGGAGGCATTCTCGGTCTATATTGGAGCTGGATTAATTTTTCTACCGTTAAACAATGTCGTTTACCACCTACCGATTTAGATTTAGCCGCCAAAGTTCTCACCGCCTGCGATCGCCTGATTAAAAGACAGCCTAATAACGCCGAAGCTCTAGTGAATCGGGGGAAAGTGTCCCTGGTGTTGTGGAATGCCAGTCGCAATCAAGCAAGAATTGACAGTGCGATCGCCGATTTAACTCAAGCGAAGGAATTAGAGCCTGATAATCCGAGAACAGTATTTTATCTCAATTACTTAGAAGAATTTCAAGATATTGTGATTCGCCAGAAAGCTAAATGCTTACCTGTCAGCGATCGCTATCAGGAAGTTATTAATCTTTATCAACCTTGGGATAAAATTACCACAGCGGATCTTCCCATTGTTTTAGAATTAGGTCACTTTTTGGTTAATCGCGAACAAAATTATCAAACTGCAACTAAGCTCTTTAATGCAGTGATTGAGTTCGATCCTAATATAGCTCAAGCTTGGTCGGGGAAAGCTACGGCACAATTCTTGGCAAAAGATTATTTTAATGCTCAAGCATCTTTTAACCGAGCTTTAGCTTTAGATCCCGATTCTTACAAACTCAAATACAATCTCGGTTCTTTGTGGGCAAAACTAGGTAATTATCAAAAAGCCAGCGAACTTTATGCTCAAGCTACCAGAATCGAGCCAAACTTTGCCATTGCCTGGCGAGATTTAGGTCTATCTCTGTATTTACAAGACCGCTATCAAGAATCAGCCTTGGCATTTACCCAGATTATCTATCGCCCCAACTCTGAATCATTTCAAGTGGGCAATAAAGAACGGGAACTGATGAAAGAATATTATGAGCGAGTGGAAGACTGTTTAGACGAAGCGGTAGAAGGTCTCAAGGTTTCCTGTTCTCAAGAAGATCGTATTCCTGTAGAAGTGACCCTAAACCATAATGGTATTTTCCATAATGTCATTGTTCATGGAAAACGACCAGAACCATTTTTCAATGTTGAACATCATCGGTTTTTTCAATGTTTTCAGGGTAATTCTCAGGCTGTAATTGATAGTCATCTTCCTCAAGGGCATGGTCATTAGTAACATCGCATCTTAAATCATCAACCCACATTCCCCACGTCAAAATTTGGCGAAGGTATTGTTTTCTAGATTGAGATAGTTTCCAAAATTTGAATCAGTAAAGGTTCCAAATTCTGTGTTCCTTCATGACGAATACCAATAAAAAAAGTTGGAGTACGCCCTACTCCATGTTCTATTCCGCTGTCAATATCTTCTTGGATGCGATCGCGATGAAGACAGTCGCTTAATTCTCTAAGTAGGCGAGGAATATCAAGGTTTAAACTAGCAGCATATTCGACCAAATTACCATCTGATAATTCTTGTTGATTCTCAAACAACATCGAATGCATTTCCCAGAATTTTCCCTGTGATCCTGCTGCTTCCGCGGTTTCTGCTGCTTTAAAAGATTCAGGATGAATTTCGGGTTGAGGAAAGTGACGAAAAATAAAACAAAAGCGATCGCCCAATTCCAATCTTAGTTTGTTAATGGTTGTATAAGCTTGTGCTGAGTGAGAACATTGATAATCTCCATATTCCATCAAAACTAAGGCAGTAGTTGATTAATTTATCGTTTCTACCTGTCTTTTTTTGGAGCATTCTTTCTACTTTTACTACTTTTACCATAACTTCAAAAATATCAAGATATATGCCATACGTTCTTTTGAAGTCACTTTCGCTCAAATCCTTAGCTGTCTCATATTTCATACTACGAATAACCCTCATTACCTCTATTTATATTAGAAATTAGCATAGTTATGCAAGAGATCTATTGATGAACTGACGGGAGTTTTCCAGGATTGTCCTAATTTTGTCCACTGTTTACTTAATCCGTTAACTAAATTTTTGAGAACTGTTGTCATTGAATCTGATGACCAATAGCTCATCGCAATCACTAAACATACTACCAAACTTGATGTGAGCTTTCTTTGACGTGATTCAAAACTCCTGGTTTTCTCTAAAGCTTCTTCAATCATCGATGGTTGAATGACTGTTTCTATCGCTTGAAATACTGATGAAGCTTCTAACTTGGGATTAATCAAAGAAAATTCTTTGAGCTGCAACTTTAAATACCTTAATTTGATAATGGTTAAT
This sequence comes from Waterburya agarophytonicola KI4, assembly GCF_020640915.1. GTDB lineage: Bacteria > Cyanobacteriota > Cyanobacteriia > Cyanobacteriales > Xenococcaceae > Waterburya > Waterburya agarophytonicola. The sequence continues at coordinate 826 of NZ_JADWDC010000100.1, read as the reverse complement.
CTTAGTTACTTTATACTATTTTGGGCTTAACCGAGAAGTATTGAGTGCGAACCAACCCAGGCGCGATCGCATTAACAGTAACACCTGAATCTGCCACTTCTGTAGCCAAGGCACGAGTAAAACCAATAACTCCCATTTTGGCAGCAGTATAGTGAGTAACCTTGGGGGCAACTGTCCAACAAACATTAGAAGAGATATTAATTATTCTGCCCCAGTTATTTTGTTCCATTAGGGGAATAAACGCTTGACAACTAAAAAAAAAATAGGGAATCAAGATTAACGGCAAAAATTTTACGCCAGTCGGCAAAGCTCATTTCCGCAAAGGATTGAAAAGGATAAATCCCCGCCGTGTTAATCAAAATATCACAGCGTCCAAACTCAGATTTAGTAGCTGCTGGTTAGCAAAACTTATATGACCAGGGTGGAGGGAGAAAACACAAGGTTAAGGCACTATTTAGCTCGATTACATCGTAAAACTCTTTGTTATTCAAAATCATTAAATATGCTTGAGCATTCAATTAGATTGCTTCTTCACTATTTAAAGTTCTCAGATGTTCCAGTGCCTTATGTCACAAAACACATTTCTTCTTAGCGATCGCTTGACAGTGAAATCATACCTTGATTCACCAACGCCGCAGATTTTTATCGTCATAGATGCGTCTGAGTAGAATCGGTAGAATCAAATTGTCAAAAATAAATCTACCGTGTCCTCTGCTATCTCCTGCACCAATGCCCGTCATGCAAATTAAAATTATCAAAAGCAATAGTTTAGAGCTAGGGTGTTGATTTTGTCAAAAATAGCTGGGAGTAATTTCATACACTTTCT
>NZ_JADWDC010000013.1:83616-91494 GCF_020640915.1 Waterburya agarophytonicola KI4 | reverse complement strand
GTTGGTGAAGTTTTGCTGTCTGATGTGGGATAAGAATTATTGGGGATTCTATTTATTTATATCCTGGCTTTAATACTCCCTTAAAAACGCGCCCGCGATCGCAATTTTGTATCTGCTAAAAATTCCATTTCCCTCAAGATCGAGCAGGAAAATCGATTCTAAAAATACCGTCACTAGGTTTATCTTCGGTTAAAATCTCCCAATTAATCGAGGCTAAGAAAGCATCACCTTGGGCTGTTTCGACTACATCTACGCCCCATTCCCCTGGCTGTAGAGTATTTGGTAGCATATTTGCCACAGGGGTAGTTTTTTTACCCCCTAGTATTAAAGTGTCGGTAGTGAGTTGGGAGTCCCCTAGATCTTTCTTTCTTTTGTCGGTTAAAATCTCTCCACACATTTGACCGATCGCTTTTGCCTCAAATTCCTCTGAAGGGAAAGTAATTTCTACTACCCAGTGAGGATTTTTTATATAACTACAAGTAACATTTTCTTGTTCTTTCAATCCATCAATAAATATCTGGGCAAATTCTTCTCGGTTTAGAGCTGGAAGCTCGTTATTGGTTAAATTGAAATTATGGGAAAGTAGCATTCTCCCAGTCGATTGATTGCTCACAGTAACAATTACATTTTTATTAAGGACTGTCTATAAACATACTAAAGTCTCGACCTCTATGACTATCTAAACCAGGGTTATGTTAAAGATTTTATACTTAGTGGTTCTTTTAATTTTGGAAATGTTATCGTATATATCCTGAGTAAATGCACTATTTTAGATAATAAACAGTCCATGATGAACAAAAAACGCCAAGAAATAATTAAAAATGCTAGTCTCAGCCATCGTGAGAGTCTGCGTAAGAGTTTGAACAATCGTTTAGAAGCTGCTAGAGTCAATGGCAATGACAAATTAGTCAAGCAGCTAGAAGCAGAAGCTAAATATTTACATTTATAATTTGATTCATCGACCATTAATCGTAATGTTTAATTAGGGTTTGGCATTGCCAAGCTCTTTTTATTTGGTCAAAGTTAGTAGGAAGTATCGCCAATCAATAATGAAAGTTGCTATTAACGGGGCATATATTCAAGAGCAAGCTAGTGGTTTGGGAGTAGTAACCAATAACTTAGTTAGGGAATTAATTGACTGCGATCGCGAATTGAATTTTACTCTTTATTCCCATGCTAATTCTCTTAAAACTCAATATCCCCAAAATATTATTTCTGTAAATAAAAGCATCTCTCCCGATCGCGGTTTTTTAGGACACATCAAACGTTTGCTGTGGTATCAAACTAGTTTAAATTGGCAGTTGAAAAATAGTAATACGGATTTATTTTTTTCTCCTGCAAGTGAAGGAATGTTATTTCCTTCTGTTCCTCAAATAGTTACAGTTCACGATCTCATTCCTTTAAAATATCCTGAAGTAAGTCCAAAATGGAAATATTACTATCTCTATATTTTGCCTTTAATTCTCAAACAATGTCGACAGATAATTAGTATTTCCGAACATACCAAAAAAGACTTAATTGAAAACTATAAACTCAATCCTGAGTTAATTAAGGTGGTTTATAACGGGTTAGACCGCGATTTATTTTTCCCCCAACCAAATTTAGAAATTCTAGCCAAATATAACCTGAATAAATATCTGTTGTATGTAGGTGACATGAGATTTTATAAAAACCTCGATCGCTGTTTAATAGCTTTTGATAAATTACCTTTGAAAGACTATCAATTTGTCATTACGGGTAAAAAAGATGATTTCTTTTATCCCAAACTTCAACAACAAGTCGATCGATTATCAGCCCAAGAGCGAATTATCTTTTTAGACTATGTACCTGCTGTCGATCTTCCCAGTTTATATTCTATGGCGCAGTGTTTGGTTTTTGCTTCTCTCTACGAAGGTTTTGGACTACCAATACTAGAAGCAATGGCTTGTGGATGTCCCGTTATAGCTTCCGATCGCACTTCTATCCCTGAAGTAGGGGGAGATAGTATTTTTTATGTCGATCCGTATGATGTAGAAGATATTATTCAAGGAATGTATGAGCTTTTAACTAATAATAAATTACGTCAGGATTTAAGTAATAAAGGTAGGGAAAGAGCAAAACAGTTTAGTTGGGAGAAAACAGCGGAAAGTATAGTAAAAATATTTACTTCGGTATAAATAAATTAAAAATCCTGATGGTGGAATTGCTGCTATAAAAAACGCGATAATAACTGATATACCAATCGAAAAAATGCCGTAATTGCGATCGCCCCCGCAGCAGATATAGCAGCAATCATTAATACGAATTTTATAACCAAAGCACCGTGTAATGCAGGAATAAAAGCCACAATTCCCGCCGTAATTCCCCCAAAGATAATTAAATCGACTTTTTCAATTGCGCGACGATATAGAGCAAAAACAATTCCCCCCATAACCATCCCTAAAATACCCAAACTGATTCCCGAAACTGATAACAGATTAGTTAAACCAATATATAACAAAGCCCCCTCAAAACCCGTAAAAGCTGCACCAGAAATCGCTTCTATCAAGGAAAAAGGATTTTTAGGAAGTTTGATTAATGTAGCAGGAGGAGAAGGTTTTTGTGGAACAACCTGGGCAGGTTTAGCAGGAGGAGGTGGGGTTAATGCAGCCAGGGCATCCGTTGCCGATTGAAATCGTTGGGCGGGGGCTGATAACAGCATTCTATCTAAAATATCCATCAAGCGATCGCTTGTTTGGGGTGCAAAACCGCGCCACTGCCAATTGTGATTGAAGGAGTCATACAGTTCTTCGGCGGGTTTCCCCGTCAATAAAGTGATGCAGGTAACTGCTAGGGCGTAAATATCAGTGGAAGGATATACTTGCGAACCAGACATTTGTTCTGGAGGGGCAAAACCCATTGAATATACCCCCGTAGATTTTTTATTATTACCACCCCCAATGGCTACCTGTTTGACTGCACCAAAATCTAATAAATAGAGTATGCCCCGCTTGTCTCGCATAATATTGGAAGGCTTGATGTCTCGATGGATGGTGTTATTGTCATGGACAAACTGTAATACCTTAAGAATTTCTTTGAGGATCTCCACTACTTCGGCTTCGCTAAACTTACCTTTTGCTGCTAATTCCTCTTCTAAATCTTCTCCGTCAATAAACTCTTGGGCTAGATAAAAATACTGCTCGTCTTCCGTATCTTTAGCATTCCGTACTATAGGGGTAAAAAAAGCATATAGATCCGGGATTTGGGGGTGCTTGTGTCCTAATTCCTCTAAAACTACCGCTTCTCGTTGAAATAAATTCTGTGCTACTGCTAATTCGCGATCGTCTAAATCTCCTGAAGGTTGAAACTGTTTGACTACACACAGAGGCATCTTGGGCTTATAGCGATCGCAAGCCAGGAATGCAGCCCCAAAGCCCCCTTGACCGAGTAACTTGGAAGGGATATAGCGATCTGCCAATAATAAAGGCATACCACAGCTAACACAGAATTTCTGCCTTACAGTGCGAATCTTGGCTTCATCATCGAGATCGCCAAAAAAATTGCGGGGTTTGGGACAACCAGGACGAGTACAAATAATTTCCATACAATCTCAATCAATAGCTTTAAGCTTAAAGCCCTAAACTCTATGTTTCATATGGTTATTGTACTTAGGTTATTTTTATATTGTCTCTGGTTTATTTAATTTCGACACCACTTTTGTATAAAGTATCGAGATTGGCAAATTCTTTTCTCGTCGAAAATTTGGGTAAGATCTCTTGGCTAAAAGCCTCTGCTGCTTTGGAACAATAGCGACTGGGATTGACAATCACCGCCAAAGTTCTACCAATATTAACATCCTGAATTTTTGCCTGATGCAATACGCCCATTTCTAATTCTTTTTCGATCGCCGTTGTGGAAACAAATGCTGCACCCAAACCAGACTGTACGGCATTTTTAATCGCTTCAATAGAATTTAATTCCATTTCGATCTTGAGACGCTTGGGATTAATTTCGTAACGAGTCAAAACTTTATCGATCACCTTACGGATTGTCGATTGGGAATCTAAAGTAATAAAATTGAGCTTGTATAAATCTTCTTTATGAATTGTCTCTTCTTGAGCCAAAATATGATTGGGAGGCAAAATCAGGGCTAATTCGTCATCAGCATAAGGAATGATGTTTAATGTTTCCTGTAGTTCGGTGGGAACTTCTCCCCCAATGATTGCCAAGTCTACTTGTCCGTTGGCTACCGCCCAAGAAGTTCGACGGGTTGAATGCACCTGTAGCTGTACCGAAACATCAGAATATTTTTCGCGAAACAAACCGATCATGCGCGGAATCAAATATGTCCCCGTCGTTTGGGATGCACCCACAATTAATGTACCCCCTTGAAGATTTTGCAGATCTTCGATCGCCCGACAGGTTTCTTGACATAAAGAGATAATTCTCTCTCCGTAGCTAAGTAAGAGATGTCCCGCTTCAGTCAATTGCGCCCTACGTCCACCGCGATCAAATAAAGGTACATTTAACTGCTTTTCTAAATTTTGTACTTGAAGACTGACAGCAGGTTGAGAAACATAAAGGCTGTCAGCAGCCCGCTTAAAGCTTCCTTCAGTGGAGATCGCCTTAAGTATGCGGAGTTGATCCAGGGTAAAAGGAATATCAGACATAAAAAAAGTTTGATTAACGGTTTTCTAAAAAAAAGTTAGCGATAGGAAGGTTATTTAAACGTATTATTAATAGTGCTTAATATTTAATAATTTTCGTGTTCTTTATTTGCACAGTAACACGATTGGGCTGCTGAATTAATTTTTAATTATTGTTAACATCGAAATCGATTAATAATACCTATATGAATATCTCTGTTACCAATATTAGTTGGCTCAATAATAGTCACTATATTATTTTGGCTTTGTTGCTGGGTTTTGCGATCGCCCACAGCGGGCTAGCAGCTTTACGCCCTTGGGGGGAAACTAAGATAGGTGCAAGACTTTATCGGGTATTATTTGCCCTTGTTAGTATTCCTTTTGCTACCATTTTAATTATTTATTTTTTCAATCATCGTTACGATGGGATACAGTTATGGCAAGTACAAGGAGTGCCAGGAATCAAATCTGCGGTGTGGATTTTGTCCTTTATTTCCTTTATATTTCTTTACCCCGCTACCTTCAACTTATTAGAAATTGCAGCGATCCAAAAGCCTCAAGTATATTTATTTGAAACGGGTATTATTCGCATTACTCGCCATCCTCAAATGGTAGGACAGGTTATTTGGTGTATTGCCCATACCCTATGGTTGGGAACGAGTTTTACATTAGTGACATCCTTGGGTTTAATTGCTCATCATTTATTTGCCGTCTGGCATGGCGATCGCCGTTTGAACAAAAGATATGGCGCAGCTTTCGAGAAAGTGAAAGCCCGTACTTCTGTCATACCTTTTTTAGCAATAATTGATGGTCGTCAAAGTCTCAAATGGCAAGAATTCTTACGCCCTGCTTATGTCGGGATAGTTGCTTTTGTAATGCTGTTTTGGTGGGGACATCCTTGGTTGATGCAAGTAACTTCCAGGGTTTATTGGTAAAGTGCCAACAAGACTAGCCTATATTTTCCTTCGATTCTCGATCCTTGTTCCTTAATTGACGATCCAGTGATCCCAATTAGATGTAGCATATGTCCAAGTATCTCAAATCATTTTAAAAAACGTTAATAAATTTATGTCATCTGTAGTTAATGAAAACAATTTTAAGCCAGAAGTACTACAGGCTTCTCTTCCAGTTTTAGTTCATTTTTGGACTCCTTGGTGTGGCTTGTGTCGGTTGATTAGCCCGATGCTTGAAACCATGCAAGGAAAAAGCGAAAAACAAATTAAAGTAGTTTCTATTAATGCTGACGAAAATTTTAAATTAGCCAATGCCTATCGTCTGAAAAACTTGCCTACTATTATGCTCTTTAAAGATGGCGAACTGGTAGAAAAGCTCGATAATTTTAACAGTCGCGATCGCTTAGAAATGGCGTTAAAAAGACTGATGAATAAGAATTTATCTCTTTCTTAGTCTTATTTATTTTTTAAGTATTTTTATTTTAAATTAGAGACCCCTCGATCCCGATTGTTCTAAAATTGCTATTTCTGATTTTAGATTAGTTATTTTTCTAATAATTTCTTGTTTTTTTTGATTGTCTCTAATATGAACCAAAACACTCGACCAAGCTCTTATTTGAGCTTGTTTGAGATCGATTTCACTAGTAGAGGTTAACGCCTGTTCTAAATCTTTAATAGTCAAACCATCAGGGCGATCGCTTTGAGTTAAGTTTGCCCATTGTGCTGCTATTTTATAAGAATTAATGGCTGCTTTTTTATTACCCAAAAACAACAATTCATCTAACCCTTTAGAAGTCCAAAGTAATGCAGATTGTGGCGATTCTGGATCTACCGTTGCCAAAACTTTTTCCATTAAAGCAACAGTTTTTTCGGCATTTCCTGCATACATAGAATTAGCAATGGAAAGTCGTAGATGAGCCTGAGTAAAGCGAGGATCGATGTTAGTTATAGTTGCAAAATATTCGGGTACTAATTGATAGCCAATAGTTTCTCTAGCATGGGCATCGCCAAAATACTGCACAAAATTTAGATACGACCAATCTGCAACTAAATTATCAAAACCAAGATGAGGACTTTGCTGGAGGAGGTCAATTTCTTTTGCTTGTTGTCTTTCTCGTTCTACGTAGTTGTCGTAGTTTAGTTGTTGGGCTGATTTTTTATATTCTTGGCTTTGTAAAAAGACAATTCCTGCCAAACAAATAAAAGGTGCAAGGTTAGATAAAACTTGAGTAATTTTCCTCAATTGGAAGAAAGGCATATCAGCAATTAATCGGCAAAATAACAATAGTGTTCAGTATTTTCTCTTAGGAGATTACACTTATATTATCATTGAGTTTTTTTCTTGCCATTAAATACTAATTTGATATTTTTACTTTAATTGACTAGCTAAAACCTTGATCTGTTTTGAACTCAAGATTTTATCGAGCAATTATTCAAGCTGTTTTTGGTTTTAAGATTTATCGAAACTTTATTTAGATTGCTTAAAAATACTTAGAACGAACATAATTGATCGATTTATCTTTTGGAAAATCAATTATTCTTAAATTTCATGCCATATATTTGATTATTTTTCGACATCCAAGTATGGCGCAGTAGTTTTTTTAGTTGAGGAGTAGAATTTTCGATCGCTGCTGAATTAAAATCAAATAAATTATTTTCTAGAGGATGAATATATTGAGGGGTATAGTTTCCCAATAAAGATATTCTAGAGCGATCGCTGTTATTAACGGAGGTATCGTGCCAACATAGTCCGTGAGAGATAATAGCCGAACCTGCTGTCCCCGTGATCTTTTCGGCGTTTTGTTCAAATTTAGCTAGATCTGGAGTGGTAGCTAAATTTTGCGTCCCAGAAGCAAATAGAGGCGCGCCATTATTGGCAGTAAAATCGTCCAGCATCCAAATTACCTGTATTTCTAAAATGGGGTATTTGGGAAAAGGAGATGACATTGCCCAGTAAGGATAGTCTACATGAATACCCATTCTCGTCGATCCAGGATGAAGAATATGGGCAGAAAAACCACCCAAAATCAGATCTTCACCCAAAATTGCTTCAGTAATTGCCAGAATTAATTTATCTTGGACTAATTTGGCAAAAATCTTATCTTTATAGATTAAGCCGTATAGTCTTTCTTTTGCTCCTTGAATTACTAATTTACCGTCTTCTCGATCTTGCTGGGCAAATTTGAGAATCAATTCCCTGGCTTTATTTGCTTGCTTAAGACTCAATAAATCGGGCAATATAATATAACCCTTCCCTTCAATAATTTCCCTGGTTAATTCGGCTAGATTCACTTTTGCTACTGATTACTTATTATCTATGT
>NZ_JADWDC010000013.1:0-83516 GCF_020640915.1 Waterburya agarophytonicola KI4 | reverse complement strand
CTGGGCGAACAGCACCTATGTCTGGGCGAACAGCACCTATGTCTGGGCGAACAGCACCTATGTCTGGGCGAACAGCCGTTCGCCCCTACTGTTATTTACCTTTCCATGTCTGCAACAGATTTGGGAACATCCGCCGTTAAAATATCGTGTCCCTCTTTCGTTACTAATAGATCGTCTTCGATGCGAATACCAATACCCTTCCAGCGATCGGGAATTTCAGGTTGTCCTTCTGCGGCTTTAATAAAGGGTGAAATATAGATTCCTGGTTCGACAGTAAGAATATGCCCAGGTTGCAAATTTTGCCAGGTTTTGCGATCGCTTTTATAGATTCCAACATCGTGGACATCCAAACCCAACCAATGTCCCGTACGGTGCATATAAAAAGGCTTATACTTCTCTTCTTCAATAATCTCTTCTAGATTTCCTCGGAGTAATCCCAAATCTAGCAAACCTTGAACGATGACACACACAGCCATATCATGAAAATCATTGTAAGGCTTTCCAGGTTGGACTTCGGCGATCGCCTGTAATTGAGCTTCTAAGACTATTTCATAGAGGGCTTTTTGTTCGGCGGTAAATTTGCCACTGACGGGAAAAGTACGGGTAATATCGCTGTTATAGTAGCCATAGGAACAACCAGCATCAATTAGTAGTAGTTCGTTTTCTTGGATCTGTCGCTCGTTTTCGATGTAGTGGAGAATGCAAGCATTTTCTCCCGATGCCACAATAGAAGGATAGGCAATTCCCATGCCGCCTTCTTTGCGAAAAATATGCTCTATTTCCGCCTGTACTTGATATTCATAAATTCCAGGTTCGGCAAATTCGCGGGCGCGATTGTGTGCCATAGCAGATATCTCCATTGCCCGACGCATCATGGCGATTTCTCCTGGGCTTTTAACCAATCGCATGGGAAAAGTTAGGGGGCGAGTATCTTCGATCGCCAGAGGTGCCGTACCGTTTCTTTGATAGCCCCGCATTAGTTTTTGCCAGTGAGAGACAATGATGTTGTTAAAGCTTTCATCGTTGCCTAAATGATAGTAAATGCGATCGGCATCGACTAAATATTGGGGTAGTTTTTGATTTAATTCTTGAATGGGATAAGCTTCATCTGCGCCATAAATTTCCTTGGCAGCTTCTACCCCACAACGATAGCCAGTCCAAGTTTCTCGTTCGGGATCTTTGGGTTGAACGAAGAGGATATATTGATGTTCTGGGTGATGGGGAGCAAATACGGCTACGGCTTCTGGCTCGTTAAAACCTGTTAAGTAATAAAAGCTACTTTCTTGACGATAAGTATATTCTACGTCGTTGTGCATGGTTGCCATTGGCGCACTGCGGAAAATTGCCGTACCTCCGCCAATTTTGGACATGATTTCTTGCTGGCGTTGGCGGTACTCTTGTTGCTCGATCCCCATTGGTTAGCACTGTAGATAAACTTAATCTTATTTATTATAAGGAGTTTCCCTCGGTCAATGCATTAATAGTTAGGGGCGAGATCTTCTGTAGCAGTAAGATCGGCGAGAAACTTTTGGCGATCAAATTGATAGTTATCTCCCAAAAAATCAATAATTCTCTCCGTATCTTCTAAAGCATTTTGCAAACAGGTTGATGCCCCAGGGGAAGGAGTAATATTAAAAATAATCTTGTCCCCCAGAATTTTAGCTTCTCCCATTTCTAAAGTTTTGGTCTTGAGATTGACTATCTGAGGACGAACTCCACCATAACCGCGAGCGTAGCTGAGGTTATTTAATTTAATAGCAGGAATGATTTTTCTGACTTCTTTGATAAATAAACGTTTGCCAATTAGGGGAAAATCGTAGATAAAGTTGAGGGCAATATATTTAAAGATAGTGGGATCGGATAGGATCTTCAGAAAACTGAGAATTGCCTTCCAACTCAAACCCGCAGTCTGAAAATATTCAATCAGACTTGAGTAGTTATGACGTTCTAACAGGGGTAAGACTTTGGCGGTAGGGCCAAAACGAGCGATCGCCTTATTGTGAACTTCAGGATCTCCATGAATGGCTGCGAAGGGTAACTTTTCGCACTGTACGGTATAAACTTTGCCGTTAAGCAACCGTGGTGCAAAATAGAAACTTCCCGCCACGCTCAACAAAGCATAATCTAGTCCATAACCCAAGGATTTGGCAAATAATAAACTGTGCGCCCCCGCAGCAACCACAACAATTTTGGCGTTGATAATTTGATCAGAAATTGTAATTTGATATTGCTCTCGATTTTTAGTTATTTTAGTAACTTTTGTTTCCAATAATAAATCGATTTTTTTATTGGTTTTATTGATCGCATTAGCTAAAAAAGATTGAGCCAAAGCATTAAAATCTACGGCATAGCCTTCGTCAGTATAAAGAGCAATTATTTCTTCTGCTATATCTCTTGCTTCTAAAACTTTGGGTTCTTTTTCGGCAATTTGGGAGCGATCGAGTAGCTTCAAACTGGGAAAAAGCTGTTTGAATTCCTGATATCTAGCTTTGAGTTTCTCGACTTGTTTTGAACCAACACCAAGCACCATTTTGTGATACTTAGTATAAATTGCTTGTTGTTTATCTTGAGCTAATAAATAGTTTTTAACTAAACTCGCTCCTTCATTTACTTTAGTAGCTTTAGCTAGAGTATAGTTAGTTTCAATATCACCAAAGTGTAGAGTTTGACTATTGCTATTGGTATGAGAATTAACTAGGGCAACATCTGATTCTTTTTCAATTAAAGCAATATTTTGCACATTGCTATATTTGCTCAGAGTATACAACAGTGCAGTGCCACATACACCACCGCCAATAACAACAACATCGTAGGTCTGGTTATCCATGGCACTTCTCAAAAATATACTCTAGTTCTCAGTAATATCTTATCGTCTGTGGCGATCGACAGAACCATTATTAATCAATTTATAACTTTTTTGCTAATTGTTGACACTCTCTAATAAATTGTTAGCTTCGGCTAAAGATAATGGCTTAGAAAACAAATAACCCTGTCCGTATTCACATTGCAACTCCAAGAGTCGATCGCATTGTTGTTCTCTTTCAATGCCCTCGGCGACTACATCCAAATTAAATACTTGGGCTAATTTAATAATAGTTTTAACTAACTCCAACTCATGGATATTGCTTTCGATATTCTCCACAAAAGAGCGATCGATCTTGAGAGTATCGACTGGCAAACAGTGTAAATAACTCAAAGAAGAATAGCCAGTACCAAAATCATCCATAGACAACTGTACTCCCAGCTTTTTTAATTTTTCTGCCGTAGAGAGAACGACATTAACGTTTTCAATAATCTCACTTTCTGTTATTTCTAGCTTGAGACAACGAGGATCTAAACCAGTTTCAGTCAAAATTTGAGCAATAATATCCCCTGCATAGGGTTGAGAAAATTGTTTTCCTGCAATATTAACGCTAATAAATGCTAGCTTTGACTTGGGACGATCTTGTTGCCAGAGTACCATTTGTGCGCAAGCCGAGCGCAAAACCCACCAGCCAATCGGTATAATTAATCCCGTACTTTCAGCCAAAGGAATAAAATCACCAGGAGCAACCATTCCTTTATCGGGATGTTGCCAACGCACTAAAGCTTCAAAACCCACTAACTGGCGATCTGCCAACTTAATAATGGGTTGATAGTGGAGTTCAAACTGTTCTAGTTCAATTGCTGCTCTAAGTTCGTTCTCAGACTTGAATTTAGCAATACTTTGGAGATAAGCAGCCGACTCAAAAACAACACTACAAGCTTTGCCTTTGTTTTTGGCTTGATGCATGGCAATTTCGGCATTTTGTAGAGCCTCAATCAAGCTATAGGATGATTCCTGGTGTTCTAAATCGTTGATATTAGTTAAAGGTGCGATGCCAATACTAGTAGTGATTAAGATGGAACGATTCTCAACTTCGATCGGTGCAGAAAACTTTTGTTGAATTTGGCTGGCTATTTCCGCAGGGTAGTCTGCTCGTTCAAAACCAGCTAGCAAGATAGCAAATTCGTCACCACCTATACGAGCGAGTAGATCGCCACTCCGCAAACAAGATTTGAGCTTCTGAACAATTTTTACCAGCAGACAATCCCCAGTTTGATGTCCAAAATTGTGATTGATGTATTTGAAGCGATCGAGATCTAAACACAAAACACCAAACAGACAACTAGATTCTATTTGAGATAATTCTTGAAGATTTTTGATAAATAACTGACGGTTGGGCAAACGAGTTAGTCGATCGTAATTGATATCGTAATTTAAACGAGCTTCGGTTTGCTTATGTCGGGTAATATCGGTTTGGCAACCAACCAAGCGATCGATCTTGCCTTCTGTACCTCTGATCGCCATACATTTGCAGGACATCACGCGGTAGTTTCCGTCTTGATGGAGTAAAGAATATTCCATTTCAAATTGAGAGACATCTCCTTGCCCACAAGCAGAGAGATTGCGACGCAGTTTTTCGATATCTGCCTGGTGAACTCTGGCGAACCATTCTACAGGGCTATTCTTAATCTCTTGGTTACTACATCCCAGCATTGATTTCCAACGAGAGGAGTAGTTAATCTGATTGGAATTTAAGTTCCACTCCCAAAGACCATCATTAGTTATTTTAGTGGCGATCTCGTATCGTTGTTCGCTACTTTCGAGAGCTTGTAGTAGCTGTTGTTCCTGAACTGATTTTTTATTGGCAATACAAATCATTTCCGTGGTTGATTTTGACTCATTATCCATTGACAAGGGAAAGGCGGCATGCAATAGATAGCGGTCTGCTATGTTGTTCACTCTCACCAGATTTTACTAAGTTTGGTCATACGGCAGTTAATTATGCAACTACGATATGTGGAAGCAAAATAATCGCTCATTTTACTCTCATAATAACCCCAAAATACTTAAATTACATGATCAATTCTGTAAATTAGAATACTCTTTTTCTCTTTTGATCGCGATTATCTTAAATTAATATTTAATTCAATTAGTTAAATTTTGGGAGGGGGAACAATACCTGGTTTATACAAAAAAGCGTCAATATTTTTGAGAGTTTGTAAATCTGCGTCGGGAAGGCGATCGACCCGAGACGAATTTGGCGATAGAAAAGCAAAAGCTTGACGAAATTCTTGGGGATTAGTTTTGACTGGCGCATCAAAATGACAGGGAATGATTTGAGTAAAATCCCAACTAGCAACTCGATTTGCCCAAGCGAGGGTTTCTGCTGGTGCGCGATTGAGAATTAAAGTTTGTAGGATGGGCGCGACTAGCAAACGACCATTATTACTTAAAGTATTAAAAGATTCTTGCCAATTGGCTTGCCATTGAAATGGATACAAGCCCCAGTAAGCTTTAGATGACTTATTAGGCGATCGCACTGCATCTTTGATAGTATCGATCGCCCTGGATATATCTAAGACGCTAGAGCGAAAATACATCGCAAATAAACAAATTCTCTGCCAACCTTTGAGGCGATTTGTAGGAGTGTCGGCGATCGCTTCTGTTCCCCTTTCTCTAGCGTGGAACAATAAAGGATAAAGATCTTGTTCGATAATTTTGGGTGGACTAGGGGAGATCGAAACAATCGAGTCCGTAACCAGAAGGGTTTGCGATCGCCTGTGAAAAAAAGCTACTTCTTCAAATTGACCCAATCTAAGATCGATATTGCCTAAAATAGCGTAGTCAAATTCATCGCTAAAAGGGGTCTGACTGCTATCTGTGGGTAATACTTGGGTGCGTTTGGAGGGGAAACCCAACCAACTCAGGGGTAAGTCCAGGGGAAAACTCCATTGATGGGGTGCGACATAAACTGTCGATTGGGGAAACTTGCGAGCAAAAGGACCAACACAATTTTTATGTTCTAAACCCGAGATAGTAGGCAAGATAATATACTTAACGTCTCCATAGAGATCGACCAATTCGTTGACTAAACGAATACATTCAGGCGTTGGCGCAACGGGAGCGTATACTAATAAACCTCCTAATTTTAACTTGATTATAGTCATCCGAATTGGAACGACTACATAAAAAATGCCCTGAAGCTGCTCGAAAGTCCAAATAGTGTCTTTAAGTATCTCTTGGCGAATAGTACGTCGTTTGCTGTAGGGATAAATCGGTACATTTGCCCAAAACCGCCAATGATAATCTGCTGAATTTCTGGCTTGACGATCTAAGTTTGTGTTTACTTGGCTCACTATTCTGATTAACAATCGGTTATTAACAATCAATTATCAGCGATCAGTTATCAATTATCAATTATTAGTTTTTTGTTCATTTACCAGCCAGAATTACCGTTGTTTAGTCTCCCTTGGCTCTAAATATTTTTTCGGACTTTTGGTGCGCGCATGATGAGATTTAAGACAATTCCCACCAAGGGTATTTTTGAATTATATTAGAGGAGAATAATTACTTCTTTATATGCTTGCTCTGATTATTGTCGTCACCACGGTTTTGCTTGGTTCGGCTTTTTGTTCTGGGTCTGAAGCTGCACTGTTGTCAATTTCCCCGATTAAGGTTAGACAACTGGCTCAGTCAAAAAAACCCGCAGCCCTAGCATTGGCAGGCATTCGTTTAAAAGTTAGTCGTCCCATTGCTACCATTGTCATCCTCAATAATGTCTTTAATATTGTAGGCAGTATCTTAGTTGGTAGTCTGACTACTAAAGAATTAGGAGGTGCCTGGTTGGGTGTCTTTTCAGGAGTTCTGACTTTCTTAATTATCGTTTTTGGCGAAATTGTCCCCAAAACCCTCTGTCAACGCTATGCCGAACCAGTGTGTCTGGCGATCGCTATTCCTGTAAAATTTTTAACGGTAATCTTCACTCCTTTGGTGTGGCTGGTGGAAAATGTCACAACTCCTTTTACTCAGGGTCAAAAAATGCCCACTACCAATGAAGCAGAAATCAAATTTCTCACTAATATTGGTTTCCAAGAAGGGGTAATTGAAGACGACGAAGCAGAAATGATTCAACGAGTGTTTCAGTTGAACGACCTCAACGCCTCGGATCTGATGACTCCAAGAATTATTATTACCTATCTCAAAGGCGATAAAACTTTAGCAGAATCTCAACAAGAAATTATCAAATCCCAACATACGCGCATTCTAGTAATCGATGATACCATCGATAATGTTACGGGGTTAGTGCTTAAAGATGAACTACTGACAGCGATGATTGAAGGGCAAGGCGATCGCCAGATTAACGATCTCAAGCGTCCCGTCCAGTTTGTACCAGAAACCAACCGCGCTGATAAACTACTCAAGGTATTTCAGGATAATAGAGAGCATTTAGCTGTGGTGTTGGATGAATACGGTGGAGTAGCGGGAGTTGTCACCCTAGAGGACGTTTTAGAGGTATTGACGGGAGAAATTGTTGATGAAACCGATCGCAATGTGGACTTGCAAGAAATTGCTCGTAAAAAACGTCTTCGTCTTTTAAAATCTAGAGGAATTAATAATGACTGATTGGTTTAGATCGGGCAAAAAATAATCCACAGCCAGTAAATTTTAGTTGTGGATTAGATGTTTTAATTTTGATGATTGATCGATAGTTTATACAGTTATACTAGTCGCCAGAGAAAAGCGTTGATGTGCATAATCTAATAAGGAATTTTGTTTATCTTTTATGAATTCATTCCATTGACTATGAGAATATTTTTTATCCATTAATACTCGAACTATTGAAGCATAATCTTGGTATAAATTTCTTCCTTGATGTTCTTGGAAATGATGATCGTTCATCAAATATTCTGGCTGAATATGACCAGCGGGTATAAAGAAAGTATTTTTTCGCAAAAATTCATTTTGCAAATATTTTTCATTTATTTCTTGAACCCTTTTTTTTGCTGATTCGTGCTTGTGCATCAAAGGGAAATTAATAAATATTATTTGA
Organism: Waterburya agarophytonicola KI4; assembly: GCF_020640915.1. Lineage (GTDB taxonomy): Bacteria > Cyanobacteriota > Cyanobacteriia > Cyanobacteriales > Xenococcaceae > Waterburya > Waterburya agarophytonicola. The sequence continues at coordinate 75,660 of NZ_JADWDC010000013.1, read as the reverse complement.
ACATTGGGATTTTTTTGTTTTAGAAATCGCATCATCTTTTCATAATATTCTAGGCAATAACTAATAGAGATACGATTTTTTTCCATATAAAAAAAATCTTCCCAATTGTCTGCCTTGTTAGTATTAAGGAAAAAACTAGAATTGTCTTTTTTGGAAAAAAGCAATTTTCCTAAAATATCCATGAAATTATCATAAACAATAAAATCAAACTGTCTTTCATGGAGAGTATGAACTAATCCAGTTATGCTCCAAGTTTTTCCATTCATTTAAATCGCATAAAGAATCCACGTCAAATTCTGAATTTGATTCTTGAGACAAACAATTAAATCGATCTATCCAGTCAGATATTGTTTCAACGCGCAGGTAAGGAGAAAATTGTCTAGATTGAGACAAGTATTCAATGGCTAAAGGAATATTGTCTCTTTCGTAGCTATCCCAAGCAATTTGAACGATACTAGCGTAGCGAACACTCGACTCTATTTGTCCGATATGCTCGGGTATATCGGGATTGTTGAAGAAACGGTTTAAAATATCTAATAAGTTTTTTGAGGCTTGTGGGTCTTCATTCTCATTACTGTTTATGTTCTTTCGGTTAGTTGTTGTCACTTGTTTCAACCAACTACTTTTACAACCTGCAAGAGACAATCTTAGAACTAAATCTAGTCCGTAAAAAGTTTTTAATTGTTCGTCAAAAGCGTTAACACGCTGCAACCATTTTGCAGAAACTATCAACGCATTCAGATCTACATATTGATATTGCAGCCATGCTTCTAAATTTAATTCTGGGACTTTTTCCCAAGGTTGGAGATGAATAATATTTCTATCTCGATCGTCAACTATAGACCAACCACTATGCAATAGTCCTAAAGTTGACTGAACTGTAAAACGGTGCATTTGCCTTGACAATCGATCCTCGCGAGTCCAAAAATTGTCAGTATCCAAAAATGCGATAAATTCACCTTTTGCTTTTGATACAGCATAGTTGAGTGCAGCGACAAAATCTAAATCTTTTTGATGCAAATACTTAATTTGATTATTATAAGGCTTGAGACGCTGACTAATTCTCGAATCAAGACCGCGATCAATAACTAAAATTTCGTAGTTAGTATAAGTTTGTTTTAAAATACTCTCGATTGTTTGCCAAAGATAACAAATATTTTCTCTAACAGGAACAATTACGCTAACTTTTGGCGAAGAAACAACTACATTCTGGACTTCATTTGGTTTGCAGAATAATACTGAAGCAATAAAACCACGCTGGGAAGTATCTTGGAGATCGTACTCAATCCCATCATCTATACACTGATAAATTCCACTAGACTTCTTTTCATAATATTTAGCTTCAATAGTTTCCCAATTTTGTTGTAATGATTCTAAAAATTGTGTTGGAGAATCTAACGATTTTTTTTGCTGATAATCGAGAGTAATATCGCATAGTAATAAACAAACTCCTCCAGGTTTTAATACGCGATAAATTTCTTGAAAAGCTGCTGAGATATCGCTCATATATTCAAGAGAATTAAAAGCAGAAACAACATCAAAAGAATTATCCTCTAGAGGAATTGACTCTGCCCAGGCAGATATATATTCCATTTCTTGCTTGTCAGTCCCTAATTCAGAATAGCGATCGGCATAACGATCTAATCCTATCCGCTCTTTTACCATATCTGCCCATTCCAAAGTTCCTCTCGGGCCACAACCTATATCTAAAACTCTTTTATCTTTATAAAATCCTGTCGAAATTTCAAATTGATTGGTAAACAATCGAGCATACCAATAATTTTTGAGTTTTCCTCCTTCCGATTGAACTTTCTTTTTCCAAAAATCGAGGTCTTTTTGTTGTGGATTACTCATAGCTTGTTCAAATAAAATTAAAAGTATTTTGATTTATTTCCGAAGATCGACAAAAAAATTGATCGCATTTTAAATTGATTGGGCTTTAATTCGTACAACAATACAAAAAAAGTAATTTTAGTCGATTGCCAATTATTCTCTATTTACTTCATTATTTGAGTTTAATAGATTCAAAAAATTATCAACTAAAAAAACTAATTTCATGAGAAGCTAAAGTTATTAAGCTGTAAATTGATAATTAAAGATTTTAATATCTTTGGCATATCTTTGCGCAACTTTTGCTTTTGTACTTTCTGAATAATATTCAGAGTAATGTTTCTTCTTACTTTTTTTAGAACTGTTTTTATGAGGTAGTTCTCGGTCAGATATATCCAAACGTCCGGCAACTTTAGCAAAGTCTTCTCTCAAGTTTTCAAATTTGCCAATAAAATTCATAAAAATTACACCTTGCCGATCGGTTACAAAATGATATTGTGAGAGTATATGAGCATCTGCTTGACTATCATCAATATTGCAAACAGCCTCAACAAAATCTTCAAAATTCATGCCTGCGGTAAAAAGATTATATTTAATAAATGAAGTATGGACTCCATTTTTATAAATAGAATTATTGAAGTTAGCATCACTCCTTACTTTATCTTTATAACAAGAGACTAATCTATCCCAAGGATTTCTGACGAAGGTAAATTTGAAATAGTTTTTGTATTCAGTATCTAAAAGATTTAGCTCGACTTTAGGAATAATTGCTTTATTTTCTTTGGAGTGAATTCTTTTTCTGTCAATTTCTAAATCTATCCAGTCTGCACACTTCAGGATCATGCTAGAACAAGCTACTTTAGGAACTTCAAAATATATTGCTCTACGTTTGTGTAAAGCAAAATTCCTTCCTTGATAATATTTTAGTTTGGGTTGTTGAGATAATAATTGGAAACCATGTAAACTATCAACACTATATACAGGTAAAGTAGAATTTTGAGCGTACATTTTATACTCCGCTATGTTGTTGTTGTGGGTTTAATTTTTATTAGTTAGATTCAGTTTTACGTCGATAAGATACTTTCCTCGGATTTTTTGGATCGGGAGAATAGACTTCCCACTCATCCCCAAGACCCATTCTTTCTAAGGCAGCAGTAAGCACAATATTATTATTTTTATCTTGCTTACCTATGTTAACTACTGATGTATTTTTACCGTGAATTCTTCTTAGATAAAGCATTTCGTTAGTATGATAAATATCGCATATTTCGCTTATTTTTTGAAACATATCATAATCAACAGCATTAGCAATTGTTTCATCAAAACCAGAAGTTCTCTTCCAATCTCTTCTTCTAAACATGCGGAAGTGATGAACTATCATCGTCATCATCATTTTTTCCCGAGAAAATTCTGGCCAATTAAACTCATCTTGAAGATAATTACCATCAGTATCAATTCTCTCGCAGCCACTATAAATACAACCAACATCGTGACTATCTAGATATTTAACTAGAGTTTCTACTGCATGGGGTCTAAGTAAATCATCAGAATCTACTTGACCAATATACATTCCCCGACACATTCTAACCGCAGTATTGGATGCTTTGCCAATACCGCCATTTTCTTGAACTATCCATCTGACTCTAGGATGGTCGAGATAGTTTTTCTCTAAAACTTCTACTGTATTATCAGTAGAACCATCATCACAAATACAGACTTCTAAATCTGTAAAAGTTTGATTTAAAACACTATCAACACATTCTTTAATAAATTTTCCATTATTATAAGAAGGTATGTAGATCGATACTTTAGGTACTTCATAAAGTCGATTTTGTTCGTATTTACGATACCATCCAGCAGGACATTTTTCTTCTAATATTTTGGTAGTGATTTCTTTACCACCTTTACGGTCATTTTCATTTTCTCCGCCTGGAGGTTCTTGGTGTAGTCCCACCGCTTCTAATACTGGAATAAAATAATATCCTGCATTGTAAATTCGATAGCCATATTCTTTATCTTCTTCGCCCCAATGTTGAAAATCTTCATCATAAAAACCAATATCATTAATGAGATTTCTGGAATAGGCAATAGTAGCTCCCACAAATGCTCTAAAGGGATATTTTTCAGATTTTAAATAGTCTGTTTGCTCGTAGATTTTTAGCCGCCAATCTTGAGTAGGCTCTTTGGCAGCACCATCCCAAATTTCGTTACCAGTACAGATATCTGGTAAGTTAATAGCACTATCAATATTTTCGATGATTTGGTCGTCGCTAATATCATCCGTACAGACAAATCTTCTGTGTCCAATTAAGGCAACGCGATCGCTTACATGAAGATATTTCATATAGGCTTCAACAAAATTGGGGTCTGGAAGCATATCACAATCAAGCACAATCAGACAGTCGTGTTTTGCTGCTCTAATACCCAAGTTGCGTACTGCTGATAACCTGTAGCCTCGATCTTCTTGTCGAACGTGAATTACTTCGATATGTTGCTCGTATTTGCGAATTACTTCCTCAACGCCATCACTACTGCCGTCATCAGCAACTATTACTTCGATTAATTCTTGGGGATAAGTTTGATGAATGATAGCAGCTAAAGTTTTAGCTAAAACATTTTTACGATTATAAGTAGGAATAATTAAAGATACGGCTAAGGTATAGGGTTGCTTGCTTGCAACAAATTCTTGGACTTTCTCTTCTATCAAAGAATAGTCATTACCATCTCCTTTTAATGGTGGCAAAATCATATCTTCAGGAAATCCAGCAACTTTTGCTCTTTTTTGCTTGATTTTTTTGAGCTTTTGGATCGCTGCTTGGTAGTTAGGATAGTAAAGAATAGCCATTTTACAAAAAACTATTGCTTTGGCTTTATTTCCTTTTTTATACCAATATTCCGCTAATTTAAGATATATTTTAGAGTTATCTGGTTCGGATTCTAATGCTTGATAATAAAGCTGTAAATTATCAGGATCTCGATTGATTTGCTCTAAAAATGATGATTCAGAGGAGGGTTGGAGTTGTGTTTTTTGCTCTGAAGATGCTCCTACGATCTGATTTTTGAGGATAGTATTAAAACTAGACTTTGATTCTAAAGATGGGCTATCTAGATTTAAAGTAGAAGCAATCAATTTTTGCCACTGCACCGTACTAATTAAGGCATCCGCATCAAATAATTGACCCTTTTCTAGGGCATATTTTTCAAATCCCGTTAACCAATAAGCAATATTTTCGGCTCGTAAATAAGGGCTAAGAGTTAAAGATTTTTGCAGCAAATCTGACATTTTATCTAGGCGATTTGCTTGATATTGATACCAAGCAAGCCACACTAAAGTATCGTATCTAAATTGGGATTCCAAACTACGAATGGAATTAGGTACATTGTCATGGGCAAAAAACTTATCTAATACTTTTTGGAGATATTCTGCTTGCTTCAAACTATCTTTGGTAGTATTGCGATCGTGTTGTCGATAGCAAACTGTTTCTTCTTTCAACCAAGTAGTCTGACAACCTGCCAAGGATAGGCGCAAGATTAGATCGACATCGTGAGACTGCTTTAATTCTTCATCAAAGCCATTTACTCGCTCCAACCACTGGCGATGAAACATCATCGCACTAGTACGGACGCATTTTCTCTTGAGCCAAGTTTCTAGATCGAGTTGCGGTGCATTGTGCCAAGGCTGTAATGTTTTAATGTGCTTATCATCAGCATCTATGATATGCCACCCAGTATTAACACATCCCAGACTAGGGTTTTCGTGGAAACAAGCTACTTGTTTGGTTAATTTATCAGATGTTGTCCAGTAATCATCTGCATCTAGAAAAGCAATTAGCTCTCCCTTAGATATTTTAATCCCTAGATTGCGCGCTGATGCAGAACCTTCGTTGGCTTGATATATATAACGAATTTTGTCTTGATAAGATGCTAATCGATCGCGAGTATCATCTGTCGAGCCATCATCAACGATAATTATTTCATAGTTGCTATAAGTTTGTTCGAGAACACTATCGATCGCGGCACAAATGTATTTTGAACCGTTGAAAACTGGAATAACTATACTTACTAAAGGAAATTTGGTGATTATGGGCGATACATCCGATCTTTTAACTCGTTCTCGATCAGAACTTGCTAAAACGTTGGTAGCGGTACTCATGGTTTTTGCTAGTAGCTTAAATAGATAAAAATTACGAATACAAGATATTTATAGTTGCAAAGAACTTAATTTTGCTTTGACTTCCACATTTTGAGGATTGATTTGCAAGGCAATTTTGTAGAAAGAAAGAGCGACATTCATTTTCCCTTTCGACTCATATATTTGAGCTAACTTAACATAATGGTCGGGATTATTGGGCTTGACTTCCAATGCTTTGAAATACAAAGATTCATCATTAGGATTGACTTTAATCGCGTCGTTATAAAAGCCTTCAGCTTGCTGCATATCTGCTTGAGATCTTTGCCTCAAGGCATCAGTAAGTTTTTCTTTAGTTTGAGGTAAATCGGAGGTAATTTTCAGGGCATTTTGATAAGCTCTCACCGCAGTATCCCAATCTTCGAGATGAGTTGCCACATCTCCTAGTTTATGATGCGCCCAATCAAAATCTGACTTTAATTTGATGGAATTACTCATAGCATCTGCAGCTGCTTGCCATTGTTTCAACTCCATGAAAGCTTCTCCCAATTTAAAATAAGACCAAGAAAAGTTTTGATTCAAGGCGATTGATTTTTCATAAGAAGCGATCGCTTTTTGCCATTCTTTTAATTCAAAATAAGCATTCCCTAAATTATGATGATAGGAAAATTCTGGGGAATTGGATGCAATAGCTTTTTGATATATTTCTACAATTTTGTGCCATTGTTTTAGATCGCTTAGTAGTTTTCCGAGACGATAATAAGCCTCTTTATTTTGAGGATGACAATTAATTGCCTGTTGATAAAGTTGACAAGCAACTTCCTCATTTCCTGCTTTCTCTTCTGCTACTGCCCGATCAAAATATTTTTGATATTCTCGTAGTTGATTATCTGCTGGAGATTGCTGTTTTAAGGCAGAAGAACTCGCTTTTTGTGACTCGGAGGAAATATATTCAGTTGTCCGATCTGATGGGGGAGAATGAGCTTGTTTGGTGTCAATAACTTTAATTGACTGTTGTCGCCGTTTCTCTAATTCAATTGAGTTTTGTAGCTTAAGATAAGCTGCTTTAAAGTCTGGTTTTAATTGAACTGCGCGACGATAACAACCTATTGCAGGTATGGTGCGATCGTGTTTGAGCCAAAAATCTCCTAGCTTGTAGTGTTGTTCGGGAGTAGCAATTTCTGGTTGTATACTATAGGCACGATAGATTAATTCTGCACCTTCTAAGGTTTTGCCGATAATGCCATAAACTTTAGCCAATCTCAGATAAGCAACTAGCAAATCGGGTTTGAGTTGAATTGCTTGTTGATAGTTGGCAATTGCCTGTTGCCATTGTTCTTTACGAGCAAAAAGATTACCTAAGTTTAGTCTGATTGTAGGAGAATTTGGTTGTTTTTTCAACTCTTCCAGATATTGACTAACTAAAATATCCGAATCAGATTTATCTTCCTGTTTAACTATCATCGCTCCAGAACTTTCACCCATGGCGTTGCTGGTTGACTTGCTAGGGGACAGACACTTAGTTTTACTATTGCCAGTTAATAAGTTATCGATCCTGAGCTTTTTCGATTCTGAATCTTGTGCCGAATTGTTTTCTTGAAGCTTGACTACCTTTTGATAGCAAACAGCAACTTTCTGCCATTGACCATCTTTTTCTAAGGCTTTAATTAATTTTAAATAAAGCTCCTTTGATTGAGGTTGAATTTTAATAGCAGATTGATAGCAAGTAATTGCTAATTCCATCTTTCCTTCCTGGAACAAATCATCACCTAGTTCCATAAGTTGAGGGACAGTAAGAATTTCTGGCTGCAATTTCAAACCATGAAGCAAACAATTCAAAGCACGTTCGTCTTCGCCTATCCTTTCCCAGGCTCTAGAAAGATGCAGACATACTTTTGCCAGTTTAGGATCGATCGCTAATGCTTTTTGATAATAAGTTATTGCCTCTTGCCAATTACTTTCCTTGGCATAAAGACTACCTATATTTGCATATACTTCAGCTATATGAGGATCTTTGGCAATAGCTTGAGCATAATATCCCATTGCTTCTGGTATTTGTCCCATTTGCTGCAAACAATTACCATATATTTTGTAAGTTTCTGGTAAATCTGGACAAATTTTCAAGGCTTCTTGACAAGCATTAATACTTTCTTGCCACCGTCTTTCTGCATAATATAATTTAGCTTGTTGCAAATAAATTTTAGTGACTTCTAGTTGATTATTTTCAACATAAGTACCAGGGGCAATTGATGTTATTTTGGGCAATACAATGGAGGAATTAGATCTGGTGAGACTGATGGATTTTTGTTCGCGATCGCCTTGGTCTTGTTCGAGGTCATTATCTTGACCTAAAGATAGTGCTAAACGATGATAGCGATCGGCTTCGGTTAAATTACCTTGTTTTTTTAGAGCAATAGCTAAAATATGATGAGCCACAGCCGACTTTGAATTTAGTTCTACTGCCTGGCGATAGTGTTCGATTGCTTCGGCTAATTTATCTTCTTGCTCTAATTTAATTCCTTGCCATACTTTAGCTTCTATTTGAGCTAAATCTGTAGATACATCTAAATTATATACTTTATTTGACGATTCTAAATATTGTTGTTTCAAGTAATCTCGATCTGTACTAAAAATTGAGTTTTCTGGACTCAAAATGTTTCCAGGGCTATCTACCTTTTCCGAATAATGAGAATTTTGATTCAACATCTTGGCTAATTAATACCTCATCTACCTTGTTACTCTATTTTTTCCAAAAGAACAATAAAAATAGGCGTACCCTTACAATTGAATACAAAGCTAGTTGACTAATAGCTAAATATAAAAGTAAGATGATTAATTTTGAATTTTAATAACACAATTATAAACAATATATTCAGTAAAAATAATGACATCAGTATTGAAGAAATCAATAATAAGACAGCTAAAATACTTTTGATACAATCTCAATTTTGACTACTAATATAACCTCTTTTCAGGAAGATGCCACCAAAATATTTATCTGTATTTAACTCAATAAAAGTTGTTTTCTTAAATCAGTATTAATACGATAATAATTGCTAATAAAAATAAGTTATTAGTATTTTTATTTAAGTAAACTTACGCAAAAAATATTTTAGGAAAATAATCTCTGATTAATAAGAAATTTAGTTTTTTTAGAATACTTTTCATCGTCTGTTTGGGGCGTGTCATCAAAATGGCGAATCCCACGCCCTAAATTCTTAAATCCAAATTTTTCTGTCAAAAACATTCAAGTCAAGCTATGGTAATAGCTAGTCTCGATCAATTATCAAATTTTAAAAGAGTGCAAATCGGAGTACTATACGGAGTTAGTGTGGGTACAGGAGATCCAGAACTAATTACAGTCAAAGGATTGCGTATCCTACAACAAAGCAACGTCATCGCCTTTCCGTCTGGTATCAACCATCGCTCTGGAATAGCCCAAAATATTATTTCTGGTTGGTTAAAACCAGAACAGCTACTTCTACCCCTGGACTTTCCCTATCTTCAAGATCCAGAAAAACTTCAGCAAGCTTGGCAGCAAGCAGCAATACAAGTTTGGCAATATTTAAAACAAGGAATCAATGTTAGCTTTGCTTGTTTAGGAGATGTAAGCCTTTATAGTACTTTCACTTATTTGGCTCAAACGCTACAAGAATTGTTTCCCGATGCCAAGGTAGAAACGATCCCAGGGGTATCTTCCACCGTGGCGATCGCCTCAGCTTTAAAAATACCTTTAACTGTAAATCAGCAAAAACTAGCCGTACTTCCTGCATTATATTCAGTTCAAGAATTAGAAACCGCCCTAAACTGGGCTGAAATCGTAGTTTTGCTCAAAGTCAGTTCTGTTTACCAACAAGTCTGGCAAATTTTACAAAAACGGCATTTATTAAATTCTAGTTGGATTGTCGAAAGAGCAACTTTTCCCGAACAAAAAATTTATCAAGATCTAATTAATTATCCTAGTCTAGAATTATCCTATTTTTCTATTTTATTAATCAATAACGACTAGCATATTTTTTTAAAATTTTTTATTCAAATTAATAAAAATTCATCTAAAGTATTGCAAAATGTTTTAAATTTGTCAAAAGCTAGACAAAATAGCGATTATTCATGCTACTTTTGTCTAGAAGAAAAAATAATTTTCAGCAAGTATTGAGAGGTCTGACATTTTGGATATCCAACCTACAAATCAAGGGCAAGAATTATTAAGGGAAGATATTAGTGAATATGTAGCACAGTTACAGCTACACATGGCTCTCCAAGCTCGAAATCTAGTTCCCGCACTAAATAGTACGGGCATTAATAGTAGCCGACAGCAAATGCTCCAAGAAACCCAAGCAGTTGTGGAAAAATTGGCTTCACGTCAGTCTTTGTAAATTTGAGCAAATGCCGATCTAAAGAAAAACATTTAGCAATAATTGTTTAGCAGTAATTATATAGATATTCAACGAATTACTCTACATCTAGATTGTACTTGACAAAGCAGCTTTAATTGGGAAAAGTTTGAGCTTGAGTAGCAATATCATTTGCAGCTATAAAAATAGATGATATAACAGATACATTACCTCGATCTCAACTACAAATTAATGCTGCTATACCATAATGAATATTGTCAAAAATACAACTCTATTAATTTATTAATTCTGATTTATAGCTTGAGATTATATTTCTAAATCAGTATAAAAATTTTCTACTAAGATCTAATTTAATTTTATCAATCCGAATCGGCTACGAAAGTATTGTTATTGAATAATAATAATCTCCTCAATACTTTAAGTCGCTCAACTTGCCAAGCAAAAAATTAATGTTGAATGTCTAAAGTTAGATTAACAAACTAAACAATATTTTATTGACTACAGCTACTTATTTAAACAGCTACTTATTTAAGTTTAGGAGATAGTCATTACCTAGTAGTGGTAGATGAATATTAAGCATCAAAAAAATTATCAAGAAAGGATACTAATCGTAGATGATTTGCCAGAAAATGTCAGGCTTTTATCATCTCTGTTACAAGACCAAGGATATAAGATCAACTCCGCTACTAATGGAAATATGGCTTTATCCATTATTCAAACAGAGCATATAGATCTAATCTTACTTGATATTATGCTGCCAATTATAGATGGTTATCAAGTTTGTCGTATCCTCAAATCTCAGGCTGAAACAAAACATATTCCAATTATTTTTCTTAGTGGTTTAGATTCGGAATTAGATAAGGTAGAAGCTTTTAAAGCTGGTGGAGTAGATTATATTACCAAACCTTTTTTTCTCGAAGAAGTTGTTTTTCGAGTCAAAGCACAGTTAGATGCGATCGCGAACCAACGTAAATTCAAACAAATTCTCAATCAAGAAATTATCGAGCGAGAAATAGCCGAACGAGAATTGAATAAATCGAGGGCATTATTGACAGGAGTATTAAATAGTTCTTTAGATGGAGTGGCTGCTTTTGAAGCTATTCGCGATCGCCAAAACAAAATTATCGACTTTCGCTGGTTAATTGCCAATCCTGTTGCAGCAATGACTGTCGGAGAAACAACTCAAACCCTTGAGGGAAGGAGATTATTTCTGGAAAATTCTCCCGATCATTTATTTGATGGATTGTTTGACCTATTTGTTCAAGTGGTGGAAACTTGTACTGTCTTAGAAGAAGAATATTATTATAATCATAATTCTCTCAAACTCTGGTTTCACGTTGTTGCTGTTAAACTTGGTGACGGTTTTGCCATGACCTTCCGCGATATTAGCGATCGCAAACAGATCGAAATAACTCTCAAAAAAGCCAATTTGCGACTTACTTACCAAGCAAACATCGATAGTCTGACTCAAATAGCTAATCGGCGGCGTTTCGATGAATATATTACCCAAGAGTGGTCGCGGTGTGCTAGGGAAAGGGAATATTTATCTCTTATATTATGCGATATAGATTATTTTAAAGCCTACAACGATACTTATGGACATCAAGCAGGAGACAATTGTCTTTACGAAGTTGCCCAAGGTATAGAAAGAGCCGTCAAACGTCCCGCCGATGTGGCATTTCGTTATGGAGGAGAAGAATTTGCTGTCATTCTACCCCATACAGAAGGACAAGGTGCAATTAGAGTAGCCGAGGAAATTCATCAGCAAATTAAGAATTTGCAAATACTCCATGCTGGATCAGAAATTGGTAATACACTTAGTATGAGTTTGGGCGTTTCTAGTATTATTCCCGATACTCGTTCTGCCCCTCATACATTGATTGAGGCTGCGGATACTGCTTTATACGATTCTAAACTCAAAGGTCGTAATCGGGTAATGTATAAATCAGCTGAATCTGGCTAAAATTTTGCTGTTTGTCGGTCATTATAGCCTCGAAGGAGGTTGCTTTGGAGTTTCAGATTATCAAAAATATTATTAATTAAATAAACCAACTAAAAAAAACATCAACTAAAAAACATCTTGCCACTACTAGTTAGATAAACTTTCATGATTAAAATATTAATAGTAGACGATCAAAACTTTACCAGACAAGCATTACAAGCGATTCTTGAAGCAGAATCAGACTTTGAAATTATAGGCAAAGCAACTAGCGGTTCAGAAGCTTTGGTGCAAATGGAGCAAAAAGAAACTGATATTGTCATTGTCGATCTAGAAATGCCAGAAATGGATGGCTTGACAGTTACCAAAATAATCAATCAGCGTTTTCCCGATACTAGAGTCATTATTCTGAGTAGCCATGATGATAAAGCCAATATTAATGCAGCAGTGGAAGCAGGGGCAAGGGGGTACCTGTTAAAAAGTACTTCAACTCAAGAGATTGCCGATACTATTCGTGCCGTTGAAAGGGGTTATTTTCAATTGGGACCAGGATTATTTGAAAAACTACTTTCTCATCTAATTCAAGAAAAAGAAGCAGCAGCCACAAATTTATCCCAGTTAGAAAACAAATATGCTCAATCAATGGTTTCTTTAGAAGAAAAAATCATAGCGAGAAATGATGCTCAAAGGCAAGAATTATATGAAGAAATTGAACTACAAATTAGTAGTTTAAAGCAAGATTTTCGTGATGGTCTAGAAAACTTTCAGTATCAAGTTAGCAATCAATTGCAAAATGGAATTGAAGCAGCCAGTATAAAATTCAATAATTCCACCCCGAATCTTCAGGAAATAGACCTCCAAATTGACAATCGCAATCTCGAACAGCAAAGATATATCAATACGTTATTTGCAGGTAGCAAACAAGCAATTCAAAAACTGGAAACTCAACTCAATCAAATGCGCTATTTTGTGGGTATTGCAGTTCTTGTATTTATTGCTGTCATTATGCTGCTTTTATACTAAATTAGATCGATTGAGGAAATTTAAGGCTTCGGTTATCACTACAAGACTAAATAATTTAAAAATTTAGATAATATACCTTAGCACTCGCCACCGAAGAGTGCTAAATTTGCAAATGGAATGTGTAGCGGAACTAGAAGAATAAAATCCTATGGCGAAGATTGTTTCGTTTAATGAAGAGTCAAGACGAGCATTAGAAAAAGGTGTTAATGCCCTAGCTGATGCTGTCAAAATTACTCTCGGCCCCAAAGGTCGTAATGTTTTATTAGAAAAGCAGTTTGGCGCGCCTCAAATTGTCAATGATGGAATTACCGTCGCCAAAGAAATTGAATTAGAAGATCCTCTCGAAAATACTGGTGCAAGATTAATTCAAGAAGTTGCATCTAAAACTAAAGATAATGCTGGTGACGGCACAACTACTGCCACTGTAATTGCCCAAGCATTGATCAAAGAAGGTTTGAAAAACGTAGCAGCAGGGGCTAATCCTGTCGCGCTCAAAAAAGGCTTAGATAAGGCTACAAGCTTTTTAATCAAAGAAATAGCAACCGTCGCTCAACCAGTAGCAGGAGATGCGATCGCTCAAGTAGCAACGGTATCTTCGGGTAATGACGAAGAAGTCGGTGCTATGATTGCCGAAGCGATGGATAGAGTAACCAAAGATGGTGTTATTACTGTAGAAGAATCCAAATCTTTAGCTACAGAATTAGATGTGGTAGAGGGGATGCAAATCGATCGCGGTTATATTTCTCCTTACTTCGTCACCGATCAAGAAAGACAGGTAGTAGAATTTGACGGTGCGCTAATTTTGATTACTGACAAAAAAATTAGTGCGATCGCTGATCTCGTCCCTGTACTCGAAAAAGTCGCCCGCGATAGTAAGCCATTACTCATTATTGCTGAGGATCTAGAAGGGGAAGCTTTAGCTACTTTAGTAGTCAATAAAGCCCGTGGCGTACTTAATGTAGCAGCGATCAAAGCTCCTGGTTTTGGCGATCGTCGCAAGCAAATGCTTCAGGATATTGCCGTTTTGACTGGCGGTCAGGTAATCTCTGAAGAAGTAGGTTTGAATCTAGATAGCGTAGATCTAGATATGCTGGGAACGGCAGATAAAATCAGCATCGATAAAGAAAATACCACTATCGTATCTGGTTCTGGTAATAGCGATGATATTGCCAAACGAGTAGAACAACTCCGCAAACAGTTAGCTGTGACTGATTCAGAATACGATACCGAAAAACTACAAGAACGCATCGCTAAACTAGCTGGTGGTGTGGCTGTGATCAAAGTTGGTGCAGCTACCGAAACCGAACTAAAAGACCGCAAACTTCGCATTGAAGACGCGCTAAACGCTACCAAAGCAGCCGTCGACGAAGGTATTGTTCCTGGTGGTGGAACTACGTTAATTTACCTGGCTAAAAAGCTAGCAGAATTCAAAAACAGCTTAGAAAACGCTGAAGAAAAAGTGGCAGCAGATATCTTTGCTAAAGCTTTAGAAGCACCTCTATGTCAGCTAGCTAACAATGCTGGTGTTGAAGGTTCTGTAATCGTCGAAAAAGTTAGAGATAGCGAATTCAAAATTGGTTACAATGCCATGACAAATGAATTCGGCGACATGATTGCTATGGGAGTTATCGATCCTGCTAAGGTAGTACGTTCTGCGGTACAAAACGCTGCTTCCATCGCAGGTATGGTATTGACCACTGAAGCCCTAGTGGTAGAGAAACCCGAACCCGAATCTGCAATGCCTCCTGGTGGCGGTATGCCTGGTGGTATGGGCGGTATGGGTGGTATGGGCGGTATGCCTGGTATGGGTGGTATGGGGATGATGTAAACCCTTATCAATGGACAATTAACAATTGACAATTGACAATTAAGTTTTTTGAGGTCAGTCTTTAATTAGGCTGCCTCATTTTTGTGTGTCGGAAACGATAAAAATAAGGCTTGAAGTAAAATACATCAGGTAAGATTCAAACCGCCATCAGCAATAATAATTTCTCCTGTTAAATAATTACTTTGAATCAACATTAAAGCTATTTGAGCAATATCTTCTGGTTGCGCGCCTCGTTTCATGGGCGATCGCTCTTGCCACAGTTTTCTAGCTGCTACCCAACCTTTACTCATGGGAGTTTCTACTAATCCAGGGGCGATCGCGTTTACTCTGATTGCTGGTGCGAGACTGACGGCTAACAGCTTGGTAACATGATTGAGAGAAGCTTTGCTAACCGCATAGGGAATTGAAGCACCTTTAGGACGAATACCTGCATGGGAGGTAATGTTGATAATGCAGCTACTATATTCTTCACAAGACGACTCCCGTAAAGCTGCTTCGGCTTCTGTAATTAACGTCCAAGGCGCAATGACATTAACTTCATGGATTTCTCGCCAAATTTCAGGAGTGGCAGCCTGCAAATCTTTGTGAGGAATGGATTTAGTAATACCAGCATTGTTTACCAATATATCCAAACCTCCGTAACGAGATAAGACTTCAGCAATCAAATCGCGAGCTTGTTTTTGATCGGAAAGATCGGCTCGAATATAAGCTGCGTCTGGATAAAATTGCGCCAGTTGTTCGCCAGTCTCGACAGAAGATTTGGAATGAAAAACTATAGTAAAACCATCTTCTATAAATCTTTTTGCGATCGCCAATCCAATCCCCGAAGTAGATCCCGTAACTAGTGCAACTCTTTTTTGATTCATATGTTCGATTATCTACTCCATAAGAAATTTAAAATACTATTCAAAGCTAAAAGCTAAAAGCTAATAGCTAGTAGCTTCTATAATAAAGAGAGAGTAAAAAAAATTAACAAAACTTAAAAGAGGGCTATGGTCGCAACACCAATCAAAACCCAACCAAGGTTAACTATTCAAACTGATGATATAACCCCTGACACTACAGCAATTCGTTCTCTAGACTGGGATCGCGATCGCTTTGATATTGAGTTTGGTTTGCAAAACGGTACAACTTATAATTCTTATTTAATACGTGGCGATAAGATAGCTTTAGTCGATACTTCCCACGCTAAGTTTCGCCAGCTATATCTAGATACCTTAAAAGGTTTAATCGACCCCAAAGAGATTGATTATTTGATTATCAGCCATACCGAACCCGACCATAGTGGTTTAGTTAAAGACTTTTTGGAATTAGCACCCCAAGCGACGGTTGTGGCTGCGAAAATGGCGATTAAGTTCTTAGAGGATTTAGTCCATCAGCCATTTAAAAAACAAGTTATTAAAAATGGCGAACAAATAGATTTGGGGCAGGGTCATGTAATTGAATTTGTTAACGCGCCTAACCTACATTGGCCTGATACTATTTTTAGCTATGACCATAAAACAGGAATTTTATTTACCTGTGATGCCTTTGGAATGCACTACTGTTCTAATGCCACCTTCGATGAAGATTTAAAGGCGATCGAAAAAGACTATCGTTTTTACTATGACTGTTTGATGGGACCTAATGCTCGTTCCGTACTTTCAGCCATGAAACGGATGGATCAACTAGGAGAAATCAATACTGTAGCCAACGGACATGGCCCTTTATTGCGTCACAATCTTAATGAACTCCTAGACCGCTATCGCAACTGGAGTGAAGCTCAAACCAAGGCGGAAAAAAGTGTTGCGGTATTCTATATTTCCGATTATGGTTATAGCGATCGCCTGAGTCAAGCTGTAGCCAAAGGAATTACCAAAACTGGCGTAGCGGTAGAGATGGTAGACCTACGATCTGCCGATAGTACGGAAGTCCACGAAATCGTTAATCGATCTGTGGGCATAGTTTTAGGAATGCCCCCTTCTGATAGCAACCAGGAAGATATTGTTACCAATATGGGAACAGTATTAGCTGCTGCGAAGGAAAAGCAGTTAATTGGGATGTTGGAGTCTTATGGAGACAATGATGAACCCATAGATCCCTTGATGACTAAATTTCGCGAAGCAGGACTAAAACCAGGGTTTCCTGTCATTAAACTTAAAGATACTCCTGCCGAAGCGGACTATCAAGTCTGCGAAGAGTCGGGAACGGATTTAGGACAATTCTTAACCCGCAAAGATCTCGTCAAACAGATGAAGTCCCTCGATAGCGACCTTGATAAAGCCATGGGTCGTCTTAGTGGTGGACTGTACATAATAACTGCTACTAAAGGGGATGTTAGTAGTGCGATGCTAGCCTCTTGGGTTTCCCAGGCAAGTTTTGAGCCACCTGGACTAACTATTGCCGTAGCTAAAGATAGAGCGATCGAATCTTTAATGCAGGTAGGCGATCGCTTTATTTTAAATATTCTCGAAGAAGGTAAGTATCAGTCTTTGATGAAACACTTCCTCAAAAGATTTAAACCAGGGGCAGATCGTTTTGCAGGAATTAAAACCCAAACCGCAAATAATGGTTCGCCAATTCTAAATGATGCCCTAGCTTATCTCGAATGCGAAGTATCCAGTCGCATGGAATGTAGCGATCATTGGATTGTTTACAGTCAAGTGGAATTAGGTCGAGTATCTAATCCTGATGGCTTAACAGCAGTTCACCATCGCAAAGTTGGTAATCATTATTAGAATTACTTTGCAATTAGCTATCAGCCTTAAGCCATAAGCTATAAGTCAGTATTTGCCAAGTCCCGTCTCAAAACCCTGAGATGGGACTTATTACTGATTACTTATTACTCGTCATACTTTTGATAAAAATTAATTATTTTTCAGTACTTTCTGGAGCTACTTCACTAGGATTAAACTCCGCAGCAATACAGCTTTTCATAGCTTCTTCACTAGATACTGAGCCAATACCTGTTAAATCTACAGTACATTCTGCATAACGTTCGGGTAACAAACTACGACGACAGCTATCTAAAGCCATCATTGATTTGTTTTTTTCCAAACCACTACTAACAGTCGTGACGCAACTAGCTAATTCGTCGGGTCTACGAACTCGATAGCAAGACTGGAGCGCATCATTTCCCTTGATATCTGTTCCCTCTTTAATAGTATCGACACAACTTGCCAAATCCCCTGGATTTAAAGCATCAGAGCAAGCTGCTGCTGCTGCCGATTTTGCTACCCCATTTGCCATCAAGTTATCAGCACAGTTACCAATACTGCCAGCCATAGCGGGAGAACTAGGAATAGCTAACAAGAAAGCAGGTAGAGAAATTAAACTAGTCCAACGAATAGCTTTTACTAGAATTTTCATGACTATATTGACTATATTTTTGACTATTAACAATTCATAACTATACTAAGGGCTGATTTCAGAAATTTGTCAACTGGGATGAGATCGAGAATTGATCCATTTCCAGAGAGGATGTTTTTTACCTCGGGCATTTATTTTTTGTACTTGCTTTTCTAATTTACGTTTTTCTACTTCGGGTAAACCCCAGATTGCATTACGACTTTGCCACAATAGAACAGAAACAGTCATCCCGATACAAAAAGCTAAACAAAGAGTTGGTAGAAAATTGAAGTGCAATCCATAGTAAACTGCTGCCCAAGTAAAGTAATCTAAACAAAGAGCAATTTCTTCACGCAAATTCCAAATAGCATATATTCCTAAAGTGAGCCAGCTAGACAAAACAACTAACCAGCGGAGGTATATAGATAATTGATGCAGTCTGTGTACTTTCTGCTGAAAATCAGATTGAATGCTCACTGTTTTAATCCCCATGGAGAACAAGTTTGAACCCAAGTTTTATTCTGAGGCTGGAGGTGCGGAAACAGCTACAGAATTATTACTTTTGCGATTTCTCCACCAAGCAAGAAGAGTACTGGCAATAAAAATACTGGAATATGCGCCCAGGATAAAACCAACAATCAAAGCCAGGGCAAAGAATTTGAGAGTTTGTCCCCCAAAGAGGAAGATACCTATCAATGGAAGTAAAGTAGTCAAAGTCGTATTAATCGATCGCCCTAGAGTCTGATTGACAGCATTATCGACGATTTCGTTAATTTCTCCCTCTGGATTGGCGGTTATGTTTTCACGAATGCGATCGTAAATTACTACGGTGTCATTAACCGAAAAACCAATAATAGTCAGCAAGGAGACTAAAAACAAACTGTCTGCTTCCAAACCAATGACCAAACCTAACAAGGAAAAGACTCCTGCGGTGATAACTACATCATGGAAAAGAGCAGCGATCGCAAATAAAGCATAGTCAAATTGAAAGCGGATACTTAAATATACAATAATACCGAAAAATGCCACCAATAAGGCTAAAATGCCCGAAACAAATAGTTCTTCGCCAATAGTAGGCCCTACGGAATCGATTTGGACTGTTTTATCGTCAAATTTGCCGATCGCCGTTCCCAGAGAGCTTAATAATTGACCACGGCGATCGCCGTCAAGATTTTCTGTTCGCACTGACAGAATTTGTTGGTTATCTCCTAATAGCTGAATACTACTATTGCCTAAACCTTGACTGTCTAATACTTCTCTAACTTGGGCGGTATCAATTGCCTCGTCGCAGTTACCTGCTACGGTGCAATCTCTGGCGATTTGAATCCGAGTACCGCCAATAAAGTCGATTCCAGGACGAATGGGTGCATTTAAACTGACAAAAGAAAATACCATCATGGCAATACTGGCAACAATAGCCGTACCAGAAATTGCCCACCATAAATTGCGTTTGCTTGTAATACTTAATTTCATGGGTTGTTAATTATTGGTTGCTGGATATTGGCGAGCGTTCGCCTACATTTAAGTTGGGACAAAATAATTCTGGTTTTTGTCTTACCTTGGGTAAACTAAGTACTACCAATAGCATCAAAGTTCGACTACAGGTAACTGCGGTGAACATGCTCACCACTACTCCAATCAAAAGCGTAACCGCAAAACCTTTGACTAAACCAGAGCCAAGCCACAGTAGAGCCACACAAGCGATCGCAGTGGTAACGTTACTATCTAAAATGCTCGAAAATGCGCGAAAGAAACCAGATTCGACAGATCTATAGAGAGTTTTACCCCCACGTAGTTCTTCCCTAGTGCGTTCAAAAATGAGAACGTTGGCATCTACCGCCATCCCGATACTGAGAATAAAACCTGCAATTCCAGGTAAGGTTAAGGTGACTCCAACCAAGGCATAGCAAGCCATTGTTAATAAAGCATAGACAATCAATGCTCCATCGGCAATCAATCCTGGCAGACGATAATAAGCCACCATAAAGATTAAAACTAAAACTAAGCCCACAGAAGCAGCAATAATACTACGACGAATACTATCTTGTCCTAAAGTCGCACCAACGGTACGGTTTTCGACCACTGCAACAGGGAAAGGTAACGAACCTCCTTTTATCTGAATACCCAAGTCTTTGGCACCTTCTAGGTCAAAATTACCAGTGATTACGGCTCTACCTCCAGCAATACCAGTATCGGCGAATTCGGGCCCGACGACAGGAGAACTAATTAAGTCATCGTCTAAGAAGATCCCAATACTGCGACCAGTACCTGCTAAGTTTTTGGTTAATTCGGCAAATTTTTTGCCTCCAGCATCGTCAAAGTTAATTGCTACTTCCCAACGGTTTCCCGTAGCATCGGGTTGGGGACGGGCATCGGTTAAGTTTGTTCCCGTTAAACCAACTGATTCAAATAATTCGGCAACTGCTTTATTGGACTTGACTAAAGATTCGTTGATTTCGGCTAACTTAGCTTGGTTTTCTGGATTTGATTCTTGTTGACTATAAAATATTCTTTGAGCCTTTAACTGTCGATTAACCTGAGATTCTGCAATAAAATCTCCTTCGGAACCTTGTTTTTGTTCTTTGAATTCTAATTTAGCCGTTCCTTTCAAACGTCGTTCGGCTTCTTCAGGTTGGCTTTCTCCTGGTAGCTGAATTAAAATTTTGTCTTCCCCAATGGTTTGGACGGTGGTTTCGGAAACGCCAAATTCATTGATGCGATTTTCTAAAACTCGCTGTACCGCCTCTACATCTTCTGAGGTAGGTTTGACATCAGGTCTTTCTTTGGTGGGATTGACTTGAATAGTTAATTGCGCTCCCCCTCGGAGATCTAACCCTAACTGGGGAGGAATGGTAGTTAAGATAGCGATCGCTGCTGCGACCAATGCTAAAATTAAAATAATATAGGCTCTTTGTTTCTGCATTTGCTATCACCCGCCGTAGTGTTTGAGTAGCGTACTATTTTTCATATCGCGATATTAATATGATTATTGATTTAATTAACTCAGTCTACTACTTTAGATTGTCAAGTGAAAAACAAGCTAATCTACTCAATTGTTGATGTTTATGGTTTTTTCTTAGCAGACATATACTTATCCGTTTCTCGCAGTCTCATACTCAAAAAACGACAGATTTCTAAAATAATATGAGGGCGTTGAGAAATTAGACTAATAAAGCGTTTCTTTTCTAAACTCAATAAGAGACAGTCTTCTAAGGCGATCGCACCATCCCATCGCGGTGCTTCATCAAACAAGGCAATTTCCCCAAAGTATTGTCCTGTAGCTAATTGTTTGATATTTTCTAATTCACCATCAAGTTCTTTGACTATTTGAATCCTGCCTTCAGCGATAATATATAAATTATTCCCCCAACTTCCTTCGGTATAGATAGTTTCTCCTGCTAATACTTGTCTTTGTTCTAACGCTTCGTCTATTTGGAACAATTCATCTAGGGAGAGATTTTTAAATAAGGCTATATTTCGCAGTAAAAGCAATCGATTCATAGAGTTACTAACAGGGCAATCAAGGCGATCAGGTGCGGGAAAGATTTCTCTCGCTACTGATTGTACGATGGGATCGGGATCTTTGAGTAGGGCGGTGGGAACAATGGCTAATGCCACCGATGCCCCTGTTTTAATCCAGCGATCGCCACTTTCTAATGCTTCTAGTAATATTTTGTAGCCTTTATTTCTCAGCCATTGGGGAGTTGATTCGATCTTGGGTAGGGGTTTATCGGAGACGATTTGCTCTAATAACGGCATCAAGGGTTGGACAAAACGACGATGTTCGATCGAAGCCAAGACTTCCACCGCATTGGCTAAATCTCGGCGATCGCTGGTTGCCAAAATCCTTCTAACTAAATTGACGGTGCGGGAATATCCCAGACAGGAAAGAATATATAAAACTTTTTGTAATAAACGCTGTTGATAGTCTTCGATGGCGATCGCTAATAACCGCCAGCTAGGATCTTGACGGGGTATCTGTTGTTGCCATTTACGGGTACGGTTAAACTGCTGAAATTCTGGGGCGAGATGTTTGTAGAGGATTTCGTTAGCCCGTTTGGTTTTTACCTTGGCGATCGCAGCAATAGCAGTATTCACTATATTAGAATTACGGGAATCAAGATTATCTTGGGCTATCTTTAAACCAGACTTGCCATAGGCTGCAATGGTATGGGCTACCTGTTGGCGTACATGGGGATGAGCGTCCCCCATACCTGTCGTAACTGACTCCAGGGTTTCTCGACAATGAGTAATTTCTAATAGTTTATAACCCGCTACTCTAATTAAAGGTTCGTCGTGGTTTATCTCAGCTACGGCTATTTTAGCTAAATGAGAGTCTTGTGGTTTTGCTAGATTAGCTAAGGCTTCGAGCGCGTTTTGTTTGGCTTCGGTGGTGGCTTGGGGAAGTAAGTATTCAATTAGGGTAATAAATTCGGGGTTTTGGCTATAGCGAACTACTCTAGCGATCGCTTTACCGATGTTGTCAGTGATTTCTGTTTGCCAAAATTGTTCGGCAATCTTATTATCTATTTTGTCAGATTCGGTATGTTGGAAGGTGGCAATTAAGCCCAAAGTTTTTACTTCTGGATGTTTGTCACCAATCGATCTCTGCAATTGTTCGGCATTAAAATCATATTGGTTGGCAATTAAAACTTCTAAAGCCGTAGCCCGTACTGTAAAATCTAAATCTGTCAGTAAATTGGCAAACTTGTCTAGAATTTCCTGATTACTCTGACTAAATAGTTGCAACACTCCTTCCCGCAGCGATCGATTAGCATCGGGTAATAAAGCGATCGCCTCATGAAAAAATTGACTGGGATCGTTCAAATTGGTGGCTAATTCTAAACCTTTGACTTGGGTATAGCGATCTCCATCTGTGAGAAATTCTCGAACAACCTTACTAGATTGGGGTGGTAGTTGAGTTTTATTATTTTCAAAATCATCGAGATTAATACTATCAGTGCGAATCATCTCCTCTAAACTTTGAGTATAAAACTTACCCATAGGTATCCGCACGAATAATAATAAAACCGTCAGGCTAATTGCCAAACCCGTAATTTGTCCCAGACTTAAATAAAGATGGCAAATCCATAAAATAACTCCTGCCAGAGTCAACCCTACGGAATAGATTAAACCATCGCTTAAGGCTCTAATTCTGCCTAAATATTGATGGGGAATGCCGTTGTAGTTAAGTTGATGGATGGGCAGGTTAATCGCTTTATAGAAAGCATCTCCGTTGATATGGAGTCCGATAGCTGCGGTTAAATTGAAGTTAAACAGCAATCCGATTAAACTAATTAAAGTTGTCACGGGGTAAACTGCGTTGAGTCTGGCGACTCCGATCCATTTCAGCAGGGGGCGAGTAATGCCATAGAGAAACAACACCTGAATCAAGGAAATAATAATCCGCATTAATCCCAAGAAGGCAGTTAACTTAGATTCCTCAAAGTGTTCTCCGTAGATATTAAACCAGAGAAATTCCGAGCTAATATAAATAATTACGAGTAAGAAAGTGCTGCCCGCTAAAAATAATACTAAAGGATAGCGTTGACAAAGATCGGGCAAAGTTTTAATCGATTCGAGAATACTAACTTCCGCTTCTTGCTTGGGGGTTTCGAGACGACGCTGGGAAGATTCTAGGTATAACAATTGAAAAAAGGCGATCGCCATAAATATCGGCAACCCCAACAATAATTCCCGACTGGGAAAATAACGGGACAATAGGATAGTAAAGCCTCCCCCTACAAGTGTCCCTACTGCTTGAGCAATTCCAATGAAGGGGGCGTATTGTTTATATTCTAGAGTAGTAAAATAGTCGGTCAATAAACCAGGATAAAGCAGATTGTTATTAAAATCCCACTGGAAAAATATTACGATCAACAGAGCATAATAAACCCAGGTGGTATCTAAGTTAATTAACAACCTCATCCCAATCATTGCCACCATCGAAATTAGTAAGACATAACGAAATAACTGAGTACGACGATAGCGATCCGCAATCTGGGAAAACACCCCATAAGCAGGAAGGGAACACAAGCCGATTAAAATAAAAGCAATGGGTAGATTCCCCGCACCTACATGAGTAACAAATAAAGAATTAGCGATCGCCATAGCAATCACGTTATAAGTTAATACTGTAACTGCTAGTAATAAAAGTTGTGCCAAGCGATCGACTTGCAGGTTAGATAAACTCAAACGCTTTTCAAAAGACTGACTAATCATGATTGATGCTCGTTGAGAGGACTAATCTCCGTCAGTTTAGAAGTTATTGCCTCGTCAGTCTCTAAAGTTTCCATTTCCTTGCTTAAATTATTAATTGGGGCGGGTTTAATTAGTAAAGTCAATCCTGCTGCAATAATTAAAAACACTCCTCCTATTACCACAGCCAACAGCCGATTATCGTGGAGTAAATATCGCATTACCCAGCCAAAACCCAAAGATGCAGTAATCTCTGGTAAAACAACAAAGAAATTGAATATTCCTTGATAAATTCCTCGACGTTGGGGCGGAATTGAATTGGTCAACATCGCGTAGGGCATTATCAACGCGCTAGCCCAAGCTATACCCAAGCCAATCATCGCTAATAAAAGAATATATCGATTAGTAATAAATAACAGTGAAATTAAACTGATTCCGCCACAAAATAACGAAAAACTATGAATTGCAGGACGACCAAATCGCCCTGCAAGGCGAGGTAGCAGAAAAGAAAAGCCAATACAAACCGCATTATACAGAGCAAAACAAATTCCCGCCCATTCTATCCCTTCACTGTATAACAAAGAGTTTTGACTAGTCGCACCAAAAATATTTCTCGCTACTGCGGGGGGAAAATAAAGCAAAAAACAAAAGATCCCCAACCAGGTGAAAAACTGTACTTTTGCCAACTGCTGCATCTTCGGGGGAATATCTCCCAGGGTTTGCCATATCTCTCTTAAGCTGCTGCTAATCCCTCCTCGTGCTGCTTGTAGTTGTTCAAATTTAGCTAAATTTTGCGGTGGATACTCTGGAGTAGTCACAACAGTCCATAAAACAGTACCCAAAAATAATATCGCGCCGATGTAAAAAGAAACTTCTATCGTTAAGGGGATCTTACGCAGACTATTGCTAGTATTATCCACCTGAAAAATATGAGAAAGTATCCAAGGCAAAGCCGAAGCCGAAACCGCACCCAATCCCAGCATAATACTTTGCATGGCAAAACCTTGAGTTCTTTGTTCTCTAGGCAGCAAATCCCCCACAAAAGCCCGAAAAGGTACCATGCTGACATTAGCACTAGTATCTAAAATCCATAATAATCCTGCTGCAATCCAGAGATTAGAGCAGTTAGGCATAGCAAACAAAGCAATACAAGCTAAAATTGCTCCAACTAAGAAATATGGTCTTCTTCTACCCAAAAAAGTCCAGGTATAGTCGCTCAAGTTACCCACAATTGGCTGTACCAATAAGCCCGTCAAAGGTGCAGCCAGCCAAAGAATCGGCAAGCGATCCGCATCTGCACCAAGGTACTCAAAAATAGCACTCATGTTTGCCATTTGTAGCCCCCAACCAAACTGAATCCCTAGAAAACCAAAGTTCATATTCCAGAGTTGCCAAAAACTAAATTTAGGTTTGGATAATATCTCTGGGATATCAGCTGGTTGTGGGATAGACATATAAAAGAGGGTTAATAAATGTTGGCTGGAGTACTAAAGCTTAGTGTAGTTCAACTTAGGCGTTCAGCCTTCAAATGATTAAGCTTAATGCGATCGTATTTTACGAGGGAGATTTTCGGTTTTTGCCTCTATCTGTAATTTTTTTTAATCAAAATTTGCAAAAATAAACACAATAACAGGGTTTTATTTTTACTAAAAGTGTTAGCATGCAAATTGAGAATGAACAGATTAACGATTAAGTTTGTATCCAGTATATAAAGGTTTTTCCATAAAGTATTGAGCTATTTCTTTCCGCATAATTCTGTCTCTCTAAACACAACACTCATTGAGCAGACAATCAAAATATGTCAATTTACGTAGGCAATCTATCTTACGATGTTAACCAGCAAGACTTAAGTGAAGTCTTTGCCGAATATGGGACTGTTAAACGGGTTCACGTTCCTACTGATCGCGAAACAGGTCGCGTGCGCGGATTTGCTTTTGTGGAAATGGAATCCGAAGCAGAAGAAGATAAAGCGATCGAAACTTTAGATGGTGCTGAATGGATGGACCGTCAGCTAAAAGTCAACAAAGCTAGACCCCGTGAAGATAATAGAAATAGTGGTGGTAGAAACAATCGTTTCTAAGTTTCTTTAATAAATTTTTAATAAGTTTTAAAATTAAAGCTTTTAGAAATATAGGTGGATTGCTTCTGTGTCTACGTTTCTGAGAGCTTTTTATTTTGACGATCTGGAAAAAATCTTGCTTGAAAAACTCAAGAATCAGAAAATTCAAGAAGTCAGAAGGAACTTATAGCTGCTTATCTCGATCTTGCGATCGCCGTACCCAAAATACAAGCCCTTTCTAAGTTTGCTCCATTCACATTGCTACCTTCTAATTCTGCACAAAGCAAATTAGCCCCAACTAAATTAGCCCCAGCTAAGTTTGCCCCCCGCAAGTCGGCTTCTTCCAAATTTGTTTCGCTCAAGTTTGCACCTTGCAAGTCAGCCTGAGATAAATTAGCTCCCTTCAGGTTAGCACTATTAAGATTGACGCCTCGTAAGTCTGTTCCTCGCAAATCGACTCCTTTTAAATCAACTCCCGTCAAATTTGCACCGCTTAAGAATGCTCCCGATAGAGCAGCTTGGGATAATTTTGCTCCCATGAGATTCGCTCCTCTCAAGTTGCTACCACGCAAGTCAGCACTGCTGAGATCGGCTTGCATCAAGTTAGCTCCTAATAAACTAGCCCTAATATCAGCTAGTTTGAGATCTGCTCCTAATAAGTTTGCTCCATCTAGTCTTGCCCCTCTCAGGTTAGAGCAAGAAAAATCCGCACCACTTAAATTTGCCCCAGCTAAATTAATTTTTTCTAACTGACAGTGAGCCAAATCCTCGTCTTCTAAATCTATTCCTGGGAAGTGTTTTTCTTTTCCTGCGCGAACTGTATCTAGGGTCATTAATTTATATTTTATATTTCGTTAAAAATGAATTTTATTTTAGTAAGCCGAAGCATTCAAATTACTTAAGAAAATGGAGCTTTGCGATTAACATTGCCAGAGTTTATGAGCCACATTCCCGTAGCAATTTTAGGTCGATATGCCTGAAGAGTCATACCCTGTTGCATTCCCATTACCAAGAGAGATAAAGCATCAAGTAATTTTGGATCGTATCGCTTACCCGCCAAAGCCTGACAGTCTGCCAAAGCGTTGGTAATCGGATTTTTATCGGAGGAATATTGTTTGTATGCTTTCATTTTTTGTTGAAAATCTGCCAACAAGCAAATGATTCGCGATTCCAAAGGAATAGCATCATAAGCCAACCTCGAAGGAATTCCCGATCCATCCCAGGCTTCTCTTTGGTGAGTCAAAATTTTGGATATTGCTTCTAACTGAGGCATTACTCGCAAAACAGAAGCTTTAGAAGCAGAATCAGTTTTATTCAAAGCCTCTTTTTGCACTTTAGACTGTTTATTACGATCCTTCATTACTTCTGGCAAACCCACGCGATGTAGCAACCCAGAAATATAAAGGCGTTTGGCTTGCCACGCAGGAAGATCGAGTAACTGTGCCATTGCTTCTGCCATTGCTGCCACTTCCGAAGCTGCCATCGGATTCCTAACATCCGTGGCATCTAGTAGTTGAGCCATTCGTAAGAAGGCTTGCATTTCATTAGAAATGATGTTCTCATCTAAATCTTTAAAAACATTGAAGGTAGAGGCTTTATTTGGGTGATGTAGATTTTTTTGACTGTCTTGCAGATATTCGATCACTTGAGTTACAACCGCATCGAGATCGTCTCGTTGTCTGATGCCATGCTCGTCTGTCATTTGAGCGACTTTTTCTGTTAATAGCTTCGCTAACTCTGGTTGATAACCTTTAATATGGTCGATGGTTAAGTCTACCGTTTCGCGGACTAATGCTGGTTCAAATGTCCAAAAACCGTAAAATTTACGTTCTAAATCTTCTTTGGGCTTGTTGTCTCCATAATCTTCATCTGACAATTCCTGACACAGTACCATTGCGGTATAGGTAGAAGAAATAATCATTAAATGCCACTCTTCCGCAACGGGATCTTCTGGCTTGAGATCGACTAACTTAACGTTATCTTTTTCACTGGTAGGATGGCTGTCAAATCCTGCCTCGGCAGTCGCCAAAATTACCACATGCTGGGCTTTATCTGCCAAATCGCTATAACGATCTGCTTCTTCTAGATACCATTTACCACGCTGAAAAGCCGCGATCGCGATCGGCGCACTATCGGAATCTAGGATAAAATCTTCCAAAGCATGACAGAGTGCTACCAAAGTATTTTTGTAATAAACCCCTAAATTCAAGGGTTGCTTACCATCACGATGAGCCTCATCTAATCTTCTTAATATCGAGCCTTCCAGCATAATAAAAATTGAGTTTCTAAAAATAAAATGCGATCGCGTGATTTGCCAAAGGCATTACTGTTAGCGCATTTAATGGTTAACATAAATTTATTTTTTAAACAGAAGCAGTCATTTTCTGTTTATCTGATTTTACAGGGGCGGTTAACGCTTCTTCTAGGGGAGCTTTACCTAACTTATTCTCTAGGATATCCATGACTTCCCTGCCAAAGTCGTTGGGGTTTTGCTTCCAAGCTTGCAAACACACTTCTCCAAAGAAAGAACCCAAGGGTTCGGGATTCCAGAGTAGTTTTTTAGCAGTCCAGGGCATTAGACTCATGGGATTATATCCTGGTTGTAAGATTTCTTGTTCAAAGGCATATTCCTCCAGATGAGTATGGGGTTGTAAACCAATAAAGAAAATTGCTGGCTCTACTTTGTCTTTCCCAAAAATGGCTTCTAATTCTCGGTGATAAGCAATAGTTTGTTTGATAGTCGCTTCGGTTTCGTCAATTACATTAAAAGAGTAGTTGACCGAAACTAGATCGTTGAATCCTGCTGCTTTTAAATCGCGACAGTTTTGCAACACAGTTTTCAAGTTATAGCCCATACGCATTTTACGGACTAACTCTTGAGAGCCACTAGTAATTCCAATCTCAAAATAGTTCATTCCTGTTTGTACCATGAGATCGGCTAACTCTGCTGTTACATTATCCGCCCTGATATAAGCAGCCCAATGAATATCTTTCATGCCAGAATCGACTATTTTGTGTAGCAATTCAATCGCGTCGGGTATATATTTCTTTGCTGGAATAAATTGAGCGTCGGTAAACCAAAAATTGCGAATTCCTCTGTCGTAAAGCTGGCGCATTTCGGCAACAACTTCGTCGGCAGGATTGATTCTTACTTGCTTGCCTTCCACTACGGTATAGACACAATAGCAGCAATTGTGGGGGCAGCCTCGTTTGGTTTGTACTCCAATATAAAAATCATTTTCCTGAAGATAGTAGTTAAATTCAGGCCAAACAGTTTCAATGTAGTCGTAGTTGCAGGCAGTTTTGTCAATGGGAGTAGGCCATTCATGGATCAATTTTTCCCTGATCTTGTTTTCTCCAACTACATAACAACGTTCGTCGCGAAACTCTCGATCGCTCAGGATTTTTTCTAATAATTGCTCTCCTTCTCCTACCGAGACGATGGTGTTTTGGGGTAAGTCTTGCTGCAACTGTTCGTAAAATACGCTAACTGCACCACCCCCTACCACTGCACGAGCATCAGGACTATATTTTTTCGCTCTGTTTAATCCTCGTTTAATCAAGCCTGTATTGCGCCATAATTCTCCATAATAAGCAGTTGCTACCTTCAAACCACCCAAAGCACCCCGCAATTTAATTAGAGGGTTTTTAGCGTAGTAAAACTCGAAAGCATTTTGTAGTGGATTACCGCCTCTACCTCCCACAGGTGCGTAAATTTGGATATCGCGCCAGGAAAATACGAGTAAAGATGGTTTAAATTCATCTACACATTTGTCTAAGGCATTGTCAAAGTCTAGGGGGGGAACAGTACCAAGATCGAATATTTTTTGCTCTACATCAGGAAATAGCTTATGAACGTGGTCTGCAAGATAGACTACTCCAATCGGAAAAATGGGATTACAAGGAAGACGAACATACAGGATTCTTTGAGTCATGATTTTTCTTATAGTGTTAAGTTTTGCAAATTTTATAAGTTAATCAAAGGTATAAAATTGATTGTTTACCTTCAACGGTCATAATTTATTCATATAACTTAACTTTAGCGATAATATTTCCCACAATCAACCAAATTACTTAGATGCCCCCAAACTTGTCTATTTTTTTGAGTGGCAAACCAAGATATTTCCGTAAATGTAGATACTTTAAAGTTTGTTTATCGATCGCATTTTTGCTATTAAGTCAATTATGTCAGTAATTCGCAACTAATTTTTAGAAAAAATTAAAACAATATTAAGGAAGTAAAGTTGAGAGTTAATCAAACAAAAGATTATATAAATGTCTATCGGTAGCTAGTTTTACAACCGATGGGGATCGAGCGATGCTAGCTTATATATAGCGATAAAAAATTACTTTTAATCTCTTCAATAGTCATGGCTCAGATCTTAGATTCCCTCCCAAATGACGATAAAAACCGCATTCTTTGCTGTTACGTAAATGCAACTAGTCAGATTCAGATAGCTCGCATCACCAATATTCCTAACTGGTATTTTGAGCGAGTTGTGTTTCCAGGGCAAAGGCTCGTATTTGAAGCCGAACCCACGGCAGTATTAGAAATACATTCAGGAATGATGGCTAGCGCGATTCTTTCAGACACAATTCCCTGTAAGAAACTGGCTCTACAAGCAGTCGAACCAGAACCAAGCAACAAACCAGAACAAAATACGAGTAATGCTAATGCTACACCCATTAGTGAAATAAATAATGGCGATCGCGAAGAAGCAGTTTCTTCATCTCTCAACATTGCAGTTTAGGAATGTCGAGCAGTTAGTTACATTCAAAATTAAAAATCGGGCTGGGAGTTGCTAAATTTGGCAACTCCATTGTTTTTTGCCACTTTTATTTATACTAAAATTAATAATTTGGACAAAAGATTTGAATTTACCGTCTTTTCTATGGCTGTGGAAAATTGCAGCTTGGGCAATGGGAGGAACGATCGCTTTTTATTTATTGCTGTTGTTCTCTGGGGCTTGGATGTTTTATGGTCGCGCTGCTAGAATTGGTCGTCCCCCTTGGCTGGTTAACGCTCACTATATTGGCGGAATAATTATTGTCTTTTTAGTTTTATTATTGTTGGCGATCGGTGTTGTAGGCACAGTGGGTTACTATGGCAGTCTGGGACATTCGCCCCATCTTTGGTCTGGCTTATTTGTAGTGCTTTTAATTTCTCTTTCCGCCTGGAGTGCCAACCAGATCGATTCTCGTAATTCCTGGGCGCGATCGCTCCACGTTACTCTTAATGCTATTTTGTTTGTAGGATTAGCCTATGTTTCTTGGACGGGCTGGGAAGTCGTGCAAAAGTATTTGTAAAAGTCTGAAACCAAGCGAAACAAAAAAAAGGACGCAACTACAGTTATGTCCTTCAATAATAATTTAGTTAGATTAATTAGAAACTAAAGCTTGCTCCCGCATCTAGAGTAAAAGCGTCTCCGTTGTCGCCATCAACAAATACATTTAGATAGCGAAATTGCCCGAAAACATCTATAGATTCGGCAACGGGATAACCTACCCCCACTTTTCCTTGGAGTAAGAAACCAGATTCACTTGTATCAGGTTCTTCGAGTCCTAGTTGTTCTGCTTGATCTTTTGCTGCATCAACAGCATCTCCAGTAGCAGATACAACACCAAAACCAGCACCTGCACCACCAAAAGCATAGATACTTTTAGAATTGTTTTGGTTTAAAGGATATCTGAAAGTAGCGTTAGCTGCAATTCCTAACAAGTTGTATCCTAAGTCGTCAAAATCCGTACCGCCAAAATAATCATAAACCTCAAGCTCGGCAGAAACTTGCTCGGTTAATCTGTATCCTAGTAAACCGCCGAAACCAATACCGACATCAGTACCATCTCCACCAAAGAAAGCTCCTACATTACCACCTGCATAATACTTGTCAAAGGAACTTGTTCTGCGAGTGCGACGAGTGCGGGTTCTTTGAGAAATCTGGTTACGATCTTCAGACTCTTGTTCGTAAATAACATCAAAGTTATTACAATCAACACCAGCCTCGCAGCCTACTTGGTAATCTTCATAATTTTCTATATTTTGTGCCTTAACCGCAACAGGAAGGCTTGCTAGCAATATACTAGCTAAAATAGCTGTTTTAATTTTCATACTCTTCACACCAAATATTAGATTTTTAATCACATTGGTTATTTTTTTAACCAAGTATCTTATGGTATTGGGATATTTTGGAGAATATAAGTATCAAATGACAGATTTTCAACTGGCTAATTGTTTTTTATTATTATTTTTAACGAACTTCACGGAGTAGGTAGGAGTAGTTCATAAGCAAGTTATTCTCGCAAAACATAACCAACTCCGCGCACAGTTTGAATTAGCCGATTTTCCTTATCTTCCTCCAGCTTGAGGCGGAGATAGCGGACATAAACCTCAATAATATTCGAGTCCCCCATAAAGTCGTAACCCCAGACTCGTTCCAAAATTTGATCGCGAGTTAATACCTGACGGGGATGAGCAATAAGATATTCTAACAGATCGAATTCTTTAGCCGTCAATTCAATCGATCGCTTACCTCGAAATACCTCGCGGGTAGAACGATTGAGAGTTAGATCGCTAAACTGTAGCAAATCTAAATCTTCCTCTTGTTCGCGACGCAAACTAGCCCGTATCCTAGCCAGCAATTCCTCAATGCTAAAAGGCTTAATGACATAATCATCCGCCCCCGCATCCAAACCCGTCACGCGATCGCTTACTTCATCTTTGGCAGTAAGCAGTATGATCGGCACTTTATCCCCAGTCTGACGCAGGCGACGGCATATTTCTAGTCCAGATATCCCTGGTAACATCCAATCAAGTAAAATAAGGTCTGGTTTGACTTCCCTAGCTACAGATAGTCCCCCAAAACCTTCTGTCGCCACCGTCACCTCATAATTTTCAAACTCTAATTCCATCTTTACGAACTGGGCGAGTTTGGCTTCATCTTCTACTACTAGGATATGAGATTTCATAGTTTCTAGGCGGTCTATAATTATGGGTTTAGACAGTAGGTTCTACTCTGTAAGGGTAAATAGATGAACTCTATATCTACTAGTAGATATTTTACGAGTATTTCCCAGAAAATTAAATTAGAAATAGATTTAACCCAACTTTTTGTCTAATTAATTTAAGCCTTACTTTATAGATTAAAAGGGTATCTAAATTATCATGTTAATCTCAACCTTCGGTAATCAGATCGGTCAAGGTTTTAATAACGCGATCGCCTTCTAATGGCACAATATCTTTACCGTGCAGCATTTCTTGCAGCATTACAAAGTAAACCATTGTCCCCATCATCACCCTGACTGTAGCTTCGGGATCGGCTAATTCAAGTGCAGGATGAGACTTTAAGTATTTGGTCAAGATTTCAATGGTGGGTTTAGCCACATTGTTAACATAAGCCTTAGCTAATTCTGGGAAACGCCCCGACTCACCAATAATAATCCGCATAAAATCCTGGAAAGAGCGATTGTTTTGGATATTGGCAAGCATTTTCGTCATCATCCCTGACAACACTACTTGAGGATCTTGTTCTAACGATTGAGGTTTCTCCAAACTCATCACCTGCTGAAACTTGTCTTTGACTAAATCCTGCATCACTGCATTAAACAAATTTTCTTTATCTCCAAAATGACTGTATACCGTTGCTTTAGAAACCCTTGCTGACTTTGCCACTTTATCCATACTAGTTCCCGCATAGCCATTTTGCAGAAACTCTTTCATTGCCCCACTTAAGATAGCTGTGGTTTTAGCTTCTGATTTTGTTCGTTCAGAAATCTGGCGATCGCTTTTAGTCATGTTTACTGGAAATGAAAAAGTATTGCTAAACTATTCAGTTTAGTTTAGCATAGTAATAGCTGAACTATTCAGTTTAGTTGAATAATAAAAAAAGTTAGTAACTATGGAATATACAGCAGACAATAAAACCAAATCTAGCAAGCCTCTGGTGAAAAAAATACCCGCTTTAGTTATTGGTTTAGCTTTAATGCTTGGTGGCGTAACAGTTTATAGATTGACTCAAACAGATACTTCTCAATCTGAAGTACCAGTACAGACGATGCCCGAAATTAAAACAGTAACAGCATTAGGCAGACTAGAACCCAGTGGAGAAATAATTCAAATATCAGTCTCCTCTGGTGCATCAGGAAATCGCATCGATGAATTGCTGGTCAAAGAAGGAGACGAAATAGAAAAGGGTCAGGTAATTGCCGTTTTAGACAGTCGCGATCGCTTAGAGGCAGCTTTAAATCAATCCCAAGAAGAAGTAAAAGTAGCCCAAGCAAATCTAGAACTAGTCAAAGCAGGGGCAAAAACAGGAGAAATTAAAGCCCAAGAAGCAGCGATCGCTCGTATCGAGGCTGAAAGCAGCAATAATATCATTGCCCAAAGTGCTACAGTATCGCGAATTAAAGCAGAACTAAATAACGCCCAAGTAGAATATCAACGCTACGAACAACTTTACCAAGATGGAGCAATTTCCGCATCCGAAAGAGATAGCAAATATTTAGCTTTAGAAACAGCAAAAGAACAAGTAGCAGAAGCGCAAGCCAATCTCAATCGAATCAAATCATCCCAACAAGAACAAATCGCTGAAGCCAAAGCTACCCTCAACAAAATAGCGGAGGTACGTCCTGTAGATATAGCAGTAGCCGAGGCAGAAGTAAGACAGGCACAAGCAGCAGTTAAAACCACCCAAGCAGAATTAGATCGCGCATACATAAAATCACCCCAAGCAGGAACGGTAATCAAAACGATGATTCGTCCAGGAGAAATAGCTTCTAGCGACGAAGGTATAGCCAGAATTGGACAAATAAAAGAAATGTATGCCGTAGCCGAAGTCTATGAAAGCGACATTAGCAAAGTCAAACTAGGGCAACCCGTGACAGTTACCAGTAGTGCAATTGAAGGAAAGCTAGAGGGAACAGTAGAAAGAATCGGCTTAGAAATAGAACGACAAGAAGTAGTTAACACAGACCCCACCAGCAATATAGATGCCAGAGTTGTTGAGGTCAAAGTCAAGCTAGACCAAGAATCTAGCCAGAAAGTAGCAGGACTGACTAATTTGCAGGTGAACGCCAGGATTGAAGTAGCAAGTAGTAAGTAGTAAGTAGTAAGTAGCAACTAACAACTAACAAACGAACCAGTAAATCAAAACAATATACAAATCAATTAACAACGATCGCAAAACAATGTTCACATCACTAAAAAACCGCACTCCTTTAGGTTGGCTACAGCTAAAGCACGACAAAATGAAAATGCTCACCGCATTAGCAGGAATAGCTTTTGCAGACATCTTAATGTTTATGCAGTTGGGATTCAAAGATGCCTTATTCAAAACCAACACCCAGTATCCCAGACTGGTAAATGGAGACATTGTCTTGCTTAGTACCCAAGCGACAAATTTTAACGAGCTATATACTTTTCCGCGACGGCGACTTTATCAAGCGATGGATGTGCCTGGAGTAGAATCTGCCGAACCCGTTTATATCGGTTCTCTCAAATGGCGCAATCCTCAAACTAAAGAAAAAACCTCTATGATGGTTGTAGGTTTCGATCCAGAACGACCAGCTTTCAATTTACCAGAAGTTAACCGTCAGCTAGATAAAGTCAAAATTCCCGACACGGTGCTATTCGATCGCGCCTCTAGGGGAAAATATGAAGAGGTAATTGCCCAAGTCGAACAGGGAAAACCCTTAACTACCGAAAGCGATCGCACTACCGTAACCATAGCTGGTTTGTTTGAGGTGGGTGCTTCCTTTGCCGATGATGGGGCATTGATGACGAGCGATTATAATTTCTTGCGTTTATTTCCCCGTAAGCAACAGGGAACGGTCAGTTTAGGGATTATTAACCTCGAACCAGGACAGGATTTGGAAGCAACCAGAGCTAGTTTAAACGCTTATCTCCCTGAAGATGTAGAAGCCTATACCCATGAGGAATATGTTGCCAAAGAAGTAACTTACATTCAAAATCGTTCTCCGATTGGCTTCGTGTTTACTTTGGGAACAACGATGGGCTTTATCGTCGGCATTGTGATTGTCTATCAAGTTCTTTCCACCGACGTGAACGACCACATGGCAGAATACGCCACCTTTAAGGCAATGGGTTATAAGAACTCCTATTTACTTTTTGTGGTGTTTGAAGAAGCTCTGATTCTATCGATTGCTGGTTTTATTCCCAGTACATTTTTAGCAATGGGACTATACCGATTAACCGCAGCAGCTACGGCTTTACCGATTGTCTTACCTATATCGAGAGCGATTACAGTCTTGATTCTAACTGTGATAATGTGTGGTGTTTCTGGTGCGATCGCCACTCGGAAACTCCAATCAGCCGATCCTGCCGATATATTTTAACGACATATTTTCCAAACTAAAAAATCAAATAAATATATTAATCATGGTTAATCAACAACCAGTAATAGATATCCACAATCTAAATCATTATTTTGGCAAAGGCGAACTCCGCAAACAAGTATTATTCGACATCAATTTGGAAATAGATCGCGGAGAAATTATCTTAATGACAGGGCCTTCGGGTTCTGGTAAAACTACGTTATTAACCCTAATTAGTGGACTAAGATCGCCCCAGTCGGGAAGCTGCAAAATTCTCGGTAAAGAACTATGCGGGGCGAGTTCTGCTGAATTGGTGCAAGCTAGACGCAAGAATGGCTATATTTTTCAGGCACACAACTTACATCACAGCTTGACTGCTTTGCAAAACGTGCAGATGGGTTTAGAGGTACACGGTAAATATTCTCCAGCCGAAATGCGCGATCGCACTACTGCCATTCTAGAAGAAGTGGGTTTGGCAGATCGAGTTAATTACTATCCCGATAAATTATCTGGCGGGCAGAAACAAAGGGTTGCGATCGCTCGTGCTTTGGTGGCACATCCTGCGATCGTTCTCGCTGACGAACCTACCGCAGCTTTGGATAGTAAATCGGGAAGAGATGTAGTCAATATTATGCAAAAGCTAGCGAGAGAACAAGGTAGCACAATTTTGCTGGTTACCCATGACGATCGCATTCTCGATATTGCCGATCGTATTGTGCATATGGAAGACGGCAGGTTAGTTAATAACTCTGTCAACCAAGCAGCTTAATGAGCTTTGCAGAAAAGACTCCTAAAGCATTTGCGAAGCTATCCTAAAGATTAACTTCGCAAATGCTTTAGCATACCGCTTCATCACCAGAGGGAATCCTTGAGGGCATATGAGGAGTTAATAGCGATCCGAAAAAAACAATTTATCATCAAGCAAGTCCGACCAACTTTTCGCTTAATTCCCAAAGACGTTTGCCTTTGTTGTCGTCCATCGCTTCGTCGGATATTTCTTGCTTGAAGGCTGCGCGATCTTCTGCTTGACGATTTCCCCAGCTATAGTAAACTCCAGACTCGTTAAACCCAGAATCGGCAGTAACTTTGGCGACTCTTTCCCCTGCCAATTCTTCGGTTACATAACCCCCTGTAATATTTTTCTGAAACCAAGGGAAGATAGTTTGAAAGAGAGAATAATGATTGCGGAATAGTGCTGTTTCGGCAACGCAACCAGGATAGAGGGCATTAAAAATAATTCCTGTAGACTCGTGATAGCGATCGTGTAACTCTCTCATAGTTAGCATATTACAGAGCTTGCTATCTTTATAAGCCTTACCTGGTTTAAATTTCTTACCATCAATCATTGCCACAGGTGCTTTAAAACCCGCTTCCATTCCTTGCAAGTCGCCTAAGTTTGGCGGTGCGGGAATGGGAATTTTACCGCCCAATTCTTTGGGGTTGGCAGTAACAGTACCTAAAATGACCAGTCTTTTCTCTGGCGCTGGAGATTGTTTTAGATCTTCCAACATCAGATTGCATAATAAGAAATGTCCTAAGTGATTGGTAGCAACGCTCAATTCATAGCCTTCTTTACTGCGTTGAGGTTCTTTTTCTAGGGGTAGATATACCGCAGCATTACACACCAAAGAATCGAGAGATTTACCCGTAGCGCGAAAATCAGTGACAAATTGACGCACGCTATCTAAAGAAGCGAGATCGAGATGAATAATACTATAGCTATCTTTGCTCATGCCGACTTGCTCGGCGACTTTTTCAGTTTTAGGCAAATTGCGGCAAGCCATAACTACGTGCCAACCTCGATCTGCTAAAGCTTTGGCAGCGTATAGACCAACTCCAGAAGACGCTCCTGTTACTACTACCGTTGATTGTTGCTCTTGTAACATTCTATTAAAATCTATCTATTCATCTACATATTTATACCTATACTTAAAATCTCATACTAAAGAACCTCTATGCTGCAACAATTTATAATTCTTTTCTTTAGCTCTCTAGTTTTTCAAGAAGTAACGATCTCCTATAAATAGAGAATCTATGAATTTCTTTTCTGCTAAGACATCATTTCTACTAACTCCTTTGACTTGAGCTTTATAAATCATTCGCATAATTTCAATCCCTTTAATTGTTCGCCAAGCATTATAAAATGATTGATATCCAAGAGCAGCATTTGTAATTTTTTTGACTCCTCTATGGTCTTGTTCGACTAGATTGTGTTGAGTAAAATTACCTCTGGATAATGAGATAAAGGATCTAAAGGTGCAATCAAAGTTGGTTCGGTAATAATTAATCCATAGTCAGCCAGATCGCCATAATAAGTAATAGCTTCTGGTTGAGGTAAATGATTATATGCTTGCGATCGCAGGTTTGAGGCGAAGACTATTCGATTTGCTAGAGTATAAGCCCCTAGCTGTACTGGTGAAGTCAGGCAAAAATTTGGTTTCAAGATCGACTCAATCGAGATAACTCAACCGCCATACTGTTAATTGTTGAGCTAATTATAACGATTGGCAAAATTCACGTCTTGTCGCTTATTGTCCTGATTTTTCCGATCTTGCCATGTATTGCTGTACTGAATTAACCCGATCAATTTAGAGAGCAAGATTAAACAAAATTGAGCAACATAGGAAAAAAGAGAAAGATAATCACTGAAATCCAGCTAGCAACAGCACATTATTGTTTAATTAGTCAATGCCATAGTAATCAATCCCTGTTGACCGACTAATATTTCTCGCAATAGAGTGCAGAGTCCAACCCAAATAATTGGAGTAATATCCACTCCGCCAATGGGAGATACTACTTTACGCAAGGGTGCCAGAAATGGCTCTGTAGGGACAACGACAAGACTAAAAGGGAAACGAGTAAGCTCGGCTTGGGGATACCAAGTGAGGACAATTCTAAAGATAAATAAAATTGTCATTAATCCGAGTAAAAGACTAACCGAGACCGCTCCCCAACTTGATAAATTCATGACTTTGATTTAAAAATAAGATTATTTGCTAGAAACAATACATAATGTAAATATATTTTAATTTATTGTACTGGAATTTTGGAATACATTTAAGAACTACCTGTCTTCTTTTGACCGCCATCCCCTTACAATATATGGTGAGCTTCTTTAGAATGCCAGATTGTAATTAACTTTAGTTTTGGTTAAAAAACTTTTAAAATTACAAAATAACGTAAATTATTAATACATAGACAACAATAGTCAGGATTAAAAATATGACTCCCTCATTAACTAATTTTCTTTTAAGCATCGGATTGGGTGCAGTAATTGTGGTTATCCCCGCAACCATTGCCTTGATTGTTCTCAGTCAAAGTGACAAAATCAAACGCAGATCTTAAGTTATAAGATTGCTTTGGCAATAAATTGTTATTAATTTTTGGACGACGGAATAGTCTCTATTGCAGAGATAGGGTAGCATTACCAGCAGTTCCGTCGTTATATTTTTACAGGGCTATACCTTGCGGGTATTAAGTTCGCCAATAGAAGAGTTATGACTGTTCTGGGTAGATTATAAATATAGATCACTTAAGATGAGTATAGACATATTCATACTCACAACTATGAGAACCAGATTAGGAGAATTGTAATGGTCAATTTTGGGCTGAATGCAGCAGCTATCTTAGGTTTATTCTTAGCAGTAGCGGGAGCAGGTTTGTTTTTCCTGCGCTCAATTCGCCCAGAGTTAGCAAGGGATTATGATATCTTTTTTGCTGCGGTGGGTTTGTTATGTGGAATTATTTTACTCTTTAACGGTTGGCGGTTAGACCCCATTTTGCAATTTGGTCAATTTTTGCTGACAGGGACGGCAATTTTCTTTGCGTTCGAAAGCATCAGAATGCGTGGTGTAGCCACAGAACAAGCCAGGCGCAATACGCCTATAGTAGATCGAGATCGCCCTGTTAGTCGTACTAGAGTCTATACTGAAGCGGAACTGGATCAAATTGACCCCTATGACAATGTTTATGAAGGAGCTAAACCTAACTATAATAGTCCCAGATTAAGAGCCTACGACGATCCTAATCCTCGTCCCCCTCGTCGTTCCGAACCCAGAAGAAGACCATCGCCCCAGAGCGATGTTAGAGATGAACCCCGACGCAGAACGAGTCGCAACCGTCCCGAAAATAGAGATTCAGCTATTGGTAGAGATCGCTATGCTGAAAAAGATAGTCGACCCAGACGTCGCCCCAGCGCACCACCCAATGATAGCTATGATGATTGGAATGCCAAAGATGAATGGGCTGATAATTCTCGCCCTTCCCCTCGTTCCCGTCCTCGTCCTCGTCCTACCAGAGAAGATAGATATTCTGACCCTACTCCGCCCCCTGCTGCTACTTCCCAACGCAGACCTAGCCCTGGGGATCTAGGTAGAAGCTACGAACCAGAAGATAGTTATGATGATGGGGAAAATTTTGGTAGTGGTTACGATGATGCAGAGGTAGGAAGAAACTATGAAGAAGACGAACAAACTATCCCAGGAGATTATGTGGTTGATTATCAACCCGTAGATGATGCTGGGTCTGATTATTCGGAAGACTCGGAAGATAGCGGTGATTATGATGATTACGACGACTACGACGATGCTGAAGATCGTAACTCCGATAGTCGGTATGACGACCGTGGCGATCGCCCAGAAACGCGCCAACCAATTAATTTTGATAATAAATACGAGTAAATTAAAATTTATTAGATAATGGGGGAAATGGGCAACTTTATTGAGGTTTTGACTGTCATTTAGTCACTCAAGTTACTTATACCAGGTAAAGTAAAAAGTTGTTTTTTCTCCCAGTTGAGAGTCCACCCAAACTTTTCCACCTTGATCTTCAACGATTTTTTTCACAATAGATAAGCCAATTCCCGTGCTTTCAATAGTGTCTCTTGCTTGTAAAGTTTGAAAAATCGTGAAAATGCGATCGTGGTATTGAGGATCGATACCCAGTCCATCATCACAGACGCTAAACTGATAAAATTCTGCTGCTTCTTCAACTGATATGAGAATATTACCCGATTCTTGGGGATGATATTTGATGGCGTTACTAATTAGATTAGAAAAAACTTGTTGTAATAATAGTTCTTTTGTTTCTAACCTGGGCATAGAATCGGCGATCTCGATTTTAAACCCTGGCGGTGGTGCGAGGGAATCGACAATATTACGCACTAGATTTCCCACATCAACAGTTTTAATGGGAGTGTTTTGTCGACCAATACGAGAATATTCGAGTAATCCTTGAATTAATCCATCCATGCGTTGCACTCTAGATTGCATTAACTGGAGTTGCTGCTGACTTTCTTCGGGTATTTGGTCTCCCAAATCCTCTTCCAACCAGGTTGCTAAGTTAGCGATCGCCCGCAATGGTGCTTTAAGATCGTGGGAAGTAACATAGGCAAAGCTGTCTAATTCTTGATTGCGTTTTTTGAGTAAGGCGGTGATTTTAAGAAGTTCTTGATTGGACCATTTAAGTTCTTGGGCTTTTTCTTTAAGAGAGTTTTCGGCTTTTTTCTGTTGGCTAAGATTCCGCATGACTGTGGATATATAATCAATTTTGTCATTAGCGGATTTGTGGGCAATAATTAGCTGAGATACAGGTAATTCTCGACCATCCTCGGTCAATAGGGCTGTTTCTCCCAACCAAGTGCCGTTAGCGATCGCACTAGGAATTCCTTGCTCTTTGACAATCTTTAAAGCCCAAGCTGGATAATAGTCGAGAATCGATAATTTGGTAATATCTTCATCGTCATCTATGTCCATTAATTGCTTCATAGGAGGGTTATTCCAAATCACTCGCCCGTGGAGGTCTGCCAACCCGATATAGTCTTCAGAAGCTTCTAGTACTTGAACTCTTCTGGCTAATTCTATTTCTAATTTTTTTCTAGCATTTAATTCGTTTTTGAGGTTGCTAATCAATTCTGCTTGCTGTATCGCGATCGCCAGTTGTACTGACAATTTGTCGAATAACTTTACTTCATCCGCTTCCCAATAGCGGGTTTGACTGCACTGATGAGCAATTAACAAACCCCATAATTCGGAGTCTTGTTTGAGGAGGGAAGGGGAAAGCAAGAGAGGGCATACTATGTGAGCTTTGACTTCAAATTCTTCTAATAAGTCGATATGACATTTAGACAGCCCATACTCGTAAATATTATTAACAACAAGGCTTTCTCCTTGTTGATATCTCAGCGCGCCCCGATCCTTAAAGCAAGTATCAATTATTTTTTGTCCGAGAGACTTTGTCCAATGGGGTTTAATTGACTCTGCAACCACATCCCCACTCATGTCTGGGGCAAATTTATAAATTACCACGCGATCGCAATTTAACAATAGCTGTACTTCTCTAACTGCGGTATCGAGAATTTCTGATAAATTTTGTGACTGACGAATGCGCAAAGCAGTTTCTGCAATCAGTTGCTGCTGTTGAAAACTTTTATTGAGTAAAGATTGCAAACGATCTTGCTGTAATACATTCTTGACTGAGGCGGTTAATATGGAAGGAGTTAGCTGTCCTTTGATCAGATAATCTTTCACCCCCCCTTTCATGGCTTCTACTGCTACGGCTTCACTACCTTGCCCTGTGAGCATGATAATCGAGGGAGTTTTGCTGGTCTGGGCTTTTAATTCTTCGATAAATTCTAAACCAGTAAAGTCTGGTAAGAGATAATCGAGTAAAACTAGATCGGGTTGAATTGTTGCCAGTTGCCTTAGACCATCTTCTCCAGATTCAACCTCAACAATTTGGTATTTAAAGATAATTTCGCGATCGAGATATCGACGATAGAGTTCTCGATCCTCAGCAGAATCTTCAACTATGAGAATTGTATATTGATAAACATTCATCAGCGATCGCTAATTAGAAATTATTTTTGAGATTTGTTCTAAAACTAATATTGTTCGCCATTTAATGTTGACATATCTAAGTCAAATTTAACTGCTAATTGACTCAATATTTCTTGCTCTTCTAAGGTGATATTGCCATTGGATATAGCAATCTCATAACATCTGTTTAAAGTTAGAGGAGCAAATTCAGGAATTAGTTCGTCTAGTAGTGCTTCAAGATCGTGAGAGCTTGTTAAATTTTCGGCAATTGTTCCTACTGAAGCGGGAGAAATTTCTTGTATTTTAGGTAAAATTTCCTTCCAATCTTGTTGGGGATAGCTAACCCGCACCATCTGCGCCAAAATACGATCCATCACCTTAGACTGATTTAAAGCTAGTTGCCAATCTGTATCGGTTTCTTGCTGTATGAACGCTAGCTCTATATTAGAAGATTTTCTCTCGTAAAAACGACAGGCAGTTTGTCCTAAAACATAGAGCATAGCTGCATTGGTCGAAGCACCCACAACCGCACCAATACCAGGAA
Organism: Waterburya agarophytonicola KI4; assembly: GCF_020640915.1. Classification (GTDB taxonomy): domain Bacteria; phylum Cyanobacteriota; class Cyanobacteriia; order Cyanobacteriales; family Xenococcaceae; genus Waterburya; species Waterburya agarophytonicola. The sequence continues at coordinate 31,284 of NZ_JADWDC010000013.1, read as the reverse complement.
TAATCTCCACCACAGTCAAGCCTGTTTTCAAGACATCTGCACCTAAAGATAAACCAAAAATTGCCAATACTTCTCCCCGTCTGGCAGGATCTTGGAGGTCTAACCCATAAGCGGAGGCAATTTCGTAAACCATTTCGGTTTGCAGTTTGGTCGTAGCAATTAATTCTATACCTAAAAATAATGCTGCGATGGGGGGAATAATATTGGTTAATAATCCCAAACGCCCCCCAGACCAAGTTTTCTGCACGATCAAACGATGGGCAATTTGGTTTGACGTTTCCTGGGGATATTGCGATCGCATTTTAGCGACATTGGCTTCTATTTTGGCAACATCTGCTTGCCCCAAAAAAGTCATCAGCCAATCTAAACCCAGAATCTTATCTGCCGAGCTTAAAATCGGATTAGAAGCAATCCAGGCTAAAGTTTCTCCTGTAGAAACAGTGGTTTGTTCGAGGATTTTTTGAGTTTGAGTAGTTAATGTTTCTGTCAAACTACCTACTGTATCAATTATCTGAGTTAAGAAATTTTCTGATGTGTTTGTTTGGGGCATTTTGTAGAACGAATTAATGCTGAAATTCCCGACTATATCCTCAGCTTTGGTTTGGATAGTCAGGAAATATGTTACGAATTAAAATTTGCTAGACTTAGGTTTTTCTTTAAAGTTAGTGCAAGTATAATTCCGATCCAATAATTCTAAATGACTGAGAAAAATTATTGGTATTTGACTTTGTACTTTAGTTAGTTAAACTATCAAAAAAGTTAGATGCTTTTTCTTTTACTGTAGTTGCATTAGCTTCATCAGGGCTAATCATTTTATCTGCATCTGCACTACCTTGGACTGCATTTAATCCTTTTTGAGCTTCTTTAGTAACTTCATTGATTCCTCTAGGATTGGAACGAGCTACATCGTCTGTTTTGTTCTGAATTTCGTTTAGGCTAGCCTCTCCATCAGTAGTTTTGCTAGTTGCTGCCTGCGCGGGATAAGCACTAGCAACAAATAATAGACCGCAGACTAATACTGTTAATACTAAACGAACAGAGGATTTTAACCAGTTATTGAATTTATTAAGTAGCATAAGCTCACCTCGATAGTTTATTTGATTAACTAATTAATAGCAATTTGTGTAGTGTAACAGCATCTAACTAAAGGTATATATTGCTATTATTTTGCATAAAACCAGAGTTAAATGACAATTTAAAGGCACTTATCGATTTATTCGCCTTAAATACTTATTATTTTACGTGCCATAAAGTATCTATCTTGAGATGTACTTTTGAAATTTAGAATTGAAAGGTCATTTGACTCCCGAGCGATCGAGATTTGCTTCTTGGCGATCGCTCCTCCGTTTATTACCTTCACTTAATTTACGGAAATTTGAACTATGGGAGTTAGGTTTGGCTTGCCAACGATCTAAAATATCTCGAACCAATATCTCTTTGAGCCATACCTGAGCCACTACGGTAATAGGTAGAGCTAAAAATAAGCCTAGAATCCCAAAAAATACAGCAAAAGCAACTTGAGAAAGTAAAGTAACCGCAGGTAATAAAGACACTTGCTTTTCCATCACAATAGGAGTCAGAATATTGCTCTCAACCTGTTGAATTACGATATAAAGAATAACTACTGCCACTGCTTTCCAAGGAGCATCCAATAAAGCCATCGCTGCGGGGGGAACTACACTAAGTACGGGGCCCAAATTGGGGATGAAGGTTAAAATTCCTGCTAATAAACAATTAGCTAAAGGCAATCGAACACCAAGTAATAATAAGCCAATCCCGCTTAAAATAGCTATTACAGCCATGTTAAATAAGATACCAATCGCCCATCCTGCCAAATTTTCTTCGCACTTTTTGAGAATAGTCTTAACTCTAGAACGATAAAAAGCGGGAAACATTAAGAGAAATATTTGTTTGTAAGGAGTAGGTTTGGCTAACAACATTATGGTTACTACTATTACCAATAGAGAGTTGAGTAGTACGCTTAAAGTACTAGAAAACAACTCTAAAAAGTTGCTGACTATTTTATCAAGCCAAGACTGGAGATTTTGACCCAAAGATTGTAGTCCCCGAACGTCTTCAATCAAATTATCGGGTAATAAATTGCGCAACCATTCATTCCAATTACTAACCTGTTCTAAAGCAGTTGGAACTAGAGTAACTAATTCTTGAAATTGTTCAATAAAAGGCGGTATTACTAAAGCAATGAAGCCAATAGTAAAAGCTAGTACCCCACTTACTGATATAGCGATCGCATTTTTTCGACTTAATTTTAATTTTTGTTGTAGCAACTTGACTAGTTGATTGATGGCTGTCGCAAAAACAACCGCAGCAAATGCCAGCAATAACACTTGTTTTATTTGCCATAGAATATAAAGAGCAATAATAATTGCCAAAAACCCGACTAACGTACCCAAACTCACTATAAAATCCTCTCAAGATAAAATTTATGTATATAACAAGTTGATTGAAACTTAGTATAGTTGTCTTAAGATTGATTATCGTCTTTCTTAAGACTGTTGTATTTTTTGCCTTACATATATTATTTATTAGTTTTAATAGCAAAAAAAAGGACAGCATTGCTGTCCCTCAAGTTAGGCTCATTTAGAAATCAAAGATAATAATCAATTACGATCTAGCAGTGCGATCGTTGCGTTCTAAAGACTCTAGATCTCGACGTTCGGCTACTACTGTGGTTTCTTTTTTTCTGCCCGCTAAACCAAATAGTCCTAATAGACCGAGTAAACCCAACCAACCCCAGTTAGACTTCTGTTCGATGGCAGCAGCAGTCTCTGCTACCTCTGCTTCAGCAGCCTTGGCTGCGTTATTGATATTTTCTTGGGCCTCAACTGCGGTCTCTTTTACTTCTTGTTCGGCTTGGTTATAGTTATTTTCAATAGCGTTACCAGCATCTTGCAAACCATCTTCAACCGCTGCGCCAGTATTTTCTAAACCTTGTCCTGCTGCTTCTCCAGTATTTTTAATACTGTTGCCTAAAGACTTTCCTGCATCTTGAAGATTTTCGCCAACATTTTCGACATTTTGTCCTGCTTGATTAAGGTTTTCATTAACACTTTCCTCTTTTTCTTGGGCGAATGCAGCACCAGCAGAAAGAGCAAAAGCTAGAGCAAGAATAGTATTTGTAGTTAATTTAATTAAGTTCATAAAAAACTCCTAGTGATTATATTTAGTTACTTAGAATTTTGGGTAATATAGTAATATAGTTTTGTATTTGCCAGTGTTGATAACTTTAACAGAGAGAAAAAACTTCTATTAATGTCTTTCTCCCTACCAAAGATTGTTAAAGAAATTCTTTACCACTTGCGATCGCCATCTTCGTCTACTCTGGCTTGACGAATTACATCGGAGATTTCTTCTGCATCTTTAACGTGATGCAATACTTCTTCTTCTCCTTTTTCATTTTCCACGGAGAAGTAGGCAGGTACTTTTACATGACCTGCGGGGTCCCAGCTATCTACGGCTACTTGTTCTTTTTTTTCTTCTGAAGATTTAGAATCATCAATTACATCTCCTTTATTAGCAGTGCGATAAGCATCTTCTTGATTACTTTCGCGATATACTCTTTCGTGTTCTGGGTGACTCATAAATTCAATTACTCCTTTATATTCTTGTTACCATTAAACATAATTAGTAGGGGATAAATAATCTAGCAAACGATATATTTTTTATCTATCAATAGTTAGATACTATGATTATTTAATAGTTATTTAATAGTTATTTATCACCTGCGATCGTGCGACTAGTAGGTTTACATATAATAAAAATCGGCAGACGATCTAGGGTTAGATTTATCTACCGATCTTTAATTAACATTGATTGTGTCTGCTGTGATTAGCGAGCTTCCGTACCTTGGTTAGGGTCTCCTGCAACCTTTGCGTTCTTAGAACCTGGTGCATCTGGTTCTGCACCAGAACGAACATCTTGACTAGTACCTTGTCCTGTTTTGCGTTCGGAAGGCTCGATGGGGGTTTGCTTACCGCCGTCAGCCGTGGGAGTATTTTGTGATTCAGAGTTACTCATATTTTTAAACAGTTGTATTTTCGTTTCTATATTCCATATAGTTTCAAATAAAAGTAGAAAACAAACCTATCTAAAGATATAAAAAAAATAGTAGCAAATTTCTTTAAAGCGATCGTAATTAACTTGACTAATAGTTTCTTGTAGTTTCTTGATCGTCAGATTTTTATATATCATTAGCACGACTAATTATTATTGAGATATACATCACAAGTTAGATGAAACAAAAAAATATAAATAATAACCTGAAGGTGAAATTGAAATAAAAAAACATCTCTAAGGAATAAAACAAATTATGGTACTAGCTAAAATTGCTGACTTATATCCAGACTATAAACAAGATGTTTTTGGTGGTGAAGACATCAAAAGCTTTTCTGTCTATGATTATCAAAATGATAAAATAGGTTCTGTCTATGACATTCTTGTTGATGAGACTGGTCGCTTTCGCTATTTAGTAATCGATACTGGATTTTGGATTTTTGGCAAAAAAGTGCTTTTACCCATTGGCAGAGCTAGCGTAGACTACAGCCAAGAAAGAGTTTATGCTAAAGGTCTAACCAAAGAAGAGGCTGAAAATCTTCCTGAATATGACGATGATATGACCGTCGATTATGACTACGAAGAACGAGTCAGAACCATTTATCGAGGAGTAGATTACGATGCCGACAACACTGTCTATGCCCAAGAAGCGGGAGGCTATGATAGTGGTGCATATAATAAGACCGATTCTTACGCTTACGACCGCGAACCAAGTTTATACGCACATCAAGAAGTTGACGACCGTCAAAACCTCAAACTATACGAAGAACGTTTGGTCGCAAATAAAGACCGTTTTGTAGCTGGTGCGGTAACAATTGGTAAAAGAGTAGAAACCGAAACTGCCACTGTATCTGTTCCAATTGAGAAAGAAAGACTGATAGTCGAACGCACAACTCCTACTGACACCACTGCTGTAACTCCTGGGGAAGCTAGTTTTAATGCAGGAGAAGTAGCAAGAGTAGAAATGTACGAAGAAACTGCTGATATTGAAAAACAAGCTTTTGTCAGAGAAGAAGTAAGTATTCGCAAAGAAGTAGAAAAAGATGTAGTCTCTGCTAAAGAAACTATTCGTCGTGAAGAATTGGATGTCGAAACTGATGGCGACGCGGTAGTAAACAACAATCTGTAATTTAACAATCTAACCTTAGTCGATTTTTGAATCGTACATCAATTATGCAAAGGCGTTCGATAGAGCGTCTTTGTCGATTGAATATTACTTAATTTATCCGCAATCAATAATAATAAAAAAATGACTATCAGTGATAGCGAGCTTGTTAATAACTCTCCAGATATTAACTCTCAACCGAATGACTATAAAGTGAATTCCAATCTAGATCACGCTAAGAAATATAATGATACTTCAGGATTAACTAAAATTTCTTTGTTGGAAGAAAAACTTCAGGTTACTCGTCGCAAGCAAAAGGTTGGGGAAGTAATTGTTCGTAAAGAAGTTGAAACTCGAATTATCAAAATACCCATTCGTAGAGAAAAACTAGTTATTGAAAGAGTTGGTATCAATCCTGAAAAAATCACAGAAGTGATTGTTAATCAAGAAAAGGTCAACGGTTTCAAATACGATGAGATAGATGATACTAACAGTCTTCATCTAGTCAGAAGCAAATATCTAGATCTTCAAACAGCCCAGGATCTTTTAGATGCTATTGCCAGTCTTTCTGCTGCCAATAATGCCAAAATACGTCTGGAAATAGTGACCAATAGTGCTGAATCTCAACAACAGCATCAGGATGTTTGCGATCGCTTTATAAATCGATAATTTAGTGTTGAGTCCTAAGATTTAGATAACAAATTATAGAAATTATGGAATAAATATTTTTTCTCGTACCTGGACATTAATACAAGTGATACCATTACTTAGCACTCAAAATGTCTATTTTATTTAGGTTTTATAGTGGCACAGGTTGTAGTCGAAAATGTCTATAAAAGCTATTCTCGCTCTCAAGCGGATCGCAACGATCTTGCTCCATCAGCAAACATCCAAAAAATAACTAACTCCAAGCAAGTTAGCGTCTTGCGAGACATTAACTTTACTGTTAGTAATGGAGAGTTTTTGGTTTTGGTGGGCCCTTCTGGTTGTGGGAAAAGTACTCTATTACGCTTAATGGCTGGTTTAGAGGAGTTGACAGGGGGAAATATCCGAATTGGAGATCGCCTGGTAAACGATCTACCGCCAAAAGCGAGGGATATTGCCATGGTATTTCAGAATTATGCTTTATATCCCCACCTCAATATTTACGATAATATTGCTTTTGGTTTGCGACGCAACAGTTATCACTCATCAGCAAACCACAAAGAGCTAGCAGTTAAGAAGCTATCGGAGGATTTTCTAGTCAGTGTGACTCGTAATTTGCCACGTAGTTTCAGATATATGTCGGCGAAGGAAAAAAGTATTCGAGATCGGGTGAGATATGTTGCTAATCTATTACAAATAGAGCCTTTGCTATATCGTTTGCCCAAAGAACTTTCAGGAGGGCAAAAACAACGGGTAGCTTTGGGAAGAGCGATCGCTCGTAACCCCCAGGTTTTTTTGATGGACGAGCCTTTATCTAACCTGGATGCTAAACTACGCACCCAAACCCGCGCCCAAATTGTCAAACTTCAGCGACAGCTAGAGACAACCACGATTTATGTGACCCACGATCAAACAGAAGCCATGACTATGGGCGATCGCATTGCGGTCATGAATAACGGACAAATTCAGCAAATAGATTCACCTCTAGAAATATATAATAGTCCTGCTAATCGTTTTGTAGCAGAGTTTATTGGCTCTCCACCTATGAATTTTTTGCCCGTAACTTTAGTTAATTCTACTAAGCTATTACATCCCTATTTTGAATTGGATTTACCTCCAATTTGGCAATCTTCTCTACAGCTAAATAAAGTAAAATCTTTAACTTTGGGTATTCGCCCTCAACATTTACATTTAGCACCAGAAAGCAAATCTAGTATTCAAATTGAGGTAGATTTAGTAGAAGCATTGGGTAACGAAACCTATGTTTCGGCTCATTTAGTAGCAGATATTGAGACACTTCTAACCGTATCTCTTCCACCAGATAAGCCTATTGCCATCGGCGATATCCTGTGGCTGGCGGTAGATTTAGAAAAAATCCATCTTTTTGCAGTTGATGATGGAAGGGCGATCGCTGTTTAATAATTATTTAAAGTAATTTATTAAAGTAATATTTTCTGGTGTCATTACTAAAGTTCGCACCAACAACCAACAATTAACAAGCAATAACAATGATTAAAACACCAGATTGGGTCAAAAATGCTGTTTTCTACCAAATATTTCCCGATCGCTTTGCCAAAGGTACATCGACTCTCAAGGGGCAATGGCAAGCTTCTAAATACGAAGGTTGGGACGCTACTCCAACCTATCAAGGATACAAGGGAGGAAACCTCTGGGGAGTAATTGATAAATTAGATTATTTAGAAGACTTGGGCATCAATGCCATTTACTTCACGCCGATTTTTCAGTCTGCTTCTAACCATCGCTACCATACCCACGACTATTATCAAGTAGATCCCATGTTGGGGGGGAATGCGGCGTTTGATGCCTTGATTGAGGCTGCTCATAAAAAAGATATGAAGGTAGTCCTGGATGGAGTATTTAACCATGCTAGTCGGGGCTTCTTTTTCTTTAATGATATTCTCGAAAATGGCCCTAATTCCCCTTGGCTAGATTGGTTTGTAATTCACGGTTGGCCCCTCTCAGCATATGATGGAGACAAACCCGCTAACTATCAAAGTTGGATTGGCGATCGCGCTCTACCCGAGTTTAACCACGACAACCCCCAAGTCAAAGAATATATCATGCAGGTGGCAGAATATTGGTTGCATAAGGGTATAGATGGCTGGCGGTTGGATGTACCCAATGAAGTAGATACTCCTGGTTTTTGGCAAGAATTTCGCGATCGCGTTAAAGCAGTAAATCCCGATGCTTATATAGTTGGGGAGATTTGGGGCGATGCTAGCTATTGGCTGGATGGTACACAGTTTGATGGAGTGATGAACTATCGCTTTACCGAGCCTACTATTGCTTTTGCTGGGGGAGAAAACTACGATCCCCAATATTGTCAGGGGGAGTTAAAACCCTATCCGCCAATTTCGGGTACGGAATATGCCATTAGAATTGATGCTTTGCTCAAACTATACGATTGGGAAATACAGCTAGCTCAATTAAATTTATTAGACAGCCATGACACCCCTAGAATGCTCACTACTGTTAGAGAAGATAAGCAGAGCTTTCTGCTTTCAACAGTTTTGTTGATGACTTTTCCTGGCGCACCTAGCATCTTTTATGGCGATGAAGTTGGTTTAATAGGAGGGAAAGATCCCGATTGTCGTCGCGTCTTCCCCGAAGCCGAAAAGTGGGATGTAGAAATTTTAAAAGCGCACAAAGAATTGATTGGGTTGCGCCACAAATATCCTAGTTTGCGTACTGGAAGTTATCATACTCTTTATGCAGATCGAAATGTTTATATCTTTGCTCGTGTTTTAGATGAAGAAGAAATAATAGTTGCGGTTAATATCGGTCAAGAACAATCTTTGGCTGAGTTTGTAGTTACAGAATTGCAATCTCAACCCAGCAATGTTGTATATGGATCTGGCAGATTGGAGTGGCACAATACCACTAATGCTAATAAGTTAGAAATCACTTTACCTGCAAAAAGCAGTCTGGTAGCGTCATAGTGTCGTTTTTTGATTCAAAGCGATCGCAAATCCAAGTATTTTTATTGCTTCGCTCTATGGATTTGGAAATATGATAATTTTGCAAGACTACGACGAGTTGAATCACTATAAACTCAATCAGCGATCGCGTTGTTTTTTTGCTGATAAACTTGTTTAAATACCATTAAAAATCTCAATCAATTGGCGATTCTGCACCAATAACTGGTTCTCCCCTTTTTTCTTTGGCTACTAGTTCTAAATTCAACTCTAAAAGTTTGGCTAAAATATCGTCATTTGTTTTAAAGCCATAGGCTTGCAGGACTAATTTATCTAGTTGTTGGTGTAGTTGATAAAGTTTACTGGCTGGTTCGTGAAAGTATTGGTTATATAGTTGGGTAATACCCCATTGTTTTTGCTCCATTTGTTGGGTGCGATATTCATGGAGTTCGGTCATTTTATCCCGTATTTGCTGCACGACGTTATCCGTATCCGCGAACCGCCGTTCGCCCCTACTATGATTTTGGGGAAAAGGAAAAGTTTCAAAACAGGTTGTATTGGTATATCTTGTATCTCCTTTTAATGTAGAACTTTGAGCTTTAACCCATAAGCGATGAATATGTGAATTAATAATGCCCAAAATATAATAATCATCCGAAGCGATAACCATATTTGCTTCACAGGGCAGAATTGAAATATCTATGGGACTAAAAACTGTGTATTTAGTAACTTTGGGAATAGCAAAGTAGCAAGATAAACCTGTTAGTGCTTTTCTCATTGCTGGTCTAGATCTTTCAAACAACCACCATTTTTCTTTTAATTTTTTATTTTTTTTGTTTTCTCGTTCTATCTTGACTGTATTTTTAACTCTTTCCAAAGGTTTTTTATAGCTAAACGCTTCTTCAATCGACATATTGTTAAAGTCTATGATCCAATCCATTGGTAGATGTAAGTTTACTAAACTCTTTCCATCTATCATGGGTTTTAAAACCTCTGCATTTTTGGATGATTCTTGTGTCCATTGTTGAGCTTCATGTTTTGAAATAATAAACCCTTTGCCAATCAACTTACATCCTTCAAATGAATAATTTTTGTTTGCTTTGATTTTTTTAGCCTTATTTACTGCAATCTCGTTTTTCAAGGATGTAGATATTCTCTCAACTGGTAAATTATCCAAAAATAGTTTTTCGGGTTTTTGTTTAGACCAATTGACAATGCTTACATGAACATTAGCATCACCAGACCAAACTTGAGAGGAAATAGCATCATGGATATAGCTACCATTATCAGTTAAATAATCTAAACTAGCTTCGCGACTTGTATTTTGAGCAATAGAGTTAGTCCCAACCAAACCAGCCCTACCATTCTGTTCCAAATTATCCTCTGCTAATCTAAACCAATAGGTACAAAAATCAGGTTGACCTTTTACATCGAAAAATTGTTTGTATACTTTTTCTGTATATTCTTCACCTAACTCTTGCTTTAATCTTTTCCCACCCAAAAAAGGAGGATTGCCGATGATCGCATCTGCTTTAACCCAAGGAGAAAACAAAGCATCATCACAGACAATATTTTGGTCTAAAGTATCGAGGGGTAATTCTTGTTCGGTTAAACCCAGTTTATCGATCGCAACTTTTTTAGCGATAGTCAAAGTTACTTTGGCTAGTTCCACGGCAAAGGGATTGATATCCATGCCGTAAAACTGTAACGGTGTTACCAAACCCATCTGTACCTGTTGTTTTGAGGTTTCGGAACGACGACGTGAGGCAATTTTATCGAGTAAGTCTTTTTCGATTTCTTTTAACTCTTGATATGCCAAATACAAAAAATTTCCCGAACCACAGGCAGGATCGAAGACGCGGTAGTTTGACAGTTCTAATTGCAAAGCACTTAATTCCGCAATGGAGTTGGCAACTTCGATCTTTTCATCCCAATAATTACTAATAGTAGGACGTACTATTTTCATAATGTCCACCTCGCTAGTAAAGTGGATGCCGTGACGATGGCGTTGCTTGTTGCTGGCTGTGCCTTCAAAAATACTGCCAAAGATGGCGGGGCGAATGGTTGTCCAATCTTCTTTAGCTGCGGTTGCTAGCAGGGTTAATTCTTCTTGGGTTAGTTCAACGTGATGGATGGTGGCAAATAACCCCCCGTTAAAATAATCGACACCTTTGTATCTCCCCGCAGGAATTATCCCAGGGCGATTCATCGCGTCAAATAAACCACCCAAAAGATCGTAAGAACTTTTACCGTTTAGGCATTCATCAACGCAACGAGTAAAAATATTATCGGGCAATAGTCCCCGATCCTCAGCAAACATCGATAATACGCATTGCAAAATCAATCTTCGGGCTACATAATCCTTAAATCCTTCTTTTTTGCCTCTTTGCTCGATGATTTCATATAGTTCGCCCATTTTTCGAGCAGTTTCTTTGGTAATCTCCACCTGATTATTATTGAAGATCGGCGTTTTGTCCTCGATCTCCATAAAGCCAAAAACTGCAACCCGCTTGGGCAAATCTTCTAAAGCCACAATATCCACGGGTTCGTCTACTTGAGAGTTAAAATCATAAATCCAAAACTCATCAAAGTTACACAAAATCACGTATTGCGGACGATCTGGAACTAGTCTCGTCCAATAATTAAACGCTTGACGGTAGTGCTTGGCTAGATCTTCCCCCTTAGTCTTCATTTCGATCAAAACACGGGGTTTCCATACCAAATCTGCAAAACCCGTTTTGCCTTTTTTGCTTCCTTTGGCGATCGCTTTTTCCAATTCTGCCCCCGCTTCGATCGCACCCTCATGCCCAAAAGCTTGAAAGAATCGATCTAAAAACTTCTGTGCCTCACTTCGTTCTTTTCCCGAAATATATTGCTGACAAAAATTGACGAATGCTTGGAGGTTTTGCGATCGACTTGTAACATCAACCAGGCGAGAAGAGACTATCATATATCTAGCTATGTAACTGATATAGATAGTTTTCCTTGGCAAAAAAGAGAAAATATACAGATAAATACTGTATTTCAATTATTAAGTTGAATTTTGACTTCAATACCTGGTATTTTTGCCGATAACTATTACCTAACTTGAGTTTTGCTCAATTTAAGCTCAAAGTAAGCTAGAGTAATCAATTGCCATAAATGGCTTATGGAATAAATGGCAATGGGCAATTAATACATAAAGTTTCTTTAAAATATAGAGCAATATAAACCTTAGCCTTTAAAACACCCATAAAAAAGAGTATCTCTTATAGTGTGAGATACTCTATATAGTTCGTGAAATTTCACCTTATGCTTGAAAATTTCACCTTATGCTTTAATCGACACACCTCAAATATCCAAATCGTCTAAATTTAACTTAGGCGCGTTGGTTTCAATAAACTCCCGTCGGGGGGCAACGCGATCGCCCATCAAGACGGTGAAAATGCGATCAGCTTCTGCTGCATCGTCTATTTCTACCCGCTTCATAGCGCGAGTTTCAGGATTCATAGTAGTGTCCCAAAGCTGTTGGGGCATCATCTCACCTAATCCTTTAAAACGCTGAATGGTATAGTTTGCATTGGCGGGAAATTCATCAATACGCTGTTGTAATTCGCGATCGCTATAGCAATACTGATGATTGCGTCCCCGTTCTAGTTTATACAGAGGAGGACAAGCTATATAAATATAACCTTGGTCTACTAATGCCCGCTGGTAGCGGAAGAAGAAAGTTAAAATTAAAGTCCTGATATGCGCCCCATCAACGTCGGCATCAGTCATAATCACAATGCGATGATAGCGCAATTGAGAAGGGTCAAACTCATCCCCTTTAATACCCAAGCCAAGGGCAGTAATCATCGACTGAATCTCATTATTCTTATAAATTTTACTATCATCAGTCTTTTCAATATTAATGATTTTACCTCTTAGGGGCAAAATTGCCTGAAATCTTCTGTCTCTCCCTTGCTTTGCGCTTCCCCCCGCAGAATCTCCTTCCACGAGAAATATCTCAGATTCTTCAGGATCGCGCGAACTACAGTCAGAGAGTTTCCCAGGTAAAGGAGAAGATTCTAAAACAGATTTCCGTTGGACTAGTTCCCTAGCATGGCGCGCTGCTTCGGCAGCCTTAAAAGACAGTAAAGCTTTTTCAATAATGGAATCGCCAACATTGAGATTAAATTCAAGATAATCTTTGAGAACTTCCCCTACCAGAGAATCCACAATACCGCGAACCTCTGTATTACCAAGCTTAGTTTTAGTTTGTCCTTCAAATTCAGGATCGGGTACTTTCACTGAAACTACCCCAGTCAAGCCTTCTCGGATGTTTTCTCCGCCAAGATTAGACTCATTTTCCTTAATCTTGTTGCGCTTGCGGGCAAAAGTATTCATTGTCCGAGTCAAGACAGTCTTCAACCCTTCTAGGTGAGTACCCCCATCAATCGTACGAATGTTATTAGCAAAACCTAAAAGATTATCGCTATAGGCATCAATACACCACTGCAAAGCAACTTCCACCGTTACGCCTTTTTTCTCTTTGTTGACGTAAATAATGTCTTGGTGCAGGGCATCCTTTTCCCTATTCATGTACTCGACGTATTCTTTAATTCCGCCTTCGTAACAAAATATATCTTGGCGTACTTCTTCCCCTCGATTATCACTAAAAGTAATCTTAATTCCTGCATTAAGATAAGCCAACTCTTTGAGACGCTTGGCTAAAATTTCGTATTCAAAGACAGTTGTCTCAGTAAAGATAGTTTCATCAGGAACAAAATGAACTGAAGTCCCCGTACGCTTAGGATCTTGCTTGTTGGGTTCTGCCGCTAACTGTCCTTGAGGTTTGCCTCTTTCATAGCGTTGAACGTAAACCTTTTTATCTCGCCAAACCGTAACCTCTACTAATTTTGAGAGGGCGTTAACTACGGATACACCCACCCCATGTAAACCACCAGAAACTTTGTAACCACTACCGTCGCCACCAAATTTACCTCCAGCATGAAGAACAGTCATTACCGTTTCTAAGGCTGACTTCCCTGTCTTAGAATGAATGCCCGTAGGAATACCCCGCCCATCGTCAGTTACACTGATTGAACCATCAGGATTTATATCAACTTCTATGTGGGTACAAAAACCAGCAAGAGCCTCATCGATGGAGTTATCCACCACCTCATATACTAAGTGATGCAGTCCTTTCGGCCCTGTCGAACCAATATACATCCCTGGGCGTTTGCGTACTGCTTCTAGACCCTCTAGAACCTGAATTTGATCTGCATCGTAAGTGCTAGCCATGTAGTCTCTCCGAAAAATGCCTTAAAGCTGTGGTTTTTTTATTTTGTGAAAAAATACTCAAAAATTCTAACATAAAAGCTTTCTTGACCACCTTAAAGCTTTCTGTAATGATTTTTAACTATAGATACAATCCTATATTTATTTTATCTGAGTAAGGTTGTGTTTGGGTCGAGAAGCAAAAGCTCAGAAAGTAAAGCAGGTTAATAGGTTGGTAATTATCGATCTGTTTAAATTGATTTTTTATTCAATATGCTTTTATTGTACTGTAAAATACCTTAAGAGTATCGATCTACAGTAGAGTCATAAAGGAGTTTCAACAAAATTAAATGATTCAAACGTATTTGGTTACGGGAACAAATCGAGGTATTGGTCTAGAATATTGTCGCCAATTAAAAGATAGAGGAGATGAAGTGATTGCGGTATGTCGATCGCCTTCTGAAGCATTAAAATCTTTGGGAATAAGAGTGGAAGCAGATCTAGATCTTACTTCCGAATCAGCCATCAAAGATATGGTAGGCAGGTTAGATGGTAAAAAAATTGATGTTTTAATTAACAATGCAGGTATTGTCGAACGAATTAGTTTGGATAGTCTAGATCTTGACAGTATTCGCCGTCAGTTTGAGGTTAATGCGATCGCTCCATTAAATTTTACTACAGCATTATTGCCTAATTTAACTAATGGCTCAAAGGTTATTTTTATGACTAGTCGAATGGGTTCGATTGACGATAATACTTCTGGCGGATCTTATGGTTATAGAATGTCGAAGGTTGCTTTATCCATGGCGGGAAAATCTTTATCTATCGATCTCAAACCCCAGGGAATTGCTGTAGCAATTTTACATCCTGGATTGGTGCAAACGCGCATGACTGATTTTAATAAAGCGGGAATTACCACTGAAACTTCAGTTAAGGGTTTAATAGCGCGTATTGAGGAATTGAATTTGAATAATACTGGAACATTTTGGCACGCTAATGGAGAGATTTTACCTTGGTAAATATCCTATCAACTTTAAGCAATAGATATTAAGTCGAAGACAAATTATCGACGATTAAATTCCTGCGTGTCCCAAAGCAATGCCCGTAAACAACATGCCAAATACCAAAAAGGGTTGCGCGCTAGCTTGATACTTAACGTCATTTTCTAGAGGATTGCGGAGGAAATACATATCTTGAAACACAATTTGAGGAATAACCAACAAGAAAACAATAGTAGCGTAAAGATTCTCGTGAATGGCTACCAAATAACCCGCTATCCCAATTTGGAAAACATCGATCGCAATAACGCAAATCCAAGCAGCAGCAGTCACTCCAAACATTACAGGTAAAGATTTTAAACCCAACGCGCGGTCGCCTTCTACGCTCTTGAAATCATTGACAATAGCAATACCCAATCCTGCAAAACTATAGATCAAGGTAAGAATGATAATCTTCCAACTCAATTCGCCAAATAATGCATGACCAGTCCACCAAGGAAGAGCAATATAACTAGAACCCAGGGCATAAGTACCCAACCAACCATTTTGTTTCAATTTTAATGGTGGTGCAGAATAGATAAAAGCAATAAAAGCCCCTCCTATCGCCAGAACAAGAATGGTAGGAAAATCATGCCCTACTGCTAAATCCAACCCATAAGCTAACGCCCAGCCAGCCAGCAACAAGACCCAAATTTGTACCTTTACTTGGGGTAAAGAAATCGCCCCCGAAGGAATCGGACGATAGGGTTCGTTAATCGCGTCTATTTCGCGGTCATAAAGCTCATTTACCGTCTGAGTATAACCAGTCATCAAAGGTCCTGAAAGCAGCATACAGGCTGCGGATAACAGAAAATTTTCTACCGTCCAGGTATAGTTACCCGAAGATGCTGCACCACAAATTACACCCCAAATTAGAGGAATCCAAGTGATCGGTTTCATCAGTTGCAGCCGTATTTTCCAGATCGAAGTTTCTCCCGTCGCTGCCCCCTTCATGCCTAATAATTGACGGGTTTTCGAGTTACCTGAGTTATCTGCTTTTTCAATGTTAGTTGGAGTATCAGACATGATGATGTTGTATTAAACGTTTTCCCTAAAAACTTATTACTGATTATTTCTGTACGGACAAACGTGGGTTCGCCCCCTAGCTGATTAACTATCCAACAGTTACTTCCAGATAGCCATTTTGAAATTTTGCTCCCGTTACCGAACTACCCCGCCACCCAGGAGGGAGGGTAATATTACGTCTTTGATCTCCCGCTTCGATAGTAATTTCTGGACCATATTGAGTCAGCTTGACTTCTTTTTTATCAAACCCTGGCAAAAACACTTTAATTTTGCGCTCTGCCATCACAAATTCTGTTGGTTTGGGAAGATCGACTTTTCCAGACATAGCAGGTAATCCAGCAATTAAAGCTTGCCAATTACTATCGTCCAAACTGGGCAAACTGGAAACAGTCAAGGGTGCAAAATTAGCAGATATATCGTCTGTACTTTGACCTTGATTGACCAAAACTCCTCCTACTTGTAACCCTATTTGTTGCGCGCTACCCCAAAGATATTTGGCGGTGGCTAGGGCTGTGGGATTGGGAGTAGTGACCAAATAAGCTACTACATTGCCTTGACTCAAAGCTTCTGTACCGTTTTCTAGCATCCGAGTGGCAGGATTATCGGTATTGCTCGTAATATCATTTGCCGTCCAGGTGGTATTTAATACCGCACTAGTAACAGGACCAACAAAAGGGGAAAGAGTTTTAACAATATCCGATTCAGTGAAAATACCGCGAAAACGACGGAAATACCAGCTTAAGATTTCTGGCATCCCAAACATTCTCAGGGGATCTATGCCTCCCGAACCGTCGTAAATAATTGCGTCATATTTATTACTTTGATAGTATTCGCGAATGGCATTAAGCGCTAATGCTACATCCATTCCAGGAATAATGCCCAATTCTTGACCATATACCTGTTTAAGAATTGGCGATCGCAAGTATTGGGCTTCTAGTTGTTTGACTTCCGACCAATTTTTTTCTAGCAATACAGTAGAATTTAGCTGTACTACTGCAAGATTTGTCTCCATCTCTTGGGGATCGCAGGAGGGCTTCATTCCCAATGCCATTCCCCAAGCGGGGCTAGAATCTTGTCCGATTAAAAGAACTTTTTTTCCTGCTGTAGCTAGTTTTTTAGCAGTTGCGATCGCGCTAGTAGTGCGACCTGTACCGCCTTTACCTAAAAAGGTGACGATCGAGGGCATATTTAAAAATTTAGTCTGTTATAAGTTGTTTTTTTATGGATGACTAGTCTACGGGCTTAATTTCATCCTCGAAGAACCAAGTGGCAGAGCGATCGTCAAATTGAACGACTACACCCACACCACTACCATCAGTCATTTTATATTCTTTGATAGTTCCAACCTTGCCCAGCTTGCCAGCTACACTGCCACTAACTCTGTCTTTGATTCTACAAACTTTCACTTTTTGCCCGATTTCCATGTCTAATTTAATTTATTCCAAATTATAATGAGCCATCTCACAGTTTAAAGCAAAACATACCCTCTTTGAAGTCTTGAGCCTTCCCCATCAGATTCAATTTGGCAAGTCTAAGCGTCAAGCATTTAACAAATATAATATTTATTACACAAAGAATTATAATTATGGATTAGCTCGAAAATCATCAACTACGACAAGTTTGATTCGAGCGATATTATTGTTAAAAATCGATGCAATTTATAGATCTCGCAGAAATAGAAGTAGTAGCAGGAAAAGGTGGAGATGGAATGGTAGCATTCCGCAGAGAAAAATATGTCCCCGCTGGTGGTCCGGCTGGGGGGAACGGTGGTTGGGGAGGTTCGGTAATTCTCAAAGCTTCAGACCGCTTACAAACCCT
Organism: Waterburya agarophytonicola KI4; assembly: GCF_020640915.1. GTDB lineage: Bacteria > Cyanobacteriota > Cyanobacteriia > Cyanobacteriales > Xenococcaceae > Waterburya > Waterburya agarophytonicola. Next base: position 13,402 of record NZ_JADWDC010000013.1, on the reverse strand, counting down.
CTTGGATTTTCGCTATGCCAAGATTTTCCAAGCAGAAGATGGTAAAAAAGGAGGTCCTAATAATTGTACTGGGGCAAAGGGCAGCGATCGCGTAATTGAAGTTCCTTGTGGGACTCTTATTACCGATGCAGATACGGGGGAATTAGTCGGCGATCTGACTGCCAACGAAGAAACCCTTTGCGTAGTCAAAGGAGGCAAAGGAGGCTTGGGCAACAAACATTTCTTAAGCAATCGCAACCGCGCCCCAGAACATGCTTTACCAGGCTTAGAAGGGGAAATCAGACGTTTGCGTCTAGAGCTAAAATTAATCGCTGAGGTAGGTATTATTGGCTTACCCAATGCAGGCAAATCTACCCTTATTTCTTCCCTGTCTTCTGCCAAACCAAAAGTCGCAGACTATCCGTTTACCACCCTCGTACCCAATCTGGGAGTGGTACGCAAGCCGACGGGAGACGGTACGGTATTTGCCGACATTCCTGGGTTGATTTCAGGTGCATCGGAGGGCATTGGTTTGGGTCATGATTTCTTACGCCACATCGAACGAACTCGCGTATTACTCCACCTAATTGATGCGACGACAGATAACCCGATCACTGATTATCAGACTATTCAAAACGAATTAGAAGCTTACGGACACGGACTCCCCGAACGCCCACAAATTATTGCTTTCAATAAGATAGATGCAGTAGATGGAGATATTTTAGAACTGATTATTTCAGAATTGCAAGCCATAACCAGCACGCCCATATATGCCGTCTCTGCGGTAACTCGTCAGGGATTGGACAGTATAGTCCAGAAAATTTGGTCGATCTTAGATGCCGAAGAAATTCCTTCTCTCAGTACCTCACTGCCATAGTGCTTTTCTAGCAAAGTAGATTGCCTTTCTGTTAATTAACCCTTAGCTCAATTGAGATTTATGTCTCCAGAAATATTGGTTATCTAAGGAAAAGTTGTTAAGATTTGTACCATGGCAAATTCAAGGTTGAAGAAACTCGGCAACTACCTTCGTCCCCACTGGCGAGTAGTTTTAATCGGTACGATCGCACTGGTGATTGTCAATGGACTAAAAGTATATATTCCCCTGTTGATTCGAGACAGTATCGATAGCTTGCAAGGGGATTTTAGTTTTGAGAGTCTATCTCAATCTGCACTCTGGTTGTTGCTCTTATCCGCAGTAATGTGGGGATTTAGAATGTTGTCGCGGGTATTGATTTTTGGTGCGGGAAGACAAGTTGAATTTAGTCTCAAGCAACGTATCTTTCAGCACCTACTAACTATTGAACCTGGATACTTTTCGGAAAATAGATCGGGAGATTTAATCAACCGCGCGACTAGCGATGTGGATAACATTCGTCGCCTAGTGGGTTTTGCTTTGTTGAGCTTTGTTAACATCATTTTTGCCTATGGGTTTACTCTTCCTGCAATGTTGGATATCAATGTCAAGTTGACCTTGCTGGCGATCGCAGTTTATCCTTTGATGTTGATGACGGTACAGTTGTTTAGTGGGAAGCTACGAAAATATCAAGAAGAGATTCAGGTCAAGCTATCGGACCTCAGCGAGGTAATTCAAGAGGATATGAGTGGTATGGCTCTAATCCGAATCTATGCTCAAGAAAACCAAGAAAGAGAAGCTTTTAAAGTCAAAAATCAGGAGCTATTAACAGCAAATTTGAAACTAGCTAGAACGAGAAATTTACTCTTTCCCATCATTGAAGGAATTTCTTATATTAGTTTATTGATCTTATTATGGTTGGGCACAGCAGCGATCGCATCTGGGACTATTACAGTAGGGGATTTTATTGCCCTAGTCTTGTTTGTCGAAGGATTGGTCTTTCCTACTGCTTTGTTGGGTTTTACCATCACTGCTTATCAACAGGGAGAAGTCAGTATAGATCGAGTGGAAGCCATTACCAAAGCCGAACCTAAAATTAAAAATAATCCCCAGGCAATTGTCTTACCTCCAGAAGATATTCGGGGAGAAATCACCGCACGTAACCTCACTTACACTTATCCTGATGCCCAAACTCCTGCACTATACAATTTAAACTTTACTATCGAGCAAGGGGAAACCGTCGCTATAGTAGGCTCAATTGGCGCGGGAAAATCTACTTTAGCTAATGCTATTCCGCGCTTGCTAAATATTGAAGCAGGAGAACTATTTTTAGATAATCATGATATTACTAAATTGGACATTGGCACTTTAAGAAAAGCGATCGCTTATGTACCCCAAGATAGCTTTTTGTTTAGTACCACGATTGAGAATAACATTCGTTATGGCGAACCATTAGCCCAAACAGACGAGGTAATTCAATCTGCCCAACAAGCTCAAATTCACCCAGAAATTCTTACTTTTCCCCAACAATACGAAACTTTGGTTGGAGAACGAGGTATAACTCTGTCTGGCGGACAGAGACAGCGTACTTCTCTGGCGAGAGCCTTATTGACTGATGCTAAGATTCTAATTCTTGATGATGCTCTTTCGAGTGTAGACAACGAAACCGCCACCAAAATTCTTAATAGTTTATCCCCTACTAGAGCTAAGAAAACTGTAATCTTTATCTCTCATCAATTATCAGCAGCAGCAACTTGCGATCGCATTTTGGTGATGGATGAAGGTAAAATTATTCAAAATGGCACTCACGAATCTTTACTAGAACAGCCAGGATTGTATCTATCTTTGTGGCAACAACATCAACTTAAGGAAGTATTAAATTAATTATTACTGTCCCTATGAGACTGGGATCGCACTTCAACTAATGGGAAAGTATGGTTTTGCTATTGTCTATCATCCCGATTATGTCGCGCCTTTGCCAGACGTTCATCGATTTCCCATGCCCAAGTTTAAAATACTGCGGGATTTATTATTAAAAGATGGGGTAATAGTACCCGAACAGATTTATCAGCCAGAATTGCCAGATTTAGAATTAATTCAATTAGTTCACACTCCCGAATACGTCCAAGCCTACTGTAATGGGACATTGGAATATAAAGCACAACGTCGTATTGGTTTGCCTTGGAGTAAAGCCCTAGCCCATCGGACTCGTATTGCTATTGGAGGGACAATACTTGCTGCCAAATTAGCTTTAAAATATGGCTGTGCTTGCAATACCGCAGGAGGTACGCATCACGCATTTACTAGCTACGGATCGGGATTTTGTATTTTCAACGATTTGGCGATCGCATCCCGGGTGTTGCAGCATCAAGGATTAGCTAAGAAAATTTTAATTGTCGATTGCGATGTCCATCAGGGAGACGGTACAGCTTCGATATTTAAGGATGATGATAGTGTATTTACCTTTTCAATGCACTGCGAAGCGAATTTTCCAGGGAAAAAACAACAAAGCGATCTTGATGTACCTTTACCCATTGGTTTGGATGACGATGGTTACTTGCAAATATTAGCCAGTCATTTATCAGATTTACTAGATCGGGTGCAGCCCGACTTAGTATTGTTTGATGCGGGAGTTGACACCCACGTAAGCGATCGCTTGGGCAAATTATCCCTCACAGATCGAGGTATCTATCGACGAGAAAGAATGGTGTTGAGTACCTGCAAAGCTTGGGGTTATCCAGTTGCTTGTGTCATTGGTGGCGGTTACGGAAAAAATATGTCTGCTTTAGTCTATCGTCACTCCCTACTACATCGTGCAGCCCAAGAAGTTTTTAGCCTGACTGCCTGACACAAGTAGCTGAAAGATAGACAGGGATAGATTGAAAGAAAAAGGGAGAGCAATCGTGGGAAGCTAAAAATAGTCGTTTTTATGCTTCGTAGTCCATGTCAATCTCTACCCCTCTTTATAATCAACTTCTAAGTCTTTTGAGTCGCCCTCGGCAGTTGCTTCAAGTCGGGGAACCCGCCCAACGCACTGCCTCGCAACATAGTCAATATCGAGATTTACGTCATTTGAAAGCATTGGCTTGGATGATTAATGGACTACTGTGGCATTTAAAGAATATAAATTGATGCGAGATTTCGTATTGAAGAGTTATTTCTCGATTCTAAATCTGGAGCGTTTCAGTTAGAAGAATCTAAAATTCGCCAACCCCAAGCTCTCGAACGGTTATATTTAGTGGTAGCTCTGACTCTTTTGTTCGCCACTGCTCATGGTATGGCAGTTCAATTGAACGGACTTCGACAACGAGTCGATCCTCATTGGGAGCGTGGTCTTAGTTATCTTAAGATTGGTATTAGGTGGCTTAAAGGAGTCTTGCATAAAGGTCGTGATTTATTTGCTCCCATACCTCTTTTTTCTCAAAATATCCAACCCTGTTTCGCCTCAAAAAAGAAGCGGAGAGAGTACTATGATGCTATTTGGTTCACCCGAATTTCAGAAGTAAAATGTTCAAATATTTAGCTTCGTTTAAATAAATGTGTCAGGCAGCCAGCTTAACTAGTCTCTTTTCACTTATATTTGATTTAAACTCTCATGCTACAGTATTCGCTTAAATATTCAATTTCTACGGTAATGTGTTCCAAATTAAGGTCGTGACCCAAATGCTTAATTGCATTTTTAATACTTTGTATCGCCTTCCTACTTGTGTTGTCCATAACAACAACATGAGTAGTCAAAACATGATGCTCGCCATCCAAAGACCAAACATGAGTATGGTGAATCGAATCAACTCGATCTAGGGCAATAATAGTTGCTTCTAATTGTTCGAGATTAATATTTTCAGGTACAGCTTGCAAAAATAAGGTTACAGTTTTCCGCAGGTTGGCGATCGCATTGTATAAGATATAAACTGAAATTAAAATTGATAGTATCGGATCTAAAATATATAAATTGCTAAATAACAAAACAATACTAACAATTAAAACTGCTACCCAGCCCAGAACATCTTCCCATAAATGCCAAGCTACAACCTTAGCATTTAATGAACTTTGGTGAGATAGCTTTATCATAGCCGAACCATTAATTATAATGCCTATAATAGCAAAGAAAATCATACCTCTGGCGTTAGTAGGTTCGGGATTAATTATGCGAGGAATAGCTTCTGAAAGAACATATAATGAACCAAATAATAAAATTAAAGTATTGATTAAAGCTGCTAATAAAGATAAGCGTCGATAACCATAAGAAAAAAGATGATTATTAGTTTGATTGGATTTTTTTTCTAAATACCAAGCAAGTCCTAACGAAAAACTATCTCCTAGATCGTGGATTGCATCAGAAGTAATTGCCAAGCTATTTGTCCATAATCCTCCAAAAATTTCTAAAATAGCAAATCCAAAATTCAACAAAAAAGCTGTTTTTATATTTTTGGTTAATTGATGAGAATGAGAATGATTGTGATTATGATTATGATTCATTACTGTTTCCTAAAAGTATATTTATGTTGATTGTACAAATGTTTATACTTTAGATCGATAGAAACTATAATGTCTTGTCAACTAGTATTTTAGCTATCAGCTATTTCCATAAACTTAGATTCTTGATTGGGTTGTAAAATAGTTTGCAAAACAGCTTTATGATAATGCAAAGCAACTTCTTGCCAGCTAAAACGTAAAGCATTATGCTGTGGTGGTTGTTTGAGCCAATTTTGTTCTAGAGCGATTTGTAATGATTCTGCATATATATCAATATCCGTAACATTGCAGGTGATCCCACTATTGCCAATGAGATAGCGACGGACAGAATCATCTGTAGCAACCACTGGTAAACCACAAGCCATAGCTTCAATATAAGCTAGTCCGCGAAAAGCTTCTAAAGATGGAAGAGTAAAAATATCAGCACTGCGATACACCTGGGGCATTTGAGCGTAGGCAAAAGTGTTGATTTGGAAACGATCTTGCCCTAAAAGGCGATCGCCTAACTTTTGAAAATAGTCTCGATCTTCACCCTCTCCGCAAATCAATAAACTAGCCTGAGGCAAGCGAGCAACTGCTCTAATGGCTAGTTCAATTCTAGAATTACTAGCTCTTTGTAAAGGTGCAACACAGAGAATAGTTGGTTTGGGCAAACCAGTAACGATCGCCTTGCCTACGGGAGTAAATTCTGTAGGATTGATACCATGAGGAATAATGCTCAGTGGTTGATGGGGGGCAAAATGCTCCACATATCGAGCAACGGCGGGATTCGGTACGATCAGGCGATCGGGTTTTAAAGTAAGATTATGTCTTAAATACTCACTTTGCTTTGACAGGCTATTATGTTCGGTCAACAAAATCGGAGTACCTCGGATAGCTCGAATGCAACTAGCCACAAACAAACCACCATAACCATTTTGGGGAAAGATTAAATCTGCTGGATGTTTGAGTAAATAACTTATGCAGGGCAAAAAATTAGTTAAGTGTTCGATGGCGATTTCAGGATCTGGAAACCATCTGTGTAACAGGCGATTTAGTAATGGATAACATGCCCAATTAATTACATCATTGCGAGTAATCGATGGGATCGGACGACTAAAAGATCCGCACTCGGCACCGCTAATTAACTCAACCTCAAAATAATTATCCAGACAGCGAGCGAGTTCGATCGCGAAATTTTCGGAATTACCTTGCCAATTTACCCCCGCACTGGGATGAATCAAAATTATTTTATACATTTTCCAACTCCTCTTTTAATATATTTATTGATCTTCAAGTTCCCAGAAGATAAGAGTTATCCAGTCCCCTCATCCTTTCTCATGACTTTTTCCTTCCCGATTTCATTTTCTTGCAACATCCAATGCAAAAGACGATGGGCAGATACTTTAAACTTCTCTTTCACTGCTTGTAACCAAGCGCGGATAGTCTGAATTAAAGAAAGCAAACAAATATAGCGATCGCTTTTTAAATAGTGCAGAGTCATAACTGCCAAACTCACCCGTAAAAATTCTGGGGAAAAACTGATACGGGGAGAATATTCTAAAGCCTGACGACAATAATGATCGGCGATGGCAGTTTTTGGGTCTTGATGGTGTAAAACTTGCCAGGCTAAACTAAGACTGGCATAGGCGTAGCTGCGATTTTTGAGATGGCGTAACTCAATCGAAGCATTTTGATAGGCTTTTTCAATCGTCGCCTGTAAATCTATTTCCCTAGTTAGCCAACTCTCTCTTAGGGTGTCTTGTGGTTGATGGCAATAAACTAAAGTTTCGGCGATCGTCATAAACTGATAGCAACGACTCAGACGAATCCACATATCCCAATCAAAACTGGTTGCTAACTGGGAGTCGAATAATCCCACTTTTTCAAAACAAACCCGACGAATCATCGCCGATGAATAATTAATCTGATTTCGTTCGAGAATTGCCGACTCTACCCATCCTGAAATTTGATTTTTGACGATAATACCAAGGGGTTTGTGGCGATCGTCGACTAATGTGAGCCAGGAATGAATTAAACCTAAAGAAGCATAATTATCTAAATAAAATACCTGTTTTTCTAGTTTGCAAGGATGCCATAAATTGTCTGCCTTCAATAAAGCAATATATTTCCCTCTTGCTTGTTCGATGCTGAGATTTAACCTTTGAATCGGATCTAAATCTTCTTGCAAAAACAATTTTCCCCAAAGATCTTGTTGACGCTTGTACCATTCAAGTAAATTAAGAGCATTACCGTTATGGCAAACCAAAATTTCAAAATCTTGATAAGTTTGTTGCCGAACGCTATTAATCGTCTCTAGCAACAACCTATTTCCTCGATTAGTCAAAATAATAACTGAAACTGTAGGTGATTCAATAGACATCAATAAATCTCCTTCTAGTTTGTCTGTGCATAACACCCCTAATCCTCAAGCATTATGTTGTATCGACTGAGAACAGATCTTGGCTGTAATCTTTAGATATAGGGACAAATTACCGTAAGTTACCCGATCCCAATTGTGATTGATTGCAACATAAGTTTGAGCTTTTTGTGTCATAGTCGTTAAAACCGAAGGTTCGGACAAGGCATATTGCAATTGTTGTTCGAGGGAGTCTAATTTTCCTGATTCAAATAACAAACCTCGATCTTTGCCAATTAGCTCTTGATGAACTGCGCGATCGCTGGCTAAAACAGGAATTTTCTCTCTCATTGCTTGCAATAAAGCTAATGGCAATCCCAGATCCAAGGCATCTGTCGGAGCAACTAACAAACCCGCACCTTTGACAATTTCAGCTAAATGTTTTCCTCTAATTTCATTAGTAAAGATAATATTTTGATTTTGTTTAGCCAAAGCAAGAAGCTCGATCGCATATTGCATGGAATCGCCAATTTCTCCCGCTATCATTAGCTTCCATCCCAATGGTTCTAATTTTTGAAAAGCCTGGAGTAACAGATCGGGTTTATTTTCAGGATTTAGAGTACCTAAATAAAGAATATAGCGTTTTGGTGTTAGTCCCAGAGATTTGCCATAGCTAAATTGTAAATCTGTTTCTGCATAGCTCCCTGGGGCATTGGGTATATAACGGGGGCGAATGTTATATTTTTGTTGGAAGTATTCTCCTAGTGCCTTGGATACCACCACCACTTCATCTGCATTTTCGATCGCTGTGCGCTCGATCCACGGCAATAACCAACGAAAAACCTTACACCGTTTAGCGCGATCGCAATCTAGCTGATGACTGGTTACGACGATTTTTGACTCAGAAAATAATTGAGGAAACCAAGCAAACCAAGCTGCTTTTGTACCGTGGATATGAATGACATCATATTTGCCCAAACTTGCCCAAATAGTACTTAAAGCGGAATTAAGCCAAAAACTAATATGTTTGCGCGGTAAAGATGCCAGGGCAATTATTCTCACTTTATGATAGTAACCAACAGAAAACCAAGGTTGTCGATCGCTTTTTGGTTCGACAAATAAATCTACTTGATGTCCCCGTGCAGCAATGCGAGGATAGAATTCTTGACAGTAGCGTTCGATTTCCCCCTGGTTAGAGGGAATTCCTTTAACGCCAATTACGGCAATTTTCATATTTAACAACACTAGAAGAGAAATTTTAATATTGGTATGGTTGCAATTACTACCGTCTCCATGGTTGCGTTGAGCTAGACGGCGATCTTTGCTTGGAAACTCAAAGTATCAAATAATACTTTAAAGGCTATTTTAGATTGATAAATTAGATAAGAATAGGACTTGGTGGTGAAATTTTTGCTAAGCTGATACATTCCTTACTTTATATATAATAACTACAATTAAAAGAGTTCGATATTATCTTTGGCATGGCTCAAAATTCATCAACACTAACTATCATCGAGCTTTAACTCCGTAAAATTGTTTACGAGAAAATACTGAGATTATTTTCAAGCACGATCGTAACCGCTCAAAATAGAATTGGCAATAAAAAAAATCCAAAATTACGCCAAAATAGATCAGTAAAATCACGTAAGTCTTATAAGGAGGTATTTGTGAGGAAATTATTAATTCTTCATAGGCTTTTGTAGAAGTACCTATGGTTATGAGTTACCATAACAAACTATTCGATTGCCAAAAATCTAGATAGAAAACTCTGACCGCAAACATATATGAATAAAGCTATTTACCGTATTTTGGATGCGAATCTCGATCGCGCCAGAGAAGGACTAAGAATTATTGAAGAATGGTGTCGTTTGGGCTTGAACCACAAGGCATTAGCCGAAGAATGCAAACAAATACGTCAAGAGTTAGCCCAGTGGCATAGTTGGGAATTACGCCAGGCTAGAGATACTCCTGGTGATGTAGGTACGGAGTTATCTCACCCCCAAGAAGAAGCAAGAGAAAGCATCGAACAACTACTACAAGCAAACTTATGTCGATCGCAAGAAGCCTTAAGAGTACTAGAAGAATATAGCAAACTCTACGATCCAGAAATGGCATCTGCTTGCAAACAAATCCGCTATCGCGTCTACACCATTGAAAGTACTCTGTTCAATAGCTATCGCCACCAACTATTGCACAGCGCACCTTTATATCTAGTTACTTCTCCCGAACCAGAAATACTCAAAATAGTCGAGGCTGCCCTTAAAGGGGGTTTGAACCTAGTACAGTATCGGGATAAAGATGGCAAAGATAGCGATCGCTTAGAAATGGCGGATAAACTATGTCAACTCTGCCATCATTATAATGCTCTATTCATCGTCAACGACCGCGTCGACATCGCTCTGGCGGTAGATGCCGATGGAGTACATTTGGGTCAAAATGATGCCCCAGTAGCTTTTGCTAGAGAAATCTTAGGGATGCAGAAAATTGTTGGGCGATCGACTACCAACAAACAAGAACTAAATAAAGCGATCTCTGAAAAAGCTGATTATGTAGGTGTTGGACCTTTTTTTGAAACTCCTACCAAGCCAGGAAAAGCCGCTTTGACTCAGGAATATGTAGATTATGTTAAGGCAAAATGTTCCGTACCTTGGTTTGCCATCGGCGGAATTGACCTTGATAATCTCAATGGAATTCTAACCACAGGCGCACAGAGAGTATCGGTAGTCCGCGCTATCATGCAAGCAGAGCAACCAACCCAAGTCACGCGCCAATTTTTATCTCAATTGGTTAGACGGTAATTACTCTATTAGTCAGCTAGATTTATGTTTAACGCAACCAATAAAATAAGTATACAGGTTAACGGAGAAACCCAAGCTTGCCCAGCAGCTACTCCCTTGCCAGAGTTGCTAACTCAATTACAACTCAATCCTCGTCTAATTGCGGTGGAATACAACGGGGAAATATTACATCGTCAATATTGGAACGATACCACAATGCAGCCAGGCGATCGCTTGGAGATTGTCACCATAGTAGGAGGCGGTTAGATCGTTGACAATTATTAGGCAACAGGTGATGAATTGATAGTCCGTAAGTAATAAGTAATAAGTAATAGAGATTTTAAATAAATAAAAGCAAAGATGAAAATGATTTTTAATAAAAAGTTTTGGATAAAGTCGATACTAGCACTAGGTTTAGTCTGTGTTTTGGTATTGGGTAATGCAAGTACAGCGATGGCTGCACGTACTGGTGGTAGAATTGGTGGCGGTTCGTTCCGCGCACCTTCTCGCAGTTATTCAACTCCTCGTTCTGCCCCTGGCGGTGGTGGTTATGTTTCCCCTGGTTACGGCTATGGCGGTGGCGGTTTTGGCTTTCCCTTCTTGCTTCCCTTTATAGGTTTCGGTGGTGGTGGCGGTTTGTTCTCCATTATTATCTTCATTGCGATCGCCAATTTCTTGATTCGCAGTTTCCGCAGTGCGGGAGTGGGAGAAGAAAGCGTCTATGGCGCAGCTAGTTCCAAGGTTTCTGTTGCGGAAGTACAGGTAGGTTTGTTAGCTAACGCTCGCGAATTGCAGCCAGAATTGAACCGCTTGGCTTTGACTGCCGATACTAGTACTGCTTCGGGTAGAGCAACCGTAGTTCAAGAAGCAACTTTGGCTTTATTACGTCACCCCGAATATTGGGTATATGGCTCGACTAATTCGGTTAAAACAGATATTGATTCGGCTGAAGCTAAGTTCAATCAATTTTCTCTCACAGAACGGAGTAAGTTTACCGAAGAAACCCTGTCTAATGTTGATAGTGTAATTAACAGTGGCGATCGCAAAGCCATCGAACAAGCTTTAAAAGAAGCTTTGAACGAAGAACCCGAAGCAGGAGAAATACAACTCCGAGAAAACGATAATGGAGAATATATTGTAGCTACGGTAATTGTTGGAGCAACAGGCAATCTCAACTTACCCGAAATCAATGATTCTGACAGTATGCGTCAAGCACTGCAACAAATAGGTAGTGTCGGAAGCGATCGCCTTTTAGCAGTCGAAATTCTTTGGACTCCCCAAGGAGATGGCGACACCCTATCCTCTGACGATATTTTGGCGTACTATCCTAATCTAAAGCTGGTTTAGCGACTGATATTTCAAGGTACGTAGCCAACCGCTTAAATAAAAAAACTGCCAAAAAAGTTATGAAAGCTGGTACATTTGATTATGGCTACGTATTAGATTTACGTTAATAAATCCCGAAAATAAATTTAAAATTGTAAAGGAGAGGTTTAATTATGGACTTTCGTGTAATAGTAGTTGTTGCACCTCTAGCGATCGCAGCTAGTTGGGCTATCTTCAATATTGGTTCTGCTGCTGTGGCTCAAATCCAAAAATACTTTAACGAAGAAGCTTAATATAACAAAAAATATAAGATAATTTTGCCGACTGAGGATTTCATCAATCTAAGTCGGTTTTTTAATATCTGGGTTTCATTACGAACTAATGATAAAAAGCGATCGAGATTGACAATATTAGCAATTGAAGATGGTAGTATTTTTGCAACTTAAAAATTCGGCTTCATTAATACTACTAGACAATGAAAATAGCTCTATCTCCTTTGCTCAAGCTCTCTCTTTTTACTGTTGGTTGTTTTTGTTCTACAAGTAAAATTGCGATCGCTCAAGTAACCACTGACGGCACGACAGGAACGACAGTTACTGTTGATGGCAACAACTTTGAAATAAATAACGGAACTACCAACGGCAACAATTTATTTCACAGTTTTCAGGATTTTTCTGTTCCAGGGGGAGGGCAAGCTTTTTTCAATAACGCTCCTGAGATAAGTAATATTCTATCGAGAGTTACGGGAGGAAACATATCCAATATTCAAGGTGCAATTCGAGCCAATGGCAGTGCCAATTTATTTTTAATCAACCCCGCAGGGATTGTATTTGGGGAGAATGCCAGTTTAGATATCGGCGGTTCGTTTTATGGCAGCACCGCAGACAGCATCTTATTTGAAGATGGGGAGTTTAGCGCAGTCAATAATTTAAACACACCTATTCTGACTGTTAACGCGCCCATTGGCTTAAATCTTAGAAATAATCCTAATCCAATTACTAATCGATCCTTCGCTCAAGATATTGATGGAAATTTTGTCGGCTTAGAAGTGCGATCGGGACAAACTATCGGTTTGATTGGCGGAGACGTAAACTTTGAAGCAGGAGAAGCTACTGCTAGAGGAGGAAATATTGAAATAGGAGGCTTATCTGAAGCAGGAACAGTTAGTCTTAATGAAAATGGCAGTCTCAGTTTTCCTGAAAACATAAGCAGAGCAAATCTTTCATTTGATAATGCTGCTGATATTGATGTTCGGGGAACGGGTGGCGGGAATATAACCATTAATGCCAATAATTTACAGCTTACAGACGGAGAGTTTGGCGGTAGTATCCTTCGCGCAGGAATAACGGCTGATTCAACTGCTATTGATGCTCAAGCGGGAGATATTGTAATTAATGCTACTGAGAATATAACTCTTGATAATATCATTATCCTAAATCAAGTTGACTTTGGTGGAGTAGGCAATTCGGGCAATATTACTATTACAACTGGTTCTTTAAATCTCATCAATGGTGGAGATATTAGAGCAAGTACTTTTGGTCAAGGTGATGCAGGTTCAATTAATATTTTGACAAGAGACACTATTAATCTTGATGGAGAAGATAAGCTTAGACGTATTTACATTGCATTAACTAAATCACCTTTATTTTTTAA
>NZ_JADWDC010000099.1 GCF_020640915.1 Waterburya agarophytonicola KI4 | reverse complement strand
TTTTGATCCATTTCTCAGCTTTTTTATCTTATATTTAATTACACCCACTTACTTATCGCTTCGAGTTATTTTGCTGCCAGTCATATTTTTTGGAGCTATTAAAAATGCGATTAATTAAGGAAATATAGATTTTTAAAAATAATTCAAGTCTTTTTTTGCATTTACCATAACACAGCTTGATTTATCTTTAGTTGATCAAATCAAGATAATAAAGCAACATTTTATAGTTATAAATTCTTATGGACTTATAAATCTAAATTGTTAGAATATTAATTGTTACAATATATAAGATTTTCAATATCTTGATATTTAATTATTTCTCCCACAACCCACAACTAGATTACCAACTAAGTAATGGAAAATTCATTAGAACAAAATGAACTGATAATTTCCAAGAATCATAGACCTTTAGGAGAAATCTTAATCGAAGCAGGATTGATTTCTGCTACTCAATTAGAAATAGCTTTGCAACAACAGCAAAATGATAGTCGTAGAATTGGCGAAATTTTAGCTTCTCACAAGTGGATTAAGCAAAAAACTGCTGATTTTTTTGTCGAAAAATGGGCGCAGTTACTGAGGCAAAAACAGAAAAAACCTCTTGTTTATTACTTTCGCCATTCAGGATTATTAGACGAGCAACAAATTGCCATGGCGCTACGAGAGCAAAAACAGCAAGAAAAGCCTACAAGATTTCATCGCTTAGTGGTCGAAAGAGGATATATCAAACAGTTGACTGTCGATTTTTTCTTAGCTAATATATTTGAAATATATCATTCCAATGTTTTCTCTTTTGCTAAACCCTACGAAATTCTCACCAGATATAACAAAGGAGAAACTGATTTTCGTCGTACAGAATTAAGTAAAGCTCCTTTAATGGGTGTCAGTCTCAAAGGAATTAAACTGGATGGGTCTAATCTGAGGGAAGCAAATCTTAGTAGTTGCAACCTGAGCAATTCTAGTTTGAAACAAACCAATTTAGCCTTGGTCAATTTCATTAAGGCAATTTTAACTGAAGTAAATTTTGAACGAGCTAATTTATGTCAAGCTAACCTAGGGGAAGCTCATCTAAAAGATGCTAATTTCACTCAAGCTAATCTACAAAAAGCAGACTTAGATCGAGCGTATTTGTTCAATACTAATTTTGCCAAAGCAGATCTAAGATATGCTAAATTACCAGTAGAATATACTTATAAAGTTTTTTACGATAGTGAAACTATGTTTGATGAGTCGTTCGATCCAAAACAAGCAGGTTGGATAAAAATAGATTATTAATCATATTAATCATAAACTACTGTTAAATGTGGTCTGTCTATATTATTCGCTGCGGTGACAATTCTCTCTATACAGGCATTTCCAATAATGTCGCCAAACGTTTTGCCACTCATCAATCTGGTAACTCTCAAGCTGCTAAATATACCAGACACAGACATCCTTTGAAATTGGTTTTCAGCGAGGAAATTGGTACAAAGTCCGAAGCTAGCCGTATCGAATATCGAATCAAGCAACTACCAAAAGGAACAAAAGAAAGTTTGGTCAAAGGAATGACATCATTACCTAACTTGCGTGTGATTGGTCTGGTTTGAAACCAGGATTGATCGAGAGTTTTTCAGCTTGTTGCCAATCGATAGTATCGTATAGTTTGAGGTTTTATTTATCAATAAAATCACCAAACATTATCATTAAACAACAAATGACTTCCAAAATATTTCACCTAATCAAAATTACTTCTGTCACCTTAATTACATCTGCTTTAGGATTAGAAGTATGGAATATTTATTTACATCTACACAACGCAATACTACCAGAAAAACTAAACTTTGCTTTATGGTTTGGTACGATCGCTTTAATCGCTCATGGTATGGAAGGCTTGATTGCTGCTTTTAATGCTAGTTCTCGCGATCGCAATCCTATTATCTACGGCATCTATACATTTTTTGTGGGTTTTGTAGGTTTGCAGGAATTATTTGCTCGATCTTCCCATTAAACTAAAATTATCCCTTTCTCCGTGAAAACAAGCAGAAAAAAAAGGACTATTTTGCAAATCCTCGTAAATATACTGTTGTATTATAATTTAATTTATTAGAAGATAAATCTTGTCACCAATAAAATTATTGAGTTTAAATTATTTTCTAATTGTATTAGCTAAAAGCTCGCTTCATAACTAATCAGTTTTCTAGTCTTGCTCCAAAGCCCAGTTTTTCCGACTGGGTTTTTTCTTAATTCAGATAATATTGTAACTCTTAATACCAAAAAAGTGCCATAAATTGAGCTTGTTTCAATTCAACTACCACCAATGGTGACATCTTTGATGCGTAAACTAGGTCCACCACAACCAACCGCCAAACCAGATTGTCCTCCCTTGCCACAACCCCCCGATTCGTCCCAATAAAAATCATCGCCGATCGCTTCGATATTAGCCAAGGTTTTAAAAACATTTCCCGATAGGGTAACATCCTTAACAGGTTCTGCTAGTTTGCCATGACGAATCATCCAAGCTTCCCCAGCACTAAAGGTAAACATTTCTCCATTAGTCATTCCTCCCAGCCAATTACGGGCATATACACCCTCCCCAATGTCTTCAAATAGTTCTTTGACAGGAGTTTTTCCTCTAGCAATCCAAGTATTGGTCATGCGTACTATAGGTGAATATTGATAGTTCAAACAGCGAGCATTTCCTGTAGGCTTCTCTCCTAGTTTTCCTGCGGTTTCGCGGGAGTGCAATCTGCCAACCAAAACCCCATCTTTGATTAATTGTGTAGTGGTAGCAGGAGTACCTTCATCATCATAAAAATAGCTACCGCGATGAATATATTGATCTTCTGCTTCTAGGGGTGCTGCACCATCAAAGATTTGCAATTCATCGGAGCCAAAACGTTTGCCCATACTCATTACTTCCAGTAAGTCTGGATTTTCATAAGCCATATCTGCTTCGGAAAGATGTCCGAAGGCTTCGTGAACGAATAGTCCTGTTAGAATTGGGTCGATAACGACGGTATAAGTATCCCCCTTAATTTTGGGCAGAGTTAAGGCATCTACTGCTCTTTGTGCTGCACCTATGACCTGGGAATCTAAATCGGTCAAATCTTCGTAACCTTGCCGAGATCCTGTGGTTTCTCTCCCTGTTTGAATTAAATCCCCTTTTCTTGCAGTGGCAGAAAATCGCATCTCCAGATCCGTCCACGACTGCTCGATCGCACTACCTTCAGAGTTAGCAATGATAATTTTTTGAGAACTATCGCTATAGCTTACGGTGGTAGCTGTTAGACAGTCATGATATTCTCTCAGCAGGCGATCGTAGCGATCGCATAATGCTTTTTTATCAGTCAAGGATATGGTTCGCGGATCGCTTCCCTTTAAAGGAACTTGGCATACTGTTTGTATGGGTGCAACCTCTGCCAAAATTGTTTCTGATTCGCCGATAGTTTTGGCAGCAGCGATCGCTTCCTCAATGCGATCGATTAGGGTATCTAAATCGTTAAACGCGGCAAATCCCCAACCACCTCGATAACAAGCCCGCACCTGTCCTCCCAAAGCAATACTTTCACTCAGGGTTTCTATTTTGCTGCTGCGGAGAAAAATATTTGTTTCTTCTGCTTGTTCTAAACGAATAGTCAAAAAATCAACGCGATCGCTATAAACCTCAATCAATTCGGTCAAGCGATTTTTGTGTTCGGCAAATAACTCAGGCATTAACAATCTTGCTTATTTTAAGGTATGGTATTGCAACTATAACTATTTTCTCGATTGTTTAATAAACTTAGTTCTGCAATAAAGGCAGGCATTGATGTAGCTTACGATCTAAAAATAAAGATTGAGGATAATTAGTTGCTAAATCTGTCGCTTCCAAAATAACTTCCGCATCGCTTTCTTTGGTGCAAAAAGAGTTAACCCCAAGGGAATATAAAAGCTCAATTACTTCAGGATGATGGTAATCACTCCAATGAATCAGGCTTGTTTGAGGAGAAATAGCTTTAATCAACGCTAAATTATCAGTGTTGGATTCTCCTTCAATATCAAAGAACAAAATATTAATGTTCATTTGTCCGTACATTAAAGAAAAAACCTGCTCTGAATTTTCTAATAGCATTACTTTTAAACGGGGTCGATTGACTTTAATTAGTTGACTTAACTGTCTTCCCTGGTGTTTGTTAGGCTCAATAATTAAAATGTTTTTGGCTCTATATAACGATGCTTTGGAAGGAGAAATGTTGTCTAGCATAATTTTAAAAATCTAAAAATAGCCACGAAGTGCGTATATTTATCTAAATATTATTACTTACAATCTTACATCGCCTTTTTGAATTATCAAGTGTTTTTACGGTAGATTAATCAAAAATTGATAAAACAGTCAGATTTTTATGATTTATTTGAAGTTTGTATAAAGTATTTATACTCGATAAGATATTAAATAATTATTTAAAACGCTTAAATAACTGGGCATATTCTTTACACTTTGTTACGGTAGTAGGCGTAATTTCAAAAAACAGCAAAAACCTTAGTCAAAAAACAAATAACTAGACTAAATTGCTGATTTTTGATTTGAAAATTATTAAATAATTTTGACTAAATTTAACAATCGACCAGGTAGAACTTTCGATGATTCAACACGAACCAGTAAAAGCGAATTATTCTCCCTCGATCAATCTCAAAAAATATAAAAATTATCTAGGGCGCAATCAATTAGATCGGACAAACCCCTATAGCCTTGGCTTCTCGTTTATTAATTTAAGTCAATACCTGCTGTTGTTTATATTGAATGCTATTTGTTTGAGTTTTCTGATTTTTGTGTGTAGTTTAATGCAATAGTGTCAAATTTATTTAGGCAATAACAAATAAGTAATACTGCTAAGAGTTGCAGCAATAGGTAAAGTCAAGAACCAAGAACTCAGTACCTTAGAAAACATTCCAATATGGGCAGTCTTAGAAATTACTCCTACGCCAAAAATCGAACCTACAGATACATGAGTTGTAGATACGGGTACGCCCATGCGACTGGCAAAGATAACTAAAAATCCTGTTACCACGTTGGCAGCTAAACCTTTTCCTGGATTGAGGGTAGTAATCTTATTGCTCACTGTCATCGCTACTTTGCGAGCATTTAATAAACCACCGATCGCCATGCCCAAACCAACAGCTAACATTCCACCTCGAATAGAAAAAGCTGTCACTGTTAATAGTAAAGCAACTATCTTGGGAGTATCGTTTAAACCCCTAGCAAAACTAACAGCACCAGCACTTAAAAAATGACAGGTATCGACAATTTTATGACTATCAATACCCCAAAAGTTTCCGACATAACGCTGACTGCAATTTTCTTTAGTATCTATTGCCAAATTGGGAGTAGTTGACATTGCCAAATTATTACTATCGGAGGAGATAGCAATGGGAATTAATTTTTGTTGATTACCAACACATATACACCAAGCCTTTTCTATTTTGAGAGCCATTCGTAAATAATGCAGCAAGCTATACAGAATAATCCCCAAGACAATAGCAATTAAAGGACTAGCTAATAAAGGAATAAAAAACGATTTGCCCAAAGCTGCAAAATTCAATTCCATGCCGATCGCAGCTAAACCAGCCCCAGTTAAAGCCCCTGTAATTCCATGAGTCGTAGAAATAGGAAAACCAGTTACCGTAGCCAAGATAACCGTTAAAGCTGCACCCAAAGCTACTGCTATGTGAAACGAACTCGTATCAGCGATCGCGTCTGGCACAAGACCTTTCCCAGAGAAATTTTTGAGTAGCGCACTGGCTAAGATTACCGAACAAATAGAACCAGCAAATGTAGTAGCAGTTGCCCACCAAATTGCAACTTTATAGTTAGTAGTTTGACTGCCAAATAGAGTGGCTACCCCCTTAAAATTATCATTTGCACCATTAGCATACGCCAGAAAAACTGTCGTTACAAAAACAGCAAAAACCCACATTAAAGCACACCTATTTATTGATTACTTATTACTTAACAGCATTCTCCAGGAGAACAACAGTCATCGCTGCTGGTTTCTGTTAGATTGTATTCCGAACCTTTGGTTTCCCTCGCATGACGAATAGCTTTAGTTTTACAACTAAATTCTTGTGCCTCTTCTAAAGAGATATTTTCATAAGGTTCGATAGCAATAACATCATCAGAGTAAGGACTACAGCAGCTAGTCATAATGTTATAAGTTTTATCGCAAACAGCCATTCTTTCTCCGCGACAAAAAACATGACCATCGTCGTCCATAACTTGCTTCCAAGGGCCTTTATAGACTACTGATTGCTTTCTCTCTAAGCACACACCTTCTTTGCCTTTATATGCCCGTACCGTCATCGAACGAAATTCTACCCCATCGATAACTTGCCAAGGAGTTGATTCTCGCTTGAGGATTTCTACGCCATAAAAACCAGCATCCTCAAACATCTTGAGGAAATTATCTTCTCTAAACGCTCCTGCAATGCAACCACTCCATAGATCGGGATCGTTGAGGATTTTGGGAGTAGGATCTTCGTCGCAAACTATATCAGATATTACTGCCCTGCCACCTCGTTGGAGGACGCGGAAAATTTCAGCAAACAGCTGTTGTTTATCTTCAGGACGAACCAAATTCAAGACGCAGTTAGAAATTACCACGTCTACACTATCATTAGCAATTAATGGCTCTTTTTGACGCAAGCGATCGCATTGCGCTTCGTATTCGCCAATTCGATCAACGGAAGTTATGGGATTTTCTTGCAACCACGACTGCAATTTAGCTAAAGGTAATTTTAAATCTTGAATTTTCCCTTTGACAAATTCCGTATTAGCGTAACCCAGTTTGTCTGCCATCTCTCCCTGATATTTACGGGCCAGGTTAAGCATTTCGTCGTTAAAGTCTACACCAATAATTTTGCCCGACTCGCCGACTTTTTGCGCTAGGATATAGCAATTTTTTCCCGCACCCGAACCCAAATCGACTACGGTTTCGCCTTGGTTGACATAGCGGGTGGGATCGCCACAACCATAATCTTTTGCCACAATTTCTTCAGGAATGATTTGTAGATAATTCCCATCATATTCTGTCGGACAGCAGAGAGTAGGCTGTTGTTGTCTTGCACCTTCTTGATATCGTTCTAATACTGCCGACTCAATATTATAATCTACAGCAGTGGATGAGGTTGGCTGTTGGTTAGTTGCAGTCTCAGTCACAGATAACTAATCCTTTTACTTAATTTTGGTTATATAACAGGCTAATCACCCAGATTATAGGTTTAATTGCTCTTAAAAAGTCAATTATTCTCTGATGATTTAATTTTTTTAATTGATGACACGCCCTAGTTATCTAAATACACAGACATGAAATTTTCCTGAGAAAACAGGATACTCTAATTACTAGAGTCTTTAGGAGTATTTACAGTGGGATTTTCCAGTAACAAGTTAACCTATCCTCATGCTCATAAATCAGAACAAAAGGATGACTATCATGGAGTAACGGTAGCAGATCCTTATCGTTGGTTAGAAAATCCAGATTCTGAAGCAACACAAGCTTGGATTGCAGCTCAAAATGAAGTTACAGGGAATTATTTGGCTAGTATTGATGCCAAAAAAAAGATTCAACAGCGTTTGACTCAGTTATGGGACTATGAAAAGTATGGCAGTCCTTTTCAGCGTGGCGATCGCTATTTTTATTTTAAAAATGATGGCTTGCAAAATCAGAGTGTTTTATATACCCTGAATTCTTTAGAAGACGAGCCAAAAGTACTTTTAGACCCCAACACTCTATCAGAAGATGGCACTGTGGCACTATCGGGCTTATCAATTAGCGATGATGGTAATTGGTTGGCATATGGCTTGTCTACCGCAGGATCTGATTGGATAGAGTATCGAGTAAAAGATATTGAAACAAAAGAAGATCGAGCAGACTGCTTAAAGTGGATTAAGTTTTCTGGGGCATCTTGGACAAAAGATAACCAAGGATTTTTCTACAGTCGTTATGACGAACCAAACGAGCAAACTAAGCTAGAGGATGTTAATTACTGTCAAAAGCTCTATTATCATTCCTTAGGTACAATACAATCTGAAGATACCTTAATTTACGACCGTCCAGATCGTAAAGAATGGGGTTTTAGCGGTGGCGTGACTGAAGATGGTAGATATCTAATTATTAGCGTGTGGTTGGGTACGGATAGTAAAAATCTAGTTTTTTATCAAGATTTAGAACAACCAGACAGCGAAGTTATCGAATTAATCAGCGAGTTTGAAGCTAGTTATGACGTAATCGATAATGATCAAGATATCTTCTGGATACAGACAGATTTGAATGCGCCCAGGGGCAAAATAATTGCTATTGATTTAAACAAGCCAGAAAAAGCCAATTGGCGAGAAATTATTCCTGAAGCACCAGAAACCTTAGAAGGTGTAGGAATTTTAAATAATCAGTTTGTGGCTAATTATCTTCAAGACGCGCGATCGCAAATTAAGATATTCAACTTAGATGGTAGCTTTGTCAGGGAAATAGAATTACCAGGAATTGGCTCTGCGGGAGGTTTTGGAGGCAAAAGAGAAGATACCGAAACTTTCTATACTTTCACAGGTTTTACTACTCCTGCGACAATTTATCGCTACGATATGATAACGGGGGAAAGCCAACTATTTCGTCAACCTCAGGTAGATTTTAATCCTAACGACTACGAAACTAGACAGGTATTTTATCCTAGTAAAGACGGAACAAAAATACCGATGTTTATTACCCACAAAAAAGGAATTAAACTCGATAGCAACAACCCCACTTATCTTTATGCTTATGGTGGCTTTAACATTTCCCTGACGCCTAATTTCTCGATTAGCAATCTTGTCTGGCTAGAAATGGGAGGAATATATGCGGTAGCCAATTTACGAGGCGGTGGAGAATATGGTGAGGCTTGGCATCAAGGGGGAATGAAAGATAAAAAACAAAATGTCTTTGATGACTTTATTGCAGCAGGGGAATGGCTGATCAAGAATAAATATACCCGTACCGATAAACTAGCGATCGCAGGTGGTAGTAATGGTGGTTTATTAGTGGGTGCTTGTATGGTACAACGTCCCGAGCTTTTTGCTGCTGCACTCCCCGCTGTGGGGGTATTAGATATGCTGCGCTTCCATAAGTTTACAATTGGTTGGGCATGGTGTTCAGAATATGGCGATCCTGACAATGAAATAGATTTTAAGACCCTATATGCCTATTCTCCCCTACACAATCTCCAAGAGGGGACAGCATATCCTGCCACCATGATAACTACCGCAGATACTGACGATCGCGTTGTTCCTGCCCATAGTTTTAAGTTTGCTGCTGCATTACAGGCTGCTCACCAAGGAGATAAACCTGTTTTAATTCGCATTGAAACCAAAGCGGGACATGGTGCGGGTAAGCCCACTACCAAAGTCATCGAAGAAGTTGCTGATAAATGGGCTTTTCTAGTGGCTAACTTAGATCTCGATCAAACCAAAGGGGCAGATTGCAAAAAAGTAAGAGCCAGATAGATTAAATCTGACTCTTACTTTTTTCAGTACCCCCAAGGGAATTTGAATCCCTGTCGCCTCCGTGAAAGGGAGGTGTCCTAGGCCACTAGACGATGGGGGCTTGGACTTCTTTTGGGTTGCTTTATTTAACTGGCAACGTTTCTAAATATATCGAATATTTTTGTTGCTGTCAACACTTTTTGGAAAAAACTTTTTCAGCACCAGACTTAAATTCATTACATACCTCGCTGCATCTGCCTTAGACGTTGTTGTGCTGAGGGATCTAGGGCATTAAACAAAAAACGACCAGAAGGTTTCTTCTTGGTCTGTTTCTTGGTTCTACTTTTGGTTTGATGTGCCGCTTGGTCTACCTCTCTTGCCAACATCTGAGCCGATCGCCATTCTGCTCCATAGCCAACTACTGTTAGTTGCTGGGCGCGATCGCTGGTAGCTACAATTAGTCTGGTTGATTCCTGCTGATATTTTTTGCGAGAGAATAAGGCACAAAATTTTTCTATGTAGGTGTCAGCGGTTTCGGCAAAAGCTGTGTAATGCACGGTCAAACCTGAAGTATGCTTTTCCACGCTGCGAGGAGTATCTTGATAGTGAGCATCAAATACTACCTTAGTCCGATATTCTACAGAGGCACTGTAATTGATCAAACATTCGACTAGTTCGCGACGGGCGACTTGTAGCCCATGGCGATCGCGACTTTTCTTCAGGTCAGACCAGTCGCCGATGATATTATAACCATCGACGAGCAGTATCGCCTGGTAGGATGAAGGAGACATTGCAATTTATTATTTTTAGAGGATGAAAATACTGTCCTCCCCATTTTAGGCAAAATTGTTAACAAAAAGTTAAATAAACAAAAATAAGCTTCTTCCGTTTATTTTTCTGTTGCTAATAGCCTTTGCTTAAGGCTTTGAGGATCTCCTTTGGCGACAACCTTCCCTCCTTCTAACAAGAAAGCTCCATCACAATAATCTAATTCTTCCAGACGATGAGTCACCCACAAAGCAGTCAGGTTAGAATTTTTAACCAGATTTTTTACTTGAGCTACTAGTTCTAACTGACTATCTGGGTCTAATAGGGCAGTAGGTTCGTCAAACATAATTACTTCGCAGTTGCGAGCAATAGCTCCTGCGATCGCAATTCGTTGTTTTTGCCCTCCACTCAAAGCATGAATTGGTCTTCTTTCCAAATCTAATAGATTCACTGCATCCAATGCGGAGCGTACTCTTTCCTTGACCTGGACTAGAGATAAATGTTCGCTAACCAAGCCAAAAGCAATATCCGCACCAACAGTAGGCATGACTAACTGGCGATCGGGATTTTGAAACACAAAACCAGTCTTATATGGCATGACGATAGATCCGCGATCAGGAACGAGCAATCCTGCCAGGAGTCTTAAGAGAGTAGATTTTCCGCTGCCGTTGTTTCCCAACAGCATCCAAAACTCTCCTTGAGGGACTTCCAAAGAACAACCATCTAATACAATTGCTTCAGATGACCAACTAAAACCTACATCATTTACTCTAATAACGGGTGTTTTGTCTGGTTTTAGACCTATATTGATGGAGTGAGACATTCTACATTCTATTTGTTAGCAGTGGTAGCAGCGAAGAAACCAGGGACTCGTCCTTCTGCCATGCCACCAGACTTTTTATTCAGACTGACCGCACAGATAAGATTCCCCTTGACGGCTACTTTCTTATCTTCTTCTTTATCACAAGTCAGTTCGACAAGGTCGGAGCTACCAGAACGCATTGCGTTGAGGATTTGTTGGTAAAGACTTTCTGCTGCTTCGGCTTCTTTACGCTGAACAGATATGGGAAGGGGCATATCTTGCAAGACTATATCGATAGTAAACATAAAACTCTCATAAAAGGTTATTGCACTTTTAGATTATCTTCGATCTATACAGAAATTCCCATCTTTCTTTAGCCTTTATTCAGGCTAAACTTAATTTTTTCTTTGTATTTGACCTAGAAAGTTAAGCTATTTTCTCTTATTATGTGTAATATAAGTAAAGAAAAGTTAATTTTTCTCACAATTGGATTGATGTATATTTGTGTCAAATCCGATTAAATCGTAATAATCCCAACGATCTTATCAATATTACTTCGGAGATCTATTTATATGACAATAGCAGTAGGACGCGCGCCTGCTCAACAGGGCATCTTTGATGCAGT
>NZ_JADWDC010000098.1 GCF_020640915.1 Waterburya agarophytonicola KI4 | reverse complement strand
AATGAGTCCCCCAAAGTTTGGAATAATTAACTCCTGTGGGTTCAAACACAGCTATATCTGGCTTGAGTTCCAAAAGTTCTTTGGACACCTAGTTATTTTGTAGCAAGTTGTGGCGGTGTAACTATTGAAACTCTTGAGAAATATATCCAAAGCCAAGATAGACCTGAGTAGGCATTCCTCCCCCTGCGTAGCAGGAGGTTTCCTGCCTAAAGACAGATGAAAATTGTCCACACTATATCTAAGGCTAAGTTCAAAGTATCTACTCCAGATGTAGCGGGTAGTGAATTAGAACTCGATTTTAACCCCATCATTGAGCAATTTTCTCTCTCAGGGAGTTTTACTTTGATTCACTGGCAAGCTCGACCCAAAGGTCATAGAGAGTTTGGTATCTATCACAGTGATAATAATAGCTATAGATGTTTGGAAAATACCCCCAAAGCTTACTATGGCAGCGTGGAATTGTTGATGCTAGACGATAGCCAAAATAATACTATTCCTAGTGCCGTAATTCTCCATCGTGGCAATTTGAGATAAATTGGGGATTCAAGCTAATCGATCTATTAATTTATTTACTCGCTCTTTTATTTCATCCCTGACACGGTGAAAAGTTTCCATCGGCTTTCCGTCAGGATCTTCCAATTCCCAATCTTCAAACACTTCTCTTACTACCCATTCAGGGGGTAAACTTGTGCCACAACCGCACATAGAAATTACTGCGTCGTAATCGTCGGCGTTAAAATCTTTCAAAGCATCGCTAGTTTGATCGGTAATATTGATACCAACCTGCAACATGACTTCTTCTGCTGTGGGATGTACTCGACTAGCTTCTAAGCCAGAAGAGGTTACTTCAATTTTTCCTTCCCCTAATGTTCTGGCAAAACCTTCTGCCATTTGCGATCTACAGGAATTACGGCGACAAACAAACATTACTTTTTTCATTTTTAATATTTCTTTTAAAAAATTATTTACTTGCAGTCTGTACTTTAGCTTTACGTTCGCTATGACGATCTGTTAGGTAGTCAACTTCATCCCTTAGTAGTAGAGTAAATTTATATAATTCTTCCATTACATCGACTACCCTGTCTTTATAACCAGAGTCTTTCATCGTTCCATCTTCGTGAAACTCTTGATAAGCCTTGGCTACAGAAGATTGATTGGGAATGGTAAACATCCGCATCCATCGCCCTAAAATCCGCAAGGTATTAACGGCGTTAAACGATTGCGAACCACCACTAACCTGCATCACGGCTAAAGTCTTTCCTTGGGTTGGTCTAACAGAACCTATACTTAAAGGTATCCAGTCGATTTGATTCTTTAATATACCCGTAACGTTGCCGTGCATTTCGGGAGAAGACCAAACCTGCCCTTCTGACCATTGACTTAACTCCCGCAATTCTTGCACTTTGGCATGGGTTTCGTCTACTTGTCCCCGCAATGGTAGTTCGTGGGGATGAAAGAATTTAACCTCTGCACCCATATCAGTGATGATTCTGGCTGCTTCTTCGGCTAAGAGACGGCTATAGGATCTTTCTCTCAAAGATCCGTACAAAAATAGTATTCTTGGCGGACGATCTAAATTAGACATAATTTCAAAATTTATTGTTACTTACAACAGCGCGGATCTAACAATGTGGCTTTTTCTGGCTGTCGGGGAAACCAATTGGCAGTGTGTTTACAGAATTCTACTAGCATCAGCATTACAGGCACTTCGATCAACACACCAACTACTGTGGCTAGGGCTGCGCCAGAGTTTAAACCGAATAAAATTACCGCTGTGGCGATCGCAACTTCAAAGTGATTGCTCGCACCAATTAAGGCTGCGGGGGCTGCATCTTCGTAATCCAGACCTAGTTTTAGGGCTGCTACATAGGTGATGAAGAAGATGAAGGTAGTTTGTAAAAATAAGGGAACGGCAATTAATAATATATGCAGCGGGTTGTTAACAATTAGTTCTCCTTTAAAAGCAAATAATAGAATTAAAGTTAATAGTAATGCTGCGATCGCAATGGGAGAAAGATATTGTAAAAATTTATCTTCAAACCACCTTCTTCCTTTGTTGTGGAAGATCCAGTAACGACTAAATATACCTGCTGCTAATGGCAAGCCGACATAAATTAAAACGGAAAGTATGATAGTCTCCCAAGGTACGGTCAGATTATTGGCAGAGAGCAACCATTTCCCTAAAGGTGCATAAAGAAACAGCATTGCTAAAGAATTAACCGCGACCATGACTAAAGTATGTCCTTGGTTACTGTAGGATAGATACCCCCACATCAACACCATCGCCGTACAGGGGGCAATTCCCAGTAAAATCGTCCCCGCAATATAAGAGTTTGCCAAAGTAACTTCTACTCCCCTGATGACTTCGGTAGAAGACAGCCAAGACTGAAATAGTCCGCCCAAAAAGAATTGAGCAAACACCACCATCGTAAAAGGCTTGATCAGCCAGTTTATGACTAGGGTTAATAATACAGGCTTAGGCGATCGCGCTGCTTTTTTGGCTTGGGAAAAGTCTATCTTGACCATGATCGGATACATCATGAAAAATAAACAAATCGCGATGGGAATGGAAACGTTATAAACGCTCATCGAATCTAAAGATTGGGCTATTCCAGGAAAGAGTTTTCCCAAAATAATTCCCCCACCTATACACAGCGCAACCCACAAAGAGAGGTATTTCTCGAAGATATTTAATTGACCCCCTGCTTGTACGGCTTGGGTATTAATAGCTGGACTTTCTGATTTCATAATTACTAAATTACTCGACTGAAAAATGTTCGAGTAATTTTAGTTTATATCAAATAATCTTGATGTATCAATTTTTTTTGATATATCAAATCTCTTACTCACAAGTTTGTGCGGGTAATATTGTTCCCAGATGTCGATATTCGGCTAAGTACTGTTCCAAAATCACAAATTGAACTAAATTGAGGCTATAGTACATCCAACGACCTTGTTGCCGAGAATTTACCAGATTTGCATCCTTAAGGTTTTTGAGATGAAAAGATAACTTAGATTGATTAACCTCCAATTGCTCGCATAATTCGCAGACACAGAGTTCTTGCGATCGCAATAATTCAATTATTTGTAGCCTCAAAGGATCGGCGAAAGCGCGAAAACCAGCACATATTTGAGTTGAATCTTGAATGCTAACTGACATCAAATTTTATTGATATATTTTATATTTATTATGTCTAATTAGTTTTACTTAATATTGACTTTTGAACTATTAATCCCAAGACTCTTGGATTTTGTTCTGTATCCTGTTATATTTTTTATATAGAAAAAAAGCTATTCATTTTTTTAAATCATAGTAATTAATCTATAATAAACTCACATTAAACAAAATTTAAAGCCGAGGTAAATATAATGACGCACTGTATATTGCTTCTTTTAGGACTGGTAATACTCTGGGTTGGCATTAAAACTGCTGATGAAGTTTATCGATTAGCTTTAACCTCGGCTGCTGTTATTCCCTTGAGTTGGGGCTATTTTACCAGCCCATTTTTATTCCAATGTCTGAGCGGGATCGTAATTTTCTGTATCTATCAGATGTATATTTCCTATAGTTGAATAAAATCTATGGCTGGATTTTTTAACATAGTTTTTATTCAACTGTCAATATTAGAACCTTAAAACATAGTAAAATTTTACCAAATAACCTTTGAAATTCCCACTATGGCAATTACTAATAAAATACATTTTAGAAACGTAAAAGGCGATATCTTCGGCGGTATTACTGCTGCGGTTATCGCCCTACCAATGGCTCTTACTTTCGGTG
Source organism: Waterburya agarophytonicola KI4 (assembly GCF_020640915.1). Classification (GTDB taxonomy): domain Bacteria; phylum Cyanobacteriota; class Cyanobacteriia; order Cyanobacteriales; family Xenococcaceae; genus Waterburya; species Waterburya agarophytonicola. The sequence continues at coordinate 8,012 of NZ_JADWDC010000098.1, read as the reverse complement.
TCGCTTCTGGTGCGGGGGCTTCTGCGGGATTGTGGGGAGCTATTTTGGTCGGCTTTTTTGCAGCTTTGTTTGGCGGAACTCCTACCCTTATTTCAGAGCCAACAGGTCCAATGACCGTAGTTATGACAGCAGTAATTGCTAGTTTGACCGCAGCCAATCCCGAACAGGGTTTGGCGATGGCATTTACCGTCGTTATGATGGCGGGAGTTCTGCAAATTATTTTCGGGATATTAAAACTAGGCAGATACGTTACCATGATGCCCTATACGGTAGTCTCTGGCTTTATGTCTGGGATTGGGGTAATTCTAATTATCCTGCAATTAGCACCGTTTTTGGGTCAGGCTAGTCCCAAAGGTGGAGTAATTGGTACGGTACAAAATATACCAACCCTAATATCCAATGTTAATCCTATTGAAACTGTTTTAGCTGTAATCACGGTTGCGATTCTCTTTTTCTATCCTTCTAAGTTAAAGAAATTTTTGCCTCCTCAGTTACTCGCATTAATTGTTGGAACTTTAATCGCTATATTTTTCTTGGGTGATGCGGATATTCGCCGTATTGGGGAAATTTCAGTCGGCTTACCCAGCCTACAAATACCTACGTTTTCTGCCGATCAACTTCGAGTGATGTTGGTTGACGCATTAGTGTTGGGGATGTTGGGCTGTATTGATGCTCTGCTAACGTCCTTAGTTGCTGATAGTTTAACTCGTACCGAACACGACTCCAACAAAGAATTAATTGGTCAAGGTATTGGGAACTTAGTTTCTGGTTTGTTCGGCGGTATTGCTGGTGCTGGTGCAACTATGGGTACGGTAGTTAATATCCAGTCTGGCGGTAGAACTGCTGTTTCTGGTTTGACTCGCGCTTTAATTTTACTGGTAGTGGTTTTAGGCTTAAGTCAATATTTAACCGTTATTCCTAGTGCAGTTTTAGCAGGTATTGCTTTTAAAGTAGGTTTTGATATTGTTGATTGGGGTTTCCTCAAACGCGCTCACAAAATTTCGCCTAAAGCAGCAATCATTATGTATGGGGTAATTGGACTGACAGTATTTGTCGATTTAATTGTAGCTGTAGGTGTGGGGGTGTTCGTTGCTAACGTTTTAACTATCGAACGTCTTTCTAACCACCGTGCGGATCAGGTTAAAGCCGTTACTTATGACGATGAAGAGATCGAGCTTAATAGCGAAGAAAAAGAACTTCTAGAAAGAGCCAATGGTAACGTGTTGCTATTTTATCTAAGTGGCCCGATGATTTTTGGCGTAGCCAAAGCTATTTCTCGCGAACACAATCTAATTAATGATTATAAAGCCTTAGTTTTAGATTTGTCTGATGTACCAATTTTGGGAGTAACTTCTTCCTTAGCTTTAGAAAATGCGATTACCGAAGCAGTCGAAAAAGGTCGTCAAGTATTCATTGTTGGAGTTAGCGGACAAGCAGAAAAACGTCTGAGAAAAATGGGCGTAATGGCACGAATTCCTCAAGAAAATATTGTTGGAGATCGTGCTTCCGCTCTCAGACAAGCAGTAAATTATGTTGATCGCAACTTAGTAAATGTTGGTAGCGACACGATTGATTCTCAAGCAATAGCTTGATAGTGATTACTTCTTTATTGGTCATTAGTTATGCTCAAATATCAATAAAATACAAATAATTAATGACTGATAACCAAGCTGAAAATTGAATCCTAATCAAAAAATAAAATAAAATAATCATGCTCTACTCAACACCAATGTTTTTAATAGGGTTATCCCCCGATATTGTTTACCATTCTTTGTTGGCAACCGAACCAAATCCAGAAGCTGCACCGTTGGTATTGGCAGGAGTTTTAGTAAGTCTTGTCTTTATCTATTTGGCAAGCAAACTAGGAGGAGAACTTTCTCAATTAGCTAATTTACCTCCAGTACTAGGAGAATTAGTCGGCGGGGTAATCGTAGGAGTTTCCGCTTTGCACCTATTAGTTTTTCCCGAAACAGGTGCGGTGGCGGGGGATTCGGTTGTAGTAACTATCTTGCAACAAATTGCAGGTTTGAGTCCTGAAAGTAGTAGTGAGGTATTTGCTTCTTTTAGCGAAGTTGTTTCTGTCTTAGCGGAATTAGGAGTAATTATTCTCCTCTTTGAAATTGGTTTAGAATCCGATTTAAGAGAATTACAAAAAGTAGGTTCGAGGGCAGCTATAGTAGCGGTGGTAGGGGTTGTCGTTCCTTTTGTGGCTGGTACGGCAGGATTGATGCTAATCTTTGGGATGCCCACTATTCCTGCGGTGTTTGCAGGGGCTGCTTTAACTGCTACCAGTATTGGCATCACCTCTAAAGTATTATCAGAATTAGGGCAGCTTAAGTCTACCGAAGGTCAAATTATAGTCGGGGCTGCGGTAATTGATGATGTCCTTGGTATTATTGTTTTGGCAGTAGTTGCTAGTTTGGCAAAGACTGGAGAAGTGGATGTTACTAACTTAATTTATTTGATTATTAGTGCCACGGCTTTCTTATTGGGTTCGATATTTCTCGGTAAATTCTTCAATAAAAGCTTTGTAGCGATCGCTGAAAAACTACAGACTAGAGGTAATTTAGTTATTCCTGCTTTAACCTTTGCCTTCTCCATGGCATTTTTGGCTAATGTGATTCATTTAGAAGCAATTCTCGGTGCATTTGCTGCGGGCTTAGTTTTAGATGAAACAGACAAACGTAAGGAATTAGACCAACAAATTCTTCCTATCGCCGATATTTTAGTTCCCATTTTCTTTGTCTCTGTGGGTGCCAGAGTCGATCTAAGCGTCCTTAATCCCACTAGTGCTGTAAATCGTCAGGGTTTAGTTATTGCAGCGTTTTTAATTGTCGTAGCCATCATCGGTAAAGTAATTACTGGTTGGGCGGTATTTGGCAAAGAAAAAGTAAATCGTTTGGCAATTGGTATTGGCATGATTCCTCGTGGAGAAGTTGGTCTGGTATTTGCTGGTATTGGTGCAGCTAGCGGTGTTTTAGATAAGCCTTTGCAAGCAGCAATTATTATCATGGTGATTCTGACTACCTTTATTGCTCCTCCTCTACTCCGTTTTGCCTTTCAAGGAGAAGAAGAAGCCGACAAAGCAGATTTGGCTACTGCTAACAACCAATAAAATCAACAACTAGAATACTTTGGTCTAAGTTAATTAACTTAGACCATTTAACATCTCTTCAACATTTACAAGCATCAACAATTAATAATTAATAATTAATTACTAGAATTAGGAATAAAAATGTTAGAAGCATGTGTTTTTGCCACAATATTATGTGGCTTTCTTGGCATAATTTTAAAGCAAAACCTAGTGATGAAAATCATCTCGATGGACATTATGAGTACGGGAGTTATTGCCTATTACATCTTGATAGCATCCCGCAGTGGTTTGTTTACGCCAATTGTGGGCAATAAAGAGAATGTGGGTTATGCCGATCCTGTTCCCCAAGCAGTTATTTTAACGGCGATTGTGATTGGCTTTTCCATTCAGGCTTTGATGTTGGTGGGAGTGATGAAATTAGCTAAAAACAATCCTACTCTAGAAGCTAGTGCGATCGAGCAAAATAATACGCCATAATTAGTACCGCTACGCATATAAGAAATAAGAAATAAGAAATAAGTAGTCATCCTGTTGGGGTTTCAAATTAAATCAATGTTTAATCTATTAACACCTATATCTATTCTAGAAAAGCTCGACCGTAGATATATTGCACTATGACTAATGTAACGATCGCTTGGCTGATCTTACCTTTTTTAATTGGGTTTGTGGTTTATTTAGTACCTAAATTAGATCGCATTCTTGCTTTAGGAATGGCATTAGTATCTCTTGCTTATGCCGTACAAATATTTTTATTAGCATCCCCTTTAAATATTCAGCTACTAGATAGTTTTGGCGTTAGTTTGATTGTCGATCGCTTAAGCAGCTTTTTCATTTTGACTAATGCTTTAGTCACGGCAGCAGTCGTTATTTATTGCTGGCAAACGGAGAAGACAGCCTTCTTTTATATGCAGATAGCGATGCTGCATGGGAGTGTTAACGCGACTTTCATCTGTGCAGATTTTATTAGCTTGTATGTAGCCCTAGAAGTTATTAGTATTGCAGCTTTTCTTTTAATTGCTTATCCCCGTACCGATAGATCGATTTGGGTAGGGTTACGCTATTTATTTATTAGTAATGTCGCCATGCTATTTTACTTGATGGGGGCAATTTTGCTATATCAAGCCCACCATTCATTTAACTATGCAGGTTTGCGAGGTTCTCCTACCGAAGCGATCGCCTTAATCTTTCTCGGATTATTAGTTAAAGGCGGAATTTTCATTCCTGGTTTGTGGTTGCCATTAACTCACTCCGAATCAGAAACTCCTGTATCGGCAATGCTTTCAGGGGTGGTAGTCAAAGCGGGGGTTTTTCCTTTATTGCGTTGTGCCTTACTTCTAGAAGAAATAGATCCGATTGTACGATTGTTTGGAGTCTGTACTGCCCTTTTAGGAGTGGGTTTTGCGGTATTAGAAAAAGATACCAAACGAATGTTGGCGTTTCATACTATCTCCCAACTAGGTTTTGTACTTGCAGCCCCCGTAGTAGGTGGATTTTATGCCCTAACTCATGGCTTAGTTAAATCCGCACTATTTTTGATTGCTGGTGTTTTACCCAGTCGTAATTTTAAACAATTACAGCATCAACCGATCGACAGCAAGATTTGGGTGGTGTTGGTTATTGCTAGTTTTTCCATCTCTGGATTTCCTTTACTATCGGGCTTTGGGGCAAAAGTTCTCAGTAGTAAAAATTTCTTACCTTGGCAGATAATAGGGATGAATATTGCTGCCTTAGGTACAGCTATTTCCTTTGCTAAATTTATCTTTTTACCCCGCCAGAAATCGATCCTAAATCGAGATGAAATAGTCAAACAAGACGAAAAGAAAAAAATCCAGTCTGGTTTTTGGTGGGCGATGGTTATTTTACTGGGTGGCTTAGTTGGGGCTAATATTTTTTATTATCAAGCTTATACACTGCAAAATACAATTAAGCCCTTGATAACTATTATTTTAGGCTGGCTAGCATACTTTTTTATCTTTAAGAAATTGGCGATTAAACTACCCCGTAACTTTGAAAAATTCGATTCTTTAATCGGCACAATGAGCTTAATATTAATCTTACTTTTTTGGATGCTATGGGCGCAATTTCAGTTCTCAACATAGTCTTACGACTGGCAGTTTGGTTTTTATTGACTGCCGATTTTAGCTTACCTAATATTATTATTGGTATAGCGATCGCCTTTTTATTACCTGGCAATCGCAAGTCTTCTAGTACCCTAAAAGACTGGTTGCGAATTTTATGGGAAATTATTTTAGCAATTCCTCAAGCATATTTAGAAGCAATTGAAATTATATTTAGACCCCACAACGATGAAGATTTTATTAGAAAAAGGGTCAAGCCCGAACGTAGCTTAGGATTGGTATTCTTGGATATATTTCTAATTACTTTTACTCCTAAAACTATAGTTACTAAATATGATGAAGAGGGTTGGTATGAAATACACAGAGTTAAACGAAAAGTAAGTAATAAGTAATAAAATGGATTCAATTTTAATCGCGATGATTTTAGCTTTACTAATTCCCATATATGAAGCCTGGCAAGATGATAATATTTGGCAAAAAATGTTGGCATTTGCCAGTATTGCCACCAAAACTTCAATTATGATGCTGGTTATTTCCGTTTTACGGGATGATTGGTCAATTGGCGTTGTCGCAGTAATTATTCTAAGCGTTGGAGAGGCTGGATTAATGTTACTGGCACATTTAATCAAAAGGTTAAACGAAGTATGATTGATGCTCTAAGTTATGGTTTAATTATTGTCGGAATTATCTTCTGGTTTTGGGGAACATTACCCTTACTTGGTAATAGATCGGTTCTGTTTAAACTTCATAGCCTTTCTGTATCCGACACTCTCGGTTCGATGGCTATTGTTTTTGGTTTATTACTTAAAATACCTAATGAATGGTCATTATTAATCTTAGCAATTATCACTCTAGCCATTTGGAATACAGTACTAGGCTATGTATTGGCATATTGTTCTAGCAGTAATAAAAAACAATCAATAAATAATCAATGATTGACAATTATATTTATGTAATCGTGGCATTATTACCTTTGTCGGCATTAATTTTAGTATCTCAAACTAATCCTTATAATGCCTTGGTAATTCGAGCTATTCTAGGCGCAATAGCAGCTTTAGTATATTCAATTTTAGGTGGGGCAGATGTAGCTTTGACCGAAGCTTTGGTAGGAACAATGTTAGCAGTCACTTTATATGTGATTGCAGTTCGTTCTTCTTTAGTAATGCGCTTGGGAATATTGTCTAAAAATTCAGATTCAACTGAAGATTATTTTACAGAATTAATCGCTAATTTAAGAAAAGTTACTCAGAAATATTATTTGCGCTTAGAGTTAGTTGAATATCCTGATCGAGAATTATTAAAACAGGCTCTTTTAAAGCGAGAAGTTCATGGGATCTGCGAGCGTTCGGAACTTTCCAATATGGATAACAACCCTATATATCAAACAACAATTAGAGTGCATCGTCTGTTTGAAATTTTACAGACAGAGTTTACCTTTCCCGATACAGAAATTAGCTACATAACCATACCAAGCTCAGAGGACAAACACAAATGAAATGGATTTATGTTGTAGCAGGAATAGCAGTATTCATCAAAATGCTAATTATGCCCAATCCCACCGCAGAATGGTCGGAAATGGCGATCGTTGAATCTATTGTCAAAGATGCAGGAGTGTCCAATGCAGTTTCGGGGATTATTTTCCGCAACCGACTCTATGACACTATTTTTGAAGTAGTAGTGTTTACGATCGCTGTTTTGGGTGTAGGGTTTTTGTTGGCAGACGAACAACCAACTAATATAGTCTATCAATTTAGCGATCGCCCTTCGATTATTTTGGCGCGACTGGGGGCAACAATTACAGCTATCATTAGTATCGAGTTAGGCATTCGGGGACACCTTAGTCCAGGGGGCGGTTTTGCAGCGGGGGTAGCAGGAGGAACGGCGATCGGTTTGATTGCCATTACTTCTTCTTCCGAAATGATGGAAAACATCTACAAAAGATGGCATATTAGCACTTGGGAAAAGGCTTTAGTAATAGTTTTTATTCTTTTGGCTGCCATTACTTTATCTGGCTGGGCAATACCCGTAGGAGAATTAGGGACGTTATTTAGTGGAGGAATTATTCCCTTGCTGAATATATTAGTAGCCATTAAAGTGACATTAGGTTCGTGGGCAGTGATTTTACTTTTTGTGCGCTATCGAGGATTGCTATAATTACATTTTTAGATTTATATTCCTTTAGAATAAACTATTGAAAAATCTCTATTTGTAACATAATTATAATTTATAATTATTGGCTACTCAAGTCAGCGATCGCTAGTAGGATGTCTCAGTGAAAGTCTTGCTATATAAAGCCCTGAGGCGTATCGGGATGACAGGATTTGAACCTGCGACATCCTGCTCCCAAAGCAGGCGCGCTACCAAGCTGCGCTACATCCCGTTTTTCGATGGACTATTTAAGTCCTTAGATACTCTAACACAAATTATTGTGAATAGGTAACTTTAACGGGATAAAGGGCTTCAGACAATAGCAAACAGGTCATTTGTTTTTTACTTCTTGTGTCTCACATAAGTAACCAAAAAGACTTAAAATCAGCTTTCTCTCTAAAAATTGGTGTGAAATTGGTGTGCCTCACCGAAATCGCTGAAACCAATGTATATCAACAACGAAGAGAGAAAGGCAAAGATAGGTAAGATAAGCGTATCTGTATCTAGATATGATTCGATTAATATTAGATTCACGTATCCAAAAGGAAAGAGGCACGATATTAATGTCTCAACAAATACTGATGAGGGCTGGATAAATGCTCTTAGAATTGCACAAGCTATTAACGCTGATATTGAGTTAAGCTTAGACGCACCTAGTTTAGGTTATAATCAGGGAAAAAAAAGAGCGATCG
>NZ_JADWDC010000097.1 GCF_020640915.1 Waterburya agarophytonicola KI4 | reverse complement strand
ATGACTGTTCTACAATCCTTTTGTCAATAGGGTTTGAGATGCTCTTACCCTGGTAATAAAGTAGGTAAACTTGTCGATTATTGTATAAATATCCAAACTGGTGAGGTAGTTGCTTATTTGTTCACCTCTAATGGTTGGAAGGGAATCACTAATGGGACTTATCTTTTGTCTCCTGATGCGTTAATAACATTAGGCAGTCAGCGAATTATTATGGCTGAAGACTGTATTGAAAATGCTCAACAGTATGAAGAGGGTTTGAATGAGAAAATTCAACACGCCAAGGAATTTATTCATGATGACATTGCCAAAAGTCAGTCAGATTTTGGCGTAGCAGTACAAAATACTCAAAAAGCTGCATCTGGGTTACAAACAAAAGCTCACCATGAAACTGAAGTAGCTAAAGAAAAGCTTTCTAATGCTGCCAAGCAGCTTCAGCATAAAACCAAAAAATCACCCAGCCAAGAAGGAGAAAAATTGGCTGAATCTGAGACAAAAAGTGCAAAAGGGCTAGATTATTCTGAAGAGACTAGTGTTCAATCAATTTTAGCCGATACAGACTCAGAAGTTGACACCGAAAAAACTTCTCGTATATAGAGCTGCTGTACTGAAGTCGGAAATTTATAACTACTAGGAGAATTATTTATGGCTATGTTAGCTTTGCCAAAATCAACGATTGCGCCTTTAAGAGATCGCGTTTTGCTGAAAATTCAAGCAGCATCAGAAAAAACCGTTGGCGGAATTTTCTTACCCGACACGGTAAAAGAAAAGCCCCAAATCGGCACAGTAGTTGCCGTTGGCACAGGAAAAAGGAACGATGATGGCACTCAGACTCCAATGGAGGTAAAGGTGAATGAAAAAGTACTTTATTCCCAATACGCAGGCACAGAGCTAAAGCTTGGCGATGAAGACTATATATTACTGTCGCAACAAGATATCTTAGCCACGGTAGTCTAAGCCTCGCATCCATGCAAACGCTCGCTGAAAGTTAGTTAGTAATTTTATTACAGGTATTCAAGGAGTAAATTCAAGATGGCTAAACAAATTCGTTTTAATCAGGATGCCCGTCGCGCTTTAGAACGTGGCATTAATGTTCTGGCAGAAACTGTGGCGATAACTTTAGGACCGAAAGGACGCAACGTGGTCTTAGGAAACAAATTTGGCATACCGCAAATTGTTAATGATGGTATCACTATTGCTAAAGAAATTGAGCTAGAAGACCACGTCGAAAATACGGGAGTAGCTCTAATTCGCCAAGCTGCTGCTAAAACTAATGATATAGCTGGTGATGGTACTACCACTGCCACTGTCTTAGCTCAAGCCATTGTCAAAGAAGGTCTACGTAATGTGGCAGCAGGAGCTAACCCGATCAACCTCAGACGAGGCATTGAGAAGGCTACCAACTATTTATTACAGGAGATTAGCGATCGCGCAAGTCCCGTCAATGATTCAAAGGCGATCGCTCAGGTTGGAACAATTGCAGCGGGTAACGATGCAGAAATTGGTCAGATGATTGCCGAAGCGATGGAGAAAGTAGGTAAAGAAGGGGTTATTTCCCTAGAAGAAGGAAACTCCATGACTACCGAACTAGAAGTTACTGAGGGAATGCTCTTTGATAAAGGCTATCTTTCTCCCTATTTTGTTACCAATCCTGAGAGAATGGAAGCGGTTCTCGATGAGCCACAAATTTTAATCACTGACAGAAAAATCTCTTTAATTCAGGATTTAGTCCCCGTCTTAGAAAAAGTAGCTAAAACTGGCAAACCCTTGTTAATAATTGCCGAAGATATCGAACAAGAAGCCCTGAATACTTTAGTAATCAATAAAATTCGTGGGGTACTCAATGTTACTGCGGTGAAAGCTCCAGGTTTTGGCGATCGCCGTAAAGCAATGCTCGAAGATATTGCCACCCTCACTGGTGCTAAATTGATTAGCGAAGATGCTGGCTTGACTCTAGAAAAAGTCGAGTTAGATCTATTAGGAAAAGCCCGCCGTATCACTATTACTAAAGACAACACTACCATTATCGCGGAGGGCAATAAAATAGCAGTTCAAGCCCGCTGTCAACAGCTTCGTCGGCAAATGGCAGAAACAGAGTCAGAATATGACCAAGAAAAACTACAGGAGCGTCTGGCTAAACTAGCTGGTGGTGTTGCGGTAATCAAAGTAGGTGCTGCTACAGAAACGGAAATGAAAGACCGTAAGTTAAAACTCGAAGATGCGATTAATGCCACCAAAGCAGCAGTGGCAGAAGGTATTGTCCCTGGAGGTGGTACTACCCTAATACATTTAATTCCAGAACTAGAAACATGGGCAGCAGATAATTTAGCAGGAGAAGAGTTAATTGCTGCTAGTATTGTCGCTCGCGCCTTAGCTGCACCGCTTAAACGCATTGCCGAGAATGCAGGGAAAAACGGTGCAGTAATTGCCGAAAAAGTTAAAGAAATGGACTTCAACGTTGGTTATGATGCTGTTGCCGATAAGTTTGTCGATCTGTTTAAAGCTGGAATAGTCGATCCTGCTAAAGTTACCCGTGCAGCGCTGCAAAATGCTGCCTCGATTGCAGGTATGATACTGATGACTGAATGCATCGTCTCGGAAAAACCAGAATCTAAATCCGCTGCTAGTGCTGGCATGGGAGATAATTTTGGCTACTAATTTAATTTTTCCTAAAGTCAAAACTATTGTTTCTGGCTTTTCGGGAATTCTAGAAGAGCCAAGTTTTAGAGCTTATTGCTCACAGATTCTTCAGATTTTTAGTCTAACTTTATAGTGAAAGGTTACTCGTTGAGAAGTAACCTCAATCGGGAGATGAATAAAATGGAAAGCGAAGAAAGATATCGCCGTGCCAAGCGTCGAGTTCGTGTACTAAAAGGTTTCTACATCCATCTTGCTACCTACATTGCAGTGATGGCGTTGTTATTGTTAATTGATTTTCTGACTGGTGGGGGTTGGTGGTTCTACTGGCCACTACTGGGATGGGGAATTGGGATTGTTGCCCATGCATTTACTGTGTTCGGAATCAAAGGTTTTCTCGGTTCAGAGTGGGAGGAGAAAAAAACCAGGGATTTGATGAACTCTTACTCTAATAAGTAGAAATTTGTAACCTATATTTGTTTTCGGAGTTTTTTATGTCTGATTCTTTTAACCAGGGAGTTTTGGTCACAATCGTATGCGAAGCCGTATTACAGGAGCGTCTAATAAAACTGTTAATAACATTAGGTGTCTCTGGCTATACCATTGTTCCAGTACAAGGTGCAGGTAGTCATGGTAAACGCACGGGAGATATGGCTGGCTACAACACTAATATTGAAGTAAAAACTATTGTTTCACCAGAAGTGTCTGACCAATTGCTGGAAGAACTAAAACAGTTTCCCGAAACTTATGCCTTAATTGCCTTCCGACAAAATGTAGAAGGTTTGTTCGATTAGACAATCAAAGCTCTAGACTACCAATTAAATTAATAAGTAAAACGCCCCCAGGAAAGTAATGTAGAAATAACTTACTCAATTCCTAGAAGCGTTAATTTTTAAATTTAGTAAAAGAAGCTTAGAAGCGTTGGTTTCGAGAACCACCACCATTTCTATTATCTTCACGAGGTTTAGCTTTGTTGACTTTTAGTTGGCGATCCATCCATTCAGCTCCGTCTAACGATTGAATAGCTTTATCTTCGTTAGCCTCCGATTCCATTTCGACAAAAGCAAATCCACGCTTACGACCTGTTTCCCGTTAGCGAAGCTCAACGAAGTTATCGCTGGGAATATGAACCCGTTTAACAGTTCCATACTCGGTAAAGACTTCATTTAAGTCTTCCTGGTTGACTTCGTAAGATAAATTGCCTACATAAATTGACGAGCGACCCCGCGTTATGCGGAGCGGTATCCTTTAGGACGGCGTAAGACGCAAGGGAATGCGCTCGTCGTGACATATTTTTATTGTCTTCTCAATGAGTGTTGGGTTTAGAGAGGCAAGATTATTGGAAAAGAAATGGCTCAATACTATATGGAAACAACCTTTGATACTGAATAAAAACTTAATCGTTAATATGCTTGATTCTCAGTTTTAATCATAACGCTTTCCTGTAGAATCGATGTATCGTTTTATTATTAAAGGCGATCGCCAAAGTTCGGAATATTATCGATCTAGAGCTAGAAAAATATGCTTATAAAAAGCCATGACGGTTTTACAGATGTAGCCAACAACAGGAGATAGAGCAATAGTGGAACTCAGCTTAAAGTATTTTGCCAGCTTTAAATTATTCAACTCTTAACAACCGAGAAAACTCTTGTTTAATAAGATCGTGACATTCGCAGGTGGAGGCTTTAAGTTTTTCAAGAGAAACAATACGTATAAAACCCCGCGAATATTTAATAATACCTTTTTTTTGAAATCTACCCGCTACTTGTGATACTCCACTACGACGAACACCTAACATTTGAGAGATAAATTCTTGAGTTAACTGAAATTCGTCTCGTTGTATATTTTCGCTTACAGTTATTAGCCAACGAGCAAATCGCTGTTCGACACTATGATAGCGATTACAGGCAGCAATTTGACCCAGTTCGATAATCCGAGCCTGAACATAGCACATCATCAAATGCTTTAATACTTCGGAACGATTCAGCTCCTCTTTTAACCGACTCGCAGCAATTCTATATCCACCATTACCCACCTGAACTATAGCAGTAGAGTTGGTATAACCAGTATTTAAAACAATCGGCAATCCTACCATACCTTCATTACCAATGACCCCAATCTCTGTTGTCGAGCCGTTTTCCATAATTGCTACGGTAGACACAATCGAGTGAGAGGGAAAATAAGCATAATCATAGTTTTCCCCAGCATGGTATAAAACTGTGTGCTGCTTCAACTCAATTGGCTGTAGGTGGGGAGCAAGGTTTTGATATATATGTTCTGGTAGAGCAGCCAGTAATCGGTTTACTGGTCGGTTGATATTAGGTAAAGACAATTTATTGGCAATTTAGATCTGATAGCAACTGAGAAAAATCAACGTAAACAGTCTGCCAAAAGAATTATGACCAACTAAATATATCGTTAAAATTTATTGCACTAACCCAAGCTACCAGTAATACTAACAAATATATGCCCGCTTACGAACATATAAATGAAAATATGCTCAAGATAAATTTGTCTGTTGGCTATTCTTGAAGAAAGAGATAGCATTCACAAGCAATTGATTCGAGAGCCTCGCGGTCTAAAATTGTAATGTTGCCTCGACTATAGTTAATAATTCCTTGCTGTTGAATTTCCGAAGCTACTTCAGATACTCCGCTACGGCGAACACCTAACATTTGAGAAAGTAATTGCTGAGTCATTGTTAGCAATTCGCCATCAACACGGTCATCGAGCATCAATAACCAACGTGCAGCTCGCTGTTTGACTGAGTGATGGTTGTTACAGGAAGCGCATTGGCTCACCTGATTAAATAACTTTAGGTTGTAATCGAGTAGAAGTTTTTGTAGTGATAGGTTTCGCTCAAACTCTACTCGCAGCACCTCGGCACTAATCTTGATTGCCGTTCCTTTTAACTGCACCACAGAACGGTTATTAGAGACACCATTTCCTAGAAATTGAGGTATACCTGTCATGCCTTCTTTGCCAATCAAGCCAACTTCCGTAGTCGAGCCATCTTGCATTACCGAAATTAAAGACACGATTCCTTTTATGGGAAAATGTAGGAACTCTATCTCTCGGTTAGCATCGACAAGAAGTTCGCCCAAAGCGAGTGGCACTAGCTCAAAGTGCTTATTCAGGTTTGCATATACTTGAGAAGTTAATGCCGATAGTATCCGATTGTTTTTAGGTTGGTTCAATATGAAGGAAACTTAGTTTTCCTACTGAAATACCCCATCATCTCATTGGGGGGAAAGTTGAGTAAAGCTTAGTGGTGTTAGAAAGGATTAATTCATTTCTACAAGTAAAACTAACAAAATTACTTTTGATTGTAAGTATTTAATTCCTTTTTGAGTATTCTCTGAAAATCTCTATAACACAGTAATAGATCTGTATAATATTTAGGATTATAAAATGTATCAGTGGTTTCGTCATACCATTCAGTAGAAAATTGCTTTTCTCCATACTTCATGAGGCATAGAGAGAGATATCTGTTATTAGGAATTTGAGTCTGAAATAAAATTTCTGCTGTATGAATCATTATTCAACTTCTTCCTACATAAATTAAAAGGTAAGTAGATTGAAGCAAATAAAATTGAAACTTGGTTTTAATAAGTAAAAAGCAGTCTCATATTCTCTGCTTTTTTATCTATTCCCTAACTCAACCATTTTCTAATTGATTTAGACTTATCTACTTAGCTGCTCTTATTTAAACAGGGTTTTTTTACCGTGTCTGAGCGCAAGCGCAACTAAGGCATAATTTAAAGTGAACCGAGTTATGATTTTCTGTAGACTCACATCTTGCACGCCTTACAAAAAAACTGATGAAGATTTCTAATGATTTAGAATTTGAGTGGTGTAAATATGCTAAAGCTCAAAAGAATATTAAAATGATTTAAGGCTTTATTCCCCTAAAATCTTGAAGTGATTGAAGTATTTATTTGTATCTTTCAATACCATAAAATATTATTGCAAGCAAGTTTTTAAATAAAATGTTATACTTGCAATATGGAAAAACAAAATATTCCGAGTACCATCACCCTTAAAAAAGATAAGGTAGTAGCGCATCATATTAGTGATGGAAGTGAATTAATCCCCTCTGAGATCCAAGCAAGCACACGAGAAGAAATTAATCAATGCCTAAATAAGTCTTTGGAAGGTGGATACACCATTGATGATGAAGGAATTATCAATAACTACGCAACTGAACCCGATCTGTTGTTAGCAAACTATCCCTCACCAGAACAACAAAAGCGTTACATTTTCTTGGGAGCAGGAGCTACCCTACTTATTACCATCACATTACTTACTGCATTTGCTGTCAGCTAGGCGTAAGCTAAGCTAGGTATTTCAATTCCAGCCCTAAATACCTAGCGAGCATCGATCCCACCATTTTCGCCCTAGTTTTGGCATCAAGAGTAGTCATGAATCAACCAACCAAATTATCCTTAGAACAGGAATTTCAACTCAAAAAATTTGCTGCTCAAGTGCAGCATTTATCTCGCGAACATGCTCAAGAATTATTAATCGAGCTACATCGGCAAATGATGATTAAGGAAAAAATGTATCAGCATTTTCTGCTGCATGAATGGAATCTAGATTCAGGCATAGTCTCTAAGTAAATTCGACCAAAGGCATTACCGTACTTGAGAGCCATTAATCCCGTCTGTATCGATCGAGAATGCGATTTACCTCCAGTTTATAAGCTAACTAAACTTTTTTACCTTGCAAGCATTTAGGGTTTAGTTCCCACATCACTAAAGGAAACCCATTACCATGTTTTCTCAATTCATTCCCATCCCTGGGGCAATTCAAAATCAATCTAGTATTAATACTCTAAAAAAACGTCTTGAGTGGGGTAAAGCAGCCCTAACCATCATTGATGCCAGACCTAGAGTACTTTTCAACATCACTCATATCATAGGCTCTATTTCGATGCCGATGGATGAGGCTAACGATCTTACTCTCGCTAGCCTTGAATTGAACCGTGACATTTATATTTACGCAGAAACAGATAAGCAAACTGCTGTAACAGCAAATGAACTACGCCAAGCTGGATATCAAAAAGTATCTGAACTAATTGGTGGTTTACGTGCTTGGAAAAAGGCTAATTATCCCGTTGTCGGTTGGTGGACTATGCCTGTAGAAAAAGACCAAATAACCAATCAACACAACGAGTTAACAGTTTGATTGCAGATATCACGCCCTACAGTTTTTCAGAATTGATGACGATGATGATGCACTTTTAATTCATTTTTGGAGTTTTATTTCATGTCTATAACTATTAATTCTGCTCAGTCAATCTTTTCAGATACTCAAGTTGCCAATGTTGTTCCAAGTATAATTGAGCGATTCAATAAACTTAAGGCTGAAGACCAACTGGCATTAATCTGGTTTGCCTATACAGAAATGGGTAAAACAATTACGATTGCAGCACCTGGCTCAACCAGTATGATCTTTGCTCAAAAACTGCTCGAACAGATTAAGCAAATGTCTCCCGCAGAGCAAACACAAGTCATGTGCGATCTAGCCAATCATGCTGACACCCCTTTATGCCGTTCCTATAGTTTCTTTACTACGAATCTAAAGTTAGGCTTTTGGAATCAACTAGGAGAATGGATGGAACAAGGAACTGTTGCCCCTATTCCCAAAGGTTACAAGCTTTCTTCTCAGGCTAATTCTGTGCTTCAGGCAATTGCCAATGCCGATCCTGGACAGCAAATTACTATCCTGCGTAATGCAGTTGTTGGTATGGGCTTTGACTCAAAATCTCCTGGCAGTCGCCAAAAAGTCCGAGAACCGATCTCAGTTCCCACTAAAATGGCAGCCCGTACCGAGGCATCTATCGAAGGCATTACTAATACCACAGTGCTAAGTTACATCAACAACATGAATGCTAATGACTTTGAAGCTGCTGTGAATCTATTTGCCCCTAATGGTGCTTTGCAACCACCTTTTCAAAAACCAATCATTGGTCGTGAAGCGATTTTAAGCTATATGCGGGAAGAATGCCAGGGACTTAAATTGATGCCAAAGCGAGGCAGAATTGAATCAATGGACGAAGGTTATACTTCCATTAAACTTACAGGCAAAGTCCAAACGCCTTGGTTTGGTTCTAGTGTTGGGATGAATATTGCCTGGCGATTTTTACTCGATCCTCAAGACAATATTTTCTTTGTAGCGGTCGATCTATTGGCATCGCCCAAAGAACTACTCAACCTAGTACGTCAGAAAGTGAATTAGTATCTTAGCCGAACTGAAGTATCAGCAAGTAACAATTTCCAAGCTTGCTGTGCGTACCTCAATTAATTAAAAACAAGCTTTGATTACACTCATTTAATAGGAATTTAATTTAGGAATCATCATGGGAGATAAAAAAAGAGGCAACAGAGAAGCCAAAAAGCCTAAGAAGCAATCAGATGGGACTAAAAAGCAAAAGAAAGATCCCAAAAGATATGATGGACCGACGACTAAATAGTCAATGGTCATCTCTTTGTCGAAATTGAAAAGAAATTCGTAGTGTCGATCGAAATGTTAATCACTAAGAATTTTCACCGAATATTATTTAAAACTTTGGAAAACAAAACTTGAAAAAACAATTTTCGTTTAGCGACAATCTCATAACACCTATTACTCTAATAGTATTGACCTTACTGATTGGGTTTAATAGCTTTGTCATTCTCAATCCTGGTCAGGCGGGAGTAATCAGCATCTTAGGAAAAGCCAGAGATGGAGTTTTGCTAGAGGGAATTCATTTTAAACCGCCTTTGGTTTCCGCTGTAGATGTCTACGATTTGACTGTGCAAAAATTTGAAGTACCAGCGCAAAGTTCGACCAAAGATCTTCAGGATTTATCGGCTCGTTTTGCAATTAACTTTCGCCTCGATCCGATTCAGGTAGTGGAGATTCGGAGAAAACAAGGAACGTTAGCCAATATTGTTGATAATATTATTGCTCCTCAAACTCAGGAATCTTTTAAAATTGCTGCTGCTAGAAGAACAGTAGAAGAAGCAATTACTAAAAGAAATGAACTCAAACAGGATTTTGATGATGCTCTTAGCCAACGTTTAGATAAATACGGAATTATCGTACTCGATACTAGTGTAGTCGATTTGGACTTTTCTCCAGAGTTCGCCAAGGCAGTGGAAGAGAAACAAATCGCCGAACAGAGATCTAAACGAGCTGTTTATGTAGCTCAAGAGGCAGAACAAACAGCACAGGCAGACATTAATCGTGCCACTGGTAAAGCCGAAGCTCAGAGATTATTAGCTGAAACTTTGAAAGCCGAGGGTGGTCAATTAGTCTTGCAAAAAGAAGCGATTCAAGCCTGGAGAGAAGGTGGTTCTCAAATGCCCAAAGTTTTAGTAATGGGTGGAAAAGAGCAAGCAGGAGTTCCTTTTTTGTTTAATCTTGGCAATATTCAACAGTAAGGCGCTTTGGAGATAATTTTGAAGATATTATTCATTCAGCTTGCTTACACTTCTCGGATTAGTGGGTGAACGTAACATCAGCAATTACTCACAAGTTCCTCAATTTTTTTGACTAATATTTATTTTAGGTTCTAAAGAAAACCGAGCTCTTAATATTGTGAAAGAATTGACGCTCGAACGCAGTGTAGAAGTGGAAGTCGCTTGTTCTGTGGAACAGGTTTATGAACTATGTGTAACGACCTGAAATTATAATCGCTCCGACCTGAAATCATCGCTGTTTTCAGCCCACAATAAATGAAACTATAACGGCACCTTAACCCACATTATCTGAAACTGAGACCGAATTAGCTGAAACTATAACTGAAACTATAAATTTCGACCCACAATAATAGAAAACAAGCTGTATCTCTTACTAGATATACCTTTTAGAAATTTGTCAATAAGCCAAGTCTCTAACTGTATGAATTAAAGGAACATTTTCTAAAATACTTTATGCTCCTTATTTATGATTTAATTAAATATATAAATGTTTGATTAAATATACTTTTGTATTTTTTTAGAGCAACTGTTTTAGATCGTGGTCGCATACGCCTATTTGAGAGTTTCAACCAATCAACAAGATGTTGATAATCAACGTCATGGTTGTCTCGAATATGCCAATCAAAAGAGTCTCGGTCACTTAGAATTTATTGAAGACTCTGTATCTGGTCATAAAAGATGGCGCGAACGTGAATTAGGAAAGCTGCTGACCGACAAGACTACTTCAGGAGATATCATCATCTTTGCCGAAATTAGTCGCATGGCTCGCTCGACCCTTCAAGTATTAGAAATCCTCGAATGCTGCATGGAGCAAGAACTAATAGTTCATATTGCTAAACAACAGATGGTTCTGGACGACAAATTACCCAGTCGCATTACCGCTACAGTACTGGGTCTAGCAGCAGAAATCGAGAGAGAATTAATCTCTATGAGAACCAAAGAGGCTTTAGCTAAAAGAAAAGCATCGGGTAAACCTCTAGGAAGACCCAAAGGCAGACAGTCAGCCAAACTAAAACTAGACCCCAGACGACAAGAGATACAAATGTATTTAGATAAAGGGATTAGCAAACGTTCCATTGCTAAGTTAGTTGATTGCGCTCCTTCCACTCTCTACTATTGGCTAGAGAGAAATAATTTACGCCCATCTAGTCCATCAAAAACATGAAGCGCAGAGGAATTCCAGTAGAAACCTTAATGGAACTGCGTAACTCTCTAGACCGACTTCCACCGCGCAGTAAAGAACGCCGTATTTTAGTTGAAGAAACAGCAGAGTTATACGGAGTCTCAAAAGTCACTCTTTATCGAGCTTTGAAGGAATATGTTACTCCCTTATCAGTACGCAGAAATGATTATGGGGGCGTTGTTCAAAAACAGGCAATTTTGGGTAACAAACGCAGCTCAAATTAAGCCAAGTTTTGACTTCGCGTTACAGAACAAAAGTATTACTATGGAAACTTACTTTTTAGGCTCTTTGAAAAAGCTCAAATCCTAACAGTGACAACCAATGTGGATGTTTTTTACCTGTCATCAGCTCCGTAGGACTTTTGCCAACTCGTTCAGGAATTCTACTTGACCTAAAGGTGCGATGATTCAAGAAAAACCGAAGCAGGTCAAGATAATCGGAATTCAAGTGCTTTCAATTGAAAAAGTAATTTCTGAGGCGGGAATTGAGGTTTTCAACCAAAGAACTAGCTCTGGGGGCAATACTTCTCGGTTAAGCCAAAACAGTCTAAAGTAATTAAGATTAACCATTAT
>NZ_JADWDC010000096.1 GCF_020640915.1 Waterburya agarophytonicola KI4 | reverse complement strand
GATCGCTCTTTTTTTTCCCTGATTATAACCTAAACTAGGTGCGTCTAAGCTTATTGCCGTTTTAAGGCAGGGATTAATAGAGAGTAGTTACTTATGCTGTTTAGTTGGGGATTGTTGTCTAGGAATCTATCTAGGGCTTGCTGATGATTCTTTATAGTAGTGGGAGATAACTGTTTATTACGGCGTTTCTTAAAGTTGGCTAGGACATCTTTGAGAGTAGCTATTTTCTTCGGTTCTCTGGGCAGTTCCCAGTCTGATATTCCTAAGAAGGCACGGTCTAGTTCCCCCCAAGTTCCTCCAAATTTCTCCTTTGCTTCCTTTCTGGAATATTTCTCTAGGATGAATTTATGGTTAATTATTTCTTGATGGATGTCTATCTGCTTTTTCTTGGCTTCTGATTCTGGAATATTTCCTAGAGAAAAAGATACTCGTTTACCGTCTTTAACGTAGGGATGCTGAAAACGTATGCTGTAACTTTTCCCCCTTTTGATTAGTTTTACAAAGTCTACGGGAGGCAGTGTTATGTAAGTGGAGCTTGGCATTGTTTATTTCTAAGGTGTGCCAAGGTGTACCATTTCGCTGTGATTTGAGGACGGCTAGAATTGTTACTGACGAAGAATTAGGCTTTGACAGACCTAACCTTTTGTAACAAGATGCAACATAATAAAAGAGAAAAGTTCTAGATAAGATCGCAAAATTGATAGATTTATCGAGATCGTGTTTTAGTTTATTCTGAACTAATCAGGATTAATATTTTTTATCGTATTTGATTGAACAATATACTTAATGCTAGAAAACATCGTTAATTATTTTACTAATGCAGGAGTAGAAGTCTACTTTATCTTACTAATTTTGGTTATATTGGAAGCGGTTTTGTCTGCTGATAATGCGATCGCCTTAGCTTCAATTGCTAAAAGTGTCGAAGATCCCAAATCCCAACAACAAGCTCTAAATATCGGGTTAATTGGAGCATACATCCTAAGAATCATCTTAATCTTGGGTGCTACTTATGTCATTGAATACTGGCAGTTTGAATTACTGGGAGCATTATACTTATTGTGGCTGGTGTTCAACTATTTTTTTGCCCGAGAAGAAGAATCTGAAGATCCCGAAAAGCGCAGCTTGGGATTCAAATCTCTGTGGCAAGTCATCCCTACCATCGCCATTACCGATTTAGCTTTCTCTCTAGATAGCGTAACCTCTGCGATCGCAATTACCGAAGATACCTGGTTAATTATTGCAGGCGGTACGATCGGAATTATTATTTTACGTTTCTTGGCTGGTTTATTTATTCGTTGGCTACAAGAATATACTTACCTCGAAGATGCGGGTTTTATTACCGTGGGTTTTGTCGGCTTGCGTCTCTTGCTCAAAGTCTGGCTACCAGATACTTATATTCCAGAATGGTTAACCATTGCCGTCGTGGCGGTTTTTTTTACCTGGGGTTTTTCCAAACGCGAAGTTTTAGAATCTAACGACTAACCTCTTGCAGACAAGTCCGCCTCGTATCTTGATTATCCCTTAACTCCACTACCAACATCAGTAGGGACAATATATCGCTGTAGGAACAAAAATAATAATAAAACAGGAGCAATAGAAATAACCGATCCCGCTGCAACTAACCTCCAGTCTAAAGAAAAAGAACCTGCTAAGTTAGCCACTGCAATGGGCAGAGTATAGTAATTAGGGTCGTCTAAAATAATTAAAGGCCAAAGAAAATCGCTCCACGAGCCAATAAAAACAAAGATAGCCAGGGTAAATAATGCTGGTTTGATAGCGGGTATCATAACATTCCACCAGATTCCAATTTCCGAACAGCCATCAATCCTGGCAGCTTCTTCTAATTCTAACGGTACGGCTTTTAAAGCCTGTCTCAAGAGAAAGATACCAAATGCGGAGGCTAAATTGGGCAGAATAATTCCTAAATAACTATTTCTCAATCCTAGATTGACTGCCAGGATATACAGAGGAATCATCACGATCTGAAAGGGAATGGCGATCGTCGCTAAAACCAGAGTAAAAATAAATTTGCGTCCTTTAAAATTCAGGCGGGCTAAAGGATAAGCAGCCAGAGAACAAAATAATAAATTCAAACCCACTGTCGCAATAGCGACGATCGCGCTATTGATCGAATACAACCCGAAGGGTTCAGTATCCCAAACTGTTAAAAAGTTGGCGAAAGTAGGCTGGTTCGGCAAGATTTGAGGCGGGAAAGTAAAAATATCTTCCCCTGGCGATTTCAAAGAAGTCCCAATCAACCACAATAAGGGAAACAACATCAAAAAAGCGATCGCACTCAAAATTAGATAGGTGGCGATTTTTTTGCCCAACGAGCTTTGACTCTGACTCATTTTTAATAAATTTAGTTGCTAGAGTTGAGCTTTCGTTATACCAAACAGATACTTACTTTTGTTCTTTGCAACGAAATCTGCCTTTAATCTTTCTAGATACTTTTATTGCCAGAGTTCATTAATCTATTAATTCAGTCTTAGGCTGTAATTCTGACAAGATTGTAAATTCGATGTGATTGATTGCTAATTCCCCGATCGAAACCGTCTCCTTATCTATTTTCACTCCTTCACTGGTGATAACCTCAAAACTAATATCTTTTGCCATTTCTGCGTGATACCAAGCCAGTCCCATAAAAAATCTTGTTGGATAAGGTCCCCCTTCAAAAAGATCGTCGGGATTAGATTCCATGGGCAACCAACCATAACCAGGGAGATAAAACTCCATCCAAACATGATTAAAATCGGGTTGTAAGGGAATATTGCGCTTGAGAGGATCGCCAGGACATTTATATCTACCGACGGTGCGACAGACAATACCATTGAGACGACACAATGCTAAAAGTAAACCCAAATATTCCCCACACGAACCCACTCCGCGTTTAATTACGATGTCAGGAGTATCTATATGGGGTTTTATGCCGTAAGAAAGCTTGTCGTAGACATAATTGCGAATACTATAAACCTGACGTAATAAGTTGGTTTCCGAACCAACTGCACTTTCGGCAGCTTGAATAATTACTTCGGTATCCATTGCCAGATTATCGTTATCGGTGAGATACTTTTGTCGATATTCATCCCTTAGTTGAGGCAAATCTTCGCAATCTGGGGGTTGGATCTGATATTTAATACTCCAAACTTCCAATATTGCTTTCCAGCCAAAGATGTAACGCTGTCGAGCGTTAAACTCATCGAACTTAAATACGGCAATACGCTGCCCGTCTTTAATCTCTTCGGTAAAGGGCAGTCCAATACTTTGAACTTCTCGAATTTTTTGTCTGTCTGTCTCGGCGGGTAAAGCGATACGCCAAGCCAAATCCTTAATCTCTGTATTATCTAAAGGAGAGATTTCTTCCGTGTAAGACATCTCTACCAAATAGCCATTAGAAAGGGCATATTTACGATCTGGGTAATAGTGGAAATAGAGAGGATGGATAAAAGTGCGATCGCGATACTGCAATTCATAATTAGGCTCTGCATTAGGATTGTCGCGGATATAAACCTCTCGATCTGCATAGGCTACATACAAAGTTTCTCCATCTTCGCCATCATTTTTAAAAGCCAAACCTGAAGGAGAGACAAAGGGAGTCAAGACACTGAAAATAGTTTCCCCTGTAGCTCGATCCAAACAATATACAGTTTGCTCTAAAGTATCCGTCAGCCAGATCTCTTCATTTTTAATCGTAATATTTTCTACTCCAATACCAGGGGCATAAAAATGAGTGATTTTTGCTTGACTTTCGCGATCGTAAATAAAAATTTTGCCCTGTTTTTGAGAGGTTAAATAAATAGTCGATTCCCACACTGCAATGCCATCAACATCGTCTCGCAAGCGCAAAAACAACTGTGGTGCAAAATCTCTAGTGCGTAAAGAACAACAATAAACGGATTCACGATTAGTAAACCACAAAACATCATCGGTGATGGCTAAACCCGTTGCCCCAATAAAATCCGACCAATAATGATTGTTTAAAATAGTCGTGTTGTTGGTATCGGGATCGATTTGCAGCAAGTAACCGTTGTGAGAATCGATCGCCCAAATAAAGCCTTCATGAAATACGATACCGTAAATCGAACTAGCTGCGATCGGTCTGATGGTTTTCGCGTTGACAACAGAAGGTTGAGGGGAAATCATATACTCAGTCAAGAATTTTTAGTCTCTAAATTTTATATTGCTTTCGTCCTCTCAAGTGTAGAGATTGAACAATTTATTCTGGCAAATAAAAAAGATGTATTTCTTCAACACACCTTAAAAATATTGGTTCAATTGGTATATGCTACGTTCAAATAGCAATATAGCAATATTATGTTTCCGAATCTGAAGTGGGTGTTTCAATAAAGGTTGGGGATAAGAAAGCTACTACTGCACCTAACATAAACCCAATAATGTTGCGGAATAATGGCAGAAATTCGGGAGTACGAGTTACAATCGGCCCCATGCCAAAAGCAATAAATAAAATGCCCCATAACGGAGACATAATTAACCCCCATTGCCAAGCAATAAATTGATTTTCTTCGCGAGGAATCACCGCCACACCGAGAATCACTCCGCCGACAATTGAACTAATTAGAGTTAAGATCCATAGCTCTTGAGACAGTCCAGGTACGTTATTACAACCTTTTTGGATCAGACACCCTTTCACTGATTCGAGAGCTATGACAATAGCATTATTTTCGCCGTGTTCGCGAATATAGTACATATTGCCAAAACGAGTTTGCAGTTCGATCCAGAAGTTGCGGGGTAGCAATTCATATACAGCGTCTCCGATACTAAAAGCTAAGAGGTTTCCCCCTCGACCATCAGCTACCAGTAAAATGCTCCTGTCGTCTAAACCCCAAAATTTCTTGACCGCACGACCAGGAGAGCGATCGTATTGAGTCAAAACGCGCATCTTCCAGCCTGTTTCTGCTTCAAAATTCTCTAAGTTTTCAATAAGCAAATCTTCTTGTTGTTGGGGTAAGAAGTTGGCTAAGTCTACTACAGGAGTTTCTTTATCTGGTAATAGCTCTGGGTTATTGACTGCTAGTGCCGAAGGCGTAAAGCAAGTAGCTAAAAATAGTAAGCAAGCTCCCAACGAAAGCAGGAAACGCTGTATTAACTTATTTCCCATAATTGTTTGATTAAAAATATTTTTGTAGACGATTTCAGGTTTATTAAAATATAGCTAATTTCTGTTACATTTATTTACCTTAACTTAAGATTACCAGTTATCAGCAGATTTTCTTTTGGATGAGGGGGAGGGGGTGAAATCTTCTGCTCGATCGAATTCAGCTAAATCTTTTCTGCGGGGAGGATTACGCCATGTTTTCCATGCTACTTTAACTCCTGCTATCAAACCCCGACTACTTTCTTGTACTTGCTGTGCTTGTATTCTGGCGTTGACTAATCCTCGATCTACTTGCTTGACTACTCCAGTAGCATTATTGATTCCCTGATTTAACTCGTCGGTTAATTCCCCAACTTCTTTACCAGTCATGCGAATTGCCTCTAAGGTTGGTGGGAATTCTCGGTTGAGAGTATCAAATAATTTTTCGGCACTACGAGCAGCCCTAGCTACTTCTTGTAGAGTAGGGATAGTAACTAATAAAACTGCAAACAAACTAAAGGAGACTAGAAGTAAGGACAGTCCTAGCCAGAATAAAGGGTCTATCATAAAAATTGAGATCGCATTCTTATAATTTTAAAGGCGATCGGCGATCGATGAGTTTCTATCTCGATCTTGTGGGTTAGATTTACTAGTTTGAGCGGTTGCTTGACTCGCTTCTATACCAGCAGCGATCGCCTGACTCAATCTATTTAACGTACCTTCCCAATTCTCTAAAGTAGTCTCAGAAAGACGATTTGCTTGGAATTGAATGCTAGTAGATAAGTCTTCGGCTAATTCTGGCAAAGCATCGGCAGATTTTTTAATAACTTTCCTGGTTTCTTTTCCCGTGCGAGGTGCAGCCAAAAGTCCGACGATCGTGCCTACTGCACTACCAATAATCATTCCACCAATAAAAATAACTGTCTGGTTTTCCTTAGACATGACCCTATTCTCTCTTGTCGATTGAATTAACTTAAGCTTATGACAAAATCTAGTTATCTTAAAGAATATCTTAGGCAGAATTTATGGATCTAAATACAGAAATTAAAGGACAAGGATATCCGATTCTTTGTTTGCACGGTCATCCTGGTAGTTTGGCTAGTATGTCTGTATTTACTAACTATCTTGCTCAAGAGTATCAAACTATCGCTCCCGATCTGCGGGGTTATGGCAAAAGTAAATATCGACAAGATTTTGTGATGGAAGATCATTTGGCAGATCTCCAAGAATTGCTAGATAAATACAAGATAGATCGCTGTTTATTACTGGGTTGGTCGTTGGGGGGCATTATCGCGATGGAATTAGCCCTAGCAATGCCCGATCGCTTTAGCGGTACGATCTTAGTCGCTACGGCGGCACAGCCATTTAGTAGCCCTACTAGCAACACCTGGAAAGACCAATTGTTTACGGGGATTGGGGGCATAATTAATTTAATTAAACCAGGATGGCAATGGAATATTAATACCTTTGGCAAGCGATCGCTTTTTCGCTTTTTGATTGAAAATCATACTCCCGAATCTTATAATTATTTAGCCAAAGAAGGAACGCCAGCTTATTTCAAAACTTCCAAAGCAGCTAGTAATGCTTTGTTTAGTGCCATTAGAAAAGGCTACAACCGTCTTGATGATTTGCACAAAATAGATTTTCCTTGTCTGATGCTTTCAGGGGAATGCGATCGCAATATTACTGCCTATTCCAGCCAAAAAACAGCCGAATGTTTACCCAACTGCGATTACATCAAATATCCCCAGGTTGCTCATCTTTTTCCCTGGGAAATACCCGATCAGGTTTTACAAGATATCCAGAGATGGCTTGATGGACATGAATTTAGTTAGCGATCGCACTATTACCCAAGCTTTAGAAGAAGTCATTATCACTAAAGCTTAGTTATTATTTGCTGATAATTGTCCATTGTCCATTGCTATTGTCGCTGACAAAATACTTCATAAAGCGCGATCGCAGCAGCTACAGAAGCATTGAGACTAGGAGTTTTACCCACTAAAGGAATTGCCACAAGTTGGTCGCAATTCTTCTCAGTAAGCTGGCTCAAACCTTTACCTTCCGAGCCAATAACTAGCCCTACAGAGCCACTAAAATTAGTTTTATGCAATAAGTTATCCGTATCCGCTGTAGTGCCATAAATCCAAAAGCCAGCCTCTTTTAATTTAGTAATAGCTTGGTTGAGATTGGTGACTCTAGCGATCGCCATATTCTCTAACGCTCCTGCTGCTACTTTCATTACCGTTGAAGTAACCCCTGCTGCTCGACGTTGGGGAATTACGATACCTTGTACCCCAAGAGCTTCGGCTGTGCGAATAATTGCCCCCAAATTGTGGGGATCTTCAATACCGTCAGCAATGACAATTACGGGATTGGGAGTCTCTTTTGCTTTATTAATTAGAACGGGCAGATCCCAATAAACATAGGGTGCAACCTGGGCTGCAATACCTTGATGATTGCCCCCTTGAGTGAGGTTAGAAAGGCGACGAGAATCAACCTCATCAATAATTGTCCCTTCAGCCTTTGCTTCTTTGATTAAAGGGTAAAATTGTCCGTGACCCATCAAGGTTTCTGTGACCCAAATTCGATTAATTTGGCGATCGCTTTTTAATGCAGCCAATACCGCATGACGACCATAAGTTAAATCTATCTCTTCTTTTGGTTCGTCTGAGTTATTAATCTTAGATTCCCCTAAAGACTTGCTCGTATATCCATCTTGGGATTTCCTACTAGAGCGATCCAAGTTAATTTTTTGCTTTTTTTGCTGAGAATTATTTTTATGTTTCATAAAATATCGATCGCGTCACAATCTTAACCACTGACTACCGATTTTATTACTTATTACTTATTACTTAATATCTAGCTTGTCCAATAATTCTTCCAAACGTTGGGGGTTGGTCAAATGAAGATAGCCAACTAACGCTTCAAAACTAGTTGCTTGTTGATAAATTTGGCGAGACAAACGGCGTGGTTTCATTGTCGAAGCATTGCGCCCGCGACGTAAAATTTCTTTTTCCGAATCGGTCAAATAAGATAATAAACTAGCCAAATGAACCGCCTGACTTTCGGCTCTCACTTGGGTTACGACCCGATCGTGATAATCAGCCATCCGTTTTGGAGGTGTGAGAAATTTACTGCGAACATATAGTTCAAATACAGCATCTCCCATATACGCTAGGGCGATAGGCGATAGGCGTTCAATTTGAGTTAATTGAATCACCTCAGTTCTATCTACCATAGTTCCAAAATTTACCCATGTTTGAGCCGTGTCTATTGGCGCATTACTACTGTTGTTTGTACCTCTAGCTGGTGAAATAAAATTCAAATATTGAAGCTTATTTCTCGATATTTTCTAGTGCTACCTCTACAGAAGGCTGAAGAGATAAAAATTTCTCTAAACGCACTAGCTTAACAGTTTGTGTAACCCGAGGATTAGTCACAACCTGCAAGCTACCTCCAACGGTTTGTGCCTTCTTAACAAGCTGCACTAAAGCTCCCAAGCCAGAGCTATCGATGAAATCAATTTGCGCTAATACCAAAACAAGATTGTTTGGTCCATCGTCTATACAACTACCAATGACTTTACGAAATGCGGGTTCAGAAAAGGCATCTAGTAATCCAGTGAGACGAAATATTTGATAGTTTTCCCTGACCTCTCGGGTGCCTCTTAAGCTTACAGTCAGATTTAGCTGTTCAGGAATAGCCCCCTCCTCAACTTTACCTTATTGTTAACAACAGCAATTGTACGATCGCTCAATCAGTATTATTCTGTGTTTTTCGGCAAGAATACTAATTATTAACTACTACTTTAGCGGTTAGACCGCAGTCATCCCTCATACAATTGAGGGCAAGATCGAGTTAGTTCTTAGCTGCTCTTACCCAGACACAATTAGGATAAATACCAAGATAACGACTTAAATTACTGTTAAGTTTGTCAATGGTAAAGTATAGCCCATTTTTACTAACAATGTTTAATTCGTTTAATTCTGCTCTTAAATATATTTTATTTGCTCGCTGAAGAGTTTTCTTAATGACCCATGGGCAAAATTGAGATAATCAACGATCTAGAAGCAAAATGAGCTAACATTCTATGGGAATTATTACATCACGAGATTTATGCCCAAAGGCGAAGTAATAGGCTTAGGAAGATCGGGAATTGCTGCTGCAAAATTATTAAATAAACAAGGCTGGCAAGTTACTCTAGTTGATTCGGCAACGGCAGAAGAAGTTGCATCTAGATCCAATGGCGATCGATTACAAGCATCACAACAACAATTAGTTCAGGCAGGAGTTACTGTAAAATTAGACAGTCAGGTTACTCTAGAAGGAAATAATATTCCAGACTTAATTGTCGTTAGTCCTGGCGTACCCTGGGATATTAAATCTTTAATAGCAGCCAGAGAAAAAGCGATCGCAACTATTGGTGAAATCGAACTGGCTTGGCGTTACCTCAACTCTATTCCTTGGATTGGAATCACGGGTACTAATGGCAAAACAACTACCACTGCTTTAATAGCGTCTATTTTTCAAGCTGGGGGATCGAACGCGCCTGCTTGTGGCAATATTGGCAATGCAGCTTGTGAGTTAGCAATTCAAAGTTTGGACAATGATACTAATGATTTTGATTGGATTATTGCCGAATTGAGCAGCTATCAAATCGAATCTTCTGCTGAATTAGCACCACAAATCGGTATCTTGACTACTCTTACTCCCGATCATCTTAATCGCCACAAAACTTTAGAAAATTATTATCAAATTAAAGCATCTTTACTTCATCGTTGTTCGCAAAAAATCATCAATGGAGACGATCGCTTTTTGCAAAAGAGGGGGTTAGAATTAGGTCGAGATGTTATTTGGACGAGCGTTCGGGGTAAAGATAGCTTTGATGACGATCGCTCCGTAGAGGTATATGTTCAAGATGGTTGGATTGTGGCATTTGGCGAACTTATTGCCCCTGTATCTTTGTTTAAAATGCCTGGAGAACATAATCTACAAAATCTCTTGGTAGCGGTGGCAGCAGCGAAATTAGCAGGAATCGATCAAGGTGCGATCGTAGATGCAATTACTTCCTTCCCTGGAGTAGAACACCGTTTGGAATATGTCTGCACTCATCAGGGGATTAAATTTATCAACGATAGTAAGGCGACTAACTACGACGCAGCGGAGGTGGGTTTGAATTCTGTTGTAGCACCCCTAGTTTTGATTGCAGGAGGACAAAGTAAAGCGGGAGACGATACTGCCTGGATCGATAGTATTCAAACTAAGGCTGCTGCTGTATTATTGATTGGCGAAGCTGCACCATTTTTTGCCCAAAGATTGAGCGATCGCAATTACCACGATTATCAAATTGTGGAAACGATGGAGAATGCAGTAAGTCTAAGTATAGCGATCGCAATTGAAAAAAAAGCTCAAGTAGTTTTGCTTTCTCCCGCCTGTGCCAGTTTCGATAGATATCTTAGTTTTGAGGCTAGAGGCAAACACTTTCGAGAATTATGTTTAGCAATGGGCAATATAAAAGAAGATTAATTTATCTCTAGATATTCGATCAATAATGGATAAAATATTTTTATTGTGGGAAATTCCCTTGGCTTTGGCATCTTTTGTGTTTTACAAAGTCATGAAGTTTATTATTGGTAACTTGTTTACTATTTATCTGGCTATAGATAAAAAAAAAGCTTCTCAGTGGCGTGTTTTGTCTCAAAAGACTATTAATGCTCCCCTAGTATTACCTGTTTTGATGACTAAAGGGCCTCGTTGGAATACTCACGCCATTATCGGTACTTTAGGGCCTTTTTTCGTTAATGAAACTTTAGAAATAGATATTGATACGGCTAATAAATCCGCTCGTTCTTGGATTGCAGTGGTTTATAGCTTTCCTGCTTATAAGACTATCACTAGTATCGAATCTGAGAAAATAAACTCCGATTCATCTTGGCATACAATTAAGTTGCCTGCTGGTAAATATTCGTTGGGAGTCCGTTACTATAATCGTTTCGATACGATTAATTATCCTGCTGTCAAAGTAGACTGGGAGCCGTATGTAGAAGCTTATAATATTCCTAATAATATTAATGATTATTATCACAATTTAATTGAGGCGAAAAACTGGTTTTATTCCAGCCTCCACTACTATATTTTTACTATTCTCAAATTACGTAATTACCTTCCAGAATCTTTTGTTCGTAGAGAATTTTTACCCGTAGGCGCGCCTGCAACTCACTTTGCTTATAATTATCTCGAATCCCAACAAGCATTAGAAATTAGTATTAAACCGGAAATTCTGCAACAGTTCGATATATATTTTACCCTCTATGATCGCTCTAGTCTTCCTTTGAGTTGGTGTATCATTAAGGAAGTAGAATATTCTTTATCACCCCAGGATACAAAGGGTTATTTTTTGCTTCGAGTCCGACCAAAACCAGAATTTGCCACAACTACGGTTAAAGTTAAATCTCAGTTACTCTCTTTAACTGATTCTATGCAGACTTGGTCGGTTCACAGCTAATTAAAATAAGGTTCTCAAGAGCTTTGAAGAACTTGCCAATTTCACAATTTTCTAGCAGCGTGAAAATTTTTTAAATTTGGGGGTTGTGTGGCGATCGCTGGTCGTGTTAAAATTTTTTTATACTGGGAGTGGTGACTCTTATTGCTGACTCTAAATATTTCCATTATATAAATCTTAAAAATAATTAAAACATAAAGAGCGATCGCGCGTCAAATATATAAGTTTTTTTAATACATTTTTACTATTTTTTTCCTTTTTATCCCACCTTCCGCACGTCAAAATGTAATATAAAGCAATCAAAATAATCAGTAGAAAAAGAAACTAATAGCAGGAATAATAGATGAAATAGGACTCGTAGAAATTATCAATAAACAATTGGGGACGGACAAAAAAGAAATTGTAAGTCCAGGGGTAATCATCAAAGCAATTATTATTAATGGATTAGGATTTATTTCAAGATCCTTATAAGTACTTAGGCAAAATTAATTACATATTCGTGACCAAAATTATCCAGCACT
>NZ_JADWDC010000095.1 GCF_020640915.1 Waterburya agarophytonicola KI4 | reverse complement strand
GGATGGTGAGTTACTAGTTGTTGTCTCTCCTGATTCAACCACCACAGCTATTTCAAATTATGGAAAACGATGGGGAATTGAAACTTTGTTCGGAATGTTTAAGACTAGAGGATTTTGTCTTGAGTCTACTCATTTCACCGATTCGGAACGATTGAGCAAGTTATTAGCTCTTATGTCTCTGGCTTTGTGCTGGGCAATTAGGATGGGTGAGTGGTTGCATCACCATCAACCACTCAGAATCAAAAAGCATGGAAGATTAGCTAAAAGTATTTTTCGTTATGGTCTCGATCATTTACGTTCAATAGTTACTGATTTAGATTTAAAACAATCTGAGTTTCTCCAATCTTTACAGTTTTTGTCCTGTACTTAGATTTAAATTATTTTAATTAATCTGAATCATATAGAATCAATGAATTTACTTAATAGCTTATTATTTTGATGATTCAACTCAGTATTTATCATGAGGCTAATTAGTATTGCTTACTAATATACTGGCAAAGATTGCTAGTTAAATACATACAATTCTAATGATTAAACAACAATTTAATTTTAATTGTATTTTTTGTTCAAGCTAAATTGGATTTTAAAATGCGCATCTTAATTACTGGCATTTGTGGATTTGTAGGCTCAACTATAGCCAAATCTTTACGTCGCTATTCTGCAGAACATCAAATTATAGGTATCGATAACTTTTCGCGCCCTGGTAGCTGGATCAATAAAGAACCATTACAAAAATTGGATATAACTGTTATTCATGGTGATATTCGCAATGGAAGCGATTTAGAAGCTATTTCTGCTGTTGATTGGGTCATTGATGCAGCAGCAAACCCTAGTGTTTTGGCTGGAGTGGATGGGAAAAGTAGTAGCTTGCAATTGGTTCAAAACAACTTACAAGGAACAATTAATTTACTAGAATTTTGTAAAAGGCATCGAGCAGGATTTGTTTTACTTTCTACTAGTCGAGTTTATTCAATTCTAGGATTGAGCAAATTAAAAGTAACCGAAATAGATCGTGCTTTTCATCCTTTACCAAAGCAAGATTTTCCTGTAGGTATTTCCCCAAAAGGAGTTAGAGAAAGCTATTCTACAACGCCTCCTGTATCTCTCTATGGCAGCACTAAAGTAGCATCAGAACATCTAGCCTTAGAATATGGCGCAACCTTTAATTTTCCTGTGTGGATCAATCGTTGTGGGGTTATGGCTGGTGCTGGTCAATTTGGTCATCCTGGTCAGGGAATTTTTGCTTTTTGGGTGCATAGCTTCCGAGAAAAACGACCTTTAAAATATATCGGTTTTGGCGGTAATGGTTATCAGGTAAGAGATTGTTTACATCCTCAAGATTTGATTTTTTTACTAGAAAAACAATTTGCCGAACCTCTAAATACTACTAACCCCAAGATACTTAACATCAGTGGTGGGATTAGAAACAGTATGTCTTTGAGACAACTTACTGCTTGGTGTGAAGATCGTTTTGGTCACAATGAAGTGATTCAAACTAATACCGAACGTCCTTTTGATATTCCTTGGATGGTACTAGATGCTTCTGAAGCAGCCAAGGTTTGGGATTGGACTCCTCAAACCAGTATTTATGAAGTTTTAAGAGAGATCTCAGACTTTGCAGACATACATAAGGAGTGGTCTAAACTCTCTGCTGCGTAATTTATTACTCATAAATTTTAACTAAGGTAAATTAGTATGTCAGATATTGCTCAATTACTTCATCGACCATATCCTCGAAATTTAACTGCTGCCAAACAAGCAATGATTTCTTATTCTCAATTTGCAGAGGATTTGTTGGCTAGTGCGTTAATTGGTTATGAAAAAAAAGATGGTTTTTATGTTGATATTGGCTGTTTCGATCCGATAAAAGGTTCTAATACATATATCTTTTATCAAAGAGGTTGGCGAGGACTTTGCATAGATCCAAATCCCAGTTTTGCTAGTCGGTGGAAAAAATATCGACCAAACGATCTTTTTCTCAATTTAGCTATTAGTCAAGAAGAAGGTTATGTATCCTATCAAGTTAATGAGGATGCTCCCGCAACTAACTCAATATTATTAGATAAAGGCGATCTCGATACAAATAATTTACCTAACAATACGATTCAAGTTCCAAGTAAACCAATTCTTAAAGTTCTTACAGAAAATATTAAAAACAATACTCAAATAGATCTTTTGTCCATTGATTGTGAAGGAGAAGATTTTAATGTCATTAAAGCTTTCCCTTACGAGATGTTTTTACCAAAAGTAATTTTAGTTGAGGATTTTAATCGAGATAGTTCTTCTGAAATAGAGCAATTTTTAAATTCTAAAAATTATCGCCTCAAAGCAATTGCTTTAATTACGAAGATTTTTGTTTTAAATAATTAAGAATAAAATGCTGCAAACCAAAATTCAAAACTGGCGATATCGCTATGAAAAAGATAAAGGATCGAATGTATGGGCAAATGTTAGTTTACTTAACTCAGAACAGGCGAATGACTGTGTTAGCAGAGCTATTAAGGAATCTCAGCCATTCTGTGTAGGAAAAATCGGCACAAACGAACAACTTTTGTTACTTTGGGGTTCACAAATTCCGATAGAATTACCTCTGGGAATCAAATGGCAAGTTCCTTTTTCTGAAACATTAGCTTGTGCAACAAATGCAGGCATTAAACCTAGAAATGTAGCTTCATATCAAAAGTTTTCCGATCTATTTATTGATGATTTATCTATTGTAGATCTATTAGGAGTATTTTTATTACCCAGGGAAAAATCGCTATGGAAAAAGTTTGCCAAACAAGCTAAGGTTTGTAAACCTCTATATTTTACTCCCTTTGTAACCGATCGCCCTTGGTCTAGAGAACTTCGGAGTAAAAAAGTATTTGTTGTTAGCCCTTTTTTGGACTTATTCAAACAACAGATGCATAAGCGATCGCAAATTTGGCAGGAGTTAGATATTCTGCCTGATTTTGATATTGATGGCTATCAGTTTCCCTATCTAATTGATGATAATTGCGATCTCGACTGGCAAGATGTCTATCAAGATGCGATCCAAAAAATGCACCGTACAGATTTTGAGGTGGCTCTTTTTGGGTGTGGTGCATTGGGATTTCCCCTTGCAGCAGAAGCTAAACGTTTGGGAAAAGTTGGAGTTCATCTTGGTGGTTTTTTACAAGCAATGTTTGGCGTAGCAGGAGTAAGACACAAAGAACATCCTTTGTTTAAAAAATACATCAATGAAGCTTGGATTTCTCCTCCTTCATCTCACAAACCAAATAATTATCAACAGGTTGAAGGAGGATGTTACTGGTAAATATTCATGATATTTAATTTCAGTAATTTATATTTTTTATGAATTTATTAAATAGCAAATTTTCTTTATTTAAAAGAATTTTGCAAATTGTTTTTTTATTTGGCAAACGCCAGATTATTTTATTATGGATACTAATCTTACTTCAAGGAATAATTCAAGTGCTAGGTGTCTTTTCTATTATGCCTTTTTTGGCAATAGTAAATAATCCAAATAAAGCATTAGAATCTGCAATGGTTCAAAAAATAATGCAAACTATACCTTTTTTTGAAGCTGATCATTTAGTTTTAATAGTAGGTATCTTTACTATTACTTTGCTAATAGCGTCTAGTGTGGTTAATGGAGTTACAGACTTTCTCAAAGCAAGATATGCTCATTTTACTTGTATGCGTATTGGCACTTACTTATTAACTTCTTATGCTTCTCAATCTTATATTTTTTACATAAACCATAATTCAGCAGAGTTAATTAAAAGACTACAGAGTGATGTCAATATGTTCATGGGAGCAGTTTTACTTCCTTTCTTAGAACTCATTTCTCGTAGCGTTAACGTAGTACTAATTTTAATTATTTTATTTGTTGTTAGCCCAATTGCAGGTGGGATGGCATTTCTAGTTTTTGGTTCTTTCCTGGGGTTAACTTTTTTAGTGTTTCGTCTGGCCTTAATTAGAGGAAATAATGAGCGTAAAGTCTTAATTAGTCAACGTTTTATATCAGCCCATCAACTATTAATGGGCATTAAAACAGTGATGATTCATGAGTGTCAAAAACATTTTATTTCAGATTACTATCGTTCTTCTAAACGTATTGCTCAACTAGATTCTTCACTGGCAGTTATTGGAAATACTCCCAAATATATTATTGAGGCGATCGCTTTTTCTTCGGTAATAATTATAGTTTTGGTATGTCAATCACAAGGTGTTGCTCTAGAGACTATCTTGCCTTTTATGGCATTTTTTGTTTTAGCGGCTTATCGTATAATGCCTTCTCTACAGCTAATTTATCGACAGCTGACTCAGATTCAAAGCCAAAAATTTACGGTTGACATACTATATAAAGACTTAATTGAAATGAACAATTCAATTAATTTCAATCGCAATCCAGAATTACGAGCTTGGCAACCCACTGAGTTACAAGAGCGTATAGTTTTTGAAAATGTTAGTTTTGCCTATCCTAACGCGCAAAAACTATCTCTAAACGAAGTAAACTTGTCAATTAAAAAGGGTCAAAGAATAGGTTTTGTTGGCTATTCTGGCTCTGGAAAATCAACCTTAATCGATCTTTTAATTGGTTTGTTAAATCCTTCTTCAGGAAAAATTTTAATTGATGGCGTAGAGTTGACTCCTGCTAGATATGCTAATTGGCATCGTTTAGTAGGTTATGTTGCTCAAGATATTTTTCTGACGGATGAAAGTATTCGTCAAAACATTGCCTTTGGCATTGCTGAGTCAAATATTGTCGACACTCAAGTGATTTATTCAGCTAAAATTGCTCAAATTCACGACTTTATTCAAGCTGATTTTCCATTGAAATACAATACTGAATGCGGAGAAAGAGGAATTCGTTTGAGTGGAGGGCAAAAACAAAGGATTGCTTTAGCTAGAGCTTTATATCATCAGCCTAGTGTTTTAGTTTTTGATGAAGCAACCAGTGCTTTAGACTCAGAAACGGAAAGAAAGCTAATCGCTGAAATAGAAGAACTACCAGAAGATCTAACTATAGTTATGGTGGCGCATCGTCTTTCTACGGTTGAAAAATGTGATGTTATTTTTGTGTTGGAACAAGGAAAAATAGTAGCCCAAGGGACTTACGAACAACTTCTAGACAAGTCTTCTATTTTTCAAAAGCTAGCAGCTAGTATTAACTAATTTTTTAAAATATAGTTTGAGAGAGTATTTATGTTAAAGCCTAATTTTTTGATTATTGGAGCAGCTAAATCAGGAACTACTTCATTGGCTCATTATTTAGGGCAACACGAAGATATTTTTATGTCTTCTATTAAAGAAACTAGATTTTTTGCTCTAGAAGGAAAGAGTAAAGAATTTCAGGGGCCAAAGGATTGCATTACTTACGCAGAAAGTATCAACGATTGGGATTCTTACTTAAAACTATTCGCTAATAGTGGCAAATTTATCGCCAGAGGAGAAGCTTCTCCTATTTATCTATGTCATCCTGATGCACCATCAAAAATCAAGCATTATTTGGATTCAATTCCCATGATTATTATTTTACGCAATCCCATTGAAAGAGCTTTTTCTAGCTATTTGCATCTTAGGAGAGACAATCGCGAAACATACAATGGTTTTCGTCAAGCTTTGAATGCAGAAAACGAGCGTATAGATCGAAATTATAGTTATATTTGGCGATATACAGAATTGGGTTTTTATGCCAAACAATTAAAGAGATACTTTGATTATTTTCCTCGTCATTGTTTCAAAATATTTCTCTATGAAGATTTTCAATCTTATCCTCAAAAAGTAATAGCTTCTTGTTGCGACTTTATTGGTGTTGAATCTGTTTTCAAACCCCAACAAAAAGAAAAATTAAATATTTCTTATATTCCTCGTTCTCGCTATCTACAAAAATTAGCTAATAGAAGTAATTTTGTTGGAAAAATAGGTAGCAAACTGATCCCTCATAGAATTAAACAGAAAATAAAAGCAATTAATCAGCATAAACCTACTATCGATCTAGAATCAAAAGCTTATCTCCAAGAAATATTTAAAAAAGATATTTTGGATTTACAAAATATGCTGAATCGCGATCTTTCTCATTGGCTTGAATAATAAATTAATCAATAATTTAGGCAATAAAAAATGCGTAGTAGTCAATACAAAGAATCTTATCTTCAAAAAATAAATATCAAGCAATCCATTAAACATTGGGGCAAAATTATATTTGCTGGAGTTCCTCAAGCTTGGTCAGGCAGACTCAAAAAAATTTATCGAGCTGGTTTGAGATATTATTATTCTCAAAAAGATCTTAATTTTTGTCGCAATCAGTTTAATGCCGATCGCGCTCGTTTTGAGCGTCATGCACCTTGTTTTGTCCCCGCTCGATCGGATCCTTATGGCCCTTGGGATCGACAGCAGTTTCGCAGCGTTATGACTATCGAATATCATCGCTTAGAAAAAGGTCTAGCACTACCAGAACCTCGACCTGGGTTCGGCTTGGATACTGTGGTAAAACTACCTGTGATGGTAGACAAATATATTGAAAAGTTTGGTTTCGACGATCTAGCAAATATTTGCTTGAGTGTTTTAGAGCAGTATTTTCAGTTCAATCAAGATCGTCAAATTGCCAATCCAGAATTAGAAGCTTGGATTGGCAAAACCAATCGAATACATGGACATATTCGAGGAGAATTACAAACTGGTGGAAGCCATCCGTTTACTAAACAAGAACTAGTTGAATCTACTCGATTAGATTTAAGTGGATTTTTTGCTTCTCGTCATAGTATTCGTAATTTTACTAACAATTCCGTCTCCTTGGATTTAATTAGTCAGGCGGTACAAATGG
Organism: Waterburya agarophytonicola KI4; assembly: GCF_020640915.1. Taxonomy (GTDB): domain Bacteria; phylum Cyanobacteriota; class Cyanobacteriia; order Cyanobacteriales; family Xenococcaceae; genus Waterburya; species Waterburya agarophytonicola. The sequence continues at coordinate 5,641 of NZ_JADWDC010000095.1, read as the reverse complement.
CGCAGTTTACTCCATCAGTGTGCAATCGCCAGGCTGCACGAATTTCTGTATTGCATACAGCAGAAGACAAAGAAAAGGCCTTGAGTTATCAAAACGGTAATAGAGGTTTTGGACATACCGCAGATAAGGTATTGGTAATTTCTTCCAATCTCAAATCCTACAACTCTGTGGGAGAGAGAAACCAATGCTGGATTGATGGCGGTATGTTTGCGATGTCTTTAGTCTATGCTTTACATTCTTTGGGATTGGGGACGTGTTGCTTAAATTGGTGTGTCGAAAATGATGTTGATCGCTCCTTTAAGCAAGAATTAAGTATTCCTGATTCAGATGCGATCGCAATGCTGATTTTGGTTGGTTATATGCCAGACAAAATTCAGGTGGCAACTTCCCGTCGCAAACATTTAGAAGAAGTTTTATTTGTCCATAACTAATATTTTTAATTAACCACAATTAACCACAGCAAAACTATGACAGTCACTAACGCAAATATTGCCAAAGCCACATCTCAATTTCTGTTTATGGGTAATAGCAGCTATCACAATCGGGGCTGCGAAGCGATCGTACGCGGTACAATGCGTATTTTAAGAAACTCTTTTGGGGATAATATTCAAGTTGCTGCTGGCTCGTATGGTTCGGCAGAAGATTTATTTCAACAAAATGCAACCGAAATGGATCGTGATGTCCATAATTTTTTAATGAGAGAAAATCCTCCTCGATGGTCTTTGTCTTGGTGGGAAACTAAAGCGAATAGACTATTAAGTCAAGATCGCTTTGCAGGAGCAAATGCACCTCTGAAAGACAAATTAGACAAGATCGAAGCAGCACTAATTTTAGGAGGAGATACTTATTCCTTAGACTATGGTTTACCAATGCGTTATTTACGAAACGATCATTTCGTTCTCAAGCACCAGCGACCATTATTTCTTTGGGCTGCTTCAGTTGGTCCTTTTGATAAAAATCCTCAGTTTGCAGAGCAAATGTTTGAACACTTACAAAGCCTGACAGGAGTCTTTGTTAGAGAAGAAGAAACATTAAATTATTTAGCCGATAATGGAGTTAAGGATAATGTTCGTTTTGTTGCCGATCCTGCGTTTGTGATGCAGCCAGAAGAACCATCACCCAATAAATTAGGCTTTACTATTCCTGAAGATGCCATTGGCTTAAATTTCAGTCCTTTAATTGCTAAATATTTTTTGAATCGCAATATTGACGCTTGGAAAATATCATCACAAGATCGTCAAAGTTGGATAGATTTTTGTACTGATATAGTTACGGAACTAAGTCATTTGACTCAGCGTTCTATTGTACTAGTACCTCATGTGGTTCACCCGAATGTCAGCGTAGATGACTATCAACTACTCAAAGAAATTAAGGATACTGCAGAGAATGATTGCTCTACTCCGATATTGTTAGTTCCCAATACTCTCAACGGTATGGAAACCAAGTGGGTTATTGGCAAAACTCAAGTATTTGCAGGGGCAAGGACTCATTCCACTATTGCTGCTTTATCTTCTTGCGTACCTACTTTGACCATGAGCTTTAGTATTAAAGCTATTGGGATTAATCGCGATTTGTTCAATCATACTGACTACTGTTTAGATACTAGGACTTTAAATAAAAAAGAATTTATTGAAAGGTTTTGCTCGATTTTAGATAATCGTCAATCTATTAAGAATCAGCTGCTTCAAAGAGTACCAGAAGTGCAAAAACGAGCTATGCAAGCAGGTGAATTTCTCAAGGAAATGGTTTAAAGTCATGTCAAAGGTATCTGTTATTATTCCTAACTACAATCGATCGCAAGTTATTGGCGAAACCATTAATAATATGCTCGATCAAAGTTTACCTCCTCATGAAGTAATTGTGATTGATGATGGTTCGACAGATAACTCTGTTGAAGTCATTAAAAGCTTTGGCGATCGCGTTACTTTAATTCAACAATCAAATAAAGGGCCTGGTGCTGCTAGAAATGCTGGTTTAAAAATTGCTTCGGGTGAGTTTATTCAATTAATGGATAGTGACGATTTGCTATCCCTTAACAAACTAGAAATACAAGCAAAAAAGCTGATTAAAGAAGATGCCAATCTTGTTTATAGTCCTTGGGCAAAAGTTTTTTTTGATCGCCAGAATATTAAGCTAGAAAATGTAGTTTTACAACAAGCAGCCGTCCCCAATAATCGAGATTTGCTTACCTCATATCTTACTGGCTGGTCTATAGTCTTACAGCAATGTTTATTGCGGAATAGTTTAGTTAAAAAGGTTGGTTTATATCGTACTGATATGTGGACGTGCGATGATAGCGATTTCTTTCTCCGCATATTACTCGCACAACCTCAAATAACTTTTGCTAGTGAAACACTTACTCTCTATCGTCTTAATGATTACGGGAAAGTGACTGGTTCGGGATTTACCAATAAAAATAGACTTGAAGATTGGGCAAGATTTTTACTTAGTGCAGCAGACAAAATTAAAAATAAAGATCACCTTCAAGCTGCTATTAGACATCCAAAGTTTTTAACTAACGTGTGGAAAACTTATTATTTATTAAAATCTCTTGAGTCATCTGCAACAGATTTAATAGAGGGTCTGAATTTATTACTAAATACAAAATCTAATTTAAACTATTGGAAAATATATTCTAGAATGATCGAAATTAATAGCGGTATTCAAAACCGATTAAAAGGTCATCGATGGTCTGAAAACTACCAAGTGGGAAAGCTCAATGTCAGTCAAAAGCAATTGATTGCTGACTTAGGATATTATTCCAGTTAAATTTATTTTTTAGCCAAAAAAGTAGCATATTTAATTAATATTATGTCGAAAAATATTTTAATTGTTGAAGAATCTCTCAGAGATTTAAAAGCACATTGGTTTGAATATATAAAAACGATCTCGACTGCTGCGGAATCAGATGATTGGCAAGTAGATGTTGCCTGTCATCTAAATGTTGCTGATGAAATTAAAAACAAACTGAATGTATTTCCTATTTTTAGTCATGCTTATTATTTAGATAGCAATCAAAAACAGCTTCCAGGTTGGCGTTATTATGGTTTTTTACTCCATAGCGTGCGCTGTCTAAAAGTCTTGTTTCCTTTTCTCAAACAACAGTCTTGTTATGATGAAATCTTTGTCCCTACTGTATTAGTACATCATCTCATTGCTTGGTGGGCGATCTCAACTTTCCATCCCCACTCGCCAAAACACATAACTCTATTTTTTGTAACAAATCCTGGCGTTTGGGATCGAGAAACAAAGCAAGTTATATTTCCCAAATCATCTCGGTTACAAGGTTTGTTACTCCAGGGCTTTAAAAAACTAATCGAACAAGGAAAAGTTACTTTTGCCGTAGAAACAAAAGGTGCAAAAAGAGAGTTTGAAGAGTTGACAGGTTTACCATTTCAACTTTTACCCCATCCCGTACCAGAATTTGATTTTACGCCTACTCTTTGTAAGCCTATAAAATTTGCTTGTTATGGCTTTGCTCGTTATGAAAAAGGTTCGGATTTATTAAAATATGCGATCGCAAGATTACTCTGTCAACATACTGATTTTGATGCTAAGTTTTCTATTCAATGGGTTGAATCTTTTACTCTTCCCGATGGTAGTCTTTGCCAGCTAGATAAAGATTTTTGTAACTTACCTCAATTAGAAATTATCGATCGCCCTTTAATAAGTCCAGACTATCAAAGCTTACTACAAGCTACGGGATGTATGGTTTTACCTTATCGAAACTCTTCGTATTACGCCCGTGTATCTCGCGTAGCAATTGAAGCTGTATGTTTGGGCATTCCAGTTATTTACACCAAGGGAGGGTGGTTAGAAGATACTCTCGTTGAGTTTGGTGCGGGAATTGGTATTGAGGATGAAAATAGCGACGAGTTGATTGAAGCAATAATATTAATGCTGACTAATTTTAACGATTATAGGCAGCAGGCAATTTTCAAACAAGCCGAAGCAAAACAATATTTTTCGGGTCAGAATTTCTGTCAGATGCTTTTGAAGGAATCACACTCAAAAGACCAATATTTTCAAGTAAGTCAAATTAGGTCATCTTCTGTCTAAAATGAAACTACTTTATTATTCTCCTGCTAGTTATGGTGGCATTGCTGACTATGCTCACGAACAAGCTAATGCTTTAGTAGATCGAGGGATAGATGTCACTTTTTTATGTACTCCTGACTATCCTACTCATAGGGGAGAAAAGTACCAAATAGTAAGTGTCTTAGAAGAATTTAAGTCTAGTAAGATTAACAATAAAGTTGCCAAAGCAATCAATTTTATTACTGTCACTCTAAGAAACTTTAGTAAACTAGCTCGGTTTATTGAAGCTAATCATTTTAAGTATGTCTTATTTGGTTCTTATAGCGAATATTTTGCCCCCTTTTGGTCTTATAAATTAAAAAAACTAGCCGATCGCGGTACGATATTTGGAGCGATCATACACGATCCTGTAAGAGATTTTGTCGTAGGGTCTCTTTGGTGGCATCGTTGGTCAATTGCCTGTGGTTATTCTTTTCTCAAAGCAGCCTTTGTTCACGAAGCGATCGCTTTGGATACGGTTAAACCGATGCCTCAATTAACTACAACTGTTATTCCTCATGGGGTTTTTAGCTTTCCCACCACAGTAACATCAAGAGCAGAAACACGGACTAATTTAGATCTACCTCTTGATGCAAAGGTGATGCTAGCTTTTGGTCATATTCGAGATAATAAAAATCTTGATTTAGCGATCCGTGCTTTAGCAAACTTTCCTGATTTGTATCTTATAGTTGCAGGAAAAGAGCAATCATCGGGTCAAAAACCTGTTAGTTTCTATCAAAATTTAGCAACAGATTTGGAGGTAGGCGATCGCTGTCGCTGGCTTATTAAGTTTATCCCAGATACAGAAATAGCCAGTATTTTTACCGCTACGGATCTTACTCTCTTAACCTATAGTAGTAATTTTCGTTCTGCTAGTGGTGTCCTAAATACATCCACTTTCTATCGCAAACCTTGTTTAGCCTCAGGGGGACAAGGTTCATTAAAATCTGTGGTTGATAAGTATAAATTAGGAATTTGGATTGAGTCTGACAATGTAGATGAAATTACTAGAGGAATCAGACAATGGCTAGAAAACTCTCCTCATAGTATGTGGGAGAAATATTTTACTGAAAATTCTTGGAATAAGAATGTCTACTTAGTTTTCAATCAGCTAGAAAAAATAAATCGCGATCAAAATATTAAAACTAGAAGCTAGAAGTAGTAGTTTCTAATAGCCATAACTCCACCAGACGACTAAGAATGCACTCATTCCCAATACTGCTTCGATTAAACCGAGAAAACCATAGGCACGGGCTAAGAGAGAGCGATCGAGGAGGGGTTGGGATTTTTTACGAGGTGGCTGCTGCATAATTCCCCGTTCGGGGGTTTCTGCCCCCGTAACTTCAATATCAGCATCCACCGTTGTAGTTGGCAGCCAGAGACGACGCACTGTCATCTCATTTTTAGTTAAAGTTCCTGTCTTATCGGTACAAATAGCCGTTGTCGCACTGAGGGCTTCTACTGCTGAGAGACGACGCACTAAGGCATTACGCTTTGCCATGCGCTGTACCTAGGGTGTTGATTTTGTCAAAAATAGCTGGGAGTAATTTCATACACTTTCTCT
>NZ_JADWDC010000094.1 GCF_020640915.1 Waterburya agarophytonicola KI4 | reverse complement strand
GACTTAATTATCTTGAATTACTTCATGTTGCATTCTGACGTGCGGAAGGTGGGCTGCTAAACAAGCAGGAGTAAAACATATTGTCTTGGTTGGTTCAATGGGTGGCACTAAATCTGACCATATTCTTAATCGTATGGGAAACGGGAACATTTTAGTCTGAAAACGTAAAGCTGAACAGTATCTAATTGATTCTGGAGTTAACTACACTATTATCCGTGCAGGTGGTTTATTAAATGAACCAGGAGGCGTTAGAGAATTATTGGTAGGAAAAGATGACTTGCTATCAATAAATCCTCCTGATGGCGCAACCAACTCGATCCCTAGAGAGGATGTAGCCAATTTGGTAATCAATGCTCTGAGAGAACCCACTGCTCGCAATAAAGCCTTTGATGTTGTATCTAAACTAGAAAACACTCCTAATGCTTCTGTAACAAGTGACTTTGCTAGCTTGTTTGCACAAACCACAGGAGGATTATAAATAGAAACTTTAAGAACTAAACTAAACTGCTTAAATGCTGAATTAACTGAGGTGCTTGATGAACGCCTTCAATTTTTTCCGCTGGTTGACCGTCTTTGAATAATATCAAGGTAGGTAGAGCTTCAATTTGATATTTAGAAGCGAGATTGGGATACTTCTCCGTATCAATCTTCACTACTTGGAGGCGATCGCGTAAATTAACCCCTACCTGTTCTAAAATAGGAGTCATCATTTGACAAGGACCGCACCAAGTGGCATAGAAATCTACTAAAACTGGAACATTACTACTGGCTAATAAATCTTCAAAACTGGAAAATTGCTTTTTAACTGCCATAGCGATCGCATTTAATGTATAGATAGTTGAGTCGCCAAGAAAAAATTAGTCCTGGGGACTAGTTAGCTTATATGATAGCTAAGTCAACCAGAGATCGTGGTAATTCTCTGGAGTTTCTTAAGATACGCGAATGGAGGAGCAAGTTATGGAATTATTACCCGAAAGTTTGCAACATTTAAAAGATAAAGTAGCAGTAGTCACGGGTGCTTCTAGAGGCATTGGTAAAGCAGCAGCAATCGAACTTGCTAAATATGGGGCAAAAGTTGTAGTTAATTATACCCGTTCTAGGGAAGCAGCAGAATCCGTTGTCGGAGATATTACCTCCGCAGGAGGAGAAGCGATCGCTTTACAGGCAGATGTATCTGTTGGAGAACAGGTAGATAACCTAATTAAAACTACCCTCGATAAGTTTGGACGCATTGATATCTTGGTAAACAATGCAGGAATTACTAAAGATACTTTATTGCTGCGGATGAAGCCCGAACAATGGCAAGCAGTAATCGATCTCAACTTAACTGGGGTATTTTTATGTACTAAAGCCGTGAGCAAGCCGATGCTCAAACAGCGTAGTGGCAGAATTATTAATATTGCCTCAGTTGCAGGACAAATGGGCAACCCAGGACAAGCCAACTACAGTGCAGCCAAGGCTGGAGTAATTGGCTTTACCAAGACAGTCGCTAAAGAATTAGCCAATCGTGGTGTCACCGTCAATGCAGTTGCACCAGGATTTATCGCCACCGACATGACGGAGGATCTAAAATCTGACAAAATTATTGATTTCATTCCCCTCGGTCGTTATGGTAAACCAGAAGAAGTGGCGGGAACAATTCGCTTTTTAGCAGCAGATCCCGCAGCAGCTTATATTACTGGTCAAGTATTCAATGTTGATGGCGGAATGGTGATGGCTTAATAATGACCAATGACCAATGACCAAATGATTAATTGTCTATTGTGACGGGAATTGCTTTGATTCGTCGGGCTAAGTCTTCGGCAGATTCTGGGTTGTTATATAACACCATAGTTGTAGTTTCGTTCTTTTCAAAGCCAATACGTTCGTAGAAGCTTTGTTGATGGGTAGTTGTCAAATAAACTCTTTCTACCCTATTGACCAAAGGATGAGATAAGACAGTCTGGACTAACTTACGTCCCAAACCCGCACCTTGATAATCGGGATCGACAATTACATCCCAGATACCCGCGCGATATACACCGTCTGAAGTTGCCCTAGCAAAACCAATCAGACGTTGCTTGTCCCAAACCGTAACTACAGGATTGCTATTGGCGATCGCAATTCTCAGATCGTCAATATTTCGTTCTTGCGCCCAAAAAGCAGTTTTTGCAAATAAGCGTTGTAACTGGACAAAATTTACTTTTGTTTTATCAGCACAGAACTGAATATGACTACAATCCATTGCGTTAACCTCTTAATATTATTCTCAGAAAGTTTAAACTATTCATCAGCTTAAAATTAGTTTGATTTGACCTTAAATGGTGCGATCGAAAACACCAACCACTGCTAACGAATATTTCCTAATCCTACAGTTATATTTGCAAAATTTTGGCTAATTATGCACTATTTTTGTGTTTATTTCCTGACATTTAGTACGGATAAGGTATGCTTTGTCTCTAACCTATATCCTGTATTTAACTACATAATTACTAAAAAATGATTACTATTGCTTTACCCAAGGGCGCATTACTCAAAGACACGATCGAATTATTTAGCAATCTCGGCTTAGATTTTAGTGCCTTTTTAGATAAATCCAATCGTCAACTACAAATCAGCGATCCCACAAATACGGCCAGGGCATTACTAGTTAGGGCGCAGGATGTACCAGTATATGTCGAATACGGTCAAGCTCAACTAGGAGTTGTCGGTTACGATGTGCTGCGGGAGAAAAAACCAGATGTAGCTAATCTAGTCGATCTTAAGTTTGGCTACTGTCGTTTATCCGTAGCAGTGCCAAAAAGTAGTCCCTATAAACGCTCAGTCGAGTTACCACCTCATGGTCGAGTAGCATCTAAGTTTGTTAACTGTGCCAAAGATCATTTTGATAGTATCGACTTGCCTGTAGAAATTGTTCCCCTATCTGGTTCGGTGGAATTAGGTCCAATTACAGGGATGTCGGAAGCGATCGTGGATTTGGTTTCTACAGGAAAAACTTTGAAAGAAAATGGCTTAATTGAAACTGACATTTTATATGAAAGCAGTGCTAGATTAATCGCTCATCCTCTTAGTTATCGTCTCAACAGAGATAATATTAACGAACTAGTAGCAAAATTAAAGAGCATTAATTATTAATAAGTTATAAAAAAATATGACTATTGCTTCTCCCAAATTAAAACCCAACCAAAAAAAACAAGATAATGATTGGCGGTTGTTTCTCAAACTAATTCCTTACACTCGTAAAAGCAGGGGTACTTTAGTTATCTGTTTGATCTTGTTAATTCCCCTAGCCGTAGCAGGTTCGATTCAGCCTTTGATTGTCGGTCAAGCTATATCTTTGCTCAAAGACGAACCTGTATGGGGTTTTATTAGTGGAGTATCAGTCGCCCAGGGAATTAACTTATTATCGGGGTTATTGTTGCTGACTGTCTTGATTAGACTAATGTTTGCTTCCTTGCAGGGCTATTTAGTACAGAAAATTGGACAAGAAATTACCGCCGAAGTTCGCCAAGACTTGTTTAATCACGTAACTTCTTTAGCTTCGAGTTTTTTCGATCGCACTCCTGTGGGAAAATTGATTACTCGTATTGCTAGCGACGTAGAAGCCTTGGGCAATGTCTTTGCTAGTGGTGCGGTAGGGGTGGTTAGCGATTTTGTTTCCATTGTCGCAATTGTGGTGATGATTTATCTAACTAACTGGAAACTGGCATCAATTTTGGTTTTTCTGTTAATTCCTGTGACTGCCCTAATTATTTATTTCCAGCAGCAATATCGCAAAGCAAACTATAAAGCCAGGGAAGAACTTTCGAAGCTCAATTCTATGCTGCAAGAAAATATTACGGGGATTAATATCGTGCAGCTATTCCAAAGAGAAGTATACAACGGCGAGATGTATCGCTCGATCAATGAACGCTATCGCACAGAAGTAGATAAAACCATTTTCCACGATTCGGCAGTATCCGCTACCTTAGAATGGATTGCTTTAGTAGCGATCGCTGCGGTACTGTGGTTGGGTGGGGTGTTTGTACTGCAAGATAGTATGACTTATGGGGCATTATCCGCGTTTATTCTTTACGCCCAGAGATTATTTAACCCATTACGTCAGTTTGCCGACAAATTTACCATGTTTCAGTCGGGATTTACGGCCATCGAAAGAATTACTGAATTATTGAGCGAACCCATAGAAATTAGAGATAAAGTTATTTCCGTTGCCGAAGGACATCGTACTTTAGTAACAGACGGGACAGACAATTCCAAAACGGGGGAAATTCGCTTTGAAAATGTTTGGTTTGGCTATAAAAGCGATGATTATGTGATTAAAAACCTCAGCTTTACGATCGCGCCTGGAGAAAAAGTTGCTTTAGTTGGACCGACGGGGGCGGGTAAAAGTTCGATCATTCGTTTATTGTGCCGTCTTTACGAACCAACTAAGGGTAGAATTTTAGTAGACGGAATTGATATTAAAGATATTCCTCAAGCAGATTTGCGTCGCTACATTGGGGTGATTTTGCAAGAAAGCTTTTTGTTTGCAGGAGATGTGAAGCGCAATATTACTTTAGGTGATAATTATTCCCTAGAAGAAGTCCAAGAAGCAGCTAAATTAGTCAATATAGATAGCTTTATTGAAGACTTGCCCAACGGTTACGATACGGTATTGCGAGAAAGAGGGACCAATCTTTCTGGAGGACAAAAACAACTATTGGCTTTTGCACGGGTAGCTATTCGCAATCCTCATGTTTTAATTTTAGACGAGGCGACTTCTAGTCTGGATGTTTCGACGGAGGCTTTGATTCAATCGGCTTTAGACCAACTATTAATTAACCGTTCGGCAATTATAATTGCTCACCGTCTTTCGACAATTCGTAACGTAGATAAAATTTTGGTCTTGAAACGAGGAGAATTAATCGAATCTGGCAGCCACGATGAATTGCTGGCAACGAAAGGATTATACTCTAGCCTCTACAAGTTACAGATGTTGGGTAGTTAATTTAATCTGACTTGGGATTCAGTTTGACTCAGATGAGATGTATCGGCAAAGAATTCCAGTTGCCAGCGATCGCTATTCCAGATTACCTTAGTTAAAGAACACAAAGCAACTTTGAGATGGGGGGTTTCTGGAACTAAGCCATAGGTTACTCCGTGTACCGAGACTCCATGTCCGACAATCAAAATATTGTCAGAAAAATCGAATATCAGTTTTTGAATTGTTTTAGCCGTACGTCGATACACTTCCGCTTTGTTTTCGGGATAGCTAGGAGTGAAGTAAGATTGATAATTCCAATCAATTAAAGGATATTCCCGCGCCAAAAAATCTTGGGGATGAATTTCGGGCATTTCCTTCATCCATTTTGGATTATGCCATTCACTCAAACCAGCTTCTAGCTTGATGGGTAAATCTAAAATTTGCGCTATTTCAGTAGCAGTTTGGATAGTTCGCAAAAAGGGAGATGCAAAGATATGGCTAATGGGTTCGTGCTTGAGTCTTTGTCCTAACTCTACCGCTTGTACGAAACCATCTTCTGAAAGAGGAGGATCGTAACGCCTGGGTGCAGTATTAAACCATTCAGGATTGACAAAATCAAGACGATTGCCATGTCTGGCTATCCAAACTATTTGGGACATTAGTTATATTCAATTAAGTGTAGTTGATTTTTTATTTGCGATCGATATCGAGTAATTTTTTAGTGCGATTATCGAAAGTGAGGTTTTTAGTGTAGCTAATGCCACGGTAAGTATAGTAATGAATGGGTCGAATTAGAATAACTTGACGATCGTTTCGGCTATCTTGGATCTTGGGGGAAGGATTTGTAGACTCGATGTTAGTTGTACTGCGATCGCCTTTTAAATCTTTATCAAGAGAAATAGGATCTTTAATCTCCTCGATTACTTGTGTTTGAATTTTATAATCAATGCCTCTATAAGTTAATTTCATAGTAGCTTCTCGGTAAATGGTACTTAAATAAATCTTTGCTTACCATTCCATACGTAGGAAACTCCAAAAAATTGCACTAACTATTTCTGACTATTTAAAAATTTGCTTTCTTTCCCCCAAAACTGGGGGTAAACAATTAATTGGAAAATTCTTATTTACAACCTAAAGATTCGCGAGTATCTACTCCCGTATTAGGATTAACTCCAGAAGCATTGGTACATAGTTGTTTTACTTGCCACTTTTCTAAAACTGCGAAGGTAAAATCAGCACCATTAATTTTGGCATCTTTAAAAGTAGAAAAAGACAAAATAGTTTCTTGAAAATTAGCGTTGGTCAAATCTGCACCGTCAAAGTTGGTCAAATAGCCAAAACCATAGCTAAAATCCGCCCCAGTTAAGTCGGCATCTTTCAAATTAGAAGCGTTAAATACCGCACCTCTAATATCTGCATTGCGAAAATTTGCTCCCTCCAAGTCCACTTTAGCAAAATCAACACTCTGCAAAACTTTACCTGAAAAATCTTTTTCGATTAAATCCGATGCACTATAAGTAGAAGGTGTTACAGAAGTAGAACTTCCTGCGATCGCGGGTAAAGGAAAAATTAATACAATTAACAGCAACAAAACTGCACTTAGTCGGAGAAAATATTTCATGAATCAAACTTATTTTTAAGCAAACCTAGCAAAAGAGCATACAGCTTTTAATTGTAAATCCTCTTCTGCCTCTCGTGGAAATAATCACCCCGAGAAAAAAGATTTTCCATTCTCAACGGCGATCGCCTAACATACTAACCATGATCGATTTTTCAAACCTACTACAACAATTATTAGACGGACAATCCCTATCTCAAACTCAAGCAGCCCAACTAATGGAGGGGTGGTTGCAAGAAGAAATACCTGTGGTGTTGTCGGGGGCAATTTTAGCTGCAATTCAGGCAAAAGGAGTATCCGCCACAGAATTGGCAGGAATGGCCCAGGTACTAAAGTCTCAATCTCTACAACAAGCTGAAATTAAATACGATTATCCTGTAATCGATACTTGTGGTACGGGGGGCGACGGTGCTTCTACCTTTAATATTTCTACTGCAGTAGCTTTTGTGGCTGCTGCGGGAGGGGTGAAAGTCGCCAAACACGGCAATCGTTCGGCTTCGAGTAAAGTTGGTTCGGCAGATGTTTTAGAATACTTAGGAATTGATTTAAACGCACCTTCAGAGAAGGTTAAAGCAGCAGTTAATGAGGTGGGAGTTACATTCTTATTTGCTCGCGGTTGGCATCCTGCCATGAAAAGTGTTGCACCTTTACGCAGTACCCTCAAAATCAGAACTGTATTTAATCTTTTGGGTCCTTTAGTCAATCCTCTGTGTCCGACTGGGCAAGTAATTGGAGTATACAGCAGTAAATTTCTCAATAGTATGGCAGAAGCTTTGAATATCCTACAAACCCCTAAAGCGATCGTCTTACACGGCAGAGAAAAGCTAGACGAGGCAGGATTGGGAGATAGCACAGATCTAACTATGGTTAACAACGGCAAAGTTATTCCTGGGGTAATTAATCCTCAAGCTTTGGGTTTAAAACCTGCTTCTCTCGTCGAACTTAAAGGAGGAGAAGTCGAAGAAAACGCTACAATTTTGCGTAACGTACTCCAAGGAAAAGGTACAACCCCCCAACAAGAGGCGGTAGCTTTAAATGCTTCTTTGGCTTTGCAGGTAGGGGAAATCATTCCTTTTGGCGAACATCTTCAAGGCGTAACTAAAGCTAAAGAAATTATCAGCAGTGGTATGGCTTGGACTAAATTGGAAGAGTTGGTTACTTTTTTGGATAGCTAAAAAACCAGAAAACATACGCCAATCCCAAATTACGCTATAACTTAGATTAGTATTCAGTTACTATATTTCTGGGGATTATGGTTAAAATTCTGCATCTATCCGATATTCATATTGGCAGTGGCTTCTCTCATGGAAAAGTAAACCCAGAAACAGGAATCAATACCAGATTAGAAGACTTTGTAAGTACTCTAAGCATTTGTATTGATCGCGCGATCGCCGAACCCGTAGACTTAGTATTGTTTGGCGGGGATGCTTTTCCTGATGCTACTCCTCCGCCATACGTCCACGAGGCTTTTGCCAGTCAGTTTCGACGGTTGGCTGATGCTAATATCCCTGCGGTGTTATTGGTAGGAAACCACGATCAGCACTCTCAGGGTAGTGGGGGCGCTAGTTTATCTATCTATCGTACATTAGTCGTACCAGGATTTATTGTTGGAGATACTATTACCACCCATCGTATTGCTACGGACAATGGAGATGTTCAGGTAATTACTTTACCTTGGTTGAATCGTTCGACTTTACTAACTCGTCCTGAAACAGAAGGATTGGCATTGGCTGAAGTCAACGAGATGTTGATTAAAAAGCTCGAACCAGTATTAGAAGCAGAAATACGCCGTTTGGATTGCGATATTCCTACAGTTTTATTAGCTCACTTGATGGCAGATCGAGCTAATCTTGGGGCGGAAAAATTTTTAGCGGTAGGGAAAGGTTTTACTATACCTATGTCGATGTTAACTCGTTCTGAATTTGATTACGTCGCTTTAGGTCACGTCCACAAACATCAAAACCTTAATCCTAGTAACGATCCGCCAGTAGTATATCCAGGCAGTATCGAACGGGTTGATTTTAGTGAAGAAAAAGAAGATAAAGGCTATATCTTATTAGAACTCGAACCAGGAAAAGTTGATTGGCAGTTTTGCCCAGTATCCGCCCGTCCTTTTTTAACCATTGAGTTAGATGTATCCCACCAAGACGATCCTTTAGAAGAGGTTTTAAAGGCGATCGCCGAGCAAGAAATTACCGATAAGGTGGTGCGTTTAATTTATAAATTGCGATCGCAACAATTGGATTTAATTAATACAACTGCGATCGATAAAGCTTTGCAAACTGCCCACAGTCATAGTATTCGCCCCGAACTAGTCAGTCAATTAGCACGTCCTCGCTTACCAGAATTAGGAGTCGGTAATACTTTAAATCCGATGGAGGCTTTAACTACTTATTTGAATAATAGAGAAGATCTACAAGATATTAAACAGGATTTATTACAGGCTGCGGAAACTTTGTTAAGTAATTAATAATTATTGATTAAATCAGTAAAAAGGCTCAATCAATTAATTCCACGATGGTATTGATCAACTCTGAAATATCAATTGGTTTAGAAATGTGCCTTTGAAACCCTGCTTCAATTGAACGTTGTTTATCTACTTCTCCCGCATAAGCAGTCAAAGAGATCGCGCTGATGTTTTTTCCTTGAGGCAGCTGACGGATTTGAGTTATCAGACTATAGCCACTCACATTAGGCATACCAATATCGCTAATAATCAAATCGGGAGTCTCTCGATTAAAAACTTCAAGAGCATCTGCTGCTGATGTTGCTGGTATAATTGCTGCACCTTCTTGTTCTAAAACAAAACTCAATATATCTAATGAATCTGTTTCATCATCTACAACTAAAATTTTGATGCCACTAAAGCGATTAGGTCGAACAGATTGATTGATTGAATTAGTTTCTACTTCTACTCGTTCCACTTCTGGTACGTTCATAAGTGGCAATCTAACAATAAAGATAGCTCCTTGACCCAAACCAGGACTCGATACTGCTACTGTTCCGTCATGTAGTTCGGTTAAATGACGGACAATTGCAAGACCCAAGCCCAATCCGCCGTACTGTCGGGTACTAGTACTTTGCTCCTGACTAAAGCGATCAAAGACATAGGGTAAAAATTCGGCATTTATTCCTTGTCCATTATCTTCAACTTGAATTGTTGCTTGAGAACCAACACGCTCTAATTTTATGCTTATTTGCCCGCCTTCTAGAGTAAATTTGATGGCATTGGCAACCAAGTTCCAGATAACTTGCTGTAATCGACCAGGATCCCCAAAAACCTTACCGATATTAGGTTCGTATCTTGTTTCTATCTGGATTGATTTGGCTTGCGCTGCCAAATTCACTGTGGTCAGTGCGGATTTAATTATTGATTCTAGATTAAGAGAAATTTTGTTGAGGTTTAACTTACCCCGCAGAATACTTGAAACGTCTAGTAAGTCCTCAACTAGCTGTGCCTGTAATTTGGCATTGCGCCCGATGATTTCAATTCCCATGGCTGTTTTCTCTGGGTCTAGTCTGCCCGTAGAGAGCATTTGCGCCCAACCTAAAATCGAGTTGAGAGGAGTACGCAGTTCGTGGGAAACAATTGCTAAAAACTCATCTTTAAGTCTGTTAGCATTGGCTAAATCTTCCGTTTGCTGAATTAGCTGTGACTCTAATTCTTTGATTCTAGTAATACTGGTATTCGTGCCATACCATTTAGCGATCTTTCCCTGTTCGTTATAGAGAGGTCTAGCACGACCAAGAAACCAACAATACTCGCCATCTGCTCGACGGAGACGGGCTTTAATATTATAGTTTTCCCCTGTGGTTATTGACTGATTCCAAGCGAGATTGACTCGTTCTAAATCCTCAGGATGAACAACTCTTTGCCAATTACGACCTTTTATTTCTGCTAAAGTAGCTCCCGCATATTCTAGCCAGCGTTGATTGACATAATCGATCTTCCCATTAGGCAAGGCAGTCCAAACTTGCTGGGGAATAACTTCGGTAATTAATTTAAGCTCTCGTTCTCTTTGTTGTAAAATTTCCGCAGTTTTTTTGCGATCGCTTATATCCTGTACCGTACCCATCATACTGACTGGTTTGCACTCTCGAAGATAAAAGCCTCTTCCTTTGGCTAATATCCAACGAATACTACCATCTGACAAGATAATACGATATTCAATGCTGTATTCGGTTTGTTCGGCTAAAGCCCGATCTATTGCTTCTTGAGTGCGATCGCGATCTTCGGGATGAAGAAGATTAAAAAATGTTTCATAACTGAAATTATCATCGACAGGTATTCCAAATATAGCTTTACCCAGGTCTGTCCACTCCAAGGTATCCTCTAGCAAATCCCAAAACCACATTCCAATACCAGAGGCATTAGTAGCAAGTTTTAATCGTTTTTCGCTCTCCTGTAAGGTCAATTGGGTTGGTTGATCATCGGTTAATGGTCTATTGCTTGGAGTCTGAAGCGATGATATTACTGGGGATAATTTCGGTGTAAATTGTACCTTTAGATCTTCTGTAATATCTTTAAAAGTTGTTTCTACTCCATAAGCTTCAGCATTACCCGCTTTAAACAAGGGCAAAGTATCAACTGATAACCAAATCAAATCTCCATTAGGTTTATAAAAACCCACAATTACATCCGAACAAGATTTTCCCGTTCTTATTGAAACAGTTATCGGATAGGTTTCTGGAAGAAACAAAGAACCATCTTCGTGAATTGTTTGCCAAGGTAGATTAAATGAAGAGGTTTCCACCAATTGTTCGACAGTATATCCTAAAATCTTTTCTGCATCTGGGTTACAACTTTGAATAGTACCATCGGCTAAGTAAAATATTATGCCGACTGCTGTATCTGTACTGGAAGTGCGATTGAGATTCGTCTTCATTTAAAAGCTTGGCTTCCCTGGAACTAAAATGTGTTCTTTAGTGTTCTTAAATTTAGTTGCTTAAAAAGTTTATTCAAAAAGCTTATTTAAAATATTGTTCTACATCTCAAGTATTATATCTTATGACCTATGACTGATATTTTGATCTGGTTTCTTTACTTAGTTATCTGACGCAAAAAAAGCGATCGCGTATATTGCGATCGCTCAACTAAAAAATAATTGACTTGAATAACTATGAAGTAGTTTCAACAACCGAAGGTACTTCTTGAAGAATATCTGCGTTTTCATCATTGAAATTAAAGACAATACGCAGTAAAGCAGGGGCAATAAAAGTTGTGGCAATCACCATCACGACAATTCCCGCTTCCAGGGAGGAAGTTAATACCCCACTAGTAGAACCTACCGCCACAAACACCAGTCCGACTTCTCCTCTAGGAATCATACCCACACCAATTGCCAACTTGTCTAGATCGGGTTGATTGAAAATAGTAAAACCCGCCAAAACCTTGCCGATAATCGCGACTAAAATCAAAAATGCAGCAATGATTAAACCTTCTCTATTTTCGGGAGAGATCGGATTAAGCACGCTCAAGTTGGTTTTAGCACCGACGGTAATAAAGAAAATTGGCACTAGCATATCAGAAACAGGCTCGACCAAACGCTGTAGTTCTTTTCTAGTATCAGTTTCATCTAAAACCAGTCCCGCTGCAAATGCGCCTAAAATTGCTTCGAGGTGAATCGCTGACGCCAAGTATGCCATGGCAAAAGCAAAGGTAAAAGCAGGAACGATTACACCACCGCGAGTTTTCAAAGTCTCTACTATTTTGACAAAGCTCTTATTAAAGACTTTACCTAACAAAACAGACCCAACTAAAAAGCCAGTGGCACTAATAATCAGATAAATAACATTGTTAACATCAACTTCTCCCGTCTTGGCTAAACTTGCTGCTACCGCTAAAACAATCACTCCCAAGACATCATCAATTACCGCAGCACCTAAAATTATTTGTCCTTCCTTAGAGTTAAGCTGTCCCATTTCTGATAATACTCTAGAGGTAATGCCGATACTGGTGGCTGTCAGTGCTGCACCCGCAAAAATTGCTGGAATTGCTGGCACGTCAAAAATCAGCATCAATCCCACCGTACCCCCGGCAAAAGGAGCAACTACGCCGACAATTGCTACCAAAAGAGCCTGAGTTCCTACCTCCATTAACTCTTTAAGATTAGACTCTAGACCGATTTCAAACAACAATACAATTACCCCAATCTCCGCCAGCACAGAAATTACTTCTGACTGGAGATGAAAAGTAGCAACAGCATTTTCTGGAGTTAAGTCTGAGGTCATTTGTACAAACTGCATCACTAGAGAGTCTCCCGCTTCTATTCCTCCTTCAGGAAACACTCAGGGGCAACGCATCTTAAATTGAGCGAAAATGGCTCATTAGAAGAACAAAGAA
>NZ_JADWDC010000093.1 GCF_020640915.1 Waterburya agarophytonicola KI4 | reverse complement strand
CCAGAGATATCGACTGGCTGCTGTAGGCATGAAAACCTTACTTGGCTTCTTAAGTATCATTGCCGTTGAATTGTTACAGCTTACTTATCTCCATCGAACCCAACTCCAAGCTCCTGCCCTCGCCGTTATCAATTCCATTCAGCTTGAAGTCTTAAAAGCCAAGGCCAGCCAAAAACTCCCTCCCCTTTTAACTGTTGCTTGGGCAGTCGAGGCTGTTGCTTATCCAGGGGCTACGCATTTAAAAACAGTTCAAATATACTGTTTTAGATGACGAAGTACAGACAGTGAAAAAGAAAAGTGTAGTATACAAAGAACATTTTAAACGACTTAAATTTCAAAGCTTTTATAAGATTTAGGGTCAATTAATAATGATATTATGGCTCTAATAATTAATGTATTTAACTCTTTTAGTTACTTTGAAACTACGTCCTAAAACAACAATATCAGAACACTTTTCAGAAATAAAAGACCCAAGAATCGAGAGAAACAAGCTACATAAATTAATTGATATAATTAGCATTACTCTCTGCGCAGTAATTACTGGGGCGAAAAGCTGGTTGGATATAGAATCATTTGGACGATGTAAATATAAATGGTTCAAATCTTTTTTAGAATTACCCAATGGCATTCCATCTCATGATACTTTTAACCGAGTCTTTTCTCGTATAAACCCCAAAGAACTTGAGAAATGCTTCTCTAATTGGGTGAAGTCAATAAGTGATTTATTACCAGGAGAGCAAATTGCAATCGATGGAAAAACTTTACGTCGTTCACATGATAGAAATATCAAACTGCCGACCGAGCCTGAATGCATTCAGGCTCGCAAGCGGCAGTGCATTCCGCACAAAAAGCCATAGTAATGGTTAGCGCATTTTCTCGACAAAGAGAATTAGTTTTAGCACAAGAAAAAGTAAATAAAAAATCCAATGAAATCACCGCTGTTCCTAAATTACTAAAAGTTTTAAAATTATCAGGGGCAATTGTAAGCCTTGATGCAATGGGCTGTCAGAGGAAAATTGTGAATCAGATTGTCGAGGGAAAAGCTGATTATTTGATTACTTTAAAAAATAATCAACCAGGACTATATGAGCGAGTCAATGAGTTATTTGAATTAGCTTTATCTCAAGACAAAACAGACTTAAACTTAAGCTGTCATACTGTATTTAAATCTAGTCATGGTCGTACAGAAGCTAGATATTATCATGTTCTAAATAATGTCTCAGAAATTGTAGATCAAGAACAGAAATGGTCAGGGCTTAATTCGATTGTTCGTGTTGAATATCTACGCAAATCAAAAAAAGGTAAAA
This sequence comes from Waterburya agarophytonicola KI4, assembly GCF_020640915.1. Lineage (GTDB taxonomy): Bacteria > Cyanobacteriota > Cyanobacteriia > Cyanobacteriales > Xenococcaceae > Waterburya > Waterburya agarophytonicola. The sequence continues at coordinate 12,202 of NZ_JADWDC010000093.1, read as the reverse complement.
TCAAAACTAAAAATAGATACTATATTACAAGCTTGTCTAAAAATGCTGAAGAAATAGCTGAATATATTCGAGGACATTGGAGCATCGAGAACCAATTGCATTGGATTTTAGATGTAACTTTTAGAGAAGATGATTCGAGAATTAGGAAAGATAATACTCCTGAAAACTTAGCTGTTATTAGGCATATAGCTTTGAATTTATTGAAATTAGATAAAAGTTCATCTATCAGTATTAAAGGAAAGAGAAATAAAGCAGGTTGGGATGATAATTATCTCCTACAGCTTGTGAAAAATTAAACACTTTTATTAATAATTTAATCGAGAAATGAGCAGAAAACAACTCTTCTCTATTTCCTATATCCTTTCTTTTGAATAAACATGTAAAAGTAGAAAATATTGACCATTTATCTAAATTTAATGCAGACATCAAGTCTTTTTTGAGATTTTAGATCGATCCAAGCCTTTTCTCTGCTTGCTTTTCAAGATTTTAATGCGTAGCCCCTGGTTGCTTATCTGGGAGGATATCTTGAACATCGTCGTAAGACTCCCATTGGAATCCAAGTTCTCTGGCGTGGTTGGTTAAAATTACACGACCTTTGTGAAGGCTGGCAGCTTGCCCGAAACACTTAACGGGAAAAGTAAGAAAGGAATACAAGTGTATATATACGAGAAGAAAACCAAGATAGATAAAGTTTCCATTGACCATCACGGAGGTTCGTTCATAGCAATTCTCATTATGAGAATGATTATCAATATTTCACGAATTCGAATTCTATGAAACCCAATTCTTTCGTGAGCGATTAAATACTTTGATGCTTTTTACCGCCTATTTACTTCAAAATGAGAATTGCTGATTTAAAACATTCTTCTATCCTGTTTGATGATTCCATTGCCAATTCTATTTTTGTTTTCTGTTTTAACTTTTCCTTTAGTCTAAACGACAGTTACTTACCCTCGAAGCTACTAACTATCCATTTTTTCTTGGAGATAAGTCTGTAATAAAGCATCAAGTTTATCTTCAGGACAACATTCAATCAAGGCTTCAAAGGCTTCGTAAAGTTTAGCTGCACTATCGCCCAATATTGGTGTAATTCCCCAAACATCTTCTACCCACTGTTGGGCTTTTTGATCGTCAAAGATCATTCTTTCTAGTAGTTGTTTGGCTTCTGTTTTGGAAAGAGACATAGTTAATTAGAACTAGATTAACAATCTTTAATTATTAAGTATCGGGGATTGATATGCTAAAGACAAAATATTTTTTACCGAAATCATTAAAATGTTCAATACCCTCAGTTGGTCTAACCCTTGGTCGATCGCTTTGACCGTAAATTCTATTTTATTAGGAATTGCTTGGTTTTTGCCCAAAAAATTATTAACCCCCTTGGGATATCTCAACGCTTTGATTTTAGGGGTTTTAGTTTGGGGTACATTAGGCTGGCGTGGCTATCTGATAGTGATGTTTTTCTTCTTGTGCGGTTCGGCTTTAACTTTTGTGGGAATTGATCGCAAAGAAGCAGAAGGAATAGCAGAAGAGCGTTCGGGAGTTCGTGGGGCGGGTAATGTCTGGGGTTCGGCATTGACTGCAACTATTTGTGCGATCGCAACTTTATTTTTTCCTTCTCCTTGGCGAGAGTTATTGGTTTTGGGTTATGTAGCTAGCTTTTGTACCAAGCTTTCTGATACTACTGCTAGTGAAGTGGGTAAAGCTTACGGCAAAACAACTTATTTAATCACTACCCTCAAACCAGTACCTAGAGGTACAGAAGGAGCGGTTAGTCTAGAAGGTACATTGGCTGGTATTGCCGCATCAGTAGTATTAGGCGCGATCGCTTGGGCAATTGGTATGATTAGTCCTATCGGGGTTATTTGGTGCGTAATTGCTGCTTTTATCGCTACTACCATCGAGAGTTGGATCGGTGCGACACTGGAATCTCGTTTTACTTGGCTGACTAACGATCTGGTTAATTTTATTAATACTGTAATTGGTGCGATATCGGCAATATTGTTAGGTTGGATAATTTGAGATTATGTTTGCGATCGCGATCGCAAAATAGAATCAGTACAGTTTGTTTTTATGAGTGAAACTATCGTTCAAAGTACACAAATTAAGCTACCTGAAAAAAAAATTAACAGCTATCAATTTTTGGAACCCTTAACAGCTATATCTATGCTAGGTATTCATTCTCAACGTAGATTAGCGAGTTGCTTACCATACCTAGATACTCAAATAACCGTCTATCTCGAAAATGGGAGCAATACCAACCAATAACTAATAACAACCACATTCATAATCCACTTTCCCGCATGGCTTCCAAATAGTCGATCGCAGCTTGTAGTTTATCTTCATAGGAATAAGAAAACTCTTCAAACCACTTTCCTTCTTCCGAACGTAGGTTGAGATTTTTGAGCCATACTTGAGCTTTTTCTCTCATTGCTTCCTTACGTCTGCGCTCTCGCAATTTTTCTCTCTTTTGAGCTTCAACTAACTGTTCTTGACGGCGTTTTTGTTCGGCAATACGAGCTTCTTCTTGGCGTCTTATTTCTGCAAATTTTGCCTCCCGTTTGCGGGCTTGCATTTGATAATCTTGGTCGATTAGAATATTCAAGCGATCGCGATATTTGCGATCGCCTCCCACTGCATCTGGTTTAGATTTTCCAAGGTTTGCGGGTTTACTGGGAGCATTACTTGCTTCGCCTCTTCCTAATTCCAATTCAGATTGCAGCTCTTGTAACATCCGATCCATAGATGGAGATGATGCAGCATTTTGGGGTGGATGCTGTGGTTTTTGAGCGGGGGAGTTTCTAATATTCCTTCTAGATTCTCTCTTTGGCTCAAATTCCGCTTTTAACTGAGCCAGTAAATCATCCATGTTTTTATCTGACACCGCTACCACCCCATTTCTTATTCTTAATCTTTGTTTCTCAAATTATGCTGCTGCTAAAGTTTCCCTCAAAGGTTTCCAGTTAACATAGCGATCGCCACCCAACTCTAGAACAACTTTGATTCTTGGCTCGTCTTGAGTTAGATCGACTAGATATTGAATTTCTTGACGAGATAATATTTGTCCTTCTATAATCCACAGTGCCAATCCTTTGGCATCCTTTGGCAGAGTATTCAACTCGTAAGTAGCAATAGGCGGGACAAAATAGGTATCTCCTACACAGGCATCTTGTCCGATGGTTTTTTTGCCCAAATGAGGAGGACGTACACCATGTATTCTAGTCAAATAAGCTGCCAAATCTCCCAAACCTCTGGCGGTAATATTAACTGTTCGGTAGCCATAAGCTCGCAAACGCCTTTGATAGCGTCCTTCTGCACCTCCTTCTAGGGGCATATACAAACCCAAAGCACCATTTTTTTCTAAAGCACGAATAAATGATTTTCCAGTGGTAATTAATGGCATCCCTTTTTTGTCTATATTATTGATGTACCTTCAGATTATATTTTAGAAGATCTTTGTCTATAGAACATCAGAAAATTGCTACTTGCGACTAATTAACTTCAACAACGGGTAGCGATGGCATAAGTAAAGCTTTTATTTAGCATTAAGGCGATCGATATTTAATGTTTCTCAGTTAGTTTATTTTTCTTGTCGATCAGGTTGATAATAGAATTATAAATGATAAATGTTTACGGTTCTTTGATTTCGCCAGTATAAGCAATACCAATAATACTTAATTTCCATTTATCGGGTTCTTTTTTACTAGGAATAGTTTTGTTGAAACCTATTTCAAATTCATCGGGATATTCTTGACAGATAGAAATTGAGACGGGAGTAAAATCCGATGATGGCTTAAATTTACGCAAAGGTAGAGCAATTAAATTAATTACATTTTGTGGCTTAATCTTATTTACCCAAGAAGAATAAGAACTAGTCAAAATCTTTTGATCGCCAAATTTAATTGTAATAAAACCGTCATTGAGATCGGATTTAATAAAGATTGCTATCAAACTTCCCTCTAACAAAAAATTCAAAGAGTTACCTGAATGTATAGTAAAGTTTCTTTCTCTGAAAACTGTGTTTTGATAGATCGATATTTTAGGTTTGTCTAAGAAAAAATCTCCTTCATCAAAGTGATCTAAGAATTTCAAGTTCTCAAAATTATCTGGATAAATAGGCGATCTATCTGCTATGTAGTCTAACTTTTTTTGATGCTTAATAGATTTAATTATACCCAGGCGATCTAGTTCCTCTACAATTGCTTGAGAGACAATTTGTACTCCTTCGGGCCTAGTATAATGAGCGTGATCTTTCTCGCTATATAAAGACTTAACAAAATCCAATCCTGCATCTTTACTTAATAACTTGGTTAAATTAATTACAGGTAAATTATATTGCTTACTAATGGATTCATATAATTCAGATAAATAGCAGTGATTATCGTAATAGTCTGCTAAATTTATGCCAAAAATAAGAATAACAATCAAGCAATTGGGATTAGATTTTTTAACTTTTCTAATAAAACCTTCTAGAGCTTGACCAGCTAATTCTAGAGAATACTGCTCTACTTCAATAGCGTGGCGATCGTTAACGCAATATTCAAAAAATATAATATCGCTTTCGGCAGCAATATTATGCCTCTCTTGCTGTATCGTTCCATAAATATTGGGTACGCCACCTAAAGAATAATATTTAAGAGAAGTATCAAGAGAGAGAGCTTCTCCCAGATAGCTATCCAAATATTTAGCGTAACCTCTCCTCATTACAGAATTAGAACCACCAACAATAGCAACCTTAAAAGCCGATTTCTTATTAATACCTAAAAGATTTTTGAGAAACATTTAAGTTTTACTAAAATAAGTAACAATAATATTACTACAAATATAACATTAAGATTATATTAAATATAATTGACAAGCTTAACAAAAACAAATTTTATCTATGCCAACTTTTGTCAAAATAGAACAAGGAATAGTCAATAAAAAGACTTTCGATCAATATGTTGCCAGTCATAAAGATTATGTCCGCCAACTAATCGCCAAAGGACATCAAGCAAAAACTGGTTATTGGGGAGAATTGGGCGGAGGAATGTTAATCTTTAGTGCTGATTCCCTACAACAAGCAAAAGATATCGTGTCTCAAGATCCTCTAGTTGTTAATAACTGTGTAATTTACGAGCTACACGAATGGTGTATTGTCGTTGAATAAAGTTTACTCATCCAAGGGATTCCATGATTAATAACCCTCTCAGTATAGCCCCCATGATGGATCGTACAGATCGTCATTATCGTTACTTCATGCGACAAATTAGTCGTCGGACATTGCTATATACAGAGATGATTACTAGTCAAGCAATTATTCATGGCGATCGCTCTAAGCTATTAGATTTTTCTCCCGAAGAAAAACCGCTAGTCTTGCAAATAGGAGGAGATAACCCCACATTACTAGCTGAATGTGCCAAAATTGGAGCTGATTGGGGTTATGATGCTATAAATCTAAACATTGGCTGTCCGAGTCCCAGGGTGCAAAGTGGTAATTTTGGTGCTTGCTTGATGACTCAACCAGAAGTGGTTGCTGCTGCGGTAGAAGCGATGAAGCAAGAGGTAGATATTCCCGTAACGGTAAAACATCGCATCGGGGTAGATGAATGCGATCGCTATGAAGATATGGTCAACTTTGTTCGTATCGTCCGTGATGCTGGTTGTAACAATTTTACCGTCCACGCCCGCAAAGCTTGGTTACAGGGTTTGAGTCCCAAAGAAAACCGTAATGTACCGACCTTACGCTACGAAGATGTCTATCGCCTCAAAGAAGATTTCCCTAACCTCTTTATCGAAATAAATGGCGGTATTACCAATTTTCAACAAGTAAATACTCATCTCAAATTTGTTGATGGAGTAATGGTGGGGCGGGCTGCTTACGATCGCCCTTATATTTTTGCCACTGTAGATCGAGATATATATGGCGAAGATACAACTCCCAAAACACGCCACCAAATTGTCGAAGCGATGCTGCCTTATATCGAACATTGGACTAGCAAAGGTACTAGGCTTAATTCTATCAGTCGTCATATGTTACAGCTATTTGCCGAACAACCAGGTACAAAAGCCTGGAAGCGTTATATCAGTCAAAATTCTTATCTTCCTGGGGCAAATGCCTCAACTATTAGTGCTGCTTTAGCAGAAGTAGTATAGTCTAAAAATGAAAATGAACCATCAATTCTATTTTGAGTTCTCATGAAGCCATTTGTAAAACAAGCGAGTCAATCTAGGCATAACAACATAAGCCAGTAAGATTACTACTATTCCTGTCAAAATTGCCTGACGTAATAAGTAGGGCAACGCTCCTAAATAAGGACCGAAGAGAGAACCCACAACAGACACACATACAAATACCAGCACTTCTCGAAAAAAATGAATTCGCGACTCTGTATCAAAACTGTGCAAGACCCTATTAATCTATGAAAGTTACATTAAAATCTCAAGAGAGATATTCAACTAGAAGCTTAACTCCCTCAAAATATCTCCCAAATTGAATGCAGGTTCACTTTCTACTGGAGTTTCAGGATTAGATGGTGGTGAAATTGGAGTTGCCGAATTAAATATAGGTTCGACATAAAAAGCAACTCCGCCATTACTTTCTAGCTGATAGTCTGGCAAGTTTGCTATTACGCTGTCTCTTTCTACAGTAGAAGAAGTATAGAAATGAGCATCGATAACAGGATTATAAAAACGGAATACGGGGGTAGTATTTTCGATCTGCTCAGTATAGCCATAATAGGCAATACCCTCCAGTTGATAGTTAGGTAAATTTGTCTCAATAGATTCTCTTTCTGCTTCGGAAATAGTATAAAGATGAACTCCAGTATTAGTGTTGAGGAAACGATAAATAGGTGCAACACCTGTTAAAGAATCATCAGCAGGAGCGGAATTGTAAGGCGTACCTTCCAAAACATAGTCGGGTTGAGTTGCTAAGATATTGTCTTTTTCTACTTCATTGGCGGTGTAAAAATGTACTCCAGTATTGGGAATAAAAAAGCGATATACAGGTTCTCCTTCTAAAGTATCTCCATCATTTTCAGGAGGAGTATCGGGATTATTATTAATATCTTCTTGGGTTAGAACAAATTCATAAGCACCAAGATCGACGGTATCGTTAAAAATTCTAGTATTACCACCAAAATCCGTGTTATCTAGATTAGGAATATTTTGAATCGCACTATTATTACCTACATCTATCCCTGGCGAATCTGACTGCAACCCAAAATTCAAGTTACTAGGGTCAATAAATAAGGGATCAGTATCAATGATATTTTCTCCCGAACCATCAAAACCTCCTTGGATAATACTGTTATTAATTGTCAGGTTTCCTTCTTCTTCAAAGAAAAAAACGTTACCATCAGCTGTAGGATTTTGGTATACGATACTGTTACTTATATCAATAGGAAATCCACTCGAACCAAAATCATCTTGATATAACACTCCTCCTGAATCGGCTTGATTATTGTAGAAAGTATTATTAACTAAATTATAATCAACGGAACGCAGTCCTCCTAAAATGAATATTGCACCTCCAGACTCACTCCTATTACCAGTAAATAGAGAGTTAGTTATATTGCCTAAAGTACCACTAGTATAAATAGCACCACCTCTATCGGCATTATTATTGATAAATGCCACGTTGTTGATATTTAATTCCGAGTCATTGAAAACTGCAATTCCGCCTCCGCTATTTTCACTAAAATTATTGGCAATAATTAGATTATTGAGATTGGCTTCACCATCATCAAAAGAGTAAATACCTCCGCCACTGATATCGCCTGCAGAAGAGCCATCATCTCGTTCAAATCTGCTGGCATATCCTTCGACAACAAAAAAGCCATCAAGAACAGTGAAAAAGCTGCTAGTATCGCTTATATCAACAACGTGAACGCTATTATCAGCAATATCGTTAGGATTGCCAATATTACCGCTTAGGACAGTGGAGTTTGCTTGCCAGTCTCTTTCTCCACGTTCGGTTTCTCCGCCAACAAAACCACCGTACACTTCTACCCGATCTGGAATTACAAAAGATATTTCGCGATCGCCATCTGTAGTAGGCAAATAAGTTCCTGCTGCCACCCAAATTTCTTGTAATTCATTGGCAGAATTTAAAGCTGATTGTAAGTCGGTATAGGCATTTTCCCAGGATGCACCACTATTATCCCCTGTAGCGTTTTGGTTAACATAGATAACAGATCCTGGATTATCGATATTGATGCCATTTTCCTGAATAAATGCTGTTTCCTCATTCATAGCTTTGACTTGATTAATGAAGCTGTGTTGAGGCAATAAAAATTGCCTTTCTAATAGAAGGATAAACGATCGCACCTTTTCTCATTTCAAGGCGATCACAAATATATATTAAAGTTTATTTAATTAAGACTAAGAAGAGATAAGAATCAGCTTATGATACTTGTGATTAATTACCTAACCAAATCGAATCAATTTACCTGACAAATGAGGGACTTCTCCCATCAACAGCATTTCTAAAGCAGCTCGAATATGATTGGCATTGGATGGACAGCCAGGCAGATAAACATCTACTTCTACTACGTCGTGAACTGGCTTTACCTGTTCTAACAAAGCTGGTACTATACCTGGTTCGTGAGGTATTTGATTCTGGATATCGGCAGCCTCAAGGTAAGAACGCTGTAGAAAAGGTTCGGGATCGCCAAAAGGATTGCGTAAAGCAGTTACGTTACCAGTTACCGCACAGTCACCAAAAGATATTAAGATTTTAGAGCGATCGCGCACTTTTTTGATTAACTCTAAATTATCTTCATTCGCCACTGCACCCTCAACCAAGACAATATCTACTCCTTCAGGATATTCTTTGATGTCTGCAATCGGACTGTAGACTAGTTCTACTTGAGTAGCCAAATCGATCAGCCATTCATCAAGATCTAAAAAGGACATATGACAGCCAGAACAGCCACCAAGCCATACTGTTGCTAGTTTTAGTTTGTTCATTATGTTGGTTAGTGGTTAGTTGATAGTTCAACAGAATATTACTCAGCACATGAATTCAAAAGTGTAAGGTAGTTTGGGAAATGGATGATAGTTTCTGTCTGCCACCTGTTGCCATTCTTCAAAGAGCGATCGCGGAATATCTATACGCGCAGTCTGGTTATTTTCTAAAGGAATTTCTAAGGTTAGATCGGCGGTTGACAATCTGGGAAAAATATTTTTTAGGTTGTACTGTCCAATACTTGGCAGAGGCGGATTTTCTAGAAAAATGTCCGTCGCTTCATAGCTTTTGTTGGCAGTACCGATCTTTAGCGGAAGTTGCGATTGAATATTTGCCGAACTGTATAGTCCAGACAAACGCAGATTTAAAGATGTAACTTCAGGAGAATCGGCTTCTGTAAAAAACATTACGTCCCATTTATGCCCCGAATCATCGGTTAAAATTTGCTCGGAACGACAATGAATCTGTCCTGGTGCAATATAGGTTTCGGTAACAGTCGCTATTACTGGTTTGATAGTCAGTAAAGCGATAATCAAAAATAAAGCTAGGGTAATAAAAACAAAAGCAATTCCCCATTCAAGATCTCGCAGAATACGGCGCATCATTATATTCACCTCCGCGAGTTAAAGTATCCATTCTTGGTTCTTTCTCGCTGTATTAATAAATTCCAGTTTGTCACGCTCTTTGGTCATTTCCGATACAGTCGTGCCTTGGGCAAAAATCGCGCCTGTCGGACAAGCCATCATGCACTTTCCACAAGAAGTACAGCTATCAGCAGTCCCCCAGGGTTGATTTAGGTCGGTAATTACATGAGCATTATGCCCTCTACCTGCCACGTCCCAAGTATGCGCTCCTTCAATTTCGTCACAGACTCGAACACAGCGAGTACAGAGAACACAACGATTGTGGTCGATACCAAAGCGATCGTGGGAAAGATCTACCGTGCGTTGAGGAAACTGATAGTTTAAATGGACAGAATCCATGCCCATTTCTACTGCCAAATCCTGTAATTCACAGTTTCCATTAGCTACGCATACCGAGCAGACATGATTACCCTCAGCAAAAAGCATTTCGATTATCATTCTGCGATATTTTTGCAACTTTTCGCTGTCGGTTTTAACCTCCATTCCTTCAGCCACTTTAGTTACACAGGCAGGTTGTAGCTTATGACTGCCAGCAATCTCAACTAAACACAAGCGACAAGCACCAACATCAGATAATCCTTCCAAATGGCAAAGAGTCGGAATATGGATACCTGCATCCCTCGCAGCTTCTAAAATGGTCTCCGATTCTCTGGCACTGACAAGGCGATCGTTAATAGTTAGGGTTTTGACTGCCACTTTTTTTTACTTACTTGTACTTACAAGTTTGTTATATACCAAGAGTTTGAGAAAGTTGTGAAACTTTTGAGGAGTCAGAAGTCAGGAGTCAGAAGGTAGGCAAGACAAAAGATATATTTTTAGCTTTTAAATCGTTGCTCAAAAATATTCTCAGATTTCTCAGCACTTTAAAAGAATGATGATGTTTGTGGCGATCGATGAAAAAGTTTAACGCTTCGCAGTAATCACAATCGATCGCATCGTTCTTTAAATCAAATCCAACCTCTTCAAGCTGCATTTTTCGCTCAGTATTGAAGCTAATTGCGATCTCTGATATTAGTACAGAGTCTTCGGAATCTTTATCTAGCAATACTCCTACTTCATGTTTTAGTATACGGCGACTATGTTTGGCGACCGCCTGATATGCTAGCTCTTTTAAAGTAATTGTCCTGTTGCTATCGGTCATTTGAGATAACCGCTCACTGTTCGGGAGTAAAGTTAGTATTGTCCAAGAGTTCTTTTTTAGACTGTTTTAGTTTTTGCCAGAGGTGCTTGATTTCTTTGTAGGTATCATCAGGCGTAATTTTGCCGTTCGCTTCTAAGTTACAAAGGTAGGATACCTGCTGGGCAAACTCTTGAAGGTTAGAATTAAAGGCTAGATTGACAGGTGTAAACTCACCGTAGTAATTGCCAATGGGATACAGCATATTACCTTTGACATCCGATGGGTTTTGCATTGCTAAATCCTCTACAACTCTCTACAGCTTTAATGATGGATCGATAAGTTGAGAAAGTTGTGAGCAGGGTTTCTCGTGATTAGCAAAAATAAAAGTATCTAAAATAGAGGCGATCGCTCGTACTAGAGCTAATAGTAAAAAATCAGCTTGATAATTGAAAATGCCAGCAGCATTAAGAATAACTTTAACTACGAATGTATTTTTCCTTCTTCCCTATTCCCCTGAGCAATCCTCTTCCTGCGATCGTCATTTTACTTTTGTCTATAGCTGCTTTAAAAAAAGATGGTTTGCTGATGTGGATCGGCTACTGTTTGACTCTAATAACCACAATATTTTTTGCTTTTATTGGCTATGCCCTTTGGCAAACGCCTCAATGACTGCCGAAGATTTTTGGAATGGTTGGTTGTTAGTTTTTGGTAGGCTTTTAGCTAATCAAAGGCGATGTCGGTGTTTCATAAGCACAATTGCTTGTTACTCGCTTTTTATCTTGGGCAAGCTAATACCAATTTTATTATAAATCAAATTTGTATTTTTAGATTCAAAATAATAGTTATTAAAAGCAAGATTATCAGTAAACAAATATTTCATTCAACTATTATTTAAAGCAAAAGGTAGTATATTAAATATAGAAGCTAATTAGAGCTTCTCCTGACAGAAACAACAGGTTAACTCACAGTCAAACAAAGGAGGTTAAACAATCTGTTTTATTCAATATCTGTCTCGTTAAATGAAAACAACAGCACTCAACTAAAAAGCTGATATTTCCTTATTTGGTAAGAAGAGAGTTAATTTACTTAGTAAAGTTAAACGGTAAAACTCTAATTTAAATCGATTAGAAAAGGAAATTACTTGGTGATAATAGCTTGGGTGTTGTTGTTTTAGTATATATTTTTGTAATCACAATTAATTAGAGCCTGTCTGAATTCATTTCCCGTGCGATCGCTGTTGATAATATAAGATTGCAGCAAAATATAGTCTTGGGCATGAGCGATCGCGTTTAACATTGCTGTATAGGTTTGCTGCCCGTCAATTAAAAGTTCGATAGTAGTATTTTGTTTAAATCCACGATAGAAAATGTAATCTAAGGGAGGAGATAGCAAAAATCGCTTAATTTTTTCGGCTTCCATTACTGGAAAATTAACCTGACTTTTCCCGCTAAGTCTGAAATGCAGACTAGAAGAGCATAATAGTCTTGA
>NZ_JADWDC010000092.1 GCF_020640915.1 Waterburya agarophytonicola KI4 | reverse complement strand
GCTATCAACGAATTTTTCTATTATAGTTTAGTCCTCGGAAAGTGACAAAAGAGGGATATCCCTCTTTTGTCCCTACACTAAACATTGTTTAAAGTCCTCTCTCAGTTGTGCCTCATCTAGATTGCGACCGATAAACACCAATTCATTCTTACGGGTTTCTCCTTCCTTCCAAGGGCGGTCTGGTTTCCCATCCAGTAACATATGTACTCCCTGAAAGACAAAGCGATCTTCTTCTCCTGCAACATTCAAAATACCTTTCATACGAAAGATATCTACTCCTTTGGTTTGTAGTAGGTTACTTAACCAGTTATTTAGTTTTTGTCCGTCTAGTTCTCCAGATTCTACTATGGCAAAAGACCTTACCGTCTCATCGTGTTCGTGGGCAGCTTCGTTGAGAAATTCAGGGTCGATTTCTAAAGCACGGTCTAAATCGAATGCCTGTACCCCCAACAACGAATCCATCGATAGTTCAGAATTTTGGGTACGATAGATTTTTGCCATCCCATTCATGGCTTTGATTTTGCTTTCCAATTCATCCAATTCTTCGGGATTAACGAGATCGGTTTTATTGAGAAGAATTACATCGGCAAAGGCAATTTGTTCCTGTGCTTCATCTGCCTCCCAGTGTTGCTGGATGTGTTTGGCATCCACTACCGTAACCACTGCATCTAAAGCAATCTTGTCTTTCATATCTTCATCGACAAAGAAGGTTTGAATTACAGGGGCGGGATCGGCTAAACCAGTAGTTTCAATGACTAAATGGTCGAACTTGTTGCGACGCTTCATTAAGTTGCTGATAATGCGAATCAAGTCTCCTCGCACCGTACAGCAAATACAGCCGTTATTCATCTCAAAGATTTCTTCATCGGCATCAATCACCAGTTGATTATCAATCCCTACTTCTCCAAACTCGTTAACGATGACCGCTACTTTCTTGCCGTGTTCGTAGGTAAGGATGCGATTGAGAAGGGTGGTTTTCCCCGCACCTAGATAACCAGTTAGTACAGTGACGGGAACGGTGTTAGTGCTTGTCGCTACCATAATCTAATTCCTAAGCTCTTTTAGATAATGATAATCGATCTCATTGTTAGACAAACATTATTAATCATTCTTCATCAGTTTCAAAATATTATTATGATTGCGAGGTATTTACTAAAAAATCATCGCATCTTCGATTTCCTTAAAGCCTCTTTGAGACCCAAACTGTCTTTTGCTTATTATGGTAGGAGTTGTTTTTACGAAACGAGCCATTGATAACCAGCAGCTAATTGTTGCTTAGCATTAGTCTCGACAATTTTGCCATGAGCCATAATTACGCGCTCAAAATCCCAAGCTAAAATTTTGGCGATCGCCGTTTTTGCTGCTTGTTTATCTCGGACTGCTATTTTTTCTAACCAAGATGGTTTGAGAGTTTGATAGCTATCGATCATTCTCATTGCAAGTTGGATAATCCAAGGATAGCTACCATCAAAATTAAATGCCGAATCGGTAATAATTAATGTTTTGGTGCTGGGATGATAAAACACTATTTCATTAGCTATTTTGATTTGAGGAATGATTAAAATTTGAAATCCTGAAAACAATTGATATTCTAGTTCCGAATTAAAATCTATTTCGTCTTGAGTCAACGTTTTAGCTATTTTTAGCTGGGGTTGCTTGGTTTCTAAACCAGGTGGGGCAATAATTTGAGCTTGGGGATAAACTTTTTGGCAGTCTGCCAAAAATAAATGATGAAATAAATTAGGGGCAATTAGATATCTTACAGTTCCCAAACTGTTTAACTGCTGTTTTATTTCTGGAGTAATAGCAATCGGAGAAATTAATAATAGAGAATTATCTGCCAATCGAATTACGGTCATTCTCGTACCTACGGGCAAACCCATAAATTTTAATGGTTGTTCTGCTACCCAAAGATTGTTGTCTAGTTGTCGCAACATTTGATTTAATTCCTGACTACAAGCAGAGTTGGTAACGGTTGTTGTTTTTTATTAACCAGTGGGTCAATAAAAATCTACCACTTATTAACCAGTGGGTCAATAGATGAGATGGTAAAAATAATTTGGGTTAGAAGCCTAGTTACCAGTAGAGTTAGACAAGACTCAAGCAAACAATTTAAGGAAAAAATTTCTTAAACTACTATGCCTGGACAAAAAATAGCCGAATCCGAGCGCAAAGAGCAAATTCTGACAGCTACAATGCGAGTTGCTACCAAAATGGGATTAGAAAAGGTAACAGGAAGACGAGTAGCAGCCGAAGCTGGTATCAGTAGCGGTTCTGTCTTTTTCCATTACAAAACCAAAAACGATCTTTTACTGGCACTGCTAGATAAATTAATCGTTTGGTGGCTGACAACTCGCGAAATTCAAGCCAGCGAGCCGAAATTACAATTTTTAGAATTAATCAATTCAGAGGCACGAGTTGACGATCGAGAAGCGATCAATTTGCTACTTGAGTTTTGGATTCTGGGCAGAAAACATCCCGAAATGAGATCGCGTTTTCAAGAGGCGATGGTGAAATACAGAGATAAATTTTGCTTGGTTGCACGGCAAATGACTAAAGATGATAATGATAAGTTATCTCAAGCCACACCAGAGTCCATAGCGATTTTTGCTTCCAGTTTGATTATTGGTAATGCCCTTCAGATGATGTTTGCTCCAGAATTCTCAAATAGTGATGCTTTGGTGGAAGTGACTAAAATTCTTTTTTTAGATTCAAATAATTAAAGAATAATTTCGTCGTTATGATGTCGATTTACTTTGGGGATTAGATTAAGTAGTAAGAAAATTCTTAATCCCTTCTGTCACCGCTTCGGGATATTCTTCATAAATCCCTAAAGTTCCCGCTAATCTAACTGATTGCACTTGTTCCAACTCTGCCATTGCGGTCATTTCCGCTTTTGATTTTGGGGGTGCATTTTCCGCTAGAACGATCGATACGGGCATGATACATAAAGGGTAACTAAAATTTACTCTATTCCAGCAAAAAACCAGTTAACAATACTCCAACCAGAGATAATAGAGATGCGATCGCAAATGCCCCCCAATAGCCTAAAGATTCGGCAAGAAAACCACTCAAGCTACCTGCCAGCAAACTACCGATAAAAATAATCGTGATTTGTAGAGTATAGTCAAAGCCAGCATTGCCTTGACGACTATTATCCATACAGATGGCAAACATCGGTACGCAAGCCATAGCGTAGGTAAACTGCAACCCTGCAGCACAGAGATATAAAATTGGCAGACTGGTATAACCTACGGTTGGTAAAATCCAGAGAGCGATCGCGACTGCAATTAAAATACCAAAGATAATCAATCCCCGTTTGCGCCCTAAATATTTCAGCAAAAATCCCCCGACAAACGCACCGACAAATCCCGCACTAAAGGAAACAATACCGTTCATCAAGCCAATATCGCTCAAGGACAGGTTTAAATCCACCAACAAAGGGCGAGACATGGTGCTGGCAATAGTTACACCCATCATATAAACTACCAAAATTAAAATCCATTGGGGAATTTTTGACTGACGAAAAAATCCCGTTAAAGATCTTAGGCTTAATTGAAATTCGGCTTTAGGGGTCGATTTGCTTTCGCGATAGCCGATTACAGGAAATATTAAAGCAAATACTCCTAATGCCATCAATAACAAGCTATTTTGCCAACCAATAGTATCCAAGGCAATTAAAATTACGCCACCGCCTATAATACTTCCCAAGTAACCTCCACCCACTTGAATGCTGTTGCCCAAACCCCTTTCTGATGGCTTGAGAATGTCAACAGCTAAAGCATCGGTAGCAATATCTTGAGTCGCAGCAAAAGTAATTGCCAACAACATCATCGCCAGCAACAGCATGAAGTTATTATCGAAGTCGAGCAAAGCACAAACAGTAATGACAATGCCCATCAAACTCTGCATCAGCACGATCCAAAACTTATAATGCCCCCATTTCGTCCAACCATAGCGATCGATTAAAGGCGACCATAAAACTTTTAGCGTCCAGGGTAAGCTAAGTAAACTAGTCAAACCGACTAATTCTAGACTTACCCCTTGTTGTCTTAAGAAAACAGGTAGAGTTTGTCCAAAAAAAGCTACGGGTAGAAACTGAGCTACATAAAGGCTGGCGAGTAATGCCCATCTATTCATAATCAGAATTTGGTTTTAACTTGAATGCCATAAGTAGCGGGGTTACCATAACTAGCAATTTGACCCAGAGAACCAAAATCAAATGCCGTGGTTAAATACTCAGTATCAAAAATATTATTGGCAAAGAAATATATGCCATAGTTTTCTCGTTCGTAACCGATACGGGCGTTAACTAAAGTATAGGGTTCTCTTTTAAACTCATTGGGATTATCAAAGAAGCTAGTGCCAACCCCCTGTAATTCAAGTCTGGTAAATAAACCAAAATCTGCCCGATACTGTAAAGCGAGATTGTAGGTATATTCAGGTACGTAGGGTAAAGAGTTGCCTTCTAATTCTTCGTTACCAAAGGGATTGCTAAAATCTTCAAAAGTGGCATCTACATAACCAAAGCCCGCGATCGCATCAAAGCCTTTAAAAGGAGTTGCCTTTACTTCTAATTCTACTCCCGCAATATCCGCATCGACATTAGCTACTTGACGGGCGAAGGTGTTGACATCAAGGGCATTAATTTGAAAGTTTTCTACTGGACTGATAAAAGCTGCTAGATTGAAGTTAAGACGATTTTTTAGGAAAGAGGATTTTAAGCCAATTTCGTAGTTAATTGAAGTTTCCGTGTCGAAGGTTAATAACTCTTCGGTATCGGCAAAATAATTTACTCCTGCGGGTTTGTAGCCACGAGCGATCGAGGCATAGGTCATTAAGTTGGGATTAAAGCGATACTCGGCGGTAAAGCGAGGTAAGAGAATATCGTCATCCTGTTCGACATCATCAAAACTAGTGACGGTGCGATCGAAACCCGTAAAGTCTGAAGTACTTTCGTTGCTGAGAGTGCTATCAAAACCTTCATAGCGCAAGCCCGCAGTTAAGGTTAAGGGTTCAATTGGTTTATAGCTAGCCTGTCCGAAGAAAGCTAGAGTATTCTCGTCAATTTCTGCTGTAGCATTGGTGATTCCCGCATCGGTAATAAAGCTACTATCGTTAACTTCAAAATCTCTAAACTCTAAATATCCACCTGCTAGCCATTGCAGTTTGCTTCGGTTGTTAGGAGATTGGAAGCGAATTTCTTGACTGAGAGAATCAGAGTCAACATCAAACACTTGAATGGCAGTATTTTCTGTAGGCGGGCTAAAAATATCTACATCTGCCTCAAAATCAGAACTAGAAAAGCGTCGGGCAGAAATAGAAGTGAGGCGAAAGGCATCGTGTCTGTAATCGACTCTGACAGATTGAGTATCGTTGTTCAGGTTGGTAAAACCATCAAAATCCTGCTGGATTTCAAAGGGATCTTCGTCATCCAAAGCCACAAAAGGCTGTGCGCCATCGTTGTAATCGTCTACCGAAGCATTAAACGATACCCTCAAATCTTCGGTGGGAGTCCAAAGCAACTTACCCCTAGCGGTTAATCCCGACTGAGAATCAACATCTGTATTTAAAAAGGTGTTTTCCGTAAAACCATCGCGATTGTTATAAGTTCCCGAAAGACGAAAAGCCAATTTATCTTCGACAATGGGTGAACTGACACTAGCTTCTAGTTCGTAGCTATCGAAATTGCCGTAACTAATTCCTCCTTCAAATTCCAACTCTTCAGCAGGTGGTTTGGTAATGATATTGACTACCCCTGCTTGAGCATTTCTACCGTAAAGAGTAGCCTGTGCGCCTCTAAGCACTTCTACTCGTTCGATCGGATAGACATTTAAACCCAAAAAGTTGGTGTAATCGTAGGGAACATCATCGATATAAAATGCCACCGAGTCGCGAGAGATAAAGTTAAAATTACTAAACCCCCGCACGCTATAGGTAACAAAGTTACGACTGGGAGTATAGGTAGTAAAGTTAGGCGTATTCTCGGAAATATCCCTAAAGCTGTCGATATCTGCGTCTTCTGCTTCTTGTTCGTCAATGGTAGTAATGCTTATGGGAACATCTTGCAGTCGTTCGGGTTTTTTCTCAGCAGTAACAATAACATCAATTACTTGGTCTGGTTGTGTTTGAGTATCTGCTACAGGTAAAGGTGGGGTGGCATTGACAATCAAACCGCGATCGCTCGTTATTATTTCTCCTGTTGGTGTTCCTTCTATCCCAGAAATAGTAATTCTAATTTTATTTCCTGGTAAAGTGATCGCTGTAACTCGCTCAATTCCTGATACGGGATTTGTCCGTATAAAGCTAGGTTCTTTTAAGTTAAGTTGGGCATTAGCAAAATCGATAATTAGATTGTTGCCTTGATTGTATTTGATACGACGCAATCTTTTTCCATCAACCGTATCGATGGTCAATTCTACTCCTGTAGCGGTCGGTTGTACTTCAATCTTGGTAATAATTATCACCGAATTGTTTAATTGGGATTGCCACTGCTCTAAAGTAGTTGCAGGAGATTCAGTGTTTTTAGGCTGTTCGGTAGCAGATGCTTGACTAATAACATTGCCGAAAAAGAACAATGACAAATTTAAAATTAACCCTAGATATAATTTTTGCTTCACTGACTTTGAAATGCTCAGAATAAGAGTTGCTGCTGAATCTATATCTCACGAGGTTGTTTCAGCAATCAAATAAATAATCTTGTAATTTAGCAGTCAAAAATATCCGAAGCAAAAGACAGCCTGTCGTAGATTAATTATTGCTAATTTAAACTGCGTATCTTATCTTTCCGTAATTTTTAAGTTTGGCAGCAATATTTGATCGACCGATCGTGCTTATTTATATTTCTCCCCGTCTCCTCTACCATTCCTCGTCTGCAACGTCAAAACTAAGATTAATCTGGACTATGGCGCGATCGCGATCTATTTCGCTAAACTCCATTTGCTTTGCAGCTTCTAAGGCTGACTCATCCAAAAGAGAGTTGCCACTAGAAATAGCGATCGCAGCATCAATAACTTTACCTTTACGGTCTAATGTAAGTTGAATTCCTGCCGTTCCTTCTACACCATCTAAGACATCGGGATATTCTGGTTGGCAGTTATCTTTGCAAGCAATAGATAAAGGTGCTAATGGCTGGTTAAGATCGTTATTTGCAGCAGCGCGATCGTTGTTTAGATCGTCACCATTATCATCTGTCTTGGATTTCGCATCGGAATTGTTAGCGACAGTGCCTTCAAAATCTCCTGGATTAGGCTTTTGGTTGAAGCGCGATCGTTCTGTAGTTGGTAATTTTGACGAAGGCTGTTCTCGATTTGGTACTGGTTTATCTAAATTGGCAAGTGGTTTTTTCTCGGCTAAACTTGAATTTTCAAAAGGTTTATCGGGCGGTTGGTTATCTTCAATTGGTTTTTCAGGCTGTATAGTCGGGGGATTTACCTTTTTTTCTGGCTTGGTGGTCGGAGTTGATGCAACCTGAGTATTATCTGCGGTTACTCGATCTTTATTTGGTTTAGTAATAACGGGTTTAATTTCTGGCGTTTCGGTTACGGCTGGCGGTATTGGAGGTGGTTTTAAGGTCGGATTTGGAGGAGATTTTGGCGGTGTAGTTTCTGGTGGTGTGGGTGGTTTAGAAGGTGATAATTTTTCTTCTACGGTCGGATCTGTAAGAGTTTCTGGTGCTGCAACTTTTTGCGAGTTTTGGGCGGATTTAGCTAGCGTATTAGACGAAGATTTGTCCGAAGATGTCTCTGTATTTCTTAGTTCGGTCAATTCGACAATAGCGATGGGAGTCAAAGATTTTTCTTCTGCCGAGACAAATTCTTTGGTTTGGTATCGAGATACAATTAGCGCGATCGCTCCATGTACTAATAAAGAAAGCAACAAACCTAATATTAGACTATTTCTCTCTTGTTGCTGTCTATTATAAAAATTGGGCATTCAAGTCTATTGCAGTAGGCTTTTTTTACTGAATTGGCTTTAGACTCTATTTTAGGTTAGGTTTGCTGCCTATTCTAAAAGTTTATAGCTAAAGAAAATTCTGAATCGCTTCTGTTACTGCTTCGGAATACTCTTCATAAATCCCCAACGTCCCTCTTAGTCTGACTGATTGTACTTGTTCTAACTCTGCCATCGCCTCCATTTCCACTTTTGATTTCGGGGGTGCATTTTCCGCCAGAATAATTAATACGGGTATCGATACAGAATCTAAAAGCTGCAAAAATTCCTCTCTATTCGTTACAGGATCGATCGCGCCAGTAACAAAAGCAGCAGGGGCATATCTCGCACCAGGTTTTGAAGTAATTTGATGTTTTTGAGCGATAAATTCAGGAGTTAGTTTGGTTTCATCTACATAGACGTGACGTTTATACATCAAGCGGAGAAAGGAAGGGGTAGTGTTGAGATAGTATAATCCTTGTCCGACGACGGGCGATCGCACTAGATTTTTTACACCATTTCTGACACCATCGGGCAAACCCATAACTCGTAAAGGTCCTTGCCAAGTGGGAGCAATTAAAATTAGTTGAGATACTATATCTGAATTATCCTGTGCGAACTTTAAAGCGTATCCCGAAGCATGACCCGCAGCAATGATAATAATTGGGCTATTAAAAATAGATTTAATAAAATCTCCTAACAACTGCTGAAATAACGCGGGGTTGTAATCCACAGGGGGGCATTCAGACTCGCCAAATCCCAACCAATCTAAAACCGTTACTTGATATTGTGTAGCCAGTAAATTGGCAATAGCTTTCATTTCCGTGCGACTGGAAACCGTGCTAAAAGCAGTCAGTAACAGTACGGGATTTCCTTCGCCGATGGTTTCATAAACGACTCGATATTGCTTGTCTGAAAAATTCCAGTGGTAAACATTTTTTGTCCCGCCAATACTAGAGTTATTCTGAATCCGATTGGTTGCTGTAGTCATGGCTAATAGGGTCGAGAAATCTATTTATATTGAGATCTTAGTCAGATATTTAATTAACTTCGCATTTGTCTTAAAGCATTGATACATAGCAGGCAATCGCTCATAATCGAGTCAAAAGGTAGAGATCGAGATCGCTGGCTACAAACCAGATAGTAATTTTTCATAATCTCTATGAGAACCGATCCAAAACCAAATGACAGTATCTCCATCCAATTGACCAACTGCTCGATGATTTTTACTTATTCGAGCGGAATAAATAGGCAATCTTGAATGTACTTTTTTAAAACGCAAGCTTGGATGATTTGGATTTTTTTTAAACTGACGATAGGCGCTGCGTGCTTGTGCTTGAATTTGTTTTGGCAATTTAGTAAAGACTTGACGAAACTTTAATGTTGTTCGCGACTTCACAATTTTTCTGGATCTAATTCTTGGGTTTTTCCTGCTCTGTATTCTGTCATCGCTTCAGCAGCAAGCTCGGCTAATACATCTTGAGAATCGCTAAAAGCCTGTTCCCATTTCATCTCGTCTTTAAGTTCTTCTAAAATAATTGTAGCGATCGCATCTTGTTCGTTGTCAGGCAAATTCTTAATAAGTGCAACCGCTTGATTGAGTAATTCTGTCATGGTATTTACTGGTAGCTGTAGATAGAGTATACAATCCATAATGGCACGAGGTATATCGAGGTATTAACTCGTTCGTGATGAATTAAATTTTAAATTAATTCGGCTCTTGCTTTTTGGAGAACTTTTCCCGCAGATTGGGCAAAAACCACAGTCAGTAATAATCCTAAAATGAAATCTGGCAAAAACGAATCAGTTAGAAATACGAGTCCAGCAGTTAGCAACACCGAAGTATTGGCAATAATGTCATTACGTGAACACAGCCAAACCGAGGACATATTAATATTGTCGTTACGATGACGAATCAGCAATAAAAAACAAATTAGGTTAGCTATTAAAGCCAGAATACCAATCTCGCTCATTAAACTAACTGTAGGGACGGTTTGAGCAAACAATTGATAGGTAGCTCTGGCAAATACAGCGATCGCCGTAAGAAACATAATACCGCCTTTGAGTATTGCCGATCGCGCCTGAGCTTTTTTACCTTTTTGAATAACGTAAAGGCTACAGCCATAAACTAAAGCATCCCCCAGCATATCTAAGGAATCACCTGTTAGGGATAAAGAGGCTGCCTTAATTCCCCCACTAAATTCCACCACGAACATCACTGCATTAATTATCAAAATAATCCATAACACTTTACTCTGGCGTTTTTGTAGCTTTTCTAATTCCTTGGCTTTATGTTGACGAGCGACCCCGCGTCGGCCTAAGACGCAAGGGAACGCGCGAGTCGTGACAACAATGTTCTGCCATTATTTTTGATCTAAACGTTCAAGTGAATGTTTGAATAATATTTATAATATCTCTTAAACGTTCAAAAGAACATTAGAATGTAAGCCAAATTGAAACTATCAAGATAGAGAAAAATCAAGACATATTAAATAAAAGCTATACCAACTCACGCAAAGAATAGCTAAGAATATCAGTCACGCGCCGATCTTTTAGCGAATAATAAGCTAATTTACCGTCATTACGATACTTAAGTAATTTCAAATCGCGCATTTTCCGCAAATGATGAGAAGCGGTGGCGATTTTGACATTTAACATAGCTGCAATATCGCAAACACAAAGCTCATCGCCGTTTCTAAGGGCATAAAGTATTTTAACCCGCGATCGGTCTGCTAAAGCACCAAAGATAACCGTCATTTCCTCTAAAGTATCTTCATTGGGTAAAGTTGACCGAATTTGAGTAACTAACTCGGTGTTGAAACATCTTACCTGACAAAGATCTTCTGCTTTGGTTTTGGTTTTACTCACGGGTATTTAGGGATAACGGTTAAATCTATTTAGTTCAATGGTACAAGATAGTTGAATTCCCAGTGGGTTGGACAAGAGATCGCTTCTTCAATGAATCACTCAATCGCCAAACTGGGTTTAACAATTGCTGGCACGATACGTTGACACGCCATTTTCCCACCGCCAATATTTCTAGCAACAGGACCAATTCGTAACGCAGCCAAACCACCCATGATAAAAAAGTTCGACTTGGGCAAACGTAAATGTTCGTCTAGTACGGGTAAACCATTAACTATTTCTGTAGGATAAGTTTCTAGTACGCCTTGTAATAAGGGATGCTCTTTAACATTAAATCTCGTACCAGTAGCTAACCAAATACGGTTAAATTGATGTCTGTTTGCATCAAGACAACGAACCTGCCAGAGATTATCTTGCCACTGTGCGTCTCTAACTTGACAGCATTCATCGATTTTTAACTTACCTTCATAAGATGCTCGATTTAGTTTTAGCATCATTTCGGGAGTCATCGAACCGCCATTACGGGCTTGCTGTATTTGCTTATAACGCTCGTGCCAATCGGTTTCGGCGTGAAAGTCTTTGAGATATTTTGGTCCTAACCAACCAGGATCGGCATCAAAAGTTTTTGACTGTAACTGTTTTCTAGTCATTAGGATAACAGTTGCACCCAGGTTCATTGCACCTTTGGCTAAATGTCCGCTGGTTAAACCACCGCCAACGATTAAAATCCTTTCTCCTGTTAACTTATGCTGCTTTAAATTTACCTGTTGCGAATGACATAATTTATCTGAGGGGTAATCTGAGGTAATGCTTTCTACCCAATTAGGAAGTTGTACTTTGCCACTTCCCGTAGCTAGTACCACTCTACGGGCAACGATTGTTTCTCCCGTATTTAAAACTAATTGAAATCGAGAACCAGAAGCACGTTCAATCGGTAAAACCCGAACTACTTTGGCGGGATAAACTTTATCTGCTAACTTCCAGCGACGAATTACTTCATCACAGAAATCGTTAAATAACTTTGTTCCTGGTCGATCGTAGGGGGGGAACAATTCACTATGCCGATGTTCGGCAAAGGTTCTCAATTGATGAGGGTTGGGATCGGGATGATGGACGGCAGGCGATCGCAAATAAGGAATTTGTTGTGCTGCAAATTGTTGTTGCCATTGACTCATCCAGGTTTGACTGGGATCGAAGACTAAAAATTTATTATAATGTTTCGCGCTTTTTTGTAACAGGTGGGTGGTAAAAGTAAGAGCCTGAACTCCTGCACCGATAATAGCTAGGTCGATATAGTTGGGTAATTTCACTCGCAGAAAATAATGATAATCATTATCATAACAATTCATTATAATAGTTCAACTAGTTGTTTGAGACAAGCTAGGCGGGGGAATGCCCATGTCTGTAAGTGTCACATTCCATGACTGAAGTTATGAAGAAATAAAACAAGTTTGACCGCTTGTCTGTTGAATTATCAATCCAGTTTAGGCATTTATTAAATGTTTATCAGATCTATAACTTTGACTCTTTGACTAAGGTTTTATGGCAGTTTTACAACGATTCTTACTTAGTAGTTTCATAGCGATCGCGTTATTTTTTGGCTTTAATCCCTCTGTAGTTGCTGCTTCACCAGCCAATATTGCCGATGTTTTTCATCAGGGGATAAATCACCTACGTCAGCAAAATTATCAATCAGCTTTAGTCGATTTTACCCAAGTCATTAACAGTCAGGACAAATTAGTCGGTGCTGCCTATAGCAATCGCTGTTTAGTAAATCTACAGTTGCACAATAATACTGCTGCTCAAACTGATTGTCTGCTGGCGATTAAATATAATGCCCATAATCTGGAGGCATATCTCAACTTAGGATTAGCTTACCACCGTCAAGGAAAATACCAACAAGCGATCGCCCAAAACCAAGAGATCCTTCAGCAAGATCGACAAAATTATCGAGCTTACTATAATCGCGGTTTAGCATATTCTGCTTTAGCAGATTATAAGCAAGCGATCGCCGATTATCAAATGGCTTTAGTTTACTCGACTGAATCTAATCCTGAATCCAAAAGTTTAATTTATAATGATTTGGCTTTAGCTTATATGATGCGAGAAGAAAATGAACCAGCTATCTTGAACTTTACTCAAGCGATCGCTTTAGATAGCTATAATGACAATGCTTATTACAATCGAGGTTGTGCTTATCATCAACAAAGACGTTATTTGCTAGCTATCTCAGACTTCAACCAGGCAATTAAATTAAATCCCAATTTCACTCAAGCATATGTACATCGTGGGATTTTAAATCACCAAATAGGCATCAGGCATACTGCATTAAAAGATTTAAATTTGGCTTTAGAACAATATCAACATCAAAATAATCAGGAACAATTTCAGGCAATTTTCAACCTTAAACAACAATTTTTTGATACTCAGCCCAGTCAGATAGCTTGATGTCTCATAATTCCTAAAATTAAACATCAACAAAAAGCCTCGATCGGTATCAATCGAGGCTTTTTTCTAACTCTATTATTGAGTAAAAAATCTATTTCTTGTCTTATGAAGAAATATTATTTCCTGACAAGAAACCTAAGAAATGTATCCAGCCCTGACCTGTAGCAATTTCAATTAAAGTTGCAGTAAAAAAGCCGATCATTGCTAAACGTCCATTCCAAATCTCTACACTGGGTCTAAATCCCCAACGCCATTTTGAAGCTGCGGAGAAATAAGGCTGCTTATCTTCTTCGGGTAGGTCTGGTCTAGGGTGTTGATTTTGTCAAAAATAGCTGGGAGTAATTTCATACACTTTCTCT
>NZ_JADWDC010000091.1 GCF_020640915.1 Waterburya agarophytonicola KI4 | reverse complement strand
CTTTGGAATCCCCCGCTATAGCGCAAAGCGCGTTTAGCGGTGGGAGGATGTCAAGTACTATTCAATATCCTCAAGATAGAAGACTAAACGATAACCGATTTTACTCCCCCACTTAGTTGATTTGTCCACCAAATATCTTCAGTTCGGACTTCATGAAAACCTGCTGCACCCAACCAGGCATCTAAACTACCCGCAGCATAGTCATTAATATAGGGTTCTTCAAAGATTTCTGTCAGCCAAGTTGTCTGGCGCAAAGTTTTTTGATGACCATCCAGAATAATTATCTGTCCCCCAGGAGAAAGCAAACGATATGCTTCTTCAAGAATAGATCGAGCAATTTTAACAGGAGTTTCGTGGAATAACAGAGAAGCAGTAACCAGATCGAACTCACCATCAGCAAGGTTAGTTGCTTCGGCTAAACCATGCAACCATTGAATATCTAATCCTGCTTGAGTGGCTTTATATTCTGCCATCACTAGCATTTGGGGCGATAAATCCAATCCTGTTACTTCCGCACTAGGAAAAGCTTGTTTGAGTAACATGGTAGTCGAACCAGTACCGCAACCGAGATCGATAATCTTGCTAGGATTTCCCGTAACTGCTTTGATTACTGCTTCCCTATTCCAAGTTTCATTAGGAGGTAAGGCATATTGAGTCACAGGATCGTAAGTAACTGCTGCACCAGAAGTCAAATATCCTCCTGTAATGCCGTGAAAATTTTGTGAAAGATAATATTCGGGATAAACTAAATCGGCAGAGGCAATGCGATCGCATTCTTGATCCCAATTTATACTATCCGATAGTTCTTTTAACTCCTCGCGATCGACCATCAGCCCGAATAAAGGCTGTAAAAACTTTT
This sequence comes from Waterburya agarophytonicola KI4, assembly GCF_020640915.1. Lineage (GTDB taxonomy): Bacteria > Cyanobacteriota > Cyanobacteriia > Cyanobacteriales > Xenococcaceae > Waterburya > Waterburya agarophytonicola. The sequence continues at coordinate 12,802 of NZ_JADWDC010000091.1, read as the reverse complement.
CCCACAATGTATCCTGTCCAGTAGCCATAGTAAACTCTTCATATAACTTTATATATTATTACCAAAATTTAATTATTCTGGTGCTTTATATTTGCTTTATATTATTTTGGGCATAAGTTTTTTAATTTGGTGGGCAATCATCAATGCGATCTCTACAACCTCTTTGCCCACCCTACTACTTTGTCTTCGTTCCTTAATTAAAAGTCTGCACTTAACGGAGTACGAGGGAAGGGAATTACATCGCGAATGTTGGTCATTCCTGTAATAAACTGCACGAGTCTTTCAAAGCCCAAACCAAAGCCAGCGTGGGGTACTGTGCCATAACGACGTAAATCTAAGTACCACCAAATATCATCCGCCTCGATATTCATTTCTTTAATCCGTCTTTCTAGGACATCGAGTCTTTCTTCCCGTTGCGATCCGCCAATAATTTCCCCAATACCAGGGGCTAAGATATCCATGGCGGAAACGGTTTTTTCTCCTTCATCTAAGCGCATATAAAAGGCTTTGATATCTTTAGGGTAGTTGGTTACGATAACGGGCTTTTTGAATAAATCCTCGGCTAAATAACGTTCATGTTCCGATTGAAGATCGATACCCCACTCGACAGGAAATTCAAATTTCTTGGTTGCTTTTTCCAATAACGCAACTGCTTCGGTATAAGTAACTCGTTCAAACTCGTTATTAATAATATTGTCCGCTGTCTCTAGAAGAGATTTATTGACCCACTTGTTGAAAAACTCGATATCTTCAGCACAATTATCTAAGACATATTTAAAAATATACTTAAGAAACTCCTCTGCCAGATTTTGGTCGCCTTCTAGATCGCAAAAAGCCATTTCTGGTTCGACCATCCAAAATTCAGCCAAGTGACGAGAAGTATTAGAATTTTCGGCACGAAAAGTAGGACCAAAAGTGTAAACGTTTTGAAATGCCATCGCCATTACTTCCGCTTGCAGTTGTCCGCTTACGGTAAGATAGGCTTGCTTGCCAAAGAAGTCTTGACTGTAGTCAATTTCTCCCCCATCATTTTTGGGTAATTTATTGAGATCGAAATTAGTAACGGTAAATAATTCCCCCGCACCTTCGCAGTCGCTAGCAGTAATAATGGGGCTGTGTATCCATAAAAAGCCCTTTTCTTGAAAAAACTGATGAATGGCGGTAGCGCAAGCATTCCGTACCCTAAATACCGCACCAAGGGTATTAGTACGCGATCGCAAGTGGCTAATAGTGCGTAAGAATTCAAAAGAGTGGCGTTTTTTTTGTAAAGGATAGGTTTCGGGATCGGCAGTACCATAAACAATTACCGACTCTCCTTTCATCTCGATCTTTTGTCCTTTACCAGGAGACTCTACTAGCTTCCCTTCAATTTCGACAGAAGCACCAGTACTGAGTTGCTTGATTATATTCTCATAGTCGGGCAAATCGGCATCCAGAACAGCTTGCAAACCCGCCAAAGACGAACCATCATTGACTTCTATAAAAGAAAATCCTTTTAATTCTCTTTTGGTACGCACCCAACCTTTAATAGTTGCTAATTCATCGGGTTGACCGTTTTTTAAAATGTCTGCAACTCTTCTAGTCACCATATAGCCTCTAACTTATCCTTGATAGTTTGATTATTTTATCAATTTTAGAATATCCTCAAAATACGGTTAGGAAACACAATATTAAGGCCTCACTCCATTCAACTACTGCACCATAAGTGTCTCCTGTATGTCCCCCGAGTTGCTTATTGAACCAATATCCCGTCAAAAAAGCGATCGCCATATTTCCCAGAATAATTACTCCCACCTGTAACCATGATAAAGATGCAACGGTAAACCAAAAACCACTACAACCGACTAAAACAAACAAACCCAACAGTATATCTTGGGGCGAACGAAGATTTTCTTGGTGAAACGATCCTTTTCCTGTTTTCCTTAAATAAGGATAAAAAGCGATCGCCCATACCTGTCCCCATCTCGCCCAACCCGCAGCAGAAATTAAGACCAACCATAAAGGGAGAGAAATATCAGATAAAGATATAGTTTTTAACAATAAAATGATAATTGCAGCGATCGCACCAAATGCCCCCGTAGCACTATCCTTCATCACTTCCAGTTGGCGCAGGGGATCTGTTACGGATAAACCATCTGCCGTATCCATTGCACCATCTAAGTGTAAACCGCCAGTAATTGCCACCCAAATTGCCACAATTAAAGCTTTACTCGTTAAATTTGGCATTTGGCAAAAACCTAGCAATATATTGACTAAAGCTAGTAATAGACCAATTAACAACCCGATGATGGGACACCAACGAGCAATACGCGACCAATTATTTGTCCACCGAGGAGGCAAGGGGATAATAGTATAAAAAATTACACTGCTTAACAAAGAAGCGATCAAGTCATAAATCCATAACTGGAAACGAACAATAGGTATTTTTGTCATGGATAAATCATTGATTAAAATTTGATTAAATACATCGCAAAAGTTGGGCTAATATTGTTTCATAAGCTACTTTATTTTTACAGCGTATTTCTAACAACAAAATACCGAAGCTCAATAATTCAAAAGCTCAAGCATAATTTCTTATGACCAAACATCAAGGCATGAAGTCTCTAGCTGCTCCCTGTATAGTAGACGAAGGAATTCTGATTAATCATGATGATATTAGACGTTTGCTAACCGATATGTGTCATGTTCACTATGTTCATACTATAGATGGACAAATCAAGAGTAAAGGAAACGGATTTATTCAAGAAATATTTAGTGACTATCATCAATCTACTTTAATTGCTAATAAAAAAATCTATATAAATATCAATAGTTTTGACTATTTACAGCTAAGTAAATCCACTGAAAACGAAACTTGCTTCAATCTAATTCAAGATAGTATGCAACTATGTCTAATTCCAATCCCTCGTAAAATCGAGCCTCAAGCAATCTCCAAAAATATCGATGCAGAAGCGATCGAGGCAATGGTAACAGAAGTTTTGTCTGCTCGTTTGGACGTACAGCTTGACGATGAAGACTTTCAATAAGTAATTAATAATCAATAATCAATAATCACATAGTGGGTTTTTCATTTGAATGTCAGGCAAACTGTAGTCACACTCATGCAAGGGCGGGAGTTTTTAATACTCCTCATGGCATTGTAGAGACTCCTCGATTTATGCCCGTTGGTACTTTAGCGACGGTTAAAGGTATTATTCCTCAGCAATTAAAAGATGCCAAGGCTCAAATGATTTTGGCGAATACCTATCACCTCCATCTACAGCCAGGAGAAGATATAGTCAAAGAAGCGGGGGGCTTACACAGTTTTATGGCGTGGAATCAGCCAATTTTGACCGATTCGGGTGGATTTCAGGTTTTTAGTCTGAGTGAGATGCGGAAAATAACCGAACAGGGAGTCACTTTTAAATCTCCCCGCGACGGTAGGATAATTGAAATTAGTCCAGAAAGATCGATTCAGATTCAAAATGCCTTGGGTGCAGATGTGATTATGGCATTTGACGAATGTCCCCCTGCTGATGCGACAAAAGAGCAGGTAGCAGCAGCTACAGATAGAAGTTATCGCTGGCTCAAAAGATGCGTTGAAGCTCATCAAAATACTTCAAAACAGGCGTTATTTGGTATTGTCCAAGGTGGAATACATCTCGACTTGCGTACCAAAGCAGTAGAACAATTAAGGGAATTAGACTTACCTGGATATGCAATTGGCGGAGTCAGTGTCGGGGAAGAACCAGAATTAATCAATGCTACAGTCAAGCATACTGCGCCTTTATTACCTACTAATAAACCACGTTATTTGATGGGTGTCGGAACTTATCGAGAAATGGCACAAGCGATCGCATCGGGGATAGATTTATTTGACTGCGTAATTCCTACTCGTTTTGGTCGTCATGGTACGGCATTAGTACAGGGAGAAAGGATTAATATTAAAAATGCTAAATACAAACGAGACTATCAACCTCTAGACAAAACTTGCTCTTGTTATGCTTGTAGCAACTTTAGTCGGGCATATCTCTGCCATATGGTGCGATCGCAAGAGATGCTGGGATATATTATGCTATCTCTACATAACATCACCGAATTAATTCGTTTTACCCAACAAATTCGCCAATCAATATTCCTAGGAACTTTTGCCACTGATTTTGCTTCCTGGTTAGGTTAAAGAGGCGATCGCACTCTTATAATATTCACCAGGATTTTCGGGCAATTACTCTTTTACTTGATTACCATTATTATCATTTTTTTGTAGTATTTTTTTAAAGCCAAATATACCAGCAACAACAAGTAAGCCAGCACTGGGAGAAAAATCAAAAGGAACTTGTTTGGCACTGAAATTATCGATCAGCAAAGCAGAAGAGCGACCAAAATTATCAACATCAACTACTCCAAGAGACACTCGATAAGTATAATCTCCTGCTGCTAAACCCGTCACAGAGGTCGTATAGGGATTACTCAAATCGTAATAAGTAGTATCGCCATAACTGTAATTATTACTTGCTGTCGGTGCAATTATGCTTTGGTTACTATCCCCTAAAAGTTCAATATTCTTAGCGGTAGAATCAGTTCCGCCAGTAACATCGTAAATAGAAATAAAACTATAGTCTTGATTTCCTAAGTCTCCGCTTACGCCATCGTTGGTCAAATAAGCCCAGTTGAAACTAACCTCAAAGGCATTATTACCAGCATCAACTTCAGATTGAGTAACAGTAAAAGTAAGATCTTGATAGATGGCAGAAGCTTCTTTGGAAGTACGGGGAGTTGAGGTATCTCCATTGATTCGAGGAATACTCAGATCGTAAAGATTTAAACCCAACTGAGTTTGAAAATCATTGACCGAATTATTAGCAGTAATGGTATCGGAATCGACGGGGTTAGTAGTTGTACTTTGATTGAAACTTAAAGTGCTATTAGAACCGTCAACATCATCAATTCTGTTAATAGTTTGGTAGCCAGTTGTCACAATAGCCTGATTGATACCACCAAGAGGATTGATAAATCCCGTGTCGCCGTTGCTTGCTTGAACTAGATCCGAACCAATAGTATTAACATCACCAATAGTCCCCCAGTCAGTTAGAGAACTTTCAAAACCACTATTGCTGAAAGTAATATCAAAAGCACGAGCAGAATTGAGCCAAAACAGATTCCCAATTAAAGCCAGACTAGTAATGGTAGAAGCAGAATGAATTAATTTGGAATAACGAGAAAGAAATAGAGACATAATAATATCTAAGAGAAATAACAAGTATGTACGAGGTGAAAAGAGTAAAAGCTAAAAAATAAAATCGCTAGCATCAATATTGCCTACTGCAACCCCTTCTAAAAGAGCAATATTTTTGGCATAAAAATCATCGCTATTATCTAGAGGAGTCGGATCGATTTGAATCATCACATTAGAACCAGAAGTAATCGCTTTAACGTAACCATCAGTAAAAGGATTGTCGGTAATAGTAAGCGCGCTGAGTTCATTGTTGAAGACATTACTCAAATCTAATCTGTCGTTGTAGGTAGTGCTGGTTGCAGCGTCAAAATCGGTGATGATATCAATTCCGTCACTGGTGACGCTAAATTTAAAACAGTCATTTCCGCCATTACCCGTAAGGGTGTCTTGTCCCGCACCACCAGTAAAGATATCGTTTACATCTGGGGTAGAATTGGTCAGAGTTTCGGAATAGTCATTACCCGTAATTCCGTTTTTAATCTCGATTTTATAATCTTCTACTTCACCATCGGTAGCAGCACCCGTGGAATCAGACTCAGTTAAAGCATCACTACTGATTCTGAAACGACTATAGGTAGTTCCTGCGGTGATATCCCCAGGAATAGTACTCCAGGTTAAAGTAGCTGATGTGTCATTGTTGGCAACAGTAGCAATGGCTTCTTCATCGGTATCAAAGACACCATTCCCATCAAAGTCAATCCAACCAATGAGAGTGACATCTCCTCCTGAGGTGTTGGTGACATCTACCTCTACGCTGTAGGTACTGGCATTTGTTGCCAGGGTATCAAAGCTAGTAATGCCATCTTCATCATCTGTGCCATCATTATCATCTGCTGTTGCAGTAGAATTTTGCAGTGTGCCGTCATCTCCATCTACTATACTACCAATGCTTAAGCCAGAGGCGATCGCATGGGATGCCCCACCATTGGCTGCGGTGGTGGTGTAATCTCCTGCGCCATTTCCTCCACTAGTATCAGGTGCGTCACCGTAATCAGCCTCGGCAATAGTGAGTTGATAATCTTCTACTTCTCCATCAGTAGCTGCACCAGTAGAATTTGCTTCGGTTAAAGCATCACTACTGATTCTAAAACGACTATAGGTAGTTCCTGCGGTAATATCTCCAGGAATTGTATTCCAGGTTAAAGTAGCTGTGGTGTCATTATTGGCAACGGTAGCAATGGCTTCTTCATCGGTGTCAAAGACTCCATTCCCATCAAAGTCAATCCAACCAATGAGGGTGACATCTCCTCCTGTGGTGTTGGTGACATCTACCTCTACGCTGTAGGTACTGGTATTTGTTGCCAGGGTATCAAAGGTAGTAATACCGTCTTCATCATCAGTACCATTGTTATCATCTGCGGTGGCAGCAGCGTTGTTTAATGTACCGTCATCTGCATCTACAGTGCTACCAATGCTTAAGCCAGAGGTAATAACATGAGATGCCCCACCATTAGCTTCTGTAGTAGTATAATCTCCTGCACCATTACCTCCAGTAGTATCTGGGGCATCACCATAATCAAATTCTTGGGAAGTAAATCCTGCATCTAACGAAAAGTCATTTTCCCCATAATCTCCAGTGGTGACGGAAATAGTAGGAATGCTGCTAACATTAGTGGCATCCGAATCTATCAGATCGTTGCTTTCTTGATTGGCAACCGTTAAATTAAGATTTTCCAGAGGTTGACCAGCGTTGAAATTACTAGAGCTAATTTGAATCTGATATTGGGTATTAGGGTCTAAGCCAGTAGCACCATTTTGGTTGACATTACTATCATTAAAGTAATAGTTACCATTACTGTCGGTAGTAGTTGTCCCGTATACAGTAGCCCCTGTAGAATCATAAAGACTAATAGCAACAACAGAAATTCCTGCTTCTCCTGCATCTTGGATACCATCACCATCGGTATCGTTCCAAATTCTGTCACCAATTTCAATGGGTGCGAGTTCGGCAAAAAATTCCACATCACCTAGACCATTGGCTTTGGCAAAATTTCCAGCCAGACTAGTATCATAAAGTTCAATACCAGTAGTTGTCTGCGTTCCGTCTGTGTCACTGAGCTTAATTAAACCACCTGTATTAAACTGTACTGGATCCATTGCCGTGGTAACAATATGATCGTAACCAGGAAGTTGCAGCAGTCCACCTTGGGCTGTTTCTTGATGTCCGTTAAATACCTCACTATCATAAAATTCATCAGTTTCCGTAGCGATATTTTCAATATCCCACGTACCTGAAGTTGTGGAGGATGGTGTGGCACGGAGAATATCTCCTCCTGAAAAAACTCGATAACCATCAAGACCTGTTCCTGGAGAATTGTTAGGATCATCATTGTTAGGAACAGTACCATCGGGATCGGGAAGAAGATTTCCCACTTGATCGGCAGTGCGATCGCGTAAGCCTAAAATTAAATTACCATTGCGATCGAATTCAATATCCGTTAGCCAAGGTTGAGTTTGATCGGGTATATCATTAAAATCATTGAAGCTCGATCCAAAAACGCTAAAGGTAAAATCATTAAAATCACTTACCCAAGGATCCCATTCTGCTTGCGCTCCTAGTCCAGGTGGTTCATTATCATCAACGTTAACACCTTTTCTTTCCCTGGGGTAGTTAAGGGCAAAATCAACTACAGGGTTACTACTAAAGGTTTCTGTTGCTGGATCGAAAGTATAGACATAGGCGTGTAAGTCGCTTTGATTTTGAGTTGATTCGGCAGAATTAATCATGCCAACATAAATCAAGCCATCTTTTTGCGCCAAAGCAAAAGGACGAATATTAGTATTCGGGTCTGCACCAAGATCGTTTAAGGGAATACCACCATTAGTCGGACTAGTGTTATCATCTCCTAAAATTTCATATTGGGTTCTTTCTTTGCCATCACCAGCAGTATGTTTAGTACCATCGCCAACTTCTATTTTGTAAAGGCTGCGGTCTGCCAGATTAATTGTCCAAATATGCTGACGATCTTCAGAGATTTCCACATCCCCTAAAGCAACCTTCCCTACGGCATCAAAGGCGACTGCATCAATATCGTAATTAGCACTATCATGGGAATAAGCCCCTGCAACATTAGCACCAAAAAAGTCTTCAAGATCGATTAATTCATTGACTGCATTGCTGTTATTAGTATCGACACGATAAATTACGCCATTATTCTGATTTTTAACGTCGGAATGGCGTTTTTGAAATGCACCAGCAAATAAATCTTCTGTTTCTTTGTTGTATGCTAAACCGTTGACCGCACCTACATCATTAACGGTGACAATCGCCGTTTCTGTATTGGGACTCCGACTAAGATCCCCACTATCGCTATGAAGTACGGTGACAATGGCTGCTGCACTACCTGCCCCTGTTGCTCCAGAGTAGACATAGCAAGGAATAACTAGAGTAGGGCTAGTGTTAGTTATATATTGATTGGGATTGAAAATACCAAAGTTAGCTGTTTGACTCGTACCATCGTTAAAAAAGACACTGCCAACTGTATTAGCATCCGCACTTGCTAAAGAACTACCAACATAACCATCGGGAAGAGTAAACTCCACTCGCGCAGCTAAACTATTAGTGTTAGTGATACTGTAATCACCATTAGCATCGGTGGTATCTGTTGCGGTACTACCATCGGAGAAAGTAGCCGTAACGGTAATGCCTTCGTATCCTACTTCTGAGGCAGTGTTAGCAAGTTCTTGTGTGCCGTCGTTGTCGTAGTCAGAGAAGACTGTTCCCGCAATAGTAGGAATAGCAGGAGTATATTCTAAGTTCAGTTGCGCTCTGTTAAAAGTTCCGTCATCCTCGCCAGGAAATGTATCTAGAATAGTCAGAGTCCAAGTTCCCTGAATAGATTTACCCGTAAAGGCAGAAAGAGCATTGGATGGAGCAACAGTGCGATCGTAAAAAGGTGAAGCTGTGTTATCAAGATTATTATCGTCTAATGCTCCTCCTCCAGTTTGCAACAGTACATCATAATTAATATCATCATCACTACCACTGCTTGCTATAACAATGACAGACGTAGCATCTGGAGCAGTTAAAGTAGCTCTAATATCTCCTCGATAAAGATGAGTTGCATTAAAACCTAAAGTAAGGGATGTTAGTGTACCCGCTTCGGTAACATTAAAAGTTCTAGTTAGGCTAGTTGGACTTGAGCCAAATGTTCCTGATGTTGTATTTTCTTGACTTACACTGGCAAAAACTCCTGCGTAGCTGTTTATAGTTTGTTCTGTAAATGCAAGAGGAATTTGATCTGATTTGATTTGATAATCTAATTCCCAATTACCACCTTTGGCTGCATTACCAATACGGGTAGTAGAAGCAGCAATTTCTGCACCAGTAATATTGTGTAACTTAGTAATAAATTCCTCGCCAGCATCGCCAGCAGCGACGTTACAACCGTAGAGGAGGAGATCCCCCCTGCCCCCCTTATTAAGGGGGGTGCTGCAAGCGGGGGGATTAAACCAAGTTTTTAGTTGTGATTTGTAAGTATTTAAGGTATCTAAACTTAGTTGGGTATTACCTAAATACAAGCAACCAGGAGAACCGTGAGAGACTATGTGAACTTTTGAGTAAGGCTTTTGGCTTAAAACTTCAGTAATTTGTTCGATGCCATCTTGATGAGAATCGAGAATTATAACTTCTATTCCTGATGCGACTCCATTCTTGAGTATTTGAAGATCGGTAACTTGAGAATCGATAAAGACAATCTGTTGGTTAGATAGCATAGAATTTTGAGATAGTTTAGGTATTAGCTATAAATAAACTGAGTTAGGGATAGAAAAAATAAATATGGCGATCAAAAGAAATTAAAAATAGACACAATTTATAGAGATAAAAAGTGATCTTAGTCAAGATAAAATCTAATTTAGATCACTTGCTTCCATTTAACAGAATATTCTCAGAATAATGAAATGACATCAGGGAATAAACTGTTTTTGGAATTGCTTTTCGATTATATAATTCTGTTTAGTCGAAATAATACTTACAAGACAGCACCTAAGTATATTCTACAAATAGATATAATTGAATTAATTTTAGTTGCATCCATAAAGATAAATAACTAAAAACAGATGATTAATATTGTTTAAGTAGGTACCTAAACAATATTAAGTACCTAAATAATATTAAGCAAATCAATTAGTAAATTTCAAGGTAACATTGTTCAAATTATTGCCTAAAGATGGTTCTTTTTTCTGACTGTTATTAACTTGAATTGTACCGTGAACATTAGTCAAACCTTGTTTTTTTGCAGGATTATTGACATATAATGCGGGACGATTTTTATTGTCTGTAATGGAAAACTTTTTGCCAAAGTCAATATTGCAAACTACCCCAGGCTCCAAACTATTTTGAATGCTAATCGGAAAAAACTCGGTTGATTTTGTGGCTGTATTTTTTAAGGTAATATCGTCAAAGTTAATTTGGAAAGTATCTACGGGATTTTTGTGATCGGATTTAATGAAAATTCCATTTTCTCCAGAACTAGCAATATTACAGTTTTTGACATCAATAAAACCTTTAGGACCATCCGTAAATCCAGGTTCGTGAGCATTAATTGAGATACCGTCTTCTCCATTTCCTGTAGAAGTACAACCATCAAAACTAATACTAATATCTGACACATTATTGCCTCGATATCTAATTAATCCGATTTGAATTCCGTTGCGTTGATTATTAATAAACTTATTATTAATAAATTTAATATTAGCTAGCTTTTGCCAATCATGATCTGGTTCGATATCAACTCCCGAAGCGGGTTTTGTGCCACTACTACCTTGAAAAGTACTATTTTCTACTAAGAGATCTTGCGCGCTCATAATACTCATTCCCAGTCGATGATGGTTGCGAGAAATCACATCGCGAACTATACCCGAGGAATATTTTTTAGCAGGAAGTTGATTTTTTTGGCTTTGACCGTGAGAAATAAAAAGACCATCACCTCCAGAGTCTTGGAGTGTCAGCCCTTCTACCACAAAGTTGTTCGCGCCTCGAAATGCTATGATGTGGCGAAATTGTGAAGGCTCGTATAAGTTAGGATTTTGATAGTCAGCTTTACGCATTCTAAACTTAGCGTCATAGCCAGACAAAGTAACATTATCTGCCAATACTGTGACCATGTTTGCCGTTTTTGGCTTGAAAGCTCCTTTTTGCGCCAGCATCACTACTCCTGGCTGAAAAACAATTTTTTGGTTGGCTTGTTTGGCATAAATAGTTTCTCCCACCAACCAAGGTTGAGCTGCTTTGGGAATAATAACTGTACTGTCCCCCGAATCGATCGCTTTTTGAATATTGGCAGCATTATCCCCTGGTTGCCATTTGACGACGATATCTGCCATTGCAGCTTGAGTGGACAAAGAAAGTCCTGCAACCATAGTTAAACAGGAAATTAGATATTTAGATTTCATCAGTCTTTACCAAAACTTTAAATTCGTAATATCATTGTTCCCATTTGCCCCAAAAAGTTGACAATATTTTAGATATTTTAGATGTTATCGAATGTGAGCGAGAAGACCCCTGTCTTTTAAGCTGGGGATGAAGCGCGAACTTTGCAACGTAGTGGTTGCCCTAAAGAATTAGCTTCGCGTCAGAAATTTGTTTACACAGCAATTGTATTCATGGTAAACTTATACTATGAGACAAATACGCGGATTCAAGCACAGATTTTACCCGACCTCAGCGCAACGATTAGAGTTGGCGCAGACGTTTGGCTGTACTAGATTCGTGTATAACTGGGCATTAGCTTTAAGAACCAATAGCTACTACCAAGATAACGTATCTCTCAGCTATACGGACACTTCAAACGCTCTAACAAAGCTAAAGAAAGATCCTGAAAAACCTTGGTTGAAACAAGTTTCGGCAGTGCCATTACAGCAGGGGTTAAGGCATCTAAACACGGCGTTCATCAACTTCTTTGCTGGCAGAAATAAATACCCTAGGTTTAAGAAAAAGAACGGTAAACAGTCGGCACACTATGCGCCTAACGCTTTTAAATGGGACGGTGAAAAATTGACTCTAGCTAAAATGTCTCAACCTCTAAAAATCAAATGGAGTAGATATTTTAATGGTCAACCAAAATCTGTAACCATCACGCTTGATCCAAGCAATAGATATTTCGTTTCTTTTCTAGTTGAAGAAGAATTAGAGCAGTGGAAATTAGGAACAGAGAAAATTGGGATTGATTTGGGGATAAAAGATGTAGCAGTTTGCAGTAACGGTTTTGCATCAGGTAATCCCAAGCATTATCAGAAATATCAAGCTAGGCTCAAAACTCTACAGCGCAGGTTAGCCAAGAAAAAGAAAGGTTCAAACAACCGATACAAGGCAAGGCTAAAAGTAGCAAAGCTACACGCTAAGATAGCTGATTGCCGAAAAGATTTTTTACACAAGCTGAGTACAAAATTGGTTAGCGAAAGCCAAGCTATCTATACCGAGACTTTAGGAGTAAAAAACATGATGGCGAATCATAAACTCGCCAAGGCTATTGCTGATTGTGGTTGGGGTGAATTTTTGCGCCAACTAGAATATAAGTGCAAATGGCATGATAAGCTTAGACGTATTTACATTGCATTAACTAAATCACCTTTATTTTTTTATTT
>NZ_JADWDC010000090.1 GCF_020640915.1 Waterburya agarophytonicola KI4 | reverse complement strand
TGACTGATTTTATGAAACTCTAAATAATACATTTTGACGTGCGGAAGGTGGGTAGCAGCATTAATTTGGTTGACCTGACCTTGATAATCTACTGTTTCAGGCATTTCTCCTAGGTTGTATGCAAATTCAGGCGGCTTTCCTTGTGAAGGTGGTACGACCATTTTGGGAATGGCACTAGTGAGAATAACCAAGCCGTCGCAGTCTTCCATTGCAGCTTCTATTTGAGACTGATTGCTAATATTGCCAACAATAAAATTTTTTGTCAAACCAAACATTTGTTCAATCTTTTCTGGCGATCGCGCAAAACCAATTACCGTAAATTCTTTTGGTTGATTTGCCAGTTTTTTGAAAACTAAAGAACCAGTTCTTCCCGTTGCTCCAGTAACCAATACTTTTTTCATCGTTGCTATTTTAAAACTCACCTTTTAAAGTAGCATTATAGGGATCAGCTATCTTAGGCAAAATAGAGAATAGTTACAAAAAGCGTTCTCATTATCTAAAAATTTATTATTTAGGTCTATCGATTAACTTATTTCTAATAGATTTATTTTCCATTCTTTGTTTTGTCTGACAACATTAAATCGCAAAGGAATTTCTCTGCCAGACTTCAAAATTAAAGTAGTATCAATCGTCGCACTATCGCCTGTTTCCATTTTAGGAATACCCAAAGAAGTCCGTTGATATTGTTTGAACTTTTTATCTTTGATTAGTTTTCTAAATTGAGGTTTAGAGATTCTACTATGAAAATTATCTGTAGTGGAATTATAAGCCAAATCGATTTTATTTTCTAGAATCAATTTTAAAAAATCGTTAATTACTAACGGTATACCTTTGGTATTTCTCATTACGATCGCCACCACCAAGATCCAAATAAGAATAGTAATTCCTGCGATCGCACTTAAACTAATTAAAATATATTTGCCATAGGGCTGTAATAATTCCATCTTCTCTTTTTTCGTTAAATTGAATATATTGAGAGCTTGAAGCTTTTATTAAAATCTCCTCCAATTCAAGCTAGCTGATGCCACAATCAAAGCTACTACAAAAACCCCTCGCCATATCTCAGCTAAAAAATAAAACCCAACATATTTTAAGACTATGCAACAAATATTTAACATTCTTGGTTTGATACCTGGCTATTTAATTGTATTAGCAATTTTTCTGGTAATTTTGCCAACTTTTGGCGCGATTTTATTACGCTATGCTTTATATAGACATCTCAAGTCTTTGGCAAATAAAACCAAAAAACTATTAATCGGAATCAAGTTAGAATCTACTCCCACAATTATTAATAAATTAGAACAGAGATTTGTTGATAGTAAAATTAATTTAGATCGCATCAATACGGCATCAGTAATCGAAGGAGCATATAGCCAAGAAAGATTTTATTTTCTTGGTTTATCTTTAGACTGTGAATTCATCGATTATTTTTGTCGTATTCTACCTAATTTATTACTTTCTTTTGGCTTGCTCGGTACATTTTTGGGCATTACTTTTAATTTATCAAATTTGAGTCAAACTATCACCCAGATAGATATTAATGATGTCAGAAATCTAGTCGAAGAATTAAACCAGCCCTTGCAGGGAATGGGGGTAGCTTTTACCACTAGTTTAATTGCGATCGCTTGTAGTTCTTTGTTAACAGTTTTAAATTTATTGTGGAATACTAATATCATTAAAGCGGGTTTATTGAGCTATTTAGAAGACTATATCGACAACATTTATCTGCCTCAAGTACAACCTATTAGTTCAATCGAAGGTGCGATCGAAAAGTTTGGTAGTGACTTCGAGCAAATGCTGTATCAGTTAAGCAATACCATTGAAGAGTCGATGAATAAAGCCTTTAGCAGAATCGAAAATAGTGGAGAAACTTTTGAAAAGGCTGCTAACGTTTTAGATAATAGTGGTTTCCCCGAACGACTAGCTGCTGCTACTAACGATCTGGCGATCGCCCAAAATCAATTCTCTCAATCTTCTTTGATCTTACAAAAATCTACTCAATCTTTTGACCATAATTTAATTTCGATGCAAAAACTAACCAAAAAAATATTGGAATTAAATCAAGAAAAAAATGCGATCGAGCGATCGGGCTTAAAAGAAATACAGCAAGAACTATCAAAACTAGTCAATAAGATAAACTAACTAATAATCATGAAAACCAAGCGTAAAATACGAAATTACGAAGCCACAGAAAGTTTAAATGTTTGGCCATCTTTTACCGATCTAATGGCTAACGCTTTCATGATTATTAGCCTATTTTTATTACTCGCTTTATTCAAATCATTGTTTCTTAAATATGCAGCGGAAGAAACCGAACAAAACCTGAGCGACACCGAAAGACAAGTAAGATTACTCCAAAGAGAAATAGCCACTTTAGAAAACGAATTAGGCGAAAGCACTTCAGATGTGCGCCAGTTAAAAAAAGCCTCTTCCGAACTACAAAGACTATTACTCGATAGCAACGAACGCAGTCGAAACCGCGTCAATATTTTAGAATCAGAAATAGATCGCCTAAAATCAGCTCCTCCCGTAGTGGTAATCCAAGACTCTGGGGGATATCAATTCGATTCGGGTAGTGCCAAATTACCCCAAAACCTAAAAGACTATATCACCATGGATTTAGTCGATCGCATCGAACGAATCAGTCAACAACGCAATCTTTATGTCGTAGAAATTATCGGACATACCGACGGTCAAGTAAACTTTGGTAGTGGAAACCTCGACCAACAGCTAGAACAAGTAGCTTTAGGAAAACAATCTGTAGATAGTCTCAAACCTGGTTCAAATGCCGATTTAGGCTTGATGCGGGCTTTAGAAGTAGTCAAACAACTTCAGACAGTTCAAGAACAAACAGGAAGACTTAAAGGAGTAACATTTCGTCCCTATTCCGCAGCCCAAGTACAACTACCTACGGGAGATTTTGCCTCTGCTAACCGCCAACCAGATCCCAGTCGTCGTAGAATCGAAATTCGCTTCTCTCCATTAGGAAAAGCCGAAACAGTCAAGTGACTTCTCTCATCCTAAGCATTAGTCACAAGTTAAGGAAATCAGAACAAAGTCAAGAAAACTTAAGAATCGTGCAAAACTCAGAGAAAATAGGCATTTGAAGCATTTGATTTATCTATGAGTAAAGTACCTTAATGGTATGGGTATAAATCGCACAATCAAAGATTTAGAATGAGGTTTAGATATGCTTTTCGCTGCTTTTCAATCCCCTGGTCCGATTATCTTGGAAATCGGACCCATTGTTGTACGTTGGTATGGTTTACTAATTGCTTCGGCGGTTTTAATCGGTTTGACTCTTTCTCAATATCTAGCCAAACGTCGCAACGTCGATCCAGAATTACTCGGGGACTTAGCTATTTGGTTAGTTCTCTTTGCTATCCCCGCAGCCAGAATCTATTATGTTTTGTTTGAATGGCAGGAATATGCTCAACGTCCAGAGGATATAATTGCGATTTGGAAGGGAGGTATCGCCATTCACGGGGCAATTATTGGCGGGACTTTGGGTACGATTATTTTTGCTCGTCTAAATCGGATTTCACTATGGCAATTATTAGATTTGGTTGCACCTTCGGTGATTTTAGGTCAAGCCATTGGCAGGTGGGGAAATTTCTTTAACTCCGAAGCTTTTGGCAAACCGACCGATTTACCTTGGAAGCTTTATATTGCACCCCGCTATCGCCCTTTAGGATTTTTGAACTCAGAATATTTTCATCCTACTTTTTTATACGAATCTCTGTCGAATCTGGGGGTGTTTGCTATTCTGTTATTTTTATTCTTCTGGGGTTTAAAAAATCGCGATCGCCTTAAAACAGGAACACTAGCAGGGGTATATTTAATCGCCTATAGTTTGGGACGAGTTTGGATTGAATGGTTGCGTACTGATAGTCTAATGTTAGGCCCATTAAAAGTTGCTCAAGTAGTAAGCTTCAGTGCGATCTCTTTAGGTGTTTTAATCCTTGCTTGGCTTTATTGGTTTAAACGTCCTCTACCTGATGTTGTTTCTCCTCGAAAGCAACAGTCGATAAGTAATAAATAATAAGTAATAAGTAAATGACAATCTCTTCTTCTTCTCTTCAACCCGCAGTGTATATTATTGGTGCGGGGCCAGGAGATCCTGAATTATTAACCCTCAAAGCTCATAAAATCCTCGCTCAAGCAGATGTAATTCTTTATGCTAATTCTTTAGTACCCAAGCAAATCTTGCAGGATGTACGAGATGATGCAGAATTAGTCGCTACGGGAAATAAAACCTTAGAGCAAATTATCCCTTTGGCAATTGCTAGAGTAAAAGAAGGTAAATCCGTCGTGCGTCTCCATTCAGGTGACCTTACCTTGTATAGTGCGATCGGCGAGCAAATGCAAGCCTTTAGCGATGCAGACATTCCTTTTGAGCTTATTCCTGGTATCAGTGCATTTCAAGCTGCTGCTGCCAAACTCAGCACCGAATTAACTATCCCAGAGCTAGTCCAAACGATTATATTAACAAGAATTAGTGGTAAAGCCTCTGGTGTCCCCGATGCAGAAGAATTATCTTCTCTTGCTGCTCATAAAGCTAGTTTATGCTTATATTTAGCAGCTCGTCATATAGAGAAGGCTCAAGAAAAATTGTTACGACACTATCCCGCAGATACCCCCGTAGCGGTATGTTATCGCGTAGGCTGGCAAGATGAACAAATTTGGGTCGTACCCTTAGAAAAAATGGCTGCGATAACTAGAGAAAACGATCTGATTCGCACCACCCTATATTTAATTAGTCCCGCACTTCAACAAGCCGTTAAAACGCGATCGCGTTTGTACCATCCCGAACATTCTCACTTATTCCGTCCCCAGGCTAAACAAGAAAAAGAAACGAGCATTTGAGAAAAACAACTGACCAATGACCAATGACACGTGTTGCCGATCGCTGACTTAGGATATAGTTGTTGGTTAGAATTGTTAAGAAATAAAAAATATTACTAGGAGATGACTTTGGATAATAATCAAACTAAAAAAATAGCCGACGCGCTTAAGGTCGCTCGTTCCGTAGCATGGGGTGCAGCCGATATTCTTAGTTCTTTTTATCATAAAGATACTTCCGATTTGGATATTAAAGATAAAAAAGATGGTCCCGTTACCGAAGCTGATATGGCAGCCAATAAATATATTGTTGGTCGTTTAAAAGAAGAATTAGGCACAGAAGAGTTTGGTTATCTATCCGAAGAAACTTTTGATGTCAAAAAAGCCGAACCTGTAGACCATGACTGGGTTTGGATTATCGATCCCCTTGATGGTACAAGAGATTTTATCGATAAAACTGGTGAATATGGAATGCATATTGCCTTAGCTTATCAAGGTCGTCCTGTAATTGGTATTGTGGCTATTCCCGAATCACAAAAGATTTATTTTGCTTCTAAAGACCAAGGTACTTTTGTCGAAACTAAAGACGGTACAGTTACTTCTATTAAAGTAAGCGATCGCCATAAAATTGAAGATCTATACCTAATTGTAAGTCGTTCTCACCGCGACGATCGCTTTCAGAAGTTAATCGACGGTTTGCCTTTTGCTGGTAAAAAATATATGGGGGGTGTCGGGGGAAAGATTTCTACTTTATTAGAGCAAGAATCTGATGTTTATATCTCTTTGTCGGGTAAGTCTGCTGCTAAAGATTGGGATTTTGCTGCACCTGAATTAATTCTGACTGAAGCTGGTGGTAAGTTTACTTATGTTGATGGTAAGCCTGTTTTTTATAATCAAGGTGATGTTAAACGTTGGGGTTGTATTGTAGCTACTAACGGTCATTGTCATGAAGATCTTTGTGCTAAAGCTACTGCAATGCTCAAAGAGATCGATAAGAATTAATTAAGCTAATAGCTATTAGTTTCTATTAATAAAGCGAATTTGATGAGTAAGCTGAATTGAGAGATTACCCAATTCAGCTTTTTTATTTTCAGTAAATTCAGTAGATACTAAAATAGTTAGCTATGAAAAGAACGATCTATTTTAAAACTCCTGCCAACATATCTTTGATTCCATCTCCACCTTTGTTTTGAACAAAAGACAAGATGATGGGGACAAACTTACTTGCCATTCCAGGATTGAGACCTAATTGTCCAAAACCACCAGCCAATGCAGCCATATTAGCTAATTGACCCGCTTTGCCACCGCCAAGCGCGCCAGCCAGTCCGCCAAGCGCGCCAGCCATTCCTTTGCCACCAGCAGGTGCTTCGCCAATCAAACCACTGACAGCAGGTATAGCACTAGCCAATTGAGCAAAATCACCATCTGCCAATTGTTCTTTAGCCAGTTTGAAAATTAATCCCGCACCTCCTTTCGCCTGGGTTTCATCTACTCCTAAATTTTGAGTTAGTTGTTGAATAAGTTCCATGAGTTCGTGTTGTAAAATGCTTTCTCATCCATCATGCCAAAGACCTAGAGGGATTTAAAGAAAGAAATACTTAAAACTAACGGATCTGTTTATTTAGCTAAAGAAAATACAAAGTTTTCATTAAATTTAGGTAAAGAAGGGCTATCTTATCAAAAAATTTTCATCTATTTGGTTACATTAAACTTGAATTAGAAGCGACCTTCAATTTGTTTGAGTAGAATAAATCAACTTATAATCTGCAATTAGGAGAAAAATATGAAAGTTAAATATTTAGGAACTTTATTTGCTGCTTCGGTTCTAAGCTTGGGCTTAGTAACTTCTTGTGCCACCCCTTGTGCGGGAGAACCCAAAACTGGTGGAGATGCCACTGAAGTTGACCCTTGTGCTGGTGCAAACCCCTGTGCTGGTGTAGATCCTTGTGCTGGTGCAAACCCCTGTGCTGGTCAATAGCAACTGGTGAAATCAGTAACATCTTAAAGAAGAACGCGAGAAGGATAACTAAGAAACATTTAATCTCTTCTCGTTTCTTGTTTAAAATTTTAACTTCGTCTCAGGAAGAAATCAGTATTTGATAATTTTTAGCGGTTAACCTCGACAAAGCAGAGAGATAAAAATATTCTTTGTCTGTAGCATTGTGGTTTTACTTTTATGAAATACTTCAGTTTAATTAGTAGTAGTTTGTTGTGTCTTGTTTTAGCTGGTTGTTATGGCGATCGCCCAGACATCCCAGCATCAAAATCAAACGAATCGACACAATCCGATACATCCCCCATAGCCACCGTAGTCGAACTAACTCAAGTAGGCTGTCAGTTTTTGGAAGTAGAGGCAAAAAACTATCAATATCAACCGACAAGTGCCGAAGATTGTAACAAAATAAACTCCCAAACTTTAGCTGCAAGAAAGTCAGAATTTAAACCTCTAGAATTGAAACCAGGTAAATATATTTTTCGGGTAACAAACGAAAATGTCTCTTATCCCCTGGGTTTTTATTTGCGAGGATCGGGAATTCAAAAAGTTACTCTTCCTAAAGTTAGTGGTGGTGGTTTGAGTAAAGGTACGACTAAAGACTACGAAATTACCCTCAAGCCTGGGGAGTATGTTTTTAGCTGTCCTTTGAATCCGACTCCTGACTACCCAATTGTGGTGAATTAGTTTATCTTTTGACAGGTTTGTTTTCTAGGGAAGAATATTTGATTATGGGCAATCGGTTTTATGTTAAGTATTTGCTGGCTATGGCGATCGCTTTGGGTCAACAGTCAGTTATTTTTGCCCAAGTTGAATCTAGAGATTCCACCGACTCTATTGCTAATCTTCAAAATCGTTTATCTTCTCCTTGGGAAAATGCGGTTTTAAGCCATACTCTCGAATCTATAACAGAGACAAACGCAATTGAGTTTAGTCCTGATGGAAAAATCTTAGCTACGGTAGAAGCAAGTCAGATTCTTCTCTGGAGAACAGACTTAGGAGAGATTCAGCGTATTTTACCCACCCACCACGCCAGCAAATCTGCTTTGGCAATTGCGCCAACTGCGATCGCTTTTAGTCCTGACAGTCGCTTTCTTGCCACCACTACCTGGAGTCAGGGATTATTAACCCCTGATGATTCTTTAATTGTTTGGGATACTGCCACGGGAGCAAAGATTTTTCAGATTTCTGAATCAGCAGGATGTGGACAAGTGGTGTTTGATGTGTCGGGGGAGATACTTTATGGTGCTTGCGATGGAGGGGTTACTGCGTGGAGTTTTCCTCAAGGAGATAAATTATTTAGCTTCGATCTCCAACATCCTGTAGAAGCGATCGCTCTTAAGAGCGATGGTACAGTAATGGCGACGGTAGATGTGAATATTTCAGGACAACAACAAAGTCATGTCATACAACTATGGGCATTAGATCGAGATAAGCCAGTGTTATTAAATACTTTGGACGGTCATGTTAATGATATTGCTCAAATTGAGTTTACTGCTGATGGCAAACGTTTAGTCAGTAGTAGCTACGATGGCAAAATCAAGGTCTGGAATTGGCAAAAAGGAGAAATCTATCAAAAAACTAACAACCTCCACAGTAGTAATGGTTTATTTAGTTTGAGTGGCAATAGTCGCTTGATAGCGGGGAATTTTCATTCTTCAGCCATGACTAATCTGATTACGGGATTACCTTTGAGAAATGTTATGCCCCCCTCTCGTCAAGAAAGAACGAAAATTGTGGCATTTAGCCCCCAGGGCGATCTATTTGCCCAAGTTCGGCAATCTGACCAATCTAATCGCCAACAAATTTATTTATGGAAAAATGAGCCGTCAAATTCTCAACCAAAGTCAAGTATCGAAGATGATTATTTATCTCTGTCAATTGCTAAATATTGGGCTAATTCGATCGCATCAGAAGTAGATACAAATACATATACAGGGAAACCTTCACCCATTGGCACAGATCCCCAAAAGATCGCTTTAGCTGCATTGGGTTTGACGGAAATTGTTGAATCCGAAGAAGAACAAGTTGAAATTAATTATCCCCAAGATAATTTGGCTTTTGTTACTCTAACTCAAACCAATTTGGCAGATGATTCTGTGGCGGGTTTGCGTTATCTAGTCAAATTTGCTCCCTATGGTGATCGTCAGGAAAAACAGTACCGCGTAGTTTGGGCGGGCAAACAGTTTAAATGCTATGGCGATCGCGGTAATGCCAATTGGAAGAAAAATTTGTGTCAATAAACTTCATCTAAACTTTGCTAACCAACAATTAGAGGCGGTGCAAATATTGGAGATATTGCTTTAGTTTTTAATTACTAACATTTTGTTTGCTCCTGGCTGAAATTCATAGGGTACTTTTACGATCGCAGTTGAATACCCTAAATTGCTGAATTTATCCACTACAAAATCTAAATGAGGAGAAGTTTTTTGCATCAAAGTTAATAAAGGAAATATTCTTACCTCTTGGCTAACTCTCAGTATTTCCTCAATAGCAGCAATATGAAAATCGCGATCGAACTGTTCGGAATATAAAAACAAAAAATGAGAACACAACGCTAAGTCATAACTTTGATCGGCCAAATCTAGATTGGGTAATGCTTGAGTTTTATATCTATTTTCTTGTTTACCCTGTTGATAATCTGCTAAAAAAGTCTCTAAAGCTTTAATTCGTCTGGATTTTAAATCTTGAGGGTTTTTGTGATAACTCCACACCCAATTATCAGGAGTGTCAATTATCTGATCGACAATATTATCGACTACCGCATCAAATCTTTGTTTAATTTCCACACCATCAAACTGATAAATAGGATCGATGGAAGTAATGTTATATCCTTTTGCTGTACCCTCTGCATTAAAGCTAGCTGGACCATCACCCAACCCTAAAATATGCTGTTGGAGATCTTCGAGAGATAGATCGAACATCTTAATATATTCATCTAGCGATCGCCCGAAAGGAACAACTTTATCCAGCTTCATAACCATGAATGGTTTACTTCTTATCACAACAGTATTTGAATTGTAGCTAAATTGAACTCAGTTTATTCTTGATATGGTAAAGGTCAACATCTATTTATTCAAAAAGCATTAGATCGATAGACTAAAAATAGTTTCTAGATTCGGGCGGGTAATAGTTGGTAACATAAACAACGTAAGTAGATTCAACTATTTCATCCCTTATCCTTGCATCATGACTGACTTTTTGAGCCATCTTAATCCTTCTCAACGCCTTGCTGTCGAACATTATTGTGGCCCAATGTTGGTGGTAGCAGGGGCAGGATCGGGAAAAACGCGGGCGTTAACTTATCGTATTGCTAACTTGATTCGCGATCGCCAAGTTAATCCAGAGAATATTTTAGCAGTTACCTTTACAAATAAAGCTGCGCGGGAGATGCGGGAAAGGATTGAGTATATCTTTGCGACAGAATTAGCACTACAACAGCACAACCAAAGATTTGAGTTTTTAAATGAATACGAACAAAAGGCATTAAAGTCCAAGGTATATAAAAGAACGACTAAAAAGCTGTGGATCGGTACTTTTCATAGTTTGTTTGCCAAGCTATTGCGCTTTGATATTAACAAGTACCAAGACGAACGAGGACGTACTTGGAAGCGTAACTTTTCGATCTTTGATGAGTCGGATGTCCAAAGTTTATTTAAGAATATTGTTACCAAAGAATTAAATCTCGATAATAAGAAATTCGATCCTCGTAAAATTCGCTATGCAGTAAGTAACGCCAAAAACCAGGGTTTAACCCCTGAAGATTACGCCAAACAAGAGCCAGGCTATCGCGGGCGGGTAATAGCAGAGATTTACGACCAATATCAGTCTCGCCTAGCTGCTAATAATGCTTTGGATTTTGATGACTTAATTTGGATACCTGTAAAACTATTTCAGCAAAATGAATCTATCTTAGGCTATTGGCATAGCCAGTTTCAGCATATTTTGGTGGATGAATATCAAGATACCAACCGCATCCAATACGATTTAATTAGACTTCTGGCTACTAATGGCGAGATGAATAAAAGCGAATGGAATTGGAAGTTGCGATCGCTTTTTGTGGTGGGGGATGCGGATCAATCGATCTATTCCTTCCGTCTGGCTGACTATACTATCCTGCTAGATTTTCAAAAAGATTTTGGCGATGGTTTACCCGATGAAGATACTCGCACCATGATCAAGCTGGAAGAGAATTATCGTTCTCGCGAGAATATATTACAAGCAGCCAATCATTTGATTTCCCATAACAGTCAAAGGATTGATAAAGTCCTTAAACCGACTAGGGGAGTAGGGGAACAAATCTATCTTTATAAAGCCGATGAGGAACAAGAAGAAGCGCGGTTTGTCGTCAACCAAATGAAGCAGATCGAGAAAAATCACCCTGAAATTGGCTGGAAAGACTTTTCGATTTTATATCGTACCAACGCCCAGTCTCGTCCATTTGAAGATCTCCTGCTACATAATAATATTCCCTACAATATTGTCGGCGGTTTGAAGTTCTACGATCGCAAAGAGGTCAAAGACGCCCTGGCTTATCTACGCATTATTGCCAACCCAGACGATACAGTAAGTCTTCTCAGAATTATTAATACTCCCCGTCGCGGTATTGGTAAAACAACCATGGGTAGGCTGATGGATGCAGCACAACAGTTGGGCGTACCTTTATGGGAAATTGTTAATGATGAAACCTCCGTTAATACCGTTGGCGGAAAGGCTGGTAAAGCTTTAACTCAATTTGCCAAGATGATTCAAGGATTGAAAGATAACCTCGATAAATTAACCGCAGGAGATGTTTTAAATCATGTCCTCGAAGAATCGGGCTATGTCCAAGAATTACAGCAACAGGGTACAGACGAAGCAGATAACCGCATCGCCAATATCTACGAGTTGAGCAATGCGATACAACAGTTTCAGGAAGATAATGAAGAAACAAGTTTAGAAGCGTTTTTAGCTAGTGCTTCTCTTTCCTCCGATTTGGATGGCTTGGATGAAGAACAACAAAAGGTTTCTTTAATGACTCTCCACGCAGCCAAAGGTTTAGAATTCCCCGTAGTCTTCCTCGTCGGGATGGAACAAGGTTTATTACCCCACAACCGTACCCTCAACGATCCCTTAGAAATAGAAGAAGAACGTCGTCTATGCTATGTTGGCATCACTCGCGCTCAAGAACAACTATTCTTGACCTATACTAGAGAACGTCGCCTCTGGGGTACAAGAGAACCAGCCGTCTCATCTCAATTCCTGATGGAACTACCTGGGGAATTAATTAACAGTAACGTCAACGCAGCTAATACCTATCGCCGTCGTCGTCCAAAAGCGGAAAAAACTTCCCAGGCGATCGATATTGATTGGAATGTAGGAGATCGCGTTTTGCATTATGAGTTTGGTGCAGGGGAAGTTACCCATATACTAGGTAGTGGTAAAAAAGCCACTCTTGCAGTTAAATTTTTAGCTATGAACGTAACGAAAATTATTCCTAAAGTAGCCCCCATGGAAAAGGTTGAATAATATTTCTCATTAAAGAGAATATTTTTTTACGTAAGGAACTGGGACATCCCACAATCTAAGATAATGAAGAATTACCAGGACCATTTATCGGCTTCATAATTGCGATCGATACTTAAAATACTCCTCTACTTTGGCGCAAACCAAAAGGGGATATCGTTCACAAAAATACGTAATTGTGAGTAGAATATTTGTATCCAGACCCAAGGCAGATGTATCCTAAATACATATAGGTTATCAATCAACTGGAGATTGGCATTTTGGATACACAGGAATTTGATGTCGTCATAATTGGAGGGGGGCCAGCGGGTTGCACGTGTGCGCTGTATACATCAAGAGCCAATCTCAAAACCGTTATTTTGGATAAAAATCCTGCGGTGGGTGCATTGGCAATTACCCATAAAATCGCTAACTACCCAGGGGTTTCTGGGGAAATGAGTGGAGATGAACTACTCAAAAACATGAGAGAACAAGCTGTTGAATATGGTACTTCTTATCAACGCGCTCAAGTGTTTGGCATTGATGTCAGTGGCGAAATGAAAAAGGTATACACCCCAGAAGGAACATTTGTCGGGAAGTCATTGGTGTTGGCTACGGGTGCAATGGGAAGGAGTGGGGCTTCTTTTGAAGGAGAATCAGAATTTCTCGGTCGGGGAGTTAGCTATTGTGCCACTTGCGATGGTGCGTTTTATCGCGATCGCGAAGTAGCAGTAGTCGGTCTTAACCAAGAAGCAGTAGAAGAAGCTCAGTTTTTGACCAAATTTGCTTCTAAGGTGCATTGGATTACTTTTAAAGATCCCAAACAAGAAGACCATCACGCCCACGATTTGCTTGCGATGCCCAACGTCAAACACTGGCGACGCACTCGTTTGGCATCGGTGGAAGGTAATGGTGGAGGAGTAACGGGAGTTAAATTGAAGACCAAAGACGCCGACGAACCACAACCGCTAGATGTAGAAGGTGTATTTATTTATCAAAACGGTTCAAAACCTATTACAGACTTTATTGGTGATGGAGTTGAATACAATGCTGATGGTGGGGTAAAAGTTAATGATGATATGTCGACAAATGTTCCTGGTGTTTGGGCAATTGGAGACATTCGCAATACTCCTTACAAACAAGCTGTAGTAGCTGCGGGAGATGGCTGTATTGCTGCAATGGCGATCGACCGCTATCTCAATCATCGCAAGTCTATCAAACCTGATTGGGATCATTCATAAGTAATAAGTAATAAGTAGTAAGTAGTAAGTAATAAGTGTTTAAAAATATTTATTTGTTACTTGCTACTTTCAATAGATACTCGATCGATCACTTTTTCTGAACCCGACTGGGTAACTTCTATTAAAGATAATTCTCCCTCGGCTTCCCCTTTTAGATACATTTGCCCCGCCGACTCTCCTCCAAGATCGATCTTGCCTAATATTTGTTGGGTTGCTGGATCGAAATTAAACTCAAAATAAGTCCCCGTGGCTATTCCTTCAACTACATTGTTGTAGTTCGCCATTAGTTCGCCAGAAGGATTATAAAAACTAATTTTTAGTGAATCTAGGACTTCAGTTTTACCATTTCCTCGTTCCCGAATCATTTTGGGTTTTTGAGTTTCATCGTAACTAAATGTTGTTTTGACTGTATATCCAGCAGGAGTATTAAACTGCAATTTCTGGGTAACTGCTAAGGCTGGAAATGCAATCCACAAGCTAAGGGCAATGACGATTGTTAGATTGGTGACTAAATTAACAAAAAAGTTTTTATATTTTGCCATACTAAAAAACACAATTATATTTCCCAGCTAAAGACTTAGATTAGTAATACTATAACCAGAGACGGAATGCGGAGGTAACCGTTCATTCCCCCCTCCGAAAAAGCAAGCAAAATTTGGGACGAGCGCGATCTCGCCCGTCCATTAATTAACTGCGCTAAGAGTGAAGACAATTAATCTAACTGAGGTGGCAACAGGTTTTCGCAGTAAA
>NZ_JADWDC010000012.1:36553-100697 GCF_020640915.1 Waterburya agarophytonicola KI4 | reverse complement strand
ATTTTCAAAATAATCATCATTTTACTTTCTTCTGGGCTTAAACAAGAAGTATTGGAATAAGACCCGCAACCCAAACGTGATTTTAGGATACTCCTACTTCACGGAGTAGGTAGGAGTAGTTCATGCTAGTCTTAATTTAAGGAGAAAGCAATAGTAAAGGTAGTGGTTTGTTCTTGGCTACTAACTGTAATTTCTCCTCCTAATAACTTGACTAGTTTTTTGACTAAAGCCAAACCAATTCCCGTTCCTCCATGTTGCCAAGGATCTCTATTTGGTATGCGATAAAATTTATCAAAAATTCTTTCTTGCTCGTCAATAGGAATTTCTATTCCAGTATTAATAACTTTGATTAATAGTTGGGTGGGAGTATTGTTCGTGCAAATAATAATATGTCCGTCTGGAGGAGTATATTTATAGGCATTATTCAACAATTCATGTACCACTCGTTTGAGCATTTTGGCATCAGAACGTAAGATGGGGGTATCTTGGGCTAAATCTAACTGTAGTGTTTGCTGCCTTTCCCCCAGAGAAAAAGTTTTGACTATTTGAGGAATCCAAGTTGGTAAATTAATTTCTTGCCAAAGATCGGGCTTGCTAGCAGCATCGACGTAGCAAAGAGTTAGTAGATCGTCTACTAATTGATTTTGTTTTTTAAAAGAGGAATGAAAAATTTCCATTACCTTATTGATTTTGGGGGATTGATGGGCACCAATTTCTACTTCTAAAAGGTTTTCTAAGGTACTAATTGCCAGGCGAAGACGACTCATGGGAGTTCGCAATTCATGGGAAATAGTTTTAAGAAAATCATCTTTAACTAAATTGAGTTTTTCTAATTCTTTAACTTGTATTTGTTCTGCTTTATAAAGTCTGGCTTGGCGAATTGCGATCGCACATTGATCGGCAATTTGCTGTACTAGTTGAATTTCTTCTGGTTCAAAAATGCTTTCTTTGGGGCGCATCAGCCAAATATTGCCCAAAATACCGCGATCGTCGAAAATGGGACTAACTAAGCGAGTTACTCGCTGTTGTCGGTGGCCAACTGTAGGCAACCAGTCAACAAAATGAATCGATTCTTTATTTAATAAACGAGCGTATAATTCGGGAAAATCCTTGACTTGGCGGTGAATTCCTCTTTCATCGGGTAAAACAATCGGATATTCACAAATTACCTCAGTAATGCTGCCTTCGTATTTATATAATTCTATTTGACAGCACTCTAACTTTAGTCCTTCCGTGAGACTTTTGGTGGCAGTTTGTAGAACTTGCTTTTCATCGAGACTATCGCGGATAGCTTCGGTGATCGAGCGTACCAATTCTTCGGATTTTAGAGCTTGTTGCAACTTTGCCAGAGTCGATCGCAATTCGGCGGTGCGCTGTTCTACTTCTATTTCTTTTCTTTGACTGATGTTGATGCTGGTGGAAATTAAACGATAAACCTTGCCATTTCTATCTACCAGGGGATTTATAGTAGTCATCCAGCAACTGCGTTTGTTATCCACTAAAATATATTTTTCGTAACCGATCGCTTTCTTTGATCGCACACAATCATCATAGGTTTGCAAGATTGTGGCAATATCTTCAAGAGCAAATATTTCTTGAGGAGTTTTTCCCTTAAAGCTTTCTGTGGTAGTGCCAAGCCAAGCATTACAGGGGGAGTTAAGGTCAACATAAAGATATTCTCCTTCTCCCAATACCTCAATTACGCAAATTGCTGCTGTCGTTCCTTGATAAATACTCAGATAAAATTCATCTATCTCTGCATTATTTGATATCTCGTTATCTTTAACATTTTTCCCATCTAGCCCACGATCCTGAGGTACTTTGCTATTCACAAACGCTATACTGTGGCGGTGTAATGAATCTTCCGAAACAAGGCAAAAACAAACTGTGTTGCTGATTTAATAAATAAACTATAAATTAAGTCAGCAATATTGTCGGGATATCTTTATAAAAGCTTCAGTCTTTGTCTTGAAAATTAGAAATCGCTAGTATTTGTATTCTAAGTTGTTACTTTCGGTAAAGCAATAGTCTCATTTCCAGGGGGCAAATTAGCTGCCGAAGGTGAAGATGAAGTGTTTTGTATCTGCTGCATCAAACTAGCCATTTCCAGGGCATTTAAAGCATAGTTCCATCCCAAATTACTTTTGATCCCTGCTCTTTCTAGAGCCTGTTGCATAGTATCCACGGTTAGTACACCGAAAATAACTGGTACTCCCGTTTGAAAACTAGCTGCTGCCACTCCTTTAGCTGCTTCTGATGAGACATAATCAAAATGAGGGGTTTGTCCGCGAATCACTGCACCCAAACAGATAATAGCGTTATAACCACCAGTCAGAGCTAATTGTCTGGCTACCATGGCAATTTCGTAGCTACCAGGAACCCAAACATAGTCTACTTGACCATTGTTAGGCTCGATATTGATACCATGACGTTTGAGACAGTCTTGACAACCTGAAATTAGTTTATCAGTCACCAAATCATTAAAACGACCGATCACGATCGCTATTTTTAAATTTGAGACATCTCCTGCAAAAGTACCTTCAAAAACAGCCATAAGTCCAGATATTTACAATTACAATTTTACTTTATAAGATTAAAAGGCGATCGCCATGTTTTAAAGCGATCGCTCGTTGTTTCAGTTGGTTTAGTCTTGTTGTTTATATAACAAAAAAGTTTAAAACTGCTACTGCTACTACTAACACAGTCCAAATCCCCGAACCAACATAGATTAGAGATTTAGATTGTTCCCAATTTTGGGGGGAAGCATAGGCAACGGGAACTCCAATTACCATAACAAAAGAAAATAGAACTAAGGCTACTAGTGCCAGTTGAAATAAAATAGTCATTGTTTGATTCTCCTAATTTTAAGATAGCTAATGGGGCAAACCTTTAAATAAAGTTTTAATGTGCGAGACACCCTCAGCAGTCCCTCATGGGGGAAATCCCCAAGACCGCGCTGCTTCGCAAAACCTTTGCGGGTCTATGACCCGTTAAGATTATTGTCGAGGTTGGTTATTTTTTCTCCGATCTTTATACGCTACCAAAAAGTGACCACATCTGAGAAGAGATCTTTTACGCAATGCTTGATAACTTTATTCAAACTTTTGTAAACTAGTTCGATACCAAAGCTAGCAAAAAGCTATGGTTTTTCTGGGACAGACGGAAACATCAGTACAAAAATTACTAAAATTTATTGATCATAAATGTTAGATTTCAGAGCTAGCGGTATTTTGCTTCATCCTACTTCTCTGCCTAGCCGTTTTGGCATTGGAGATTTAGGCGATCAGGCTTATAAGTTTATTGACTTTTTGGCAAACAGCGACCAACAAATATGGCAGATTTTACCGATTGGACCAACGGGTTTTGGTAACTCCCCTTATTTGTCTTATTCCGCTTTGGCAGGAAATCCTTTATTAATTAGTCCCGAAGTTTTACACGGAAAGGATTTGTTAACCACCGAAGAGTTAAATTCGACTCCAGATTTTCCTTTAGATCGAGTAGATTTTGATCGCGTCATTGCTAGTAAAATTCCTCTTTTGCGGAGAGCAAGCGATCGCTTCAAAACCCAAATAGCCAAAACAGCAGACAGTGAATTTAAGCGTTTTTGCGATCGCCAAAATGACTGGTTGAGCGACTATGCTCTATTCATGTCTCTTAAACAAGCTCACAATGGTAAGAGTTGGCATCAATGGGATGCTGATATTGCTTATCGCCAACCCGAAGCGATGGCGAAATGGGCGACAGAATTAGCCGATGAAATCTTTTTTCATAAGTTCATTCAATATCAGTTTTTCTGTCAGTGGAAAAACCTCAAACAATATGCCAATCAAAAAGGAATCAAAATCTTTGGCGATATTCCCATCTATGTCGCCCACGATAGCGTTGATGTTTGGGCTCATAAAGATATTTTCTGCCTTGATGAAGAGACTGGAGAAGCATCTCTAATGGCTGGCGTACCGCCAGATTATTTTAGTGCTACGGGGCAACTTTGGGGCAACCCCGTTTATAACTGGGAAGAACTAGAAAAGACTGACTTTAAATGGTGGATCAGAAGAGTTGAGGGTATTTTAGAATACGTCGATATTATTCGGATCGATCACTTTAGAGGATTTCAGGCATATTGGGCAGTACCCCAAGGGGAAAAGACTGCTATGAATGGAACGTGGCTTGATGCCCCTGGGGATGAATTTTTCCAACTCTTAGAAAAACAATTGGGCAAGTTACCCATCGTGGCAGAAGACTTGGGGGTAATTACTCCTGAAGTAGAGGCATTGCGAGATAAGTTTAGTTTCCCTGGGATGAAAATTTTGCAATTTGCCTTTGATGATGATCGCGCTAATGGTTTTCTGCCCTTCAACTATACAGATCGCAACTGTCTTGTTTATACAGGCACTCACGATAATAATACCTCGGTTGGTTGGTTCTACGAGCGATCGCCTGAAGCTCAAGCTAGAGTGGTAGATTATTTGGGTTGTCTTTGCGACGATGGCATTCATTGGGCGTTAATTCGTCTGGCTTTAGGTTCGGTAGGCAATACGGTAGTTCTACCTTTTCAAGATATTTTAGGCTTGGGTACAGATGCCAAAATGAATACCCCTTCTCAACCTACAGGTAACTGGACGTGGCGTTGTCGCGAAGAAGCTTTTAATGATGAATTGAGTACTCGTTTGAAGTATCTTACTCATCTTTATGGTAGAACTCCTATTAGTCATGAGTAATTAATATTTGTCTTACAATACTTTTAATCTTTCGCAAAACTGGATTGAAGATTGTGAGTTGGAGAATTTTTGAGATAGTCGATCGCCTTACGCAATATTCTCGCAAGCAAGAATTAAAATTGATTAAAGCGATCGCTATTAACGATCTTGGTACTGTTAAGAAACTGCTACAGCAGGGAGTCAATCCTAATGCTAAAACAGCAGCCAAAACAGAGGAGTCATTGATATTTTCGATCTTTGAGAAAAATCACTTTACTCTACCTCAAGGTAGTATCCGCGATCGCTCAAAAACTCTTTATCGCATTACTGCTAACAAAGAATGTTTGTCTCTGTTACTTGAATATGGGGCAAATCCTAATATCAAAGACAGTTGCGGGTGTACTCCCTTAGAAATTGCAATTCTTTGGTGTCTGCCTGATATTGTTAAATTGTTGTTGATTCGGGGTGGAGATCCCAACCTGAGAGATAGCAAGGGAATTACTCCTTTAATGAAGACTGCTATCTTAGGTATTCGGGATGCTCGACCAATTAATGACAAACTACAGATCGTCATGCATCTCATTGATAGTGGTGCGGAAATTGACGCTCAGGCACAAGATGGTAAAACAGCGTTAATGTACGCTACAGGAAATTCTCGAATCGAAATAGTTGAATTATTGGTTAGTAGCGGAGCATCTTTATCGATTAGCGATCGCTTTGGCAATAAGGCTTGCGACATTATAGATCGGGGAGTTACCGCCGAACAACGAGATTCCTTGCAAAGAATTTTAACTCAACCCCAATTAAATCTTGTTAAATATAAATACCGAGAATTTATTCCCGAAGGCGATCGCTTATTAGATTCAATTTTATAAACTTCTCAAATCTAATTAATTTTGTTTAGCTAGTTCCTATAAGATGCCAAAACCAATAAAGCATTAACAATAGAAGCTGCTGCGGGAGAACCTCCCTTTCTTCCTTCGATGACTATTTGGGGTATATCTAATTGTAAGAGTGCCTGTTTTGATTCAATCACGGAGACAAAACCAACAGGCACGCCTATTACCAAGGCTGGCATAGCTTTACCATGAGATATTTGATCGCATAAACCTAGAAGTGCCGTGGGTGCATTACCAATGACATAAATTGCTTCGGGATATCGAGCGCAACATTTCAGCAAGCCTGTTTCGGTGCGAGTTTTTCCAGGATCGGCAGTTTTAGCCAAATCGATCGCTGCAATGACGGGATTATTAAAAGTTTTTGCCACTAAACCTTTAATACCCCTTTCCACCATTGTCACATCGGTAATAATTGGCACGCCAGACTTGATAGCTGCAATACCAGAGTCGATCGCACTAGGACTAAATTTTAGTAAATTTAGATATTCAAAATCAGCGGTGGCATGAATTACTCGTCGTGAGATTGCATATTCTCGCTGGTTTAGTTGATGTTTGCCTACTTCTCGATCGATAATCGCAAAACTCTGTTCGACAATAGGATGATTTAAAGCAGTTTTCATCTATCAAAAAAGCCCTTAGTTCTGATCTATACACCAAACTTAACCGTTGCCCACTCTGGTTGACGATGGTAATCAACCATGTTGTCAAACTTGCGTAATTGGGCTTCTTTGACAGTAAACACGGGTAATTCACTTTCTAGAAGGCGATCGTTGATTTGAGACAATACAATACAAAGGCGATCGCGATTTAAACTAGGAGGAATTTTATCAAAATAACCTAAAGTAATATGAGCCGTAATATCGTACTGTTGCTCGATTCCTAAACCAACCAAACCCGAATTTTGATAGAGATAGCGACGTAGCTGAATTACTGATTCGTAGCTTTCTCGATCTTTGGGAACTAAACAAGCCATAATTGCCCTTGGTCTTGCCATAACCCCCCATAATTGCCAAGTAAGGGGTTTTTTATCTGATAGAGACTCTTGATACTGTTGAAAACTGGCTGCAACTTCTTGCTGTAAGACACGATCAAACTCAGCATTAGCTGCGATCGCTTGACGATAACTTTCGTCCCAAATCAAGTCTGCTAAAGTGAAGTGAAAACTACTTGCAGGTAGAGGGATAAAGAGATCTGTTTCTAGCTGTTGGGATAGTTGTTGTTGAATAGTTTCTACCTGACGATAAAAATCCTGATTGAGATTATCTTCCTCCATCGGAGGGGTGATCGCGCTATAACCAGGAAAAGAAACTGGCTTTCCTTCCACAAACTTAGGAGAATGCTGAATAGTTTGTAGTTGCATTGAACAAGCAGTTGGTAAGGTTAACCTTGCCACTCGGTTGATATAGTCTTGATATGATTCGTCCAATCTAACTTACCTCTAATTCGATCGCTCTGTCGCAATAACTATTGTTTTCAGTGCGGATACTTATTATATTTATTGTGCCGTCTTAATTGCAGGATTTAAACATCAAATGTAACCCACTAGATGTATTAATATTTTATTATTATAAAGATTGCGTATTTAAGCTTAGAATACTGATGTGTTTCAATACACTTATCAAACCTCAATTAATACTCAGCTGTGAAGGGAAAGATTATAGGCTCTCGTTATAAAATCCTTGAGTATCTTGCTGAGGGGGGGTTTGGCAAGACTTATTTGGCAGAGGATACTCAACTACCAGGAAGAGATACTTGTGTGGTTAAGCAACTCCATCCCAGTAGCCAAGATCCCAAGTTTTTAGCCATAGCCAGACGATTGTTTCAAACAGAAGCTTCTACCCTCCATAATTTGGGTCATCATCAACAGATCCCCAAGCTTTTGGCTTATTTTGAGGAAGATGAAAAGTTTTATTTGGTACAGCAATATATTCAAGGTGAAACCCTGGGAAAAGAGCTAGATTCTGGTCTAATCTGGTCGGAAAGCCAGGCGATCGATCTTTTGCGGGATGGGTTGAATATTCTCAAGTTCGTTCATGGTAGAGGCGTAATTCACCGCGATGTCAAACCAGACAATCTAATCCGTTGCGACCTTGATGGTAAAGTTGTGTTAGTAGATTTTGGCACGGTCAAAGAAGTACTTCAAGGACAACAAACTAATATTGGTCAATTGACTGTAGCAGTAGGTACTCAAGGTTATATGCCAACGGAGCAAGCTAGGGGTAAGCCTCGTCCTTCTAGTGATTTATATGCTTTGGGAATGATTGCTATTCAGGCTCTTACGGGAATTGCTCCTCTAGATTTACCCGAAGATGATGATGGAGAAATTATTTGGGAGTCTTCGGCTAATATCAGCCGCGAATTGGCTGAAATATTAACTACCATGACAAGGTATCATTTCAAAGATCGTTATAAGTTAGCACACGATGTTTTGCAAGGGTTAAATAAATTGTCGTCTGCTCGTCTTACCAAGGCGCAATCTATTACTTCTATTCAATCTTGCGTTTTAGATCGGGATTTAAATAACGATCTAGGGGATGTTTCAATGTCTTCAACGGCAAAAATTAAATTGGTTGCTACTTCTACTATCGATCGCCATGATCTTCCAAAGACTGTAAGTGAAAATTGCGATCAAGCAGTTTTACCTCAAGAGAAAATTGACTCTACTACCAAGCATTCTCGACCTCAAAAAACGACCCCAGACAAACCAAAAAGCAAACATATCGATCGCAATATTATTAGTTTAATTGTAGTTTTTGTTTTCCTCGCTCTTGGAGGAATTGGCTTTTTTATGATTAATCGAACTAATTCAGATTCCGAAATAGAACCCGATCTTTCTAAGGAAAGAATGGAACAGGGAGAAGGTTTTAGAAAAGATTTATGAAACTCTACGATTATTTGAAACTAGATCAGTTTAAAATTTCTAAAGACTCAATCATCTTTTCTGCTTTGGGTAAAAACTTATCAAATTTATCGGGTTCGGCAGTATAAATTATCGTATAAATTTCTTTGTAATTAACCGTCCAAACTTCTTGTCGTTTAACTTTTTTGTCTAGATCCATTCCTTGATAAATTACGTATTTACCATCGCTACGCCCTAAGGTTGTTGGTCTTGGAGGAGAAAGAATAAAGTTGGCTAACTTTTCTATTTGATTAACTGCTTGATTGCTATATTCAGTCAGAGATAAAGGTCGAGAAGATTCTTCGACAATTATTGCTACTCTTTCTTGAAATTCATCTGATTCGCTTTCTTTGGGAGAAATAAAAACCATCGTATTATTTAAAAAGTTACTTCTATTTTCTCTCGACCAACCAGCAGGATATTCTACTTTAATATGTTCATTTTCATAAGTAATAAAATCTCCTTGACGAAAACTACTTAAATATAGCCAAGAAGGAATAGCAATGGCACTTAATATTCCTAAGCCAGCTAACATTTTAAATTTATCTAATTTATTTTTATCTGGAATAACAGGAGAATTTTCTGTCGATATACTACTATTTTCTTCCTGAATTGATGTTGGTTTTTGATTTGTAAATGATGTTGAAATTTCAGTGTTTTGAGCTAAATAAATAAGATTTAAAGCTTCCAAAATAGCCGTAGCAGACTGATAGCGTTTTTGCCATTGTTGCTCTACCATTTTGTCAATTAAATCGAGAAAGTTAAGGTCGTAATTAATATGAGGAGGCAGAAGATCTCGCCACATTAATTCTAAATTGACATTTCTATATAATTTATTAGGGTGTTTTCCTGTCATTGCTTGGATTACCACCATTCCCAACGCATAGATATCGCTGCAATATTCTGGCTTGCCATGAAATTGTTCGTCAGGAGTATAACCAGGACTTAATATACCTACTGTACGAGTAAATTGCCCTTCTTTACCAATATTTTGAGGATTGATTTTTTCTTTTACCGCACCAAAATCAATCAAGAAAATCCTATTATCAAAACGATTTCTAATTAAATTAGATGGCTTGATATCTCGATGGATATATCCCGCTTCGTGAATAAATTCTAAGACTTCTAAAGTTTGGCTCAAAAACTTAATCGCTCGATCGCGATCAAAATAATCTATTTCAGTTAATTCTTGCTCGATAGTTTTTCCTTCGATAAATTCTTGAACCAGAAAAAAATGGCTTTCTTCTTCAAAAAAGTCATAAATTCGGGGTATTTGGGGATGATTGCCCAATTTTTGCAAAGTATCTGATTCTTGTTGAAACAAACGCATTGCAGTTTCCAATTGAGCTTGATTATCATAAATAGGGGAAAAATGCTTGACGACATAAGTGCCACCAATTGCACTGAAGGTATCTCTGGCTAAATAGATCGTGCCAAAACCACCACTATCTAGCCTCTTTTCTAAATAATAATGTTCTTTTAGTGTCTTTCCTGCTAAGTTATCAGACATTAAGCTGGTTTCTCAAGAATTAAACTCTAGATTCCAGTCATTGTAATATTATTTACCCGACTTCGGTATCGATCGATTACGATCTGTTATTTATTTTGCATCTATCTTGGCGATCTCTATTGTCTAATTTTCTAGCAGAATTTGCGGTAATTTGGCGATCGCTCTTTGAAAAGGTTGGGTATCATTGGTAACTCTGACTAATACTAATGCACCCTGAATCATTATCATGGCATCTTCGGCTCTTAAACGAGCTTGTCTTGATTCAACTCCAGTTTCTTCGACAATCTTAGCTAAGGTATCGAGCCATTTTTTGAGAGATTGCTGTAGTTGTTGATGAAAGAGATCGTCTGCTTCGCCTAAAGACATCACTGCTAAAAGACAAGGATTTTTTCCCCTTGCATAAAATCGATCTATTTCACCAATCATCAGGATAATGCGATCTTGGGCAGGAAGTTCGGACTGCAAAGGTGCAAAAATATTTTCTTCGAGCCAACTAGCAGTATATTCTAAAACCGCTTCTGCCATTTGCTCTTTACCTCCCTGAAAGTGATGATAGAGGCTGGCTTTTTTTAATCCTGTAGCTTTAGATAATCGGGATACGGTTGCACCCTCATAGCCGTAATGGCGAAATATGGGGATTAATTTGGCAATTAGTTCTTCTTTAACCATTATTTTTGAATAAGAATATCTTGATTGTATGCCGAATGCTTATTGGATACGTAATTTTGTCTATTTTAAAGTCCATATATTTGATTTTTTACCAAACGTTCGGTATATTAAATTCAGCGAAACGAACTAACATTCGGTAGGTCTAGAAGAAAAATGAACCAAACAAAAATCAAACTCTACGGACACGAACTCTCTGGTAACGTTTACAAGGTAAGACTATTACTTGCTCTTTTAGACATCGAATATCAATTTGTCCGCATTGATGTCATGAAACAAGAACAGAAATCCGCAGAATATTTGAAACTAAATCCTTTTGGACAAATACCTCTGCTCGTAGATGGCGATAAAATAATTCCTGACGCTCAAGCAATTTTGGTTTATTTAGCTTGTCAATACGGTAACGAACAATGGCTACCGATAGAAGCAGAGGCGTTGAGTCGTGTTGTCCGCTGGTTATCGACTACTACAGGGGAAATTCGTCAGGGAGTGGAATCGGCAAGATTATTCTATCTATTCAAAGCAAAAACTGTAGATATTAACATCGCCACTCAAAAATCCACGTTTATTCTGGAACAAATCGATCGCCATTTAGCCGATAGAGAATGGTTAGAGTTGGGACATCCAACTATTGCAGATATAGCTGCTTTTCCCTATATTGCTCTTGCCCCCGATGGTAAAATATCTTTAAAGCAATATCCTCATATTTTGGCTTGGATCGAACGCATCAAGCAGTTACCTAAATTTAGAGGAATGCCTGGAATTGATTCCCCTACTATTGTTCCTGTTTAAACTGATCTTCAACTTCACTTTTAAACAAAAAGGAGAAAGATATTATGACAAATTCAGGCTGGGGACGTACCGAATCACCCTTTCATGCAGGGGAAATAGCTATCCAAACTCGATTGGGAATACAAGATCGAATGGATCGTCAGGGAAGGAGGATCATTCGCGAATATTTAACCGAACAACATCAAAAGTTTTTTGCTCGACTAGCTTATGCCATTGTGGGTATAGTAGATGAATTTGATCGCCCTTGGACTTCCATTTTGATAGGTAAACCAGGCTTTCTCTCGACTCCAAGCGATCGCCTTTTAAAAGTTGTAGCCAAACCACTTCCAGGCGATCCTCTCAAAGACAACTTAACAGTAGGCAATGATATTGGCTTGTTGGGAATTGAACTACACAGTCGTCGGCGCAATCGGCTGAATGGCATTATTTCGTCTAGCGATCGCAATAGCTTTGAAGTTACGGTGAGCCAGAGTTTTGGAAATTGTCCCCAATATATTCAAGCTCGAACGTTTGAATTTGTGGAAACTTCCAATAGCGTATCTCCACAAATAAAAGAAATCAATTCGTTTGGAGAATCAGAAAACAATTTAATAGCTAATGCAGACACTTTTTTTATTACTAGCGCATATCAGAAAGAGTCGGCAGGTATTGCCAAGGGTATAGATGTTTCCCATCGAGGGGGGAAGCCTGGCTTTGTTCGTATTGATGGTGAAAAAACTCTGACTGTTCCTGATTTTTCGGGTAACAATCATTTTAATACCCTCGGTAATATAGAGTTGAATCCCTCTGTAGGATTGCTTTTTCTAGATTTTATGTGGGGCGATGTGCTATATCTTACAGGTACTGCGGAGGTAATTTGGTCGGGAAGAGAAATCAGTACTTATGCAGGAGCGCAACAGCTAATTCGTTTCGATCTCCAGAAAGGATATTTAGCTAAAACTAGTCTTCCTTTGTGCTGGACAACTCCAGATTTTTCACCTTTTCTAAAAGATACGGGTTCCTGGAAATAATCTAGATCGTCTAGTCTTGCTTGATGTATGTGTCTGCGTCAGAATAAGTTGAAACGGCACTATAAATTAATGAATACAAAAAGCACTATAAATTATCAAGAGATCGCCAAAGAATTAAACGGAATCGAAACAACTACTAATAGCGATCGCTTAACTAAACTATCTTTAGATTATTATCACTTTAGTCCCATTCTCACAGAGCAATTACAAAATAAACGAGGAGAATTGGCTGCATTTCCTACTACAGAAGCAGAAGTGCTAAAAATTGCTCTAATTTGCGTCAAATATAAAATACCTCTAACCGTCAGGGGTGCGGGTACAGGGAATTATGGGCAGTGTATCCCCTTGGAGGGTGGTATCATCCTAGATACTAGTAAAATGAACCAAATACAATGGCTCAAACCTGGCATAGCTTGCGTCCAACCAGGGGTTAAAATGGCAGCTTTTGACAAGCAAGCTAGGAAAATAGGCTGGGAACTACGCATTGCTCCTTCTACCTATCGTACGGCGACTATAGGGGGCTTTATTGGTGGTGGTAGCGTGGGGATGGGTTCGGTTAATTACGGACAAATAAGCGATCGTGGAAATTTACGACGAGTCCGTCTAGTTACCCTTGAAGAAACACCCCAAGTTTTAGAATTAGAGGGAGATCGAGTGCAGAAAGTGCTTCATGCTTATGGGACGACGGGAATTATTACCGAACTGGAAATTCCTCTAGCACCTGCTTATCCTTGGCAAGAAATAATTGTTACTTTTGATGATTTTATGACTGCTGCTAGCTTCGGACAAGCTCTCAGCGATAGTCATGGTATTGTTAAAAAACTAGTCAGCATTCATGCTAGTCCGATACCCAGTTATTTTCCTGCCCTGAAAAACTACATTCCCCAAGGCAAACACTGTGCTTTATTAATGGTATCGGAATACGATATTACACCATTCCAAGATTTGGTGCAGGAATATCAAGGGGAAATAACCTATAGCAAAACCGCCGCCGAAGCAGCAAAAGGCACTAGCTTATTAGAATTTACCTGGAATCACACTACCCTCCACGCTCGCAGTGTAGATAATAAACTAACCTACTTGCAGACATTTTATTTCACCCTCGAAAGACTAGAAAAACTTTACCAACAAAGGGGAGATGAAATTATGATTCATTTAGAATTTTTGCGAGCGGGAGATAAAGCCGTACCTGCGGGATTGCAATTGATTCGCTTTACCACTGGAGAGAGACTAAACGAAATTATTCGCGATCGCGAATCTCAGGGAGCTTTTATCGCCAACCCCCACGTTTACACGATTGAAGATGGGGGAAACAAACAAGTCGATCCGCAAAAAGTTGCTTTCAAACAACAAGTCGATCCTTATGGTTTATTAAATCCTGGTAAGATGCGCGGCTTTAGGGAATAACTAATGATTGATGATTGATAATGAATAATTGACAATTATAATAGAGCATCCATCAAATCCATAATTTCAATACTCTCAGCAGAGGTAGCTGTATTTTTGTTTGCCAAATCTGTTTCTAATAATCCTTTAAGGGCGATCAATTTCATGCTATTCTCAGCTAAAGTATTGGCGATCGCTTTTCCTGCTTTAATATAACCCACTGCACCCAAATCCATTAAAGCCGAACGACGTAATTGTAGATCGTCCCCCTCTAAAGCTCGAATCAAGATCTCGCCATACTTATCTTCGCGAGTTAGCTGATACATGGCTCTAGCAGCAGCATATTTAACTTTCTCTGTAGGATGCTGGGTAAATGGCTCTATATACTCTACTGCTTCAGTAGCAGACAAAGTTCCTAGTGCTTCGATTACGGCTTCGTAAGGCTCAACTAAATGGGGCTTTCCTGGTACTCTGGTAGCTGATTCTATTCCCCCATCCAACATTTTAATTAAAGCAGCAATACAGCTGTGATCGTCTAGCATTTCTAAAGCTTGAGCAGCAGCTTCTCTGACATAATAATCGGGAAATTCCAAACAACGAGTCAACGGCTCGACAGCCCTTTTATCCCCTAGCTTACCCAAGGCTCTAGCTGCATTACGTCGCAGGGGATAGCCTCCATCGGGGGCGCGGTCTTGTTCGTCTTCTAATGCCATTAATAGGGTGCTAACTGCTGCGGGATTTTTAATTCTAAATTTTCCCAACCACCACGCAGCGTAATATCTCGCCCCTAAATCTTCTTTCTGCTTCAAATTGGCGATCGCGGTTTCTTCGGTTAGCTGCTCTGCTTCATGGATCTCGGTATCCTTTAGGGCATTTACTTCCTCGTTTCTCATCCTTATATCCCTTTGAAATGACAATACTCAGAAAAGTAAACAAATACTAGCCTTTCGGCACGGCATCCGCATACTCTTCTGAGTAGTGCTTGATTAATCAAGTATCTTGATTTTTATATAATGACTATCTTGAAGCAGATAGACTCATATTTATTAGCTGCGATCAAACTAAAACAGTTCTAGCTAAGTGCGTTAATTGCATAGTCTAGGTAGCTGTTTGCTTCAGTAGCAGGATCTCCACTTAAACCGTGGTTAGATTTGATATATTTTAATGCTTCGATATACCAGCTAGGAGATAGCTCGTAAGCGCGGTTGATTTCATCAAGACCAGCTACTAGGTATTCATCCATAGGGCCTGTACCACCAGAAACTAGGCAATAAGTTACCATGCGTAGGTAGTAGCCGATGTCACGAGAACATTTTGCTTTACCTGTAGGAGTAGAAGCATAGTTAGGTCCTTGAGTGCTAGTAGTGTAGGGGAATTTCGCATACACTGCATTAGCTGCGCCATCGATTAAACTTTGAGAGTTGCTAGTCAAAGCTTTTGCAGCTTCTAAGGAAGCATTAGCTTGTTTAAAGCGACCGAAAGCAGTTTGAATTTCAGTGCTGCTTAAAAAACGACCCTGGGAATCAGCAGAGGATACCGCTTCAGTTAGAGGAGTTTTCATGATTGTGATGTTTCTCTTGTTTTACTAATTTTTTGCTAAACAACCAAAGATTGGTTGATTTTATCCAAAGGATAGTTTTTCCCGTCCGGATTAACCTACTGCAGAAGCAGCACGGTCGAAGTAGCCAGCAATTTCAGAAGCAATTGCACTACAGTCGCCAGGAGTAATTCCGTTGCGATCGTTAACGATTGCTAAAGCAGCATCTTTCATTTTTTGCACGCCAACAGCTACGGAAGCACCAGGAGTACCAAGAGCTAAATAAGTTTCACGTAGTCCGTTGAGACAACGATCTTCAAGAACGCTAGCGTCACCAGTGAAGATAGCGTAAGTGATATAACGCAAAATGATTTCCATGTCGCGCAAGCAAGCTGCGTTACGACGACTAGTGTAAGCATTTCCACCAGGAGCGATTAATTGGGGTTGCTCGGCAAACAAAGCACGAGCAGCGTTAGTAACGATAGAGGAAGCGTTACCAGTGATGCGGTTAACAGAATCCATACGTTTGTTGCTAGCAGCAACCATTGCACTAAGAGCATCTAACTGGCTAGTGGATAGGAATTCACCACGAGCGTCAGCTTGAGACACTACTCTAGTAAATGCGTCGAACATTATAAATAATCTCCTACTCGATTTAAATTTGGTTTAGTTGAACTTCAAAAAGGAATCTTAACTTATAAACTCCCCCGAGGCACCAGCGTGAGCCAGCTTGGGGAAAGTCGGGATACTCCACGTCTTACATCGAAGCGGGAGTTAGTTAATCGCCGAAGGTGCTAAGTTACTATTCTCTACGAGCTTAGTAAAAATTTCTTAAGCCACCCAATAAAACTTTACACTCTTAATAAAAAACCTTTCGAGAGATGCACTTATTGGCGATCGCCTGCTGGCTGAACCATAGAGCATTTACCCCTCAGGTAACTTTTATACAACGGCATTGAACCTTTATTTGTTACATCTTGTTAACTTTTCCTGTTTCTACTGAATTCGCACAACAAAATATTTGTTGACTTTGCGAGTTAGTGTTCGCCTCAATCGAGGTTAATTCTCTACGAATAGCCAAGCGAAATTAAGCTCGACTATGAAGTTATGAGAATGAAAGGAAAAAATTTTCTTATGACTTATTATCTTATTTTTCCGTAACCAAAAGCAATTCGCTGTTACTTTTATCAACAATTGACTAAAAAATGTTGTTTATCCCTCAACTAACCAAAGCTAATTGACGTTCGAGGTCGAATAAAAAGCCATGAATATATTCTTCCGTCCATTCTGACCCATACAAACGAGTTAGCATCCCTCTAGCGGGGTCTTTTTCTGCGCGATAGTCAGCATAGCTTTTCTGTGCTTTGAGAATTGCTGATAAGCGTTGTGGATCGCTTACTTTCTGTGCTTGCTGCACGAAATTAATATAAGCATCAAGATAATCGCCAAAAGCTGCAAAAACTTTTGTTTCTACTATTTCTGTTTCGCTGGGGCGAGTCCACAAAAAAGCTGGAGAAAAGTATTGTTGTGCCTCCTCAGGGAAATCCCCCCCCCCAAGGTAAATCTTTTTGGTACTCGTGAAACATCGCCATAATTGGCTCGCTGTATTTAGC
Organism: Waterburya agarophytonicola KI4; assembly: GCF_020640915.1. Classification (GTDB taxonomy): domain Bacteria; phylum Cyanobacteriota; class Cyanobacteriia; order Cyanobacteriales; family Xenococcaceae; genus Waterburya; species Waterburya agarophytonicola. The sequence continues at coordinate 83,688 of NZ_JADWDC010000012.1, read as the reverse complement.
CTGATAAGATTTATCTTGACTAAACAAAGGTTGCATATCGATCGCGATTAAATGTCCCCCTGGTAGAGTTACTAAATCCGCACCAAAAAAAGGCAAATCATAATTTAGATCGGGAAAAATTACAAAATTCAGTACCTGGAGAGAATTTCCTCCTTCTACGTGAGCTGCGCGAATTTGTCTTAATTTCTCGGATTTAAAACCGTAACTAGTGGTTAATACCGCTTCTTCTCTTTTACCTTTACCCATCAGACCCTCTTTACGCTCAAAGCCTTGAGGAATAGGATAGGGTTCTAGATCTAACTTTTTTTGCAAAGTTGCGATCGCCAGTTCTAAAAATGGTTGGTATAATGTCATTTCATTTTGTGATTAAACATTTAATGTTTGGGAGCAGATACTGCTAGGGGAGAAGCATCTTCAAATAAGAATTCATACAAGAATTTCTCCGACCATTCCGATCCAAAATAGCTACTAAATAAACCGTGAGCGGGATCTCTCTCCGCACTATATTGGTCGTATTCTTTTTGAGCTTCTACAATACGTTGAATATCTTCTGGCTTAGTTAGAGGCTCGGCTTGATCTAACATTTGCCAATATAATTCCAGATATTCTTGAAAAGCGGGAAACAGACTGTTTACCACGGTTTCCGAATCGAGTTTGGCAAACAGCAAATATTTAGAAAAATACTGATTAGCATCGTAGAATTTCATTTCCAAATTCTGGGCTAGTTCGTTGTATTTATCCCGTATCTCTGCCATTGGCTCAATATACTTATCGACATAGGCGCGATCGCGGAATAATGGCTGAAAGTCCATCACTATCAGGATTTTCTTTTTCCCAAAAGAGAGAAAATCTACCCCCAACAAAGGAACATCGTATTTATGAGCTGGATAAATAACACTATTAAATACTTGAGCGGTTTCTCCCGCATCGATATAAGAATAGCGAATTTTTCTTAATTGTTCGGATTGATAACACCAACTCTGAATAGTTGCAGGATTTTTTCCCCTAGCACTAACATTAGATTCCAATCCCGCAGGAATAGAACGACTGCGGAGATCGAAACGATTAAAAAGTTCTTCTTCTAAATATTCTTTAAAGGGCGCGAACATATAATTATTGCTATATACAGTATGCCTTGTTACCAGAATAAAAACTGAGTCCCTTTCAAGTCTCTTTTTCTCAAGACAATGCAACAAAGCTTTACGAAAAAATGCCTAAAAAAAAAGGGCAAAGACTGATCAATTCTCAGCCTCTTTCCTTTTAAGATAAGCCCGTCTATTCTGATGAAACTTATTCTTCTCCCGCTTCTAAAATACGTTGAAACAAATAGCCTGTACCTCTAGCAGTCAAAATTAATTCGGGGTTGCTAGGATCGTCTTCCAATTTGGCGCGCAGACGAGAAATATGAACGTCTACTACACGAGTATCTACATGACGTTCTGGAGTATAGCCCCATACTTCTTGGAGAATTTCTGAACGAGAGAAAGGCTCTCCAGAGCGACTTACCAATAACTCTAACAAACTAAATTCCATGCCAGTCAGACGAATGCGTTCGTCACCTTTATATACTTGACGCTTATTGGTATCGATTTTAATCGAGCCTACGTGAATTACCCCCGAACTAGGAATTCCTGGCGCGCCATTTTTTTCAACTCGACGCAATACAGAGCGAATTCTAGCTTCCAATTCTTTAGGAGAAAAAGGCTTGACAACATAATCATCTGCACCGAGTTCCAAGCCTGTGATGCGATCGGCAACGTCGCCCAAAGCGGTCAACATAATAATAGGAATATCAGATTCTTTGCGCAGTTCTTGGCAGACTCCATAACCGTCAAGTTTAGGCATCATCACATCTAAGACGACTAAACTAGGTTCGGCGGTACGAAAAGTTTCTAGAGCTTCTTCTCCATCAGCAGCCGTTACTACATCATAACCAATCATCGAAAGGCGCGTTTCTAAAATACGGCGAATACTAGCTTCGTCATCTACCACTAAAATTTTTTCTTTATTAGTCTCCAAGTTAATATACACTCCTTGTTTAAGTAAAATTACTGATATTTAAGTTAAATTTTTATTACCTTTACCTTCTAGATTATCCCGTTGTTGCTCTCTAGTGAAACAGACTACCTAGTTTATGGCGATTATCTTAACAATTCTCTCATTTTTCAAGTATTTCCTGATTTAATTTATCTTTGAATGTCTTGAAATTTCTTAGGATTAAATTTGTATTACCCATTAAGTTTACTAACTTATTATTTTTTTTCTTTAAATCTCTAATTTTTCTTAAGAAAATGGCTAAAGCTAAACAGATATATATTTGTAATGAATGCGCTGCTGAATATAGTCAGTGGTTTGGATTATGCAAAGAGTGTAACGAATTTGGCACGATTTCCGAAGAACCCGTAGAAGTTTCCCCTGGGGGTGGGGGCTATACCAAAGGAGGTGGCTGGCAATCTGGTACGAGGGCGAATAGCAGACATTCTGGGGTTGCTAAACCTAGAATGTCTTTGAAATTTTCCCAAATAAATAATGACGAACAGGAAAGATTTCCTTCTGGCTATAACGAATTTGATCGCGTCTTGGGTGGAGGAATTGTGCCTGGTTCTCTAGTTTTGATTGGGGGAGATCCTGGCATTGGGAAGTCTACCTTACTGTTACAGGTAGCGAATAAGTTATCTCATAGCCTTCCTCGCATCCTTTATGTATCGGCAGAGGAATCGGGACAACAGGTTAAATTGCGAGCATCTCGTTTGGATGTGGGAGAAGAAGAAACTGAAATAGAAAATGGTAACGGTAAGAAAAACGGTAAAGCTGCTACTAAAAGAGAAAATAATCTTTATGTTATGCCAGAAACCGATTTGGAGGAGATTTTAAGGGAACTCGAATCATTAAAACCCCAGGTAGCAGTGATTGATAGTATCCAAACTCTACACTTTGCTGCTTTGACTTCTTCTCCTGGTTCGGTAGCCCAAGTCAGAGAATGTACTTCCGCATTAATGCAAGTGGGAAAAAGAGAGAACATTACCATGCTCATCGTCGGTCACGTTACCAAAGAAGGAGCGATCGCAGGGCCTAGAGTATTAGAACACTTAGTAGATACGGTACTCTATTTTGAAGGCGATCGCTATGCTTCCCATCGTTTGTTGCGTTCGGTTAAAAATCGTTTTGGTGCAACCCACGAAATAGGTATTTTTGAAATGGCTCAAAGTGGTTTGGTCGAAGTAGATAATCCTTCTGAATTGTTTCTGGGCAATCGCGATGAAGCTTCTCCTGGTACGTCGATTGTGGTAGCTTGCGAGGGGACTCGCCCAATTGTAGTGGAGATTCAAGCTTTAGTCAGCCCCACTAGTTATACGTCTCCCCGTCGTTCGACGACAGGTATCGATTACAATCGTCTCCAGCAGATCCTAGCAGTGCTAGAAAAAAGAGTCGGCGTGCCTCTATCCAAACTGGATGCTTATGTGGCTTCTGTGGGGGGGTTGGGAGTTGGTGAACCCGCTGCGGATTTGGGAGTTGCGATCGCTATTGTCGCCAGTTTTCGCGATCGCGTGGTCGATCCCCGCACCGTATTAATTGGAGAAGTTGGTTTAGGGGGACAAGTCCGCCTAGTTTCTCAAATGGAATTGCGCCTTAAAGAAGCTGCTAAATTAGGCTTTAAAAAAGCGATCGTGCCGAAGGGTCAAAGTTTTCCGAGCGATATGGGTTTAGAAATCATCCCCATTTCTAAAGTTATTGATGCCATTATTGCTGCCATTCCTTCAGAAAGATCTGGTGATTTCCCCGTGATAGTTGAATCAGAAGATTGAAATCCTGCATTCAAACTTAATATTAATAGTAGTTTTTGAAATATATCTGGGAAATTCCTTGATAAAAATTTCGCCATCTGCCATAATGATTATCGGCAAGCAAATCTAATATCTCTTTTGAGAGTTGACTTTGTTTTAATGCGGGTGTAGCTCAGTGGTAGAGCGTCACCTTGCCAAGGTGAATGTCGCGCGTTCGAATCGCGTCACCCGCTTATATGTATAAAGATTCAATAACTTGGCAAGTAATTGTTAATCCTGGTCTTGCGACTTTATTAAAATAAAGCTTAAGGCTGCTGGGAAGATCGTAAATAGGTAATATATTTATTTTGATAAATTATCGTAAAAGTATATCTAGCAGTTAACTTCTAATAATCCCCATCGACTAAGCGTGCGTTCATACAAAATACAGAAAATAGATCTAAGCAGCGAGTATCCATGTCCTTGTCGACGAAAAGGCAACTTAAAACCAATTGTGTTGACTGAAGCCTTGGGATGCGATCGTTGTCAGCAGATTTTTGTGGTCAAAAAAGATGGTCAGATAATCGAGCAGCTATCCTCCATCTATCAAAAGAAATCTTGGCGATGGACGGGGAATCGCTGGAAAAATGCCTATGCTCGTTGGACGCAGAGTTATTTATCTACAATGGCTCTTTTGGCTTTAGCTTCAATTATTGTGGCGATAGTTCTCTTGCCGTTAGTATTGCGTTGGCTCAGTAGCCAGAGTATCATTTCTTGGGCAGTGTTATTTCTAGTTGTGACTATACTGCTGATACTGACGCTGTTTGTAGCCTATCGGCATTAACGGAAAAGCAATGCAAAGTAGTTCATCAAGCAAAGTATTGAATATAGTTCGAGAATCTCATAAAGCAGCCACTCAATTGGCTCAAACATCAGCAGCAAAAAGAAGGCTGGGAGTATCAATACTAGCTAAAGCGATTGGTAGTAGTTTTGATGAAATATTAGAAGCCAATACCTTAGACTTAGAAATGAGTCGAGAAATGGCGATCGCCGAACCAATTGCAGATTGGCTGAAATTAACTCCAGAAAGATTGGAAATGACGGTTTCAATTTTGAAACAATTATCAAAATCGGCAGATCCCACAAGGCGTTTGATTAACGCATCCTATCAGCTAGAGCCATCTCAGACTTATTGTCAGTTAATTCCTTTGGGTACAATAGCTTTGGTTTACGAAGCATTCCCGGAATTAGCAGCAATTGCAGCGGGGATGTGCCTCAAGACGGGGAATAGTCTGATCGCTAGAGGATGTAGTGCGGCTAGTAATTCCAATCAAGCGATCGCTAATATTCTACAGAAATCCTTGGCTGCTGCGGATTTACCGCCAAATTCCTTTGGGGCAATCTCTCCTGATTCAGGAATTTCTGTTCAAGAATTAGTTACCCAAGATCGCTATCTTAATTTAGTAATACCCTATGGTCGTCCTAGTTTGGTACAACAAGTGGCTGAAAAAGCAACAGCCACAGTATTGAAGACTACTATCGGCAATTGCTATTTATATTGGTCGATTAGTGGGAATTTGGATCTAATTCGTCAAGTAGTGGTTGATAGTCACGATAGCGAGCCTGATGCGGTTAATGCGATCGAAAAGGTATTGGTCAATCACAATATTAAATCCCCTGCATTGCAAGCTTTATTTAATAGTCTGCAACAACAAGGTTTTCATTTACGTGGTGACGAAGTATTAGTTGAAGCCTTTCCTGAATATCTAAGTTTAATGGAGTCTGGAGAATGGCGCAGACCATATTTGCGTAAGATCGTCGCATTTCGGTTTGTTGAAAACTTACCTCAAGCTGTCTCTTGGATTAATCGCTATAGTAGCGGTCATGCAGACTCCATTGTAACTGAATCTTATCGAGAATGTCGTCAGTTTGTGCGAGATGTAGATAGTGCTTTGGTTTATATTAATACGTCTCCCAGATTTTCCCGCAACCCAGAAGGAGGAGAAGATGTGTTTTTAGGAATGTCCAATCAAAAAGGATATCGCCAAGGATTAATTAGCGTCGAAACCTTTACTACAATCAAGCAGATAGTCCAAGGGTAATCATTGAAAATTTATCTTCTTTTGAGGACACTTAATCACTGACAAGTATAATGAATCATCCAGAGAGAATTGAGCCACAGCCAGGACAAGAATCAGTATGGGATTATCCCCGTCCACCCCGTTTAGAGAAGTCTCCCAAACAAATTAAAATTATCTTTAACGATATTGCGATCGCAAATAGCTCCAATACCTATCGAATATTAGAAACTAGTCATCCTCCTGTTTACTATATTCCCCCTGAAGATATTAAAACAGAGTATCTTTATTCGGCAAGCTCTCAACGCTCCTTTTGTGAATGGAAGGGATTTGCTGGCTATTATGATTTGGTAGTGGGAGAGAAGAAAGTAGCTAATGCAGGTTGGTATTATGCTCAACCCGCAGAGAATTTTGAAGCCATTAAAAATTATGTTGCTTTTTATCCGAGTAAAATGGATGCTTGCTATGTTGATGGGGAATTAGTTACAGCGCAAGTAGGTAATTTTTATGGTGGCTGGATTACTCAAGATATTGTAAGGCCTTTTAAGGGTAGTGCGGGTAGCTGGGGATGGTGATTTTTTTAAGTAATGAGTAATGAGTAATAAGTAAATAATTAGGGAGTTGAGTAATGCTTAAAGCTTGGTTGGTTGGAGTAGGGATTTTGTTTGTTTTGGCTGAGTTTGGTATTTGGCTGAAACAGTTTATTTTGCCGTTGCCAATTTATATTTTAGGTGGGGCTTTTTTGGCGATCGCATCTAATTACGAACAGGGTATCATTGGTATGTTTAGACAACAAGAAGCGACTACTCCTGAAGTATTAGCGCAAACTGCTACTTTGATTAAGGAAGCTAAAATGCTTGAGGATAATAGTAGTGTTTCAAGTCTTCCTTTTGCTTTGAAAACATCACAACTTGATGAGTAAAATATTAATTTATTTTAGAGAAAATCGCTTTATTAAAGATATTCTTGAGCGGAAATCAAAATCTAATTAAATATATAAATTGCTAGTAATATACTGTTCTGTTTTTTATTCCATCTAATTATCAACCACAACTTATAACTGCGATCGCTTTTTCCTCGATCCCATTTTTCTCAGATTTTCTTACAATCTAGATAAGGATATATAAAGAAACTTTAAGCAGTAGGGTATATGAAACGGATTGTTGCGATCGCAGGATTTGAATCTTTTAACGCTAATCTATATCGTCAAGCTGCTGAAATGGCGATGGGGAGGTGTAAAGGGTTGGAAGTGATCTTTTTTAGCGATCGCGATATTACCACTTCCCCTGATCAGGTAGAAACTGCGCTTAAGTCTGCGGATGTCTTTTTTGCTAGTTTAGTTTTTGATTACGACCAAGTTATTTGGTTGCGGGAAAGAGTTCAAGATATTCCCATTAGGTTAGTATTTGAGTCGGCTATAGAATTAATTAGTCTAACTCGCTTGGGTAAATTTGCGATCGGCGATCAACCCAAGGGAATGCCCAAACCTGTTAAATTTATCCTCAGTAAGTTTGGTAATAGCAAGGAAGAAGATAAGTTAGCTGGCTATATTAGCTTTCTTAAAACAGGACCCAAATTACTTAAATACATTCCTGGTAAAAAAGTACAGGATTTACGTAACTGGTTAATTATTTATGGTTACTGGAATGCAGGAGGGACAGAGAATGTAGCTTCGATGTGTTGGACGCTGGCAGAAAAATATTTAGGATTAGAAGTGGGAGAAATACCCCAACCCATTGAAACCCCTAATATGGGTTTACTACATCCTGAATACCAGGGATATTTTACCTCGCCCCAGGATTATCTGGAATGGTATCACAACCATGTAGGGGCTGTTCGCGAACAGCCCCTACTACCAACCATCGGCATATTGTTATACCGTAAACACGTCATCACCAAACAACCCTATATTCTCCAGTTAATTAAACATTTTGAATCCCAGGGATTAATTCCCCTCCCCGTATTTATCAATGGTGTAGAAGGTCATGTAATTGTCCGTGATTGGCTGACTACCGACTACGAACAAGTACAAAGACAGCAGGGTAATAAAGAAATCCTTTCCTTAAAAGATGATGCAGTCAAAGTAGATGCGATCGTTTCTACCATTGGCTTTCCCTTAGTTGGAGGTCCTGCGGGTTCGATGGAAGCAGGAAGACAGGTAGAAGTAGCTAAACGTATCCTCACTGCGAAAAACGTACCTTATATAGTAGCTGCACCTCTATTAATACAAGATATCCATTCCTGGACTCGTCAGGGAATAGGTGGTTTACAGAGTGTGGTGTTATATTCTTTACCCGAATTAGATGGGGCGATCGATACTGTACCTTTGGGTGGTTTAGTAGGAGAGGATATATATCTAGTACCCGAAAGACTCCACCGTCTGACAGGGAGACTCAAAAACTGGATTGGTTTACGTCAGACTCCGACACCAGAAAGAAAGCTAGCGGTTATTCTATACAATTTTCCTCCTGGCTATGGCGCAGCAGGTACAGCAGCACTATTAAATGTCCCCAAGAGTTTACTAAACTTACTTCACTCATTGAAAGCCCAGGGTTATGACGTAGGAGAGTTACCCCAAGATGGCGAAGAGATAATTAAGCAGGTAAAAGAAGCCGATGAATCTGTTACCCCTGTAAATCAGGTAAACGTTCGTACTTTAGCAAAATGGTTGGGATATCTGCAAACCCATAGAGTAGAAAAACAATGGCAGTCTTTAACGGGTACGGGAATTAAAACCTACGGTGATGAGTTTCAACTCGGTGGTATTCAATTGGGTAACATTTGGATAGGCGTACAACCGCCTTTAGGTATTGCAGGAGATCCCATGCGGTTGATGTTCGAGAAAGATTTAACTCCCCATCCCCAATACACCGCTTTCTATAAATGGTTGCAAAACGAATATCAAGCTGATGCAATAGTTCACTTTGGAATGCACGGTACAGTAGAATGGTTGCCAGGTTCGCCTTTGGGTAATACGGGTTATTCTTGGTCGGATATTCTACTAGGGGATATTCCTAATCTTTATATCTATGCAGCCAATAATCCCTCAGAATCTATTTTGGCAAAACGTCGGGGTTATGGTGTTTTAGTTTCTCACAATGTTCCTCCTTATGGACGTGCGGGTTTATATAAAGAGTTAATTGCCCTACGGGAATTAATTGGGGAATATCGGGAGGATACAGCCAAAAATTCGGCACTTCGGGAGATTATTTGTCAGAAGATTGTGGATGCTGGTTTAGAAAAAGATTGTAAGTTTGAGGAAGGTTTGAAACAAGGCATTAGTTTTACGGTAGAGAATGCCAAACTGTTTAGTAAGAATATGCTGAATCAATATTTTGTGCAGGTATATGAATATTTGCAAGTATTGGAACAGCGTTTGTTTTCTTCGGGGTTGCACGTTTTGGGGGAAAAGCCGACTGTAGAAGGGTTGCGATCGTATTTGGAGGCGTATTTTGATGGGAAATTGTCGGAAGATGAGATTGAGGGAATTATCTCACGCAGAGGCGCAGAGGCGCAAAGGGATGACGCAAAGTTTACTTCTGAGTTTGAAGAGGCGTTAAAAATTAGGGATTTATTGACGCAGAATACGGATGAAATGGTGAATTTATTAAGGGGATTGAATGGGGAATATATACCCCCTGCCCCTGGTGGCGATTTGTTGCGAGATGGTAGCGGAGTGTTACCGACGGGGAGAAATATCCATGCTTTAGATCCTTATCGGATGCCTTCCCCTGCTGCCTATGAACGGGGTAAAGAAATTGCCAGAAAGATTATTCAGCAGAATTTAGAGGACAAGGGCGCGTATCCCGAAACCGTAGCAGTAATGTTATGGGGTTTGGATGCGATTAAAACTAAAGGGGAATCTTTGGGGATTTTACTAGAATTAGTGGGGGCTGAACCTGTCAAAGAAGGTACGGGGCGCATTGTGCGTTATGAACTAATACCTGTAGAACAATTAGGGCATCCCCGCATCGATGTATTAGCTAATCTATCGGGTATTTTCCGCGATACTTTTGTCAATATTATTGAGTTGCTAGACGATTTGTTTAGAAGGGCAGCAGAAGCCGAGGAATCAGAAGATAATAATTATATTCGCAAGCATTGTTTGGCTTTACAAGCCCAAGGAATAGAAAATGCGAGTGCAAGAATGTTTTCTAACCCTGCGGGGGATTTTGGATCTTTGGTAAATGACCAAGTGGTAGATAGTAATTGGGAATCTAGCGACGAACTTGCAGACACTTGGAAAAACCGCAACGTTTTTAGTTATGGACGCAAAGATAAGGGACAAGCTAGACCAGAAGTACTAACACAACTATTGTCAACTAGCAGTCAAATTATTCAAGAAATAGATTCGGTTGAATACGGCTTAACTGACATCCAAGAATATTATGGCAACACTGGCGGGTTGAAATTAGCTGCGGAAAAACAAAGCGGTAAGGAAGTAGAAGCATCATTTGTGGAAAGCTTTTCTAAAGATACCAATCCTCGCAAGCTAAAAGACTTACTCCGCATGGAATACCGCACTAAATTACTTAATCCTAAATGGGCGGAAGCAATGGCAGATCAGGGTTCTGGTGGTGCTTACGAAATCTCCCAACGAATGACGGCGTTAATCGGTTGGGGCAGTACCGCTAGTTTCAAAGACGACTGGGTATACGACCAAGCAGTTGATACTTATGCCTTAGATGCAGGGATGGCAACCAAGTTACGAGAAGCCAATCCTGAAGCTTTTAGAAATATTGTAGCGCGGGCGATCGAGGCTCAAGGAAGAGGTTTATGGAATGCAGATGAGGAGAAGTTAGATAAGTTGAGGGAATTATACGAGTCTACCGAGGATGAGCTAGAGGGAGTTACAGTTTAATAGTCACATAATATTGCGCTTATATTGATATATTGTGCTTGTATTACTTATTGTAAAAACTGAGAGATTTCGTTTATCTAGGGAGTTAGGGTGTAAACAATATCTATAAAAAGAAATTTTGTTTTTACCCTGAATTACCATTAAAGTAAGAATCGTGTGCAACAAATCAGTTTAATGTGTTTCTCATTTTATCAGGCTAAAGTAAGCAACTAGCCTTGAGTTTTATATGTTCTAACTCTATAACTTGCAAAGTATGAAACCAATTCTAAAAATAGATCGCGCCACCATTATCAATCATTTGAAACTCTCCAGCCAGTTAAACCGAGTTTTGGAAGGAATCGCTACTTGTAAGATTATTGAATCTAAAGCAAGGGAAATCGGAATTGATATTAGCGATGAAGAATTACAGCAAGCTGCTGATGATTTTCGGATAACCCACGATCTACAAAATATTGAAGCTACTTGGCAATGGTTAAAAAGCAATCAGATGTCAATGGATGAGTTTGAGGTTTTGATGCGTACTAATATTATTACGAAAAAACTAGCTCATCATTTATTTAGCGATCGCGTTAAAGCTTTTTTCTTTCAAAATCACTTAAACTATGCTGGAGCAGCTATGTATGAAGTAATTTTAGATGATGAGGATATGGCGATCGAATTGTTTTGCGCTCTCCAAGAAGGAGAAATGAGCTTTCATGATATAGCTCGAACTTACGAATCAAACCCCGCACGTCGTCGTTCTGGTGGCTATTGTGGGGTATTACAGCGACAAAACCTGAAACCTGAAATATCCGCAGAGGTATTTGCAGCATCTCCACCTCAACTGTTAAAACCTATCGTTACCTCCATGGGAGTTCACCTAATCCTAGTCGAAGAGATTATTCAACCCCAACTAGATGAAGAATTGCACAATCAAATTATGTCTGGTTTGTTTTCTGAATGGCTGCAACAACAATTACAAGAATTTCAAATAGTTACCGATCTTTCAGAAGTAAATCATCAATCTTTAGCTAAGAACTTGTAATAGTAGCTAACTAAATAAAAAATGGTTAAAGTAGCTTCAGTAAATTGTGATACTGCTGGACTTCAACCATTGATTCGGCAAAATTGCTACACATTTAAGGTAGCACGGCTAATCTTAGGCATTGTTAGTTTGAATCACCCCTGCGTTATTGGTTATTGAATTAACACTAGTGTTACTACCTCCCCCAAAAGCTATCTGAATATTAACCAAATTAGAAACTATAAAGATATTAGCTGTATTGCTTTGATTGACAAACTGATTGCGGATTCGTCTTCTACCGCCAAAAACCAGCTCTGTTTCATTCTTGTTCAATACTTTCAATTCTGATTTAGCTGGCTGAATTTCAAAGATATTTATTTTAGACATTTTTCTAGATTAACTAATAGTTTTAATTGAAAAGGCGATACAAATAAAAAATATAATATTGACCAAGATAGATGGTGGAGCAGCACAGCGACTCAAGTAAAGTCGCTACACTTAAATTATCTCCACCTCGACTGTTGTAATGAAACAATACCTCAAGGCAAAATTATATTCCTGATTACTTGAAAGCGATCGCCTTAAAAAGGTCAAATCGGTAATATAATTAATACAGTTAATTTATCGATGGGAGATTTTAAAAACTTCTGGTCGATACTCTCTACATCGATGCAAGTGAGACAAAATATTTTTTAGTTTAGTTGCTTTGACCCAGACCAGTAAAATTGTCGATGTTGATGTTAGCAAAGTTAGAAGCAAAACCATTTCCGATGCTACCAGCCAATTGAGTATTGACTACGATAGTGGGGTTGACTATAACACCAATATTATTAGCTACATTCACGTTTACGTTAGCTAGACTGCGACGACCACCAAAAACTACGTTAGTTTCAGTATCGCTCAACAAAGATAATTGAGGCTCTGTTGGGATTGTATCAATTTGAATTTTAGACATATTACTAGGATTGAAAGTATTCTTTGTCTAACCAATCTATTCACTCGGCAAAAATCACTTGATGAATAGATTGGTTGTTAGATAACCAAAGACTTAATTGCATCAGCAAAAAGAGTCTCAAAAGATAGCGGTGAAGTTAGCTTCCGAATTCGTCATCAGAATTATTATTGGTTAGTTTGATTGACTCCAATAGAAGCACCTGCAATAATCTGAGCGGAGTTGCCACCAAAAACACCATTGGATAGCTGAACATTAGTCACAGTGGTGTCAGCAAATATAATTGCGTTATTGCCTTGACGACGATTGTCGTTAAAACTACCTAGATTGAAGTTCAAGCTACGACGACCTCCAACTACTGTGGAAACTTCCTGGCTATTTAGTACTTCTAAAGAAGTGTTGTTTAGTTCGTTGAATTGAATTTTAGACATGGTTTTTCCTCTAAATATGAGAGTTAATCTTTAACAATTTGTCCGAGTCTGGGAAACTTTCGATGACTACTTATCATTCGATAAGTAGTCATCGAAATTGTTATTATTGGTTAGTTTGGTTAACTCCAATAGAAGCACCCGCACCAATCTGAGCAACGTTACCACCAAAGACACTATCAGATAGTTGAACATTAGTAACACTGGTGTCAGCGAATAGAACTAGACGATTGCCTTGACGACGATTGTCGTTAAAACTACCTAGATTGAAGTTCAAGCTACGACGACCTCCAACTACTGTGGAAACTTCCTGGCTATTTAGTACTTCTAAAGAAGTGTTGTTTAGTTCGTTGAATTGAATTTTAGACATGGTTTTTTCCTAATTAAATATGAGAGTTAACTAAAAATCAAAATTGTTATTATTGGTTAGTTTGGTTGACTCCAATAGAAGCACCTGCACCAATCCAAGCCGAGTTACCACCAGCGAAACTACTATCTAGCTGAAGATTAGTCACAGATACGTTGGCAGATATACCTAAATTATTACCTTGACGACGATTGTCGTTAAAACTACCTAGATTGAAGTTCAAGCTACGACGACCACCAACTACTGCGGAAACTTCTTGGCTATTTAGTACTTCTAAAGAAGTGTTGTTTAGTTCGTTAAATTGAATTTTAGACATGGTTTTTCCTCTAAATATGAGAGTTAACTGAAAATCAAAATTGTTATTATTGGTTAGTTTGGTTGACTCCAATAGAAGCGCCTGCACCAATTTGAGCGAAGTTACCACCAGCGAAACTATTATCTAGCTGAATATTAGTCACAGATACATTGGCAGATATACCTAGATTATTACCTTGACGACGATTGTCGTTAAAACTATTGCCATTAAAGTTAAAGCTACGACGACCACCAACTACTGTGGAAACTTCTTGGCTATTTAATACTTCTAAAGAAGTGCTGTTTAGCTCGTTGAATTGAATTTTAGACATGGTTTTTTTTTCTGAATCTAAGAGTTTATCTTCAATAATTTGTTCGAGTCTAGAAAACTTTCTGTTGTTGTTTTTCTCTCGATGAATTCATTGTGCAACAAATAAATTGGAATAACAACTGTTTTGGACATCTAGATTAGACACAACTATCAGTGTTTTGTCTTTTTTACCAAAAATGTAAATAATTATTTTTTTATATTTTTAAATAAAAAGCATACAAGCTTTTTTCCCCTATAAAAACTTGTTTTGAATAAATTAGAAGTAGTTTTAAATACTTTATTTTGTTTTGAATATAAAAAAAAAGGATATAGTTTGGGGGTGAAATACAATAAATATCTTTGGCAGTACAGACAAAAGACTAGAAGTGTTCTTGTAGCCCATAAAAATATGGGAGGATCGCAAAACACGTTAAGACATATTAAGAGGAGTTATGTGCTTTTTAGATGCCCAAAAACCAGGAAAAACGAATCGATATTGGCAAAATTACTGCAAAGTAGTATTTAAGAACTAAAATATTCGTTACAAAGGGAAACATTTAATTATGGAAAATGAACAAAGAACAATTAGGCGATCGCCCTAACTGAAATTTAACTCTCCTCAACCCAGATAAAGGTATAAAGGTAGCTATAAATTCGATCGCTTTACGGGTTTTTCTGATGAGCATTTTTGCTTTGGCTCAACCCAGCGAAATCGAATAACTCTGTATCTGCTAGATGAGAAGGAGTAACATTTTGCAGACTGCGGAAAAGATTGTTAATTCTTCCTGGGGTTTCTCTTTCCCAAGTTTGCAACATTTGCTTGATTTGTACTCGCTGTAGATTTTCTTGACTACCGCATAGATTGCAGGGAATTATGGGAAATTCTCGCACAGTGGCGTATTTTTGTATTTCTGTTTCAGTGCAATAGGCTAAAGGACGAATAACGATATTTTGTCCGTCATTGCTGAGTAATTTAGGAGGCATAGCTTTAAGTTTGCCACCATAAAACATATTGAGAAATAAAGTCTCGACAATATCGTCGCGATGGTGTCCTAAAGCAATTTTATTAATGCCTTCTTCTGTGGCGACTCGATAAAGGATACCCCGACGCAAACGAGAGCATAAACCACACATAGTTTTCCCTTCGGGAACTATATTGGTGACGGTACTATAGGTATCTTGTTCCACGATGCGATAGGGAAGGTTTAACGAAGCTAAATACTCTGGCAATACTTGTTGGGGAAAGCCTGGTTGCTTTTGATCGAGATTAACTGCTAAAAGCTCAAACTCGATTGGTGCTTTGCGTTGCAAACTCAACAGCATATCGAGCATGGTATAGGAATCTTTTCCTCCCGACAGACACACCATAACTCGATCGCCTGCTTCAATCATATTATAATCGGCGATCGCTTTCCCAACCTGTCCTCGTAAGCGGGCTTGGAGTTTTTTAAAATTTTTAGAAGTACGAGTTTTAGTTGCTTCCATGATTAATAAATATAGTGTTACCGTTATTAGAATCAAAAATAAATATTTTTGCGGGATCGAATCTAACTAAAATGCGATCGCCTTTTTTCCCTTGCCAAGCTGCCCCCGCAAGTAAATTAAGATTAAGATTAGATTCGGGTGTATTTGCTTTAATCAAAGTTTCTCTACCTAAAGGCTCAACTAAGTTTACCTGAAGTGCTAAAGCTTCACTTCGATCTGACTCTCCGCCACTGTATAGGGTAATATTTTCGGGACGAATACCCAAATCAAATTTTTGTCCTGGAGTGGGTTGTAATTGTTGTAGGGTTTCCGAATTTAGGGCGATCGATTGATGGTTAAAGATAATAAATCGTCCATTACTATAGGTAACGGGCAAAATATTCATCGGAGGATTGCCCAAAAATCCTGCCACCATACTATTAATCGGACTAGCATAAATAGCTTGGGGACTTCCTATTTGCTGTACTTGCCCGTCGTGTAACACTACTACTCGATCTGCCAATGTCATTGCTTCTACTTGGTCGTGAGTTACATAAACAGTAGTAATTTGGAGTCGTTGATGAAGTTGCTTTAATTCGACTCTAGTATCATCGCGCAACTGGGCATCTAAATTAGATAAAGGCTCGTCTAACAAGAATACTTGAGGCTTACGAGCGATCGCTCTACCCAAGGCAACGCGCTGTTGTTGTCCTCCCGAGAGCTGTTTTGGCTTGCGCTTGAGCAAGTGTTCGATATCTAAAGAGCGAGCAACTTCCTGCACTCTCTTAGCAATCTTTTGCTTATCTTCTCCCCGCATTTTTAAACCAAAAGCCAAATTCTCTCCTACGCTCATGTGAGGATAAAGAGCATAGTTTTGAAACACCATTGCTACATCTCGCTGTCTAGAGGGGACATTATTCACCAAACGATTTCCCAAATATAGTTTACCGCTAGAAATAGACTCTAGTCCCGCGATCGTCCTTAGTATAGTCGATTTTCCGCAACCCGAAGGCCCAACTAGTACCCAAAATTGGCGATCGGGAATATCAAAAGTAATATCTTTAATGGCAGTGACGTTACCAAAATGACGAGTAATTCCCTGTAAGCTAACTTGAGCCATAAATTGATTTATGTTTTCAGTACTAATACGATCATAATAATTAATAATTAAAATATATTGTTGATTTCCAAAAACCATTGTTACAATAGCCGTATTTTCTGGAATTGTAAGACTGAGGTATATGTCTAGACTCTCTGCCATATTGCGCGATGGAGTTATTCTCAATAACCGCTACCGAATTGTGAAGCAGATTGGTCAAGGTGGCTTTGGTAGAGCCTACTTAGCCGAAGATATTCATCGCTACAGAGAATTGTGCGTCCTCAAAGAATTTGCGCCCCAAGTAGAAAGCGATCGCGAATTAGACAAAGCAGAAGATTTATTTGAAAGAGAATCAGGAATACTTTACAAGCTACAGCATTCCCAAATTCCCAAGTTTGAAGCTCTGTTGCAAACCCGTGTTGATGGCAAACAATCTCTATTTATTGTCCAAGAATATATCGAAGGAGAAAGTTATTGGGAATTATTAAAACGTCAGGGTAAATTAACCGAAGCAGAAGTGATCGATATGATTTGGGAGTTGCTTCCTGTACTCGAATATATTCATGATGCAGACTTAATTCATCGCGATATTTCTCCCGATAATTTGATTCGTCGCGAAAGTGACGGTAAGACAGCCTTAATTGATTTTGGCTGTGTAAAAATAGCTGCCAATGCTGTTTCTAAATCAACAGGGCAATCTATAACTTTAATTGGTAAAAAAGGTTATTCTCCCGACGAACAATTGCGTCGCGGTCAAGCATTTCCCTGTAGCGATTTATATTCTCTAGCAGCCACTGCCATAGTTTTATTGACAGGCAAACAACCCGACGAACTTTATGATAGTCATCAAGGAGAATGGGATTGGGAATCTCAAGCAAAAGTCACTCCCAGCTTCAAAAGAGTGCTTAATAAGATGTTGGCATATAAGCCGCGCGATCGCTATCAATCTGCGTCAAAAGTACGTCAGGTTTTAACTAAAGAAAAAGATTCTATCCTCAAGGATAGTGCGACCAATATTGTTAATAGTTTTGTATCTCGTATTAGGACTTTAATAGTTGCTCCAGCAGATCAAGAAAGTTCAATCAATGAGAATAATAGTAATTTCACTTCCAGATTATACGGTACTGTTTCTCGCCTTCGGACTAGAGCTACAAATATCTCTCGTCAAGCTACTCATATTCCCACAAAAGAAGATTTTAGAAAGTTTAAGCCTTGGCAATGGGGAATAATTAGTGCGGGGGTTTTCCTAGTTCCTGGATTAATTAGTTTTGCTGTAATTAAAACTAGAATTAATAATAATTTTGCTTTTAATTTTAATCGTAATCCAGAAGAATCTGTTCTTCCCAAAAATGAAAAAGATTTGCAAAAAAATATTTATCAAAGAGTCGAGTCTTTGGATATCAATCCTAGTGCTTTTTATAAGCAAGTAGATACTGTTTTTCACCAACAATATCCCGATTTAAAAGGAGTCCAGTTAACCGAAAAAATAGAGCATAAAAATTATCGAAAAGTTTGGTACGATATTGCCACCAAATTGTTGAACCGAAAAGAAATAGATAGATAGATAGATAGATAGATAGATAGATAAACTATTTAATTCTTACTCTTGTTATTACACTTATTTGTATTACTCAATATTTGTTTTAAATAAAAACTTAAATAAAAATATTTTTGCGATCGCTAATCATCGTTCATCTTACCTATTTAAAGAATCAAATAAAATTGATATATAAGACTTCTATCCCTAGCTATAATTTAGTAGATGTACTTTAATACTTTCAGTTTATAATTTTATAGATTTACGAATTATGCTCGATCCCACTCTGTTTTGGACAATTATCGGGGGAATTCTCTGTCTAATGGAATTAATTTTTCCCACCGCTTTTGTCAGCTTTATGATGGGCGTTGCAGCACTAGTAGTAGCGGTAATATCTCTATTATTACCTCAATATACTTTATTGGTGGGTTTATGGTTAATCTTATCTATTAGCTTGACTGTTCTTGCCAGGCGTTTTCTCAATTCTCACCGTAAAAGTGCAATTACGGGAGATGACGTAGAAGCAAAAGCAATTAGTGGTATTCCAGCGGGAACAACAGGGAGAGTTTTGTACGAAGGAAATTCTTGGCAAGCCAAATGTGCTGATGAAACCAGAGATATTGCTCCCAATGAAGCGGTTTACGTAATTGAGAAGCAGGGAAACACCCTAATTATCTTACCCAACAAAATGCTCGATCGAGATTGAAGTAAACCGAATAAATAGCTCCCTCTCCACAAAATTGAAGTTATAAAGTTATAAATAAAGCAATACTTAACTTAACTATTAGGAGAATTTGATTATGGGTACGTTGATACCTTGGGTGTTAGCAATATTAGTTGCATCTGGACTTAAGGGTTCAGTCAAAATTGTTAAAGAAAAAGAAGAATATTTAATTGAAGGTTTGGGTAGCTATCGCCGAAAATTAGAACCAGGTTTGAATTTTATCATTCCCGTCTACGACCAAGTAGTTTATAAAGATACGATCAGAGAGAAAGTTTTAGACGTTCCCGCACAGTCTTGTATCACTCGCGATAATGTTAGTATCACTGTTGATGCTGTTGTCTACTGGCGCATCATGGATATGTATAAAGCTTTTTATAAAGTAGAAAATTTAAGAGATGCCATGGTCAATATGGTTTTAACTCAAATTCGTTCGGAGATGGGTAAGTTAGAGTTGGATCAAACTTTTACTGCTCGTACTGAAATTAACGAAATTCTCTTAAGAGAATTAGATATTGCTACCGATCCTTGGGGAGTAAAAGTAACCAGGGTTGAATTAAGAGATATTATGCCTTCTAAAGCCGTTCAAGATTCCATGGAATTACAAATGGCAGCAGAAAGACAAAAACGGGCAAATATCTTGACCTCTGAAGGACATCGGGACTCTGCTATTAATTCGGCTCAAGGGGATGCTCAAGCCAAATTATTACAAGCTGAAGCGGCGAAAAAGGCAGCTATCTTAAATGCTGAAGCCGAACAACAAGCGATCGTTTTAAAAGCTCAAGGGGAACGCCAAGAACAAATCTTGAAAGCCGAAGCCACCGCCGAAGCGATGAAGATTGTGATGGAAAAACTACAAAACGATCCCAACGCACGAGAGGCATTACAGTTTCTTTTGGCTCAAGAATACTTAGAAATGGGCAAAGAAATAGGTAATAGTGGAAGCAGTAAGGTGATGTTCATGGATCCTCGCAGCATGATTTCGACTATTGAAGGAGTTCAATCAGTCATAGCCCAAAATAATAATACTAGCAATAGCGATCGCACTCCTTATAACCCCATGGAATTAGATTTAGAAAGAATTAAAAAATAATCTTACGACAATAAAAGCCTTCTGCATATTGTTCGGGGGAATTAGATTCAATACCTCTAATTCTTAAGATCGCTGAAAAAGTTTCTTCAGTAAACCATTGTTTATTATTTTGAGTTTTAAAATGATTCATTAAATGGTCTATTTTTTGCTGGCGAATAGACTTACTCAAACGAACCAAAATATTGGGTGAAGCTAAATCACCGTCATATTTAGGAATTTCATATTCCCAGATTAAATGATCGCGAAAAGTATTCCTAGTTAGTTCGGAAACTAGACGATGATCTTGATGTAGATCTTGTTGATAATGAGTCAAAATTAAATCGGGATTGACTTCTTGTTTTAGTTGTTCAAAGTAAAGTTTGATATCTGCCCCAGTGTAAGGAAAAAAGCCATCTTTGAATCCTTTAATGATAATTTTTTTGTGTTTAACTGAACTAAGAAAATCTGCCGCACTTTCAACTGCTTCTTTTTCTCTTTCTCCTTTTGCTCCAAAAACAATCCAATATATATTGATATCGGGATACATTTCGATTAATTTTAAAATAGTACCACCACAGCCAATCTCAATATCATCGCTATGAGCCCCAAGACATAGTATTTGTTGCAGTGAATTATTGAAATCTAGTTTAAGCATTTTGCTCTTTCAAAAGTGGGGAGAAATTATTGTTGATATTGATGAATAAAAGCATTTTATACGTCATACTTGGATTCACCAATGTCCTATTTTTTAGCAAAAACCATACACTCAGTTTTCCCTGGCTTCATGGGAATAAAAAAACTACCCACAAAAGCACAGTTTCTTCGAGCAAAAAAATCAATCGTAAACTGTTTAGACATTAGAGCGGGATAATGCTGATATCCTCTACCCGTAGCAAGCCAATTCTCAAGAGTAGCATCATCAAAACATTCTTCTGTTACAATATCGAATACGATTTTACCTCCTTTATTTACAACTCTTGCCATTTCTGTAAAATAGCGGAATGTAATTAAAGAAGGCTGTCCAGGTAATACTTTGTGAGCTTGAATCAAGTCAATAGATTCAGATGGTGTGGAAGAAAGAGACTTGCCGTCAGTTGGTTGAGCAATAAGGTCGTATTGTTGAACCAGCCAGTTTTTCCAATCCTCTGCTGTTTCATAAACTTCACAATAGCTAGGATGACAAAGTTGGAGAACTTTATCCAAATAACGTCCCGATCCTGGTCCTATTTCACAAACTCGGTCTATTTTCTCGGCAAACACCCCTAGTTTAGTCATCTCATCTATAGTATCTTGAGTTGCACCAGGCTTATTGTGTTTGGCATCAATATAATCTCCAACGGACAAGTTGCTTTGTTTTGCACCTTCAATAGTTTCCTCAAAAGGAATATAATCTCGATAGTCTACAAAACGTTGTTTGGATCGAATTAATTTTAAATTTAATAATCCCAGTGAAGCATTCACTCCATTGACAACAATAGTCTTTAGTTCTTTTTTCATGGATTTTTATGATTTATAATCATTGCGATCGCTTGAAAAGATAATACTATATTGGGACTAAATCTCTGATTAATTATTTAATCCTAGATAAGATGAGCCATTGGGAACAGTATAAAAGCTGGGATTGGGGGCGGACTTACCGTTTTTTTTCGCTTGAGAATGAGAGTCCCAGACAGCCCAAGGCATTTCTCCTTGATTGTACATCTCATCAAACATCATTTTTTCTTTGAGGGTATCCATACAAGCCCAAAAACCTGGATTTCTATAGCCAAGGAGTTGTTTTTGAGCGATTAGGCGTTGAAAGGGTTCGACAACCAACTCTTCTCCCGACTCTATATAGTCAAAGATTTCTGGTTTGAAGGCAAAGAAACCGCCATTGATCCACAGATTTGATTTAATAACAGGCTCGATCTTCTCCACCAGAGAATCATCGGCGATCGCAACAACATGAAAAGATTGGGAAGGCTGCACGCAAAGGAAACTTGCTATTTTATTAGATTGCTCGAAATTATCTAAATATAGGTTTAAATCTAGATCGCTTAGACCATCTGCATAGTTAGCCAGAAACATTCTTTCTCCTTCGAGATAGGGTTTGACAGCCATCAACCTCTCGCCAATGTTACGTTGTAATCCCGTATCGATGAAGGAAATGCGCCAGTCTTCAATATCGTTATTATATAAATGTACTGTTCTGCCACCATTAGAAAGAACAAAGTTATTTGATAAACATTCGTTGTAGTTAAGGAAATAATTTTTAATATAGTCGCCACGATAACCAAGACATAAGATAAAGTCTTTGTGTCCAAAATGGGCGTAATAACGCATTAAGTGCCAAATGATTGGTCGATAACCGATATCTACCATTGGCTTGGGAATTGTTTCGGAATGCTCTCTTAAACGAGTTCCAAAACCACCACAGAATAAAACAACTTTCATAATTATTTTTTTTATTAAAATTTAGTTATATCTACGGAAGACTGGTTTGACAGATCTCCCGACTAGATATTTTTCTACACCTTCATCTAATGCCCGACGATAGACATTAAGGGCATCGCCGATAGCGTCTACTGTCTGTTGGATATCATTATCTTGGTGAGCAAAACTTACTACCAAAGAAGGTGCAATAATACCTCGTTTAATTATCTCCTGTAAAAACAAAGTCCGAAAGGGTTGCGATCGCTTCTTGTTGGAATCTTTAGTAACATAAATCAAATTACAAGCTTTTCCTTCAACCCCAAAATATCCTGCTAAATCGCGATCGGCGATCGCTTGATTGATGCCTTTAATTAATTTTCCTCCCTGGCGATAGAGATGTTCGACAACATTTTCGGTTTGATAGATCTTCATTACTGCCATTGCTGCTGCCAGACAAGAAGTTTCTGCACCGAAGGTAGTAGAAAGTAAAAATACCCTTTCGCGATCGTGATCTAATCCTCCCAATTCCATAATTTCTCTTTTTCCCGTTAAGGCTGCAATGGCAAAACCATTCCCCATCGCCTTCCCAAAGGTAGAGAGATCGGGAACGATATTATGTAGCTTTTGCGCGCCGTTGAGATGCCAGCGAAACCCCGTAATAATTTCATCAAGGATAAATAATGCCCCGTTTTCGTGACAGATCCGTTTAACTTCGTGCAAGAAGTTATTTTTCGGCAAAGTCATTCTTTCCGCTTCCATAATCAGACAAGCAATCTGATGGGGATGGCGATCAAATAATTCCTTAACGCTTTCAATATCGTTATAGTTAAACTTAAGAGATAGATCTTGTATTGCTTGAGGAATACCTGCATTCATCGCAGACGCGCCAATAAACCAATCATCTGTGGAAAAGAAGGGATGATCGACACAATTAGCTACCAGATCTCTTCCTGTATAAGCACGAGCTAGCTTAATCGCAGCAGTAGTCGCATCCGAGCCATTCTTGGCAAATTTGACCATTTCTCCCCCTTCAATTAGGTCGAGAAACATTTCAGCACACTCGACTTCGATCGCTGCGGGGCGGTTAAAATTAAGCCCTTGGAGCATCTGTTTATAGGCTGCTTCTACTACAGGCTCGTAACCATGTCCTAAAGTAACGGCTCGCAAACCCATGCCGTATTCAATATATTTATTATCATCTACATCCCATACATGACAGCCTTTGCCCCTAGCTACAAATCCTGGTGCTAATTCAGGATATTGATCGTCGCCTTTGGCATAAGTATGCGCCCCGCCAGGAATCAAACGATGGCTTTTTTGTTTTAACTCTTGGGATTTCTTGAAGTTATTTATCTCTTGTTTTTTATCTCTAGAGATCGTCATAGTTATTGATTAATTTTTAAAAGGTTTCCATTAACTAAAGCATTGGCAGCATCGCGAATTACAGTAAAATCTAAGCCAGAGCGATCGCTAGTATCTAAGAGACTGTGTTTTCCGTCTGCTAAATTCAATACCCATAGGGTTGCTAACTCTTTAGTTTTTTTATCTTGCGTTCCGCCAAAAGTGCCGTATAATCCTCGTTTTCCTAGTTGAGGTTCGCATTGAGGATTAGTACTGATATAGGTATAGTTATTTTCTAAAATATCGATAATTTCTAGATATATAGCCAGAGATTCGCCTAATTTATCTGGTTTAACAAAGTCCAAGTTATCAGCAGAGGTATGATATTGAGGATATTGACCAAAAGGTGTGCGAGTCAAACTACCCACGGGTAAATTAAAGCCAGGAGAGCAAAATTGTCGCTCGTCATAACCATAGGGAGAAAAGTCGTTTATTTGATATTGTTTGACTGAATTTTGCAAGACGTGAATTACTGTTTTATCTATCTGGGCATCCCCGCGACGACTTTTTTTGTAGTTAAATTTTCCCGTATCTCCCACCCCCGCGACGACTAAACCGTGCTTAATCTTAGCAGTGCGAGCTTCGTTTAAAGCCAACCAAGCGATCGAGCCTATTGTGCCAGGGATAAATAAAAAACGGTAGGAGTATCTTAAATCGAGGGATTTTAAATATTCTGCTAAAAAAGTTACCAAAGAAATACCCGATAAATTGTCATTACACAGGGAAGGATGGCAAATATGACAGGTTAGCAAGACTTCCTCCTCACTTGCTCCTGATAGATAGTATTCGCCGTAGGTTAGATGTCCAGGCTCAAGAGAAGTGTCGATATATACTTCATATTCATCTTCTTCTAAAGCTTCTAATTGCTTATGAGTCAGGCAAAAACCCCAGTTGTCGCTGTAATAAGAAGTACGATATGGTATCCATTCTGGGCGATCGGGGATGGAAAAAAGATGCTCTTTTAATTTGGCTAGGGACATCTTTTGTTGGATGGGAATGCTGTAATTAAGCAAATGCAAACTGTGGTGCTGGAAATCAATTACTTTTTTTCCTTGGGAGTTTTTGACATAAGCATCTCGAACATTCCATTCTTGAGGGATCGTCCAATCAAATACTTGCGTTCCTGTTGGCACTTCAAATATTTCCAGAGGAATATGTTCCTGGAGGATATGTAGTGTCTTTCTTACTCCATCACCAGTAATACTACGGCAGATCGGATACAATTGGGAGATTAATTGATACATCCGAGAGCCATTTTCTTTGGCATTAAAAGTTTTTAAAGATATAGTCATATTGCTTGGCTAAAGAAGATTTATATTCTTGTGTTTTGCTTGCCAATTGTGCTTTGATGGCTTGGCGATCGCGATGAAGAGAGTTAAATTTATCTTTGATGACATCTACTTGAAAATTATCAATCTCCAGACAATATTTTGATTGCCCAGTATCCTGCATCAGCATATCGATTTTGGGATGATAGGAAAGAGCTAGTACTGGTTTATCGATCAGTAGGGATAATAATACTCCATGAAAGCGAGAAGCAATAACAAAATCGAGGTCTATTAGTTGATTCATCAACTCATCTACGGTTAAAATTGGTTTTTCGATAATGCGATCTTCGGCTACTCCCTTTTGTTTTAGTAATGCCTTAAAATCTTCAATTGCAAGCTTATCGTGAGCAGTTTGCCCAGGGAATAATGCCAAATCATAATTTTGCTCTGTTAACCAAACAGCAAAGGTTGCTAGCTTATTGAGATAGTCTATATAAACAGCTTCGTCTTTTTCTGGCCAAGAAGATTTGGGATTAAAATAAGACATTGCCCCAATACCGATTATTTCTCGATCTTGAGGATTTTTTGGCGATTTTTGCGAAAAATCTGTCGGCAAACTAAAGGCTAGATCGGCAAATACGGGATCGTTTTGCTCAAAACCTACTACCTCCCTAATATACTTTTGAGAATCTTCGTCTCGATAAGAGCGATAATCAGCTAAAGAAAGGGTAATGCGCGTAAAAAGCTTACTTAAGGGTTGGTTAATTGGTGCTGCACCGACGCTAACAATCAAAAATTTTGTGCCACTAATCTTAGCAAATAAACACCATGTTAATAAAGTGAAAGGATGTCCCCAAGCACCCCCCCAATAATCATCAAGTTGTCCTCCCCCAGAAACTATCAAGCTATCAAGATTTAGTTGCTTAAAGTTTTGATATGCCCTCACCAATGCTAAAATTTCTAAAATATTGGTGATAATTTTTGAGCCGACTTTCCTTACCAAAGAATTAGCAGTATTTTTATTCCACTGAATTAAAAAATTAGTCAATTTAGAAGGAAAACTCCCTTCGGTTTTTCCTTTCCACCAGCAGTAGTCAACAGAATTAGCTGCTTTATTAATCGGATAAGTAGTAATACCATGCCTCAATTCGGTGTCTTGAGGTTTGATTGAAAAACCATAGATTTGTATATTGGAATTGAATCGACGAAGATTGCTAATCATACTTTGTTGAATAGCAGCGTCTCCTAAATTTCCGCCACCAAAAGGTCCGATTAAACCAATTTTTTGGAGTAAATTGGGATTTTTAGGCTTGACTGATTCTATTTTTTCTCGGTCGAAAGTATGGAGAGGGTTCATTCTCAGTTGGTTATCGATCTTAAAGATGTGTTATTTATCTTATGGCGATATTAATTAATTTTAAAGATCTCTACAAACTTAAAATTAACTAATATGGACTTATTGTTGATTAAGCCAAGGATTTTTAGTTATGAGTATCAGCACTTCGGTAATTAGCTTTTCTCGAATATTTTTTGCCCAACCTACAACTCTGCTATAACAGAAAAGTTTATTTTTTAAGTTAATAGGGGAACGATAAATGATGCTTAATAAATGAAATATTTGTCGCCAATACATGAAGTAACAAAAGTATGGCAGGTTGTTTTCGTCTATTTCTGGGTGAAACCAAGCCATTCTTTGATAGCGATCGCTATAAAGTTCAATCGATCGCTCTTGATGATATCTTTTATAAAACAAAGGCTCGTCTATTTTATAAAATTTACCAAACAAGCTTAATTGAGCCAGAAAAGCGCGATCGGAATCTGAATAATTTAATTGAGGATCAACTTTGGTCAAAACATCAGATCTAGTCAAAGCATAGGTAGCTTCGCAGCGATGTTCTCTACTAACAAGTCGCCGAAAACGCTGGTAAGGCTCATCTTCTTCACCGATATTGGTATCGATAGTCTTAATCTGTTTGCCAGCACCATCAATTACCGAGATATCGGAGTAGCATAAAACAAATTCAGAATTTTTTTCTAAGATCTCAAAAGACTTGGCAATTAACTCGGGGGCGAGAAGATCGTCGTGAGCCATCAGGCGAAAATACTTCCCCCTGGATAATTCAAAAGTACGAGTTTCGTTGTTTACTCCGCCAATATTGATCGAGTTGCGATAGTAACGAATTCGCGGATCTTGGGCTGCATATTGACTGCAAATTTCTTTAGTGCGATCGCTTGAAGCATTGTCAGAAATAATCAGTTCAAAATCTCTAAAAGTCTGTGCCAAAATCGAATCTAGAGCTTGTTCGAGATACTTTTCTCCGTTGAATACGGCTAAACCAATGCTGACCAAAGGAATTTTGTCGTTCATCGCTTGTTATGAATGGGGTTCACGGGGAATAAAAAAAATTTTGCCTGATTTAATTAAGATACTAATCAAAGCTGTTATGGATTACTAAATATCTTAAAGAACTTATACTTTGTGTGTATTATGTTTAGATTAAGGATGGGATTTTCATAACAGGGATCGAATCCCTGGGCAACAAAAAGTCAGCCCAATCTTGCCAGTAATGGGTTTATTCTTTCTTACCTAATTAACCTTTTCCTGTTGGTGCGACGTAATCTGCTAAATTGAGATCCTTTTCCGAAATAACGCTTATCTCTTCAGACCAACTTATATCAAAGCTAGGGTCATTCCAACGGTATCCCCTCGCGCATTCTGGGGTATAAAATTGAGACATTTGATAAAAAACTTCGGTATTATCTGCCAAAGTTTGAAACCCGTGGGCAAAGCCTTCAGGAACGTATAATGCTTTGTGATTGGCAGGAGTTAACTCTACCCCAACCCATTGCAAATAAGTTTCTGAGTCGGGACGCAGATCGACAATGACATCGTAAATTGCCCCTTGAGTACAACGGACTAACTTAGCTTCCGCGTAAGGCTCGATCTGGAGGTGCATTCCTCGCAATGTTCCCTTCTTTTGATTAAAAGAAATATTGCATTGCACTAGGTTAGGATTTAATCCGCGATCGCGAAATTCTGTTTCGCACCAACTACGAGCAAAAAAACCTCGTTCGTCTTCTAGTTTTTTTGGTTCGACGATATAGGCATCTTTTAATTTTGTAGGAGTGAATAACATTTCCCTATTTGTTTTGTTAATAAATCAATCAATCAATCAATAACCGTCACTTCAGGAATAGGTACGACAAACTTACCGCCCCATTCTTTGACTGCTGCCATCTGCTTAATAATTTCATCTTTGAAATTCCAGGGCAAAATCAGGACATAATCGGGTTTAGTTTCCATAATTTTATCGGGATGATAAATCGGAATATGAGTCCCTGGCAAAAACTTTCCTTGCTTGTAAGGATTGCGATCGACAGTGTAGTCGATAAAGTCGGTACGGATACCACAGTAGTTGAGGAGAGTGTTGCCTTTTCCTGGTGCGCCATAACCCGCGATGGTTTTACCTCCTCGTTTGGCTGTAATTAAAAATTCTAATAACTTGCGCTTAGTTTCTTTTACCTGTTCATCGAAGTTAACGTAAGATTGCATTTCCTTAAAACCTGCTTCTTCTTCTCTTGTAATCAAGGCGATCGCGCGATCGCTCATGGGCTTACTTTCATCTTCCTCATGACGGGCGTATATTCTTAACGAACCTCCATGAGTAGACAATTCTTCCACATCAAACAAGGTCAAACCGTGTCCTGCAAAGATTTTTTGTGCCGTAATAAAACTAAAATAAGAGAAGTGTTCGTGATAGATTGTGTCAAACTGATTTTCTGCCATCAAACACATCAGATGGGGAAACTCAATGGTAATTACTCCTTCTGGTGCAAGCAAGATCTTCATCCCTGCGACAAAATCATTTAAGTCTGGTACTTGAGCCAGAACATTGTTACCTAAAATTAAATTTGCTTGTTTGCCTTTTTTTATCAGCTTTTTAGCGCATTTCACACCAAAAAACTCAACCAGGGTGGAAACCCCTTTTTCTACCGCCACTTTAGCAACATTTGCTGCGGGTTCAACTCCCAAACAAGGAATATTTTTCTCCACAAAATACTGTAATAAATAACCATCGTTGCTAGCTACTTCCACTACATGACTTTGTTCGTTAAAGCCAAACCGTTCCACCATCAACTCTGTATAATCTTTGGCGTGTTGCAACCAAGTATCCGCATAGGAAGAAAAATAAGCATATTCAGTAAAAATATGTTCTGGGCTGACGTAAGATTCTAGCTGTACCAAATAACAGCGATCGCATACGTGGACGTGGAGGGGATAAAAGGGTTCTTCTTGGTTAATTTGCTCTAGGCTTAAGTAACTTTCACATAGGGGCGACATTCCCAGATCGACAAAGGTATGACTTAAGGGGTTGTCACAAAATCGACAGCTAGAATTAGTTAATTGGAGTTTATTATTGGCTTGATTTGTTGTTTGAACCATGATGATTAAATAAATTGATTAAACAGTTTTAAAATTATTGAAAAATTGTTATTCAGAAATTTCCCAAGTAGCATCCTCCAAATAACTACACTCGTTAGGTTTCCATTCATAACCTACTAAACCAGGACGCTCTACACTGCCCATCGTAATTTCAAAGGGGCAAATGTTCGTCAATGATTCCAAAAGAGTGTGGGGTGCCGAACGCTTAAAAAACCAAGTCCTCAAGGTATAAGAACCCCCATAAAGCCTTAATTTAGGAATTTGACACCGAAGGGTAAATAATCCCGACTTGGTAAAAAACGGTGCATCTTCTTTAAATAACCAAAACTTAGTTACTGGTTGTTGCAAGTCGTTGACGATCTCGACTAAAAAGCGTAAGCGATCGCTCGGTTCGTCTACTTGCAGAGTAAACTCGAACTCGATCGCTTTCCCCCACATCTGAACCCCGTCTTCTGATGAATGTACTTGCGCTGAAGCCAAATAACTGCCTGTTTTACTAGCTGGTGCTTGATAAAAAGCGGGGCTTTCTGTTCCATCTTCTTGTCCTGCAATATATAGCCCGACTGCCTTGTCCGTATTACCATCAAATTGAACGCCACCTTTATTTAATAAAATACAACGCTTGGTCAATTGAGCGATCGCTTGCATACTATGACTGACAAATAATACCGTTCGTCCTTCTTTGGTTGCTACATCCCCCATTTTTCCCAGACATTTTTTCTGAAAAGCAGCATCTCCCACCGCCAATACTTCATCCACTACTAAAATTTCTGGTTCTAGATGGGCAGCCACAGCAAAAGCCAAGCGCACATACATCCCTGAAGAATAGCGTTTTACAGGGGTATCGAGAAACTTCTCTACTTCGGCAAAATCGACAATTTCAGCGAATTTCTGCTTTATTTCTACTCTAGTCATTCCCATTACCGAACCGTTGAGAAAGATATTTTCTCGTCCAGTTAATTCTGGATGAAATCCCGTTCCTACTTCCAGAAGACTGGCAACCCTTCCTTGGATCGAAATCCTGCCTGTGGTTGGTTCTGTAATACGACTCAACAGCTTGAGCAAAGTGGATTTACCCGCACCATTGCGCCCGATAATTCCTACGGCTTCACCCTGTCCGATTTGAAAATTGATTCCTTGCAATGCCCAAAATTCTTCTTGAGTGGGATTGATTGTTTCTTTGCTTTTTGGCTTTAAAATCTTCTTCGCAAAAGTTTTCGTCCCATCGCTAATCACATCCCGCAAAGCTTTATATTTATAGCCTTTAGCATTTTGTTGT
Source organism: Waterburya agarophytonicola KI4 (assembly GCF_020640915.1). Classification (GTDB taxonomy): domain Bacteria; phylum Cyanobacteriota; class Cyanobacteriia; order Cyanobacteriales; family Xenococcaceae; genus Waterburya; species Waterburya agarophytonicola. The sequence goes on along the minus strand of NZ_JADWDC010000012.1, from coordinate 52,934 downwards.
TGATGGGAAATAATATACTTTTTGCCCAGATTTTCGACCTTAATAACTGGTTTGGACATTATATGATTACTAACTACTGATTATTTTTTTGGAGGTGGGCAATAAAAGCTTATTTTGAGTTATCAACAAGTATATTTTTCTTGCCCACTCTACGACGGTACGTATAAAACTTGCCTTGTCTCTAAATTACATCGGCAAAGGTGCGTTCCATCTTGCGGAAATACCAAATACCACTCCACAACAGTAAGGTAATAATTCCTAGAGAAAGCAAAAACCCTGGTAGATATATTTGAGACTCACCCCCCAAAATAGCCCAACGGAAACCGTCAATCACCCCCACCATCGGGTTAAGAGAATAAAGCAGTCGCCATTGTTCGGGAACAACTTTGCTACTGAAGCCCACGGGAGATATATATAGACCAAACTGAACAATAAATGGCACGATATAACGGAAATCGCGATATTGAACGTTGAGTGCTGCTAGCCAAAGTCCTACTCCCATAGCTGCCAAGAAAGCAATCAGGATAAATAGAGGAATGGTAATTATCCGCCAGCTAGGAACAAAATTGTACCAAGCCATTAGAGCCAGCAAAATCATACCAGAAATCATAAAATCGACAAAACTGACGATAACTGCACTAGCAGGAACAATTAAGCGCGGAAAATAGACTTTAGAGACTAAATTAGCATTAACAATTAAGCTATTGCTGGATTCTGATAAAGAATTAGCAAAAAATTGCCAGGGTAGCATGGCTGCAAATACCAAAATTGGATATGGTACGCCTTCAGAGGGTAATTTGGCTAAGTTGCCAAACACTATAGTAAAAACAATCATGGTTAAGAAGGGTCTAATTAATGCCCAAGCAACACCAATGACAGTCTGTTTGTACCGTACTAAAATATCGCGCCAAGCCAGAAAGTAGAATAACTCGCGATAGTTCCACAAATCTTGCCAGTATCGCTTTTCGGTTCTACCCGCCTCAATGACTAATTCTTTGGTACTCATTTAGTTAATTAATTCCAAAAGAAATTGCGATCGATTTGCTGAGTTTTTAATAGATATTCTAGTTGTTTTAGGCGAGTAAACCCTCTAGAAACAAAAGTTTCTGACGACATATCAATTTGCTGAAATATTTCGTATAGCTGTTGCGCGCCACGTTGGGCATCCCACTCGCATTTGAATCCTGGTAGGGTTGTCGCGATCTTATCAAAAGAAACGCGGTAACTACGATTATCGGGGTCTTTAGGACCAAAACTCAACTCACAGCCGGGGAAAGTGTCGGCAACTATTTTGGCAATATCTTTGACTTGATAGTTAGATGCCGTATCCCCGACATTAAAAGTTTGATTATGGATAATATCTCGCGGTGCATCCACGGTACAAGCGATCGCCTGACAGATATCTAAAACATGAACTAATGGTCGCCAGGGCGTCCCATCGCTGGTCATTTTGATTTCTTTGGTTGTCCAGGCCAACCCCGATAAGTTGTTTAAAACAATATCAAAACGCATCCGAGGAGATGCCCCATAAGCCGTAGCGTTCCGTAAAAAAGTCGGGGAGAAACCATCATCCGCCATTGCCGAAACATCTTTTTCTACCATAGTTTTGCAGATAGCATAGGTAGTCTGGGGATTGACGGGAGATTCTTCGGTTAATTCTCCTTCAGCTATCCCATAAACACTACAGGAAGAGGTATAAACAAAACGACGTACACCTGCTTGTTTGGCTAAATTGGCAACATGAACCGAACCTTTATGATTAATATCGTAGGTAATATTAGGGACTAGTTGTCCAGTAGGATCGTTGGAAAGTTCCGCTAGATGAACTACTGCCTCCACGCCTTGAAGATCTTCAATAGTTATATTTCTAATATCTTTGTTGAGGGTTTTGGCAGTCGATTCTGTTCCATTGTAAAACCAGCCAACTTTATAATAACCAGTATCAACAGCTATAATATCGTGTCCCTGCTGCATCAGCATTGGAGCAAGGAGAGAACCAATGTATCCCTCCGTTCCTGTTAACAGTATTTTCATGGGCTAAATTTATGATTTTTTTGATTTATTTTTAGATAAAAAAAGGGGGTGTTATTTGCCAACACATTAAATATACTGGCTAAAACCCTATTTTATATAGCTTGATCACTTTCCAGGCTTTTGGATTAACCATAATTGTACAATGCAAATTCCATAAATTTATTCCTAGTAATTTATCAGAAGATTTTCATTTCTTTCTAAGAACAATGAGGGAGACTTATGAGTAATAAAAACCACGACAGCCAAACAAGTCAATGCTCCTTTATTCCTTATTCAAGCAGTTAACTAGTCCCCAAAAAAAGACCCAAAATATTGCTGTCGAGCGCGAAAATAATTATTTCAGAGATTCATCCTTTAAAGCTAAACTCGTGGGAAAAATATTAGATACAGCTTCTTTAAAAGTCAGATTGACAGTGGGTATTGCTGGGGTTGCAGCATTGGGAATGGGAGGTTTGGCTGTATGGACGAGTATGAGAATGCAGCATATTTTAGTTTCGACTAACAAAGAAAATATGAAGTATATTGCAACTCGATTTCCTCAGGATGTAAAAATATATAGTGAAATGATCCCTTTAGAAGAAGGGGCAAAAAGAGCGATCGCATCTTTATCTACGACGGATAAACTGATTTGGATTAAAGATGCTGAGGGAAATATTACAGCTAAGTCTCAAACTTTAAATACACCAGAAATTGGCGATACTCTTTTGGCAGTACAAAACGTTCCTTTGATTCCTCAGGTACAAGATTTGCATGGTAGTTATTGGTTGATGTGTGCTACGCCATTACAAGTAAACGGAATTAATTTGGGTCAACTATATTTGGCACACAATATCACCAGAGATCAAGTTATGTTCTTAAACTTGATGCGTAGTTTGGCTGCGGCTACCATAATTGCGATCGCAACTATGACCGCAATTATTGCATTTTATATTGATCGCTCGATGCAACCTCTAAAGAAAATAAGTCAGCTTACTGCTACTATTTCAGCCGATAAATTAGACCAAGCTCGCATTAGTTTGGAACAAGCTCCTAGTGAAGTTAAAGAGTTAGCAGAAACTGTTGATGGGATGTTAATTAGGTTGTCTGATTCTTGGGGACACCAACGAGAATTATTGAGTAATGTTTCTCATGAGTTGCGGACACCTTTAACTATTATTTCTGGTTATATTCAAAGTATTTTAAGACGTAGTGACAATTTATCAGAAATGCAGACTGAGGCATTAAAAACTGCTGCTTCAGAAGCCGATCGCACCGTACAGTTATTACAAGATCTGCTAGATTTAGCAAGATTGGACAGCGATCGGATGCAATTTCAACTAGAACCGATTATTCTCAACGATCTACTTCATGAAGTAGTGGGAATGGCAAAACAATATAGTGCAAGAATTATTACACTGGACTTAAAACCCGATATAATTGCCATCAAAGCAGATAGTCATCGTCTCAAACAAGTACTATTAAATCTAATCGATAATGCGGTTAAATATTCCGAACCTGCCACACCTATAACTTTAAAACTAAATCGAGAAAACGACCGAGCAATTATTCAACTTTGCGATCGCGGTGTGGGTATTCCGCTGCAACAACAGGGACGTATCTTTGAACGTTTTTTCCGCGTCGATGAATCTCGCAATCGTGCAGGAGGCACGGGATTGGGATTGTCCATTGTCAAAACCTTGGTTGAAGGTATGGCAGGCAATATTACCGTGCGATCGCAATTAAATGAGGGGAGTACTTTTACTCTTAGTTTTCCCGCACAATAATTTAATAATTTAATAATTTAATAATTTTAATTCGCCTCGTACAACTGCACTTGGGAAAATTTGCCAGGATTGGTTTCTACTTGAGGAACAATCAAACAAATAATAATCAGACTCATCAAGACAAGCGTACCTTTAGTTCCTCCTTTAATTTTCCACTGAAAATATTTTCGAGTCAGTTTATCCGTAGGTGGCAGCAAAACGAAACCAATTAAGAAGAAAAGAATGGCGATCGCAATGTAAGGTGGTGGATTCATTAACGCACCAAAAGCAGCCATCAAAAATAGAGTTCCGAGAAACCAATTGAAACGAGAAATCATCAATCCTAGTTTTGTTGAGACAGTATTAAATAGTACAGCCAATCCCTTGACCACAGTTTTAGGATTCCCAGGTTAATCGAAAATCTATCAATATGCTACTAATTGTAATCAAATTTTCTTTTATTCTTCTGCCAGACTTTGATAAATAATAGTTACAAACTGTTCTGGTTTGAGAAATCCTCCACCCCATTGCTCGTCATAATCAGAAGTGGGTTTAGAAGCAATAAACTCTTCTAGAGAAATACCTTGAGCGATCGCCTTTTCGGTTCGTTTTTTGACTTCTACTAGCATTTGTCGATAATTGTCTAACTCAGCGCGATTAGACAACGCACCGTGACCTGGGATAATCTTGGTTTCATCTCCTGCTAGAGCGAGTATTTTCTCTGTCCCTAGAATCATACCCGCTATTGAGCCGCCGCTAGAAGTATCGATAAAAGGATAGATACCATTAAAATAAATATCTCCCGTATGAATTACATCTACTTCGGGGAAGTGAATCACCGTATCCCCATCGGTATGGGCTGATTCTACGTGAAATCCATGGATAGTGCGATCGTTAAAATGAAATGTGGTAGTGTCGTTAAAAGTAATCCTAGGTAATGCTGCGGGGGGAGAAGCAGGGACTTCTCTTTGAAATGCTTCGATAAACTGCTCTGTACTCATGCGAGTATAAACTTCATCGTGAGCGACAATAACTACTCCAGAATCACCCAGATTTTCGTTACCACCAGTATGATCTTGATGCCAGTGAGTGTTAAGTAAAAACTGGATTTGTCCATCGCTAATTTCACTGACTGCTGCCTCAATTTTATCTGTCAGAGGAGCGAACTGATCGTCAATTAATAATATTCCATCATCTCCCACAGATACCCCAATATTTCCTCCTTCTCCTGTCAGCATATAAATATCTTCTGCCACGGGAATGGTTTTGATTTCAACCTCATCAAAATTTACATCTTGAGCTAAACTTGCTTTGCCAAAAGCAATCATACTAATTAAGGCTATTGTTCCTTGTTTGATAAATTTCATCGTTTTTTCCTGTTTTTCTGGCTAAATACTCTGTAATCAATTAAGCGGATTTAATATTGGTAAATTTTTCAACCAAGCTCAAAACATCGTGACGGCTTAACTTTGGCTTACCGATAGATATGGCATCTAAAGTACCTTTTGCCAATACATAAGGAATCTGGCAAAAATCCAGGGCAGGACTATTTTTAGGTAAAGCTTCGATATATAAAGCAGCTTGTTCTAGCTGACGACGAGCGTAGGCTTGAATATCTTTGTTCGTCCAACCATCGGGAATAAAACTAACTCCTCGTAACGAATCTTCCCCTTGATTTCGCACAATATTAACTGCTTGTAAACCCCGACCAAAAGCGATCGCTTGGGTGCGATTAGTTTCTGTACCGTCATACCAAGCCCACAAATCTGATAAGAGCAAACCTACTGCCCCTGCTACGCTAAAAGTATAGCGGTCTAGATCTGCTTTAGTGGAAATTGTCCAATTTCGTTCCGCCCAATAAGCCATGCGATCTGCCATGGCTGCGGTAGCATCCCAAATTCTGGGGGCGATCGATTGATCTGCCAGACTAGCCCATTCTCCAATACTCAGGCTAACTTCTGGCAAAACATCTTTATAGGGAATAAGATCTGCACCAATTCCTCTATAAGCATTAATATCAGCGATCTCTTGTAGTCTCAAACTAATATTACGTAACAAATAAGCTTTGGTTTGATTGTCAAGGTCAGGAGTATCTTCTATTTCGTCGATCGCACGCATACAAAGATAAGCTGATGCTACTGCATCTTGTAACTTTTCTGGTAGACGGGCAATAGGGATATAGAAAGTCCTGCTCGTTTGTTTAAGAGTTTCTAATGCTCTATTCCGAAAATCCATCTTTTCCGCTACTCCTCACGCTGGCTTAACGAAAAGGATACACTGAAAACTCTAATTTCTGGATAAGTTTAAACAAAATTCCTGGGTTAATTGTTGTCTGGCGCACAATATCTAGTTCAAATATTGGAATCGAGCTATTTATGAGAAAATAATAAACTTAGTCAAACCAATCGATCGCAATTTAGATTTACACTCATGTCCAATACCTACAATGTTGAAATTAACCATCAAGGTAAAACTCATACAATTCAAGTCCCAGAATCACAAAGTATTTTAGATGCTGCAACGAATGCGGGTATCGATTTACCATTTTCTTGTAGTGCTGGAGTTTGTACTACCTGTGCTGCTCAAATTCTCTCAGGAGAAGTAGAACAAAGCGATGGCATGGGGGTATCCACAGAATTACAAGCAGAAGGATATGCTCTATTATGCGTGGCATACCCTCGTTCTGATATTAAACTAGAATCTGGCAAAGAAGAAATCGTCTATCAAAGACAATTCGGCAAACAGTAATTAGTATTTATTACGTCAATCATTAAACTGTTCCGATGCGATCAAAAGGCCAAAAGCGAAAGACTGCATGACCAATGACGTTTTCTGCGGGGAGAAAACCCCAAACATGGGAGTCATTACTGTTATTACGATTATCTCCCATCACAAACAGTTTTCCTTCTGGCACTTTCACAGGAATTAAATCGTATTCTGGAGGGGCAGCAATATAGTCTTCTGATTGGGGTTCGTTGTTGATATAAACGACTCCATCTTGAATTGCTACTGTTTCTCCTGGTGTAGCGATCGCTCTTTTGATAAATGCCTGATTCTTTTCGTAACCCAAAAGTCTCAATTTAGTAGGTGGCTGAAAAACTACGATATCTCCTTTTGCTGGAGGATGAAACTTGTAAGCCACTTTCTCGATTACCAAGCGATCGCCTGTTTCTAAAGTGGGAAACATCGACTCAGAAGGGATATAACGAGGTTCTGCAATAAAAACTCGGATTAAAAAGGCTAATAACAGAGCAATCAGGACTGTAGTTCCATTTTCCTTAAAACCACGCCATAAATTAGCTTTTTTATCTAATTCGGTCAAAGACATAAAAATAATTAACAACAATAATCAATTGTGAATAGATGTGATACCTATTGATACTATTGTCGTTCCTCAAGGGGCAGAATACCAAGCAGTTTGTCGTGGACTAAAAAAAGCCAATTGCGATCGCCTGAAAGTTCTGCCTATTCCTATCGGGACAAAAAAGATCGAACAAACTTTAGCGGACTACTCTTGGGAATTAATTAAAGCTCAAAATATCTTGATTATGGGTTTGTGTGGTAGCTTGTCGCCAAAATACTCTGTAGGGGATCTAGTGCTTTATCAAAGCTGTTGTAATTTAGATGGTGCAGAAATAAATTTACACAAAGAATTAACTACCAAAATTCAGCAAAGGCGATCGATAGATTTAGTTACGGGGCTAACCAGCGATCGCCTTATTTGTCGAGCTAGAGAAAAATTACAGTTGAGTAAGACTTATCTTGCAAGTGTATTAGATATGGAAGGTTATGACTATATGAAAAAATTCCAACAGCGAAATATTAACGTCGCGATGTTGCGAGTGGTTAGCGACGATCTAACGGGAGATATACCCGATCTTAGTCAGGCGATTGATGAAGAAGGCAATTTAAAAACTCTGTCAATGGCGATCGCTTTTTTCAAACAACCCCTTGCTGCGACTAGATTAATCAAAGGCTCTTTGAAAGGATTGAAAATATTGGAGCAAATTACTTATCAATTAGTTGAATAGAAAATTGTCAACTAATTCTTGCTTGCTCTAGATCGACCAAAATCGCTTCTCCAAACCAGTATTGAGCAAATTCTTCAAAAGTTTTTATTTGCATCCCATAAAGGGGATTAGCAATCAGGATTAAGCGTTTTTGAGGGTTGATTGATAGTAATGCTACTGCATGAGAAAATCTAACACCTTTGCCAGATTTGGGTTTCTCTTTGACATGAAGCAAGGCGGGTTTATTAAGACTAATTAAATCTTCAACAGTTAAATTATGACGATATTCAGGATTTAACTCCAACTTCTCCATCGCTCTAATTTCCGATAGAGTAGTTGTGCCAAAACGATTGGTTCTAGTTAAAGCTACTACCTCTCTTTCGGTAATGATAGGATGTTTTTTAGTAACGCGGGATAAAGTAGCAATGCTAGAAGGCGCACAAGTATAAGGCGTAGTTTGTATTATAACCCCGTTGACAAGTTTGGGTTTAGCTACCATCGCCTGTACTGGCTGAAGAAAGAATAATAAAATACTCAAAGCAAAAGCGATCGCGCCTAAAGCTACTAGTAACTGAACTACTTTCTGTCGAGAACGTTTTTCCGACAACTCCATAACCAATAATAAGCCCAGGAAAAAACAGCCCATCCCCAGAATAATTTCATTAAAATATCCTGCTAGATAAATTAAAAGCATCGGTGGAAAAATCTTGGGTAATACCGAAGCAAGATGAAATTTATCCAGGATAACCAATATACCTAACACAGGCATCAGCGCAATTAGCAGCCAAACCAAAGATCTTTGATGATTCTTGAGAGCATTATCAGAGGTGATTCCAATAGCAGCCAGATTCTTACCCAACATCGCACCACAGGCAAAAGCTAAGGCGCATACTAAAACTGTAATAGTCATAAGTTTTGTCAATCCTTGATTCGGGACAAATTTATTTTTTTTTAGCTATCAGCTATTAGCTATTAGCATTGTCTAGTTTTAGTATGGGAATCAATAACCATAATTGCCTGTGATCTAAAGCATTTCGGACAAGTAAAAAGTCTACAAACTCGTTATTTGTTATTTGTTACTTGCCAGACAGTTGCGTTGTGGAGGTTTCCTCCGTTGAGCAAACTGTCGAGGGTATTACTTATTCAGGTTCGACCCAGCGATCGTCTGATTTAATTAAATTAATCAATTCCTCAACACCTCGATCTTCAGGAACTTTTTTAATTTCTTCTCGACCGCGATAAAGAGAAATATAGCCTGGCTGTTTGCCCACATAACCATAGTCAGCATCTGCCATTTCTCCTGGACCATTTACAATACAACCCATCACTGCAATATCTAAACCTGTAAGATGTTTGGTGGCTTCGCGAACCTTATGCAATACTTCTTCTAGATTGAATAAAGTACGACCGCAAGAAGGACAAGCAACATACTCCACCATTGTTTTACGCAGTCCTAAAGCTTGCAGAATACTGTAGCAAACAGGGATTTCTTTTTCGGGAGATTCGGTTAAAGAGACGCGAATCGTATCGCCAATTCCTTGAGCTAATAGAGTGCCAATTCCCGCAGTAGATTTGATTCTGCCATATTCCCCGTCTCCTGCTTCGGTAACGCCCAAATGCAAAGGATATTCCATGCCTAATTCGTTCATTCTCTGTACCATCAAACGATAAGCAGCCAACATGACAGGTACGCGAGAAGCTTTGAGAGACAGTACGATATTGTAGAAATCTAAAGATGCGCAGATTTTAATAAATTCTAAGGCTGACTCTACCATCCCTTCTGGAGTGTCTCCATAGGTAAAGAGCATTCTTTCGGATAAAGAACCATGATTTACGCCAATACGCATCGCTTTACCTTGGTCGCGCAAGGAAATTACCAAAGGTTCGAGGGTGGAGCGAATTTTATCACCAATTTCGGTAAATTCAGTTTCTGTATACTCAGTGCGATCGCTTTTGGGTTTTTCAAAGACATACAGCCCAGGATTGATTCTTACTTTATCAACGTGCTTGGCTACTTCTAAGGCAATTTTCATGCCGTTATGATGAACATCAGCAACCAAAGGTACTGTTTGATAAGTATCCGCTAGTTTTTGCTTGATTTCTGCTAATGCTTTGGCATGAGCCATACTAGGCACTGTCACCCGCACAATTTCGCAGCCAATCTCATGAAGACGACGAATTGCTGCTACTGAGCCATCTATATCTAAAGTATCTTCGTTAATCATCGACTGCACTACCACAGGATTGCCACCGCCGATAGTTATATCGCCAACTTGGACGGGGCGGGTTTTCCTTCTATGAATAGTAGTATCAAAAGCGGGTGTATTAGTAAGATTAGGATTATCCAGAGTTTGCATAACGATTAACTATTGCTTGAGGCAAAATTTTATATCTAAATTTATGTTCTATTTTACGGGTTAGTCGGGATCTAGTTGGAGAAAAAAACTTACCATTTTAATGTTCCCGCATCATCTCCCCGTTCTCGTTTGGCTTTACTGTCATTTTCAAACCACTGAATAATTTGTTGGTGAGATAAGTCTTCGATCGCAACTTGAGACTCTTGAGCTATTTTCTGTAATAGTCTTTGGGAAGAGATGGTTAAGCGAGTCAGAAACTTTTCGGGAGATGTCAGCAACGCTGCTTCAACATCGGCAGATTCTTCTGGAGTTAAATATTGATCGGGTGTTTGAGTCATTAAGATGTGTTGATTTATTTGTTGATTCAAGAAAAATCTAGCTCCCTAGAGCGATCGCTATTAAAAGGTAGTTTTATTTATTGTGATATGCCGAGTAAACTCCTTGAACGTTATACCAATTAAGAAAAATGCGAGCTACTTGTTCGGCTAATTGAGGTTTACCAAGATCGATCAACAGTTGCATTACTGGTTTAAGAGTACGTTCGTTCAATCTTCCCCCTAAAGATAAAATGCCCCAAAGAAGACGATGTAAAATTGTCATTTGAATCATCATTTTGACATCCAAAGTAGGATGTTTTTTATAAAAAATGACTCCCATTTTTCCTCTTTGAATTTCTTGTTCGATCGCTTGAGGTATTTGTTCTAAATTAAAGGCAGGATGCCAATGATATCCTTTAGCTTCGGGACACTTGATTAACTTTAAATTGAGCTTTTTAAGCCGTACTCCTAGCTCCAAATCTTCCCAACCATAGAGTTTGAATCCAGTGTCAAATAAGCCAGCTTTTTCTAACCATTTATGAGCGATCGCCACATTTCCCGTAGCAAAATAGGCAGCGGAAAAATCGGTTATTTTATAAGGTTCGGCAGTAGGATTTTCAAAGTTATTAGTATTAATTACTGCTCCATAAGTAAAAAGGCGATCGCTTTTAAGTTCTTGTTCTCCTCGAACTAAAGCATCAGCATGAGATTGCAGAAAACTTTCTGTGACAACTAGATCGCTATCGATGAAAACTATTGTGTCTCCCTTGGCATTGTTAACCCCTAAGTTTCTCGCTGCTGCTGCTCCCTGATGATCTTGTAAATATACTTTTACGTGGGGTAATTGAGCTTTATTTTCTGTCAACCAAGCCAAAGTTTTGTCAGTCGAACCATCATCAACTATTACTATTTCATAACCATCAATTTTGCGATCGAGGAGTTCTTGTTTTTCTAAAGCAATAATGCTTTTTTGTAGAATAGGGAGTCGATTATAAGTAGGAATTACAATGCTAATATACATTTAAAAATATTCTATTTATTTTTAATTAATATACCGCGCGAATATATAAATAACGACCAGATAATAATAGCAAAAAAATATTAAAGCGATCGAGGGTTCTCTCTGAAAATTATGAATAAAACCACTCATCGTCAAATCCGCGATCGCCATAAGTTTAGTTGACACTCACATTATCTGATGCCAAATCTTTAAATTGCTTGCCAATTTCAGGGTTATAAACGAGCATATAATTCCAATAATTCTCAAACACCGACTCAACATAACCTTTGGTTTCGCGATAAGGAATTTTTTCGACGAATTCATCTACATCCTTTAAGCCATAGCGAGATACCCATTTTGCAACTGCATTAGGTCCTGCATTGTAACTAGCTACAGCCAGCATGGAGTTATTATTATATTTTTTATGAGTAAAATCGAGATAATAAGTACCAATATTGACATTATCTTCGGGTTTGGTTAGAGAATAATTAGATAAACCAATATTTTTAGCTGCGGTTTTGGCTGTGGGAGGAATTACCTGCATTAAGCCCAATGCCCCCGCAGAAGACTCAATTTCTGGTTCAAAGCGAGATTCTTGGCGAATTAAGGCAGTTACCAATAAAGGATTGAGTCCTCTTTGTTTTGACCATTTTAGAATAGTATTTTCAAAAGGAAAAGGATACAAAGCTTGCCAATACTCGGGAGTTTGGCGTAGTTGTTGCCATTGTTGTTTATCTTCTGGTGTATCTCGATCCTCTAAATACCATATTTGATTGATACCCCGTAGATTTTTTCCTTGATAAAGTTTAAATAAGCCTTGAGTAAATTCATCAGCAACGGTTAAATTAGTGCTTTGTGGCTTATCGCTGATTTCGGTTTGGAATTGCGCCCAGGCTTCTTCCTCTAAGCCTAATTTATACAATTCTTGGAAAGTTTCCGAACCACCAGGAGGAAAAATTCGCTCTATTTTCACTACTTCAGGAGTTTTATAACGTACGGTGGTAAAGTCTCCCACATCCCAACCCAAAGCAACCGCAGATCGCCAAGCATAATAAGAGCGAGGAAAACGCGCTAAAACCAATTGATAGGCTTGAGTGGCATCTTCTGGACGATTGAGCTTAGTTGCCCACTTAGCAATCCAAAAACCAGCTTTAGGAGCAATCTTGCTGTCTGGATTGTTGATTACAATGGGTTGCGCCCATTGCCACGCACTAACAAGATCTCCTGCTTTGGCTTTTTTGCTAGCCATATTCCAGCGATATTGAGCAGCGGATTCAGAATTTTTGTAGTCAGTTAAGACTGTTTGACGGGCTTGAGCAGCAGATCTGGGGCTACCCAACCCATCGAGTAAAGTTGCTTTTTCTAATAAAGCTTCTGGTGCGTGGTGGGGAAATTTTTGGATTGCCAGATCTAGATAAGCTAAACCTTCTTTTTTGTTGACAATAGTTGCTAAACGACGCAAACCCCAACCAGTATCTGGTGCATCGGGATATTCTGCGAGCAATTGCAAATAAAACTGTTTTGCAGTGGCTTTGCTATTGGCAATATGGTATCCCCTACCAGCGCGATAGAGATTGCCAGATGTACGGGGAGCTTTTGCGTAGGCTTTCCCAGCTGGACCGTAATCCCATTTTACCCAATAACTATCGGCGATCGCCTCCCAAGTTTCTGGAGTTAGTTGACTGCTGTATTCTTTGACTAAACGATCTCTCATTTTGTCTACCCCAGAATCGTCTGGAGTATATTTGACCAATACTGCCATCAGGTTTGGTTGATTGGGATTTTGGCTGAGTTTTTGGCGAATTATTTCGTGGGTGCGGGGATGGGAAGGAAATTTAATAATTGCTTGTTGCCAATAGGCGGGGTTGGTTTTGCCCAACAAATATAAAGCCTCGGCAGAAGCTGGAGAATTGGCATAGTTACTCGCCAACTTTTGCCAAACTTTTTCTGCTTCGGATAGTTGGTTTTCTAGTTGATAAGCTTTCCCTTTAGAAAGCAAAATATAGGGAGCGAGTAAAGGATAATTTTGTTCTAAACCCTGTAATTGAGCTAAAGCTGCTTTACCCTGTTGGCGATCAATTAGATCCGCAGCCAATAAAAAACTAGTACGGCTATTTTCGGAAGAACTACCCGATGCAGTTGCTAACATAGGAGTGATAATCGGCTTTTTTGTAGCAAGATTATCGTTAGAATTATTTTGAGTAACTAGCATTTTTGAACCCAAAATTATTGTCGCGATCGAGCCAATACTAATTAATAAAAAAGTCTTGGGAGTCAAAATTTTCCACATATTACTTTCTTAACAGTGTGAGGGGTAGTGTTATGTTTATTGTTCCCTGAAAATAGATTTTTCCGATCGCCAAAAATTTTAATTACCACGATTATCCACTGGCACTCAAGCAAGTTCGAGTAATTTAGATACTTAAAATTAGCGAGATATAACCATCATTGTAATATGTTTTTATTCAGTTAATTATGCAGTTATGATGAAGTAAAAGTTCGTTATTGTAAGAATTGATGAACTGTCAAAATAAAAGCGATCGCTCTCAAGTTTAACTTAAAGCGATCGCTTTTTAGTTGGATATTTAAGTTAATTTATGATAACTATATTTGCTTTAATTCCAGTTACCAATTAAGGTAAATGCCGACCAGAAATAGGGATGATCTAAGTTTAAAGTTCCTTCAGGAAATTGAGGAGGCAAGTCTAAGTTGTGCCCGTTAGATAAATTCACCTGTTTGTGATTGACTTTGACATTACCTTGAAGCATTTCTAACTGGGTTTGACGTAAAGCCTCTGCTTTAAGTAAAGTACTATCCAAGCGATCGTAAAATTCTCCCATCAAAGCTAGTGTTCCTACATCACTGACATACCAAAGACTTGCCAAGGCTGACTTTACTCCAGCTTGCACTGCCAAACCTGCAAAACCCAGTTCTGCCTTTTCGTCACCTAAGGCGGTTTCACAAGCACTCAAGACTAAGAGTTCGATAGGAGTAGCATCGCTATTCCAACCTAACTCGTTAGATAAATCTTGTAGCTGGGGTATTTTTAATTTGCCGTCATAAAACTGAATGTAGGAATCATTCTGACTACCAGCTTTAAACTCTGCATGTGTTCCTAAATGAACGATTGGAAAAGGAGTTTCACGGCTATTTTGAGCCTTGAAATTCTCCACAGTAAACTGCTCGTTGATAAATACTTCTCCCTGACGAGGTTTGCTCACAATTGTTTCCAATTCAATGGGCATAGTCGGTAAAGCAGCTTGCTCGGCAAATTCTGATGCACCCATTGCCAAAATAGAGCTTTGGTCTAAACTAACATAACGAGTATCTGTCAGCCCAAAACTAGGTACTATTGCCACTGCATACTTCTCAATCAGAAACTGCTTGCCATCATGTAGTGCAGCCAAAGGTAACAAACGCAAACCTGAATCCATCGAAAATACTAAAACATCGATATTATTGGCTTCTAATTCTGCTTCAATTGGCTCGATTAAAAGTTTGTATAGCTCTTGTGAAGATTTTAGATAGCTGCTTTGACTCAACTTACTCGAATCGCTTACTTCTTCTCGAAACTGAGTTGCCGTGGCAATGATATCTTGACGGGAAATATCTTTAATGGTTTCTCGTAAGGTTACAGACTGGGGTGTTTTTGGCGAATCTAGTTTATCGAGATCGGTTGATGCAACTAACGAACTATCTCCATTAGCTAATTTTGCTTGGTTAGGAAGTACAACAAAAGCCTCCAAGCGATCAGATTGCAAGGATATATTAATGAACGCGGGGTTTTTACCCGTTTGTTGTCCGAGTTCTGCCAATCTATCAGAAATTTCTGTTACAGAAGGAACTTGACCGTATAGTTGTAACCCAGAACTATCCATTAATTGAGTTAGTTGGAATTCTTCCTGCATCTGTATGGCTATATCGGTAGGTGATTCTTGAACTTGTACCTCATAAGCAATGCGATCTACTTCTTGACCGAGATCCTGAGAATTATCATTATTATCTGCTACTTCTTCCTCTGTATCTTCAGTTTCTTCGGCTATTTCTTCAGTCTCTTCGGTTTCTTCTGTGGCTGTCACCGTCTCTTCATCGACTTCCTCAACTAATTCTTCGGTAACTTTATCTTTGATAACTGCTTCAGTTTCTTCTGTTAACTCAACACTATCGCTTTCAGATGAATTATTAGATGAATTATTAATGGTTGCCGTTTTTTCTGTTACCTCACCGCTTTCGGTACTAGCGTCGTCGGTAGCTACTCCTTCGCTTTCAGACGAGTTATTAACAGTATTAGTTTCTTCTATTACTTCAACGCTTTCGGTATTAGTATTAGTTTCTTCTGTGACTGTTTGAGATGGAGAATCGTTATCCAAATTAAGGTTGTTATCTACTTCAATCTCCCTCGGTGTTTGCGTTTGTGAGTTTACTACAGGAGTTTCTACTGGAAGTTCGGGAACAACACTATCTTCAACGATCGCATTTGCATCTCCTGCGGTATTTTCCCCTAAAGTAACTCCAAAATCATCTTCACTGGTAACAACTTCTCGATCGGTGGCATTATTGTTGCTGGCGATCGCTTCCATGACATTTTCATTGGCAGCATTTCTTTCCGCAGCGTCATTATCATTTGCGGTATTGTTGCGGAGAGTTTCTACATCATTATTATTATCATCATTATTATCATCATTATTATCATCATTATTATCATCGGCGATCGCCTCTTCACCAGGAGTTTCTACATTTTCTTCTACAGCGATCTCTTCCGTAGGAATTTCTTCCCCATCTACTATGGCTTCTTCCATAGGTGTCTCCCCTGGAGTTTCCCCATCTCCTTCAGCTCCTTCAGCAACTGGCTCTGTGGGAGTTTCTCCATCTCCTTCAGCTCCTTCAGCAACTGGCTCTGTGGGAGTTTCTCCATCTCCTT